>CAUFQQ010000030.1:0-3243 GCA_959028125.1 uncultured Bifidobacterium sp. | reverse complement strand
GCGAAACACAAGAACCAAGGACTCATCCCGGTGCTCGCGGTGAGTCGTCGGGATGAGTCCTTATATGGCTCGGAAGCTACGCGGCGAGTTCCACGGGAGCCCGCTCTTCCAATTTGGAGTAGGGGATAACGGTCACACCGTAGTTGCGGAACGCGGTGAGCGCGCCGCGCTGCAACGGCGTCTGCCGGTCGTCGCCGATGACTATCAGCCGGGAATCCCTGCGCTTGGGATCCTTCTTCGTGTCATCCCAACCGAACATGATGTCTTTCACGGCGTCCTTGTCGAATCGGTTCGGTGCCTGGCAGAACCGGGTCGGATGGTTGGCGCTACGCTGGAACAGGAAATCGAAGCTGTGCTCGTAGCTGGATACGCCTCGGATCCCCACGTTCGGAGTGTAGAACACATGGCATGAGTCGAGCTTCAATGCAACGTCGTCAGCAAAGTAGGACAGCACCCTCTTCTGTTCTGTAACGGCATCAGTACAATGTTCGTAATGAACAGTTGTTCGCGCAAGGAAATGCCGGCATATGGTGCGTCATGTTCAAAGCATAGAGATTCATTATCCGGCCTCAACGAGAATGATTTGGTTCTAGCGCAATACATGCTTTCACGACACATGCTTTCGTGATACATACGTTGGTCAGAAGATATTGCGCTAGAACTCAGCAGTTACCGCACGTGGTCCACGATGTCGTTGACCTTGGTCATATCGATATCGCGCTCGCCGAATGCCTGCCGCTCGTAGGCCAGGTCGATGTGGTGTTCGTGTGCGTAATCGATGATACGGCGAGCCAAATCGGCAATGTCGCCGGACTTGTTGAAGGAACGACCACGCAGCAGCACGCGTTGCATAAGAGGGCGCATCGCCTTGACCAACTTGTACCGGTCTGACTTCACCTTCACCATCCAACCGTCGGCAAAATATAGCACCACGCCTTCACGCGGGCTTGCCTTGGCTTCGCCGATTGCCTGGGCGACTTCTTCCGGCGAATGGCGGATCGCCACCGTTTCCGGCCGCACGAAGCCGCCGGCAAGAGTGAACGTTTCCTCGTGAGCGGCATCGATGGAGAACGATTCGGCATTACGAATCAGATGCAGCAAGCGCAGCCCGGATGATTCGTATCCAACGATGTGCCGGTCGGACTCGCGATCGATGACTTCAAACGCCGCCGTGACATTCCACTCATGCAACATACGCCACAATTCGGCACGTACCGCTGAATCTGAAGGAAACAGGCGCTCGATAAGCGCGGAATAATCCGTTTGCCCCGACTTCGACCAGAAGCGGAACAATCCAGGAGTTCCCGCCGCGCCCACGAGCCCGAGAAATCCGTTCTCCTTGCGCTCAACGCGCACGGGCAACGACTCTGGATGTTCTTGAGCGTGATTGACGACTTGGGCGAACGATGTCTCCTCCGTCTCGTCCACAGCAAAGAACTTCTCGAACCCGCGTTGCACCACCTGACCGTTGCCGCCGACAAAAAGCCCTCGCGCATTGATGGTGCGATCCGTCCACCGATGTTCACGAAATGCCTCTGCAGTGAAATTGCACGCATACACGTCTGTTTCGCCGCGCACCGGAATAACCCGAACGTAAGGGTCCGCGCGCATACGCTCCAACAGGTTTCCATTCGGATCGCCCGGTTCCAACGGGCGGAACATCGCGGTGTGAAAATGCTTCCAGGACGAACGAATGTAATCTTCCGGAACACGGTCAGCGGTATCACGCGCCGCATTGCGACGCAACAATTCGTCTAGAGGAACGTCAAAATCCCTCGTTTCCCACAGTGCGCCATGACGTTGAGCGAGTAGCGCCAGTTCGGCTGCATACCGGGGATTAGCGTGTTGCGCATCCGCCACCACATCCCACCCCGCATCCAATGCGTCGGCAATCATGTGCCGTCCCATGGCAACCACCATGTCATTGAATCGCTTGCCGTGCTCGGATTGCAGTCGGTTTCGGACCTGTGCCGAGCCGGCGATCATGAGCCGAATGTCATCGAGAGAAATCACGCAATGCGGCCACGTGTTGGCGGGGTCCTCACACCATGAGCGTGCCCACGTGGACTTGCCCGAAGCGGGCAGTCCTCGCAGAATAATGAGCTTTGCCATAGCCAAGCTCCTTTCGTTGTGCTGTGGGGCGAGACAGGTGCCAGCGATGGCATAAGGTTCTGCTCGCCCCAATATTGCTTGTATTATGATTCGGCTGCCGAAACCGAGCCGCCTGGTTCCTGCTGTGCGGCGGAGTCAATGGGCGCCGGCCCGGGGGAGTCGGGCATATCCAGCGGTGATACGTGCGTTGAATCGGTCGCGTGTGCATGGAACCAGTCGGCAATCTGTGTTTCGCTTACCGGTTGCAGATTCCATGCGTCCAGTCCAACGTTGAGGGCTTCGTGGCGTGCGCCCTCCGGAGACAGCTGGTGCGTGTGACCATACAGCAGACGATGTCCGTCGAACGGCAATGCCTGATCGCGGAAACGTACGGCATCATCCGGCCAGCCATAGGCAAGATCCTCACGGTAGGGGAAATGCGATAGATTGACGGTCTCCGTCGCCTGCGGGCGGCCAATTCCGAGACCGGTCAGCTCCGCCGTGCTGTTCGGCTCAATCGATTCGAACAGATCTCGCGCGGGTGCATCGTCCAGCCACCAGTCATCGTGATTGCCGATAACCGCGTGCAGATGCCTGCAGCGCAGCTGACGCAGGCAGCTCTTCAGATGCCGGACCGATGTTCGGTATCCGATATCGCCCAAAATCCACAGCTCGTCGTCCTCGCCGACAATCCGATTGATATTGGCCACGATTGCTTCATCGTGCGCATCGGTGTCTGCGGCCTTGCGGAAATTGAGCCGGGAATCGTCAAGCACCACGCCCTTCACCCAATCCTCGGCGGCCTTGCGTCTCTGCGAGGAGAGGAGAGCGTCATACTGTGTGTGCCCAGGGTCGAACGTGGTGAATCCGCGCAGCACGCTGACCAGCGGATGCCCGAAATGCGTGTCAGTAGTGAAATACTTCATGATCTGTTGTTCTTTCTGAATATGTGATGGTATGCAATGGGTTTTGCTGCGGTGCATTGAGTTGCGGCGATGCCAAGAACACATGCTCGTACAGGTGCGTTTATGAGGCATGGTGCGAACGAGCCGGCTCGATATCACCGGCAATGATTCAGCTATGCGCCAATGAGAGGTGTACTGATCAGATTTGTATGGCAGCGAGCAGGCTGCGCTTGTTTCCGGTTATTGG
>CAUFQQ010000029.1:0-3871 GCA_959028125.1 uncultured Bifidobacterium sp. | reverse complement strand
CGGTGTTGTCGGTGGAGAAGGCGTCGCCACGGCCGTCGAGCAGCGCGTTGTAGGCATCGGCGTACTGGTCGTACTTCTGCAGCTTGATGTCGGGGTAGTTTTTCTCGAAGAAGGTTTCGGCGGTGGTGCCCTTGGTCACGATCAGGGTCTTGCCCTTGAGCTGGTCAACGTCGGTGATTTCGGCGTTTTCCGGGGAAACGACGCCCAACGCCACCTTCATGTACGGCTTGGCGAAGTCGACCTTCTCCTTGCGCTCGTCGGTGACGGTGAAGTTGGCCAGCGTGATGTCGACCTTGTTGGAGGTGAGCACGTCGACTCGGGCGGCGGCGTCAACGGAGGTGTATTCAACGTCTACGCCAAGATCCTTGCCCAAGCGCTCGGCGAAGTAGACGTCGTAGCCGGCATAGTTGCCGTCCTTGTCGACGTAGCCGAACGGAGCCTTGTCGGAGAACACGGCGACCTTGAGCTTGCCGGACTTCTTGATCTCATCCAGAGTGCGGGCGGTGGCGCTGCTGCTGGAACTGGAATCGCTACCCGTGGAGCCTTCGTCGCTCGGAGTGGCCGCGGACGGACCGCAAGCAGCCACGGAGGCTGCCATGATCAACGCGGCCGATGCGGCCACGATGCTCTTGAATGTTTTGTTGATGATTGATGCGGTCATGGTTTCTCCTCTCTTGCAAAGATGACTGCTATCAAAATCTTGGGTTTCGCCGATTCGCGCTATTTCGCGCTACTGTTCGGACCGTTCGGATTGCTCGGCGGACTTGCGATGCCGGTCGAATTCAAACGTATGCAGGAACTGCTTGGCACGTTCGGTGGTCGGATTGGTGAAGAATCGTTCGGCATCGTCGGACCGTTCCACAATGCCGCCATCTTCAAGCAGGATCACCTGGTCGGCGATGGCTCGCGCGAATTGCATTTCGTGCGTCACGATGAGCATGGTCTGGCCGGAATCGGCGAGTTCGAGCATCACGTCGAGCACTTCGCGCACCATTTCCGGATCGAGCGCGGCGGTGACTTCGTCGAACAGCAGCACTTCCGGATGCAGGATCAGCGCACGGCAGATGGCCACGCGTTGACGCTGGCCGCCGGAAAGCTCGTGCGGCCAGGAATCCTTGCGGTCGGCAAGGCCGACGCGTTCCAGAAGCCTGATCGCCTCCTGCTCGACTGCGGCCTTATCTCGCTTCTGCACCAAGGTCGGCGCCAGTGTGATGTTGCCAAGCACGGTTTTGTTGGGAAACAGGTCGTAGCTTTGGAACACCATGCCAACGCGGGTGCGTAGTTCGCTGCTGCGCTTGCTGCGTCCAGCGGACTCAGTGCCCGGCTTGCCCGTTTCGATCACTTCGCCGTTGAGCGAAATGGTGCCGCCCTGAATCGGCTCAAGGCCTGCGATGGTGCGCAACAACGTCGATTTGCCGGAACCGGAAGGCCCAACAATCACAAACACCTTGCCATGCGGCACGTCGAACGAAATATCGTTCAGCACTGGCCTGTCGGCATTGGCGTACTGCTTGACCAAATGCGCAATCCCAAGACTTGCTTGGCCTGCCTGAGTCTGCTTGCCCGCTGCGTCAGTCATGCGACCACCTCTTTTCCAGTCGGCGGGCCACGATGGACAGCGGCCAGCACACGATGAAGTACATGAAGAAAATCACCCCGTAGATCCACAGGGTTCCGGTCGGGTATTGGAAACGGTTCGCGTCGATGATCTGTTGACCCACTTTGATGACCTCGACCACGCCGAGAAGCACGGCCAACGACGTCGTTTTCACGATTCGTGTCGCCAGATTCACCGAAGCCGGCAGAAGCCTACGCAACGCTTGCGGCAGAATCACTGTGACGAACGTCTGCCAGCCACTCAACCCAAGCACATACGCGGACTCATACTGGGCTTTCGGAATCGACTCAAGCGCGCCACGCACCAAATCGCCCAATTCCGCGCCGCCCCACAGCACGAACACGAACACGCATGCGCCGGTCGCATCCAAATTCCAATTCCACGCACGGGCGAAACCGTAAAACGCGATGAACAGCAACGCCAATTGCGGCATGATGCGAATGAAATCCAAATAAATCCTGGTCAGCACACGGATGACGGGATTTTTCATCGTCATCAGCCAGCCGACGACCAATCCCACAGGAATGGAAAGACCCACCGAAACGCCGGCGATCCATACCGTAACCCACAGGCCCTGCAGCAGGCGCGGGAACACGCCCGGCTCGAGCAGAATCTCAGCGCCGCTCATAGTCGAACCTCCGTTCCAGCCAAGTGCCGAACAATGAAATCGGCAGCAGAATCACCAAATATGCGACAACCAGCATCAACAACGCTTCATACGTGCTGTAATACATGCCGATCAGATCCTTGGCCATGTACATCACGTCGGCGAGCGCGATGGCCGACACGACGGATGATTCCTTGATCAGGAAGATCACGTTGGCCACAATGCCTGGGATGGACGTGCCAATGGCCTGCGGGATCACCACGCGGCTCAAGGTCTGCCATTGGCTCAGGCCCAGCACGTATGCGGATTCGCGCTGCACGTTCGGAATGGTTTCGAGGCCGCCACGCATCGCTTCGGCCATGTAGGAGCCGCCGAGAAAGCCGAGTCCCACGATCGCGCATTGTTCCGCGGACCAGACAACGCCAAGCTTCGGCAGACCGAAATACAGGAAATACAGTTGTACCAGCAACGGCGTGTTGCGGCTGAGTTCGATGTAGACGCGCACAATCTGCTTCAACACTGGGATGCGTGCGATTTCAATGCCCGCGCAGATGAGACCGACCACAATCGAAAGCACGATGCCGAATACGGAAATGAACAACGTCATCGCCGCACCGTTGACGAAGAACGGCGCGTAGTGCGTCACGAATGTCCAGTCGAACACACGCGCCTCCCCTCTTTCTCGCTAGGTTTTCGAATGTTCTGCGGATCGTTTGAAGCCTTCTCAGGCTGTTTCCAAGCTTTAGCCTTGAACGCGCCCCATCGTACCGCGCGATAATCACGGAACAGGCCACGTCGTTATCGGTTTTTCGTATAAGCGTTTATCAACCTTCAAGAAATGCTTCCCGGTAATCCTTGCCACAGTATTGCACGTCGGCGCTTTCCGCCGTCAGCTCATATCGAAATGTGAAGATTGGGTATGCCTTGCGAGAGAGTATGCACATGCTCATTCGACATGCAACGATGGAGGATTTGGACGCGATTGAGGCTGTGGAGGCTGCCTGCTTCCCGCCTGCGGAGGCCGCAACGAACGAGAGCCTGACCGCACGCGTCGCCACATATCCGGAACATTTCTGGCTTTTGATCAACACTGACGCCGATGACGACGCCTGCTTCCCCGCTTCCGTGGAAGATGGCACGTTGGTTGGTTTCGTCAATGGCATGACGACCAATGAGAAAGATTTGGCTGATGTCATGTATGAGGATGTTTCCATGCATGACGAGCAGGGTGATTGGCAGATGATTTTCGGCGTGGATGTGGCTCCCGTCTACCAGCATCGCGGTTGCGCCAGCTATCTGCTGCGTCGTGTGATCCTTGATTCGACGATTGCCGGACGCAAAGGCATTGTGCTGACTTGTAAGGAACGTCTTGTTGGCTTTTACTCCCGCTTGGGATTCATGGACGAAGGCATGTCGGCTTCCACACACGGCAATGTGGCTTGGCATCAGATGCGTCTGACGTTAGCCCACACCACCGGTGAGTCCAATGATTCCAACGCCTCCGGCGACACTGATCCGGATGCGATCACCATGGAGATCCCCGTCGTGCCACTTACTGATTGACGCGCGTGTCGCAGCCCGCCCAACCAACCGCGACACGCCGACGATTTGCATTCCGCCGAGAATCCACGTAAGTTAGCACTCGC
>CAUFQQ010000028.1:0-4032 GCA_959028125.1 uncultured Bifidobacterium sp. | reverse complement strand
TATTCGCTAATGTGACTTTCTCGTTCTTTAGACAATGGATCATCAATTGTGTTGGCCCTCACACGATACAATCGCGCGTGCCTGTTCTGGTGAGTGCCTTGATTGTTGAAATCGTCGAAATCATCGAAATTATTTGTCAGTCATAATCCTTCGGTTTTAAGATGCAGACTACAAGCAAGGGCGCCAAAAGCAAGGATCATGCCATTGCTGCTCAATAGAAAGAAGGGAAACAATGAGGTTCTCGTTAGGAAAAATAATTGCTCTCTGCGGTGCTGCGGCGATGGTTGTTCCATTGGCAGCGTGTGGAACAACTCAGTCGGAAACTCCCGATGGGAGCGGTAAGACGGTTGTTAATGTTTGGGCTTGGGATAACAATCTTAAAGCTAATGCTAAGGTTTTCATGAAGAAAAACCCTAACATTGTCATCAAATTTACCAATGCCGGTAGTGGTAAAAATGAATACAAAGCTCTGAATAATGCTTTGGAAGCTGGCAGTGGAATTCCGGATATAGCCATGATTGAATATTATGCGATTCCTGAGTATGTAATTAAGGGCTCTCTTAAAAATCTGAATGACTATGGGACTGCCAAATATAAGGATTTCTACACCCCAGGTACTTGGAATGCAGTGAATTTCAATGGCGGTATGTATGGTATGCCAGTCGACTCTGGACCAATGGCTTTTTACTATGACAAAGAGGTATTTGACAAAGCTGGCATTTCTGAGCCGCCAAGTACTTGGGATGAGTTCTATCAAGATGCAAAGAAGATTAAGCAGATTGGTTCATATATTACTAATGATCCAGGGAACGCCGGATTCTTCAATGCAATGGTCTGGCAAGCAGGTGGACACCCATATTCCACATCTAAAGACGGCACCAAGGTTACCGTCAAACTCACTACTGATAAAGGAGTGCAGAAATTCTGTGACTTCTGGCAAAAGATGATTGATGAAGGACTAATCGAAACGAAGACAAAAGATAGTTCTGATGATTGGTATCGTTCAGTTGGTTCCGGAGAGTTTGCGAGCGTGATATCTGCTGCATGGGCTCCCGGCATGTTTTTAAACAATGCTTCGGAGGGTGCTGGAAAGTGGCGAATTGCTCAAATGCCAACGTGGAACGTCGGCGAGAAGGTAAGTTCTGAGTACGGCGGCTCCTCCCTTGCCCTGATGTCGTCATCCAAGAATGCGGATGCTGCGTACAAGTTTATGGAATTTGCCAGCACTAATTCTGATGCCATCATGTCCCGTGTGGACCAAGGTGGTTTTCCTGCTGATTTGAAGACCATGTCTAACGATAAATTCCTTAGCCAGACTACTATGGTGAACTCCGATGGAGACACGGTGGATTATTTTGGCGGTGAGAAGTTCAATGCTGAATTCGCCGAGGCTGCGAAGCGTGTCACATCTAAGTTCGAATTTCTGCCCTATGACGTTTATGCGCGAAGCGTTTTCACCGACACTGTCGGGGCGGCTTACACGGGACAGACCACAATGAAGGAAGGTGTGAAGGCTTGGCAGGACAAGCTCGTTGAGCAAGGAAAGAGCCAAGGCTTTACTGTGAACGAATAAGGATAACAATGGCTGGAATCAAGGACGTGGCGGCTCTCGCAGGAGTTTCCATAAGCACGGTTTCCTATGTGATGACAGGGAAACGTCCCATAGGGGCAAATACCCGTCGGAGAGTATTGCAAGCTGCGCGGGAACTTGGTTACTTGGCGAAAAACGGTGGTCCAGCTCCGTTGAGTGGTGAGACTCATTTCGTCGCGCTGAGTTCGCCTGTCCATGATTCCACCAGCTATACCAATTATTGTGCTTATTTTCTAAATTTCCTCAAAGCGGCCAGGCAACTTGGCTATGAAACGTTGCTGTTGACTGAGGAAACAGGAGATGAGCAGCTTCGCTCCATCATCGATACTGGGATGGTGGATGGTGTCGCTCTTATGGATGTGACTATGAATGATCCCCGGATTGAATTGGCTCAGCTTTCAAGTATTCCGCTCATTTCTATTGGACATCCTATGAATGAAATAAATGTGCCATGCATTGATACCGATTTTATTGAAATGGGTGAAATGATCATGCAAACGCTTTGTCGTAATGGGCACAGCAGAATTCTGTTTGCAGGGGGGAAGGAGATTGATTACGAACGAAATGGAGGTGCAAATTACCTCATTCGACTCAGGGCATCAATGCATGATGCTGCTGCGCGATATAAGATTCATATAGATGAAGAGTTTACCGACGAGGATGATTTCGATGCTGCCGAAAACCTACTTGAGAGGTTCATCTCGAGTGAGAACACAGCAATTGTGACTCAAGGCGGCCCATTGTTCCTTAATAATCTTGTTGCTGCGACGCGACAGCGTGGAATGAAGATTCCTCAAGATCTTTCGCTGATTTCAGCGGGAACATATACAGATTCCATAGGCAAGCGTCTGAGGATAGATGAATTTCCCTTAATGCCAGCAGAGTTGTGTCAACTGGGCATGAGCATGCTTGTCCGGCTCATGGATGGAACTCTAAAGGGAAAGGAAAAAGCAACATTGATTCATCCCGTATATAGGCAACGTGGATCCATAGCATCGCGTTGATGAAGAACTTGATTTAATAAGGAAACAAGATATGACTGATTTCAATCGTTCCGTCCTTCCCGACGCCGTGCGTTCCAACGGCGCGACCCCGAACCCGTGGTGGGCCAACGCGGTGGTCTACCAGATCTACCCGCGTTCCTTCCAGGACACGAACGGCGACGGCATCGGCGACCTGAAGGGCATCACCAGCCGTCTCGATTATTTGGCTGATCTTGGCGTGGACGTGCTGTGGCTGTCCCCGGTCTACAGGTCCCCGCAGGACGACAACGGCTACGACATCTCCGACTACCAGGACATCGACCCGCTGTTCGGCACGTTGGAGGACATGGACGAGCTGCTTGCCGAAGCGCACAAGCGCGGTCTGAAGATCGTGATGGATCTGGTGGTCAACCACACGTCCGACGAGCATGCCTGGTTCCAGGCCTCCCGGGACAAGGACGACCCTCACGCCGACTGGTATTGGTGGCGTCCGGCCAGGCCGGGCCACGAGCCGGGCACCCCGGGCGCCGAGCCGAACCGGTGGGGTTCGTATTTCGGCGGTTCCGCTTGGCAGTACGATCCGAAGCGCGGCGAATACTACCTCCACCAGTTCTCCAGGAAGCAGCCGGATCTGAATTGGGAGAATCCGGAGGTGCGCAAGGCCGTGTACAGGATGATGAACTGGTGGATGGATCGCGGCATCGACGGCTTCCGCATGGACGTGATCACCTTGATCTCGAAACATCTCGATAGCCACGGACGGCTGCCTGGAGAGGTCGACTCGGAATTATCCGAAGGAGAGATAGGCGAAGAGGGATATACGAACGCGAGCCCGTTCTGTTCCGATGGTCCGCGGCTCGATGAATTCCTCGCCGAAATGCGCCGTGAGGTGTTCGAGGGCCGTGAGGGCTACATGAACGTCGGCGAGGCGCCGGGCATCACTCCGGAACGCAACGAGTTTATTACCAATCCGGCCCACAAGGAACTCGACATGCTGTTCCTGTTCGACCACGTCAGTGTCGATCAATCCCCCGAATCAAAATGGGATACACGCGCTTTTGTTCCTAAAAAACTTCAAGATAGAATGAGCAGACAGCAGGAGGCCGTGAGGAACGCCGGCTGGGCCAGCCTGTTCTTCTGCAATCATGACCAGCCGCGTGTCGTGTCCCGTTGGGGCGACGACTCTGACCGCGAGTCGCGCGAGTTGAGCGCCAAGGCGTTCGGCATGCTGCTGCACATGCACCGCGGCACCCCCTACATTTACGAGGGCGAGGAGCTGGGCATGACCAACGCCCACTTCACCGAGCTTGGCCAGTACCGCGATCTGGAGGCCATCAACGCCTACCGCCAGCGCGTGGAGGAGGCCAAGTGCCAGTCCGCCGAATCGATGATGGCGGCCCTCGCGCTCATCGGACGGGACAATTCGCGCACGCCGATGCAGTGGGACGCTTCCAGGTA
>CAUFQQ010000027.1:0-5337 GCA_959028125.1 uncultured Bifidobacterium sp. | reverse complement strand
CCCTGGTGCCGCAACCGCAAGCAAGTCCAGCGGACTGCGCGCGGCGAACGCACCCAACGAATCAACCTGCATATCGTGACGTGAGCTGTTTTGCATGGTGCTCCAATCGTTATCTCGAGTCATAAGAAACCCCTTTTCCCGCTACTTTACGGCACCAGCGGTAATGCCCTGCGACAACTTGCGCTGGAAAATAATGAAGAAAATAATAGTCGGCACAATGCTCAGCAGCGAAGCCGAAGCAAGTGTGGTCGCATCCATCGTGCGTTGGCCCTGCAATGTGGCGAGCGCCAGCGGAATGGTCTGCACGTCGTCGCCCATCAGGAATGCCATCGGAATCATGTATTCGTTCCACGTCCACACGAAGAAGAACACGAACAGCACGCTGATGGTCGGCCAGGAAATCGGCAGCACCACCTTACGCAGAATCTGCCAGCGCGAGGCGCCGTCAATGGCTGCCGCTTCGAGAATGGCCTGCGGGAACGTACCGTATACGGACGACAGCAGATACGTGCCATACGCACTTTGAATGATGGTGAAGATGATGATGATCGCCAGTTTGGTGTTGTACAGTCCGACCTGCTTGAACATGGTGTACAGCGGGTAGAGCAGCGCTTCCTGCGGCATCATATTGGCAAGCATGATGGCGAGCACAATCCAAGTGTTGCCTTTGACCCTGCCGATGCCGAGCGCGAAGGAGTTCAGCACGGAAAGCACGACGGCGGCCACAGCCACTACCAGCGAAATAACCAAGCTGTTCCAGAATTTCAGCGGGAACTTGGTGGTGGTCCAGAAGGAGATGATGCCGTCCATGGTGAAATGCTTCGGCAGCGAAAGCGGGCCTGTTGCATTGTAATCGGCGGGTGTTTTGAACGCGTTGACGGTGAGCACGAGCAACGGGAAAAGCACGAGCAGTGCGGCTGCGATGAGCACGATGAGGGTGATCCAGTCGCCGGTCGAGCGCACATGTTGGGTTTTCTTGGATGCTTTCCGCGCTGCCGATGCGGTCATGGTTTGCGTCATGGTTGTTTCCTCGACTTTCGAAGTCTTGCGAGTCTTGCGAGTCTTACATGTTACGGGTCAGTTGCGGTTTGAACCGTTCAGACCAGTTCCTTTTCGACGTGCTTCTGCACCATGGTGAACACGATGGAGAACACGATGATGACCACGGTGAGCGCTGTGGAGATGGCCGCGCCGTAGCCGACTTGTTGCACTTGGAAGAATTGATTGTAGGAATAGTATGATGGCACGGTGGTTGCCGTTCCCGGCCCGCCTTTGGTGAGCAGATAGACCGGTGCGAAGGTTTTCAGCGCGCCGATGGTGGCGGTGAGGATGACCACCAGCAGCTCGGGAATGATGGACGGCAGCGTGACCACACGGAATTTCTGCCACCAGTTGGCTCCGTCAAGACCGGCCGCCTCGTAAAGTTCAGGATCCACGCGCTGCAGACCGGACATGAAGATCACGATCGGATAGCCCAACTGGATCCACACCAGAATGAACATCAGCACCGGAAGCGCGCTATCAGGGCTGCCGAGCCAGTTATGCTGCAACGATCCCAGGCCGAGCTTGACGAGCAGCGCGTTCACCGCGCCATCTTCCGGACGGAAGATCCAGCCCATGATGATGGCCGCGACAGCAACCGGCAGCAACTGCGGCAGGTAGAACATGGCTCGCAGGAAGGAAGCCGTCTTGCCGCCGAATTTCTTCTGAATAACGTCAGTCAGCAGTGACGAAATAAATAGTCCAAGAATCGTAGGAATAACTACGATAGCCACAATAATCCAGAATGAATTAGCGAATGAAATCCAGAACGTGGAATCAGCGAACAGACGTTTCCAATTCTGCAATCCAACGAATTTAACCGGGCCGACTCCACGCCATCGAGTGAAACTCAAGTAAATGTTCCACACGAATGGAATAACGACGATAACGAGCAGACCTACCAGTCCGGGAACAAGATATGGTACGAATTTTGCGGAACGGTTTCCGGGAAGCCTTGACATTGAGACTCCCCCGTTTTTGGTCTTCTTTGACATTTTGGCTTTTCCTTTGGTTGCGCTGCGTTGCCTGTGAATATTTACGATTGCGATATTGGTTCGCAAGTTGTAATTTGCGATACCGCACGGGATTATTCATGATTGATACTGAGCAAAACCGGAATAATCCCGTGCGATGTCGGATATGAGATCAGATATACGATCAGTTGGTCTTGACGCCCATGTCTTCCACACCGACGTCGTACTTCTCGTGGATACCCTTGAGCACGTCGGCCGGCTTCTTGGTGCCGTTCACCAGTTCCTGGAATTCCGCCGGAACAGCATCGGTAAGGTTGGAAGCGGCGTAATCCGGGTAGTAGCTGAGCTTGCCATCATTGGCGTAGGAGGCGTATTCCTCGATCATGGCCTTGCTCTTCTCGTCGTTGATCTTGCTGGCGTCGCCCGCCACCGGAATTCCGCCGGCGTTGCCGAGGTAGTTCTGCACATCGTCGGAAAGCACGTAGTCAATGAACTTCGCAGCGAGATCCTTGTGGTGAGAGCGTTCCGGAATCACCAGCAGATTGCCTGCGCAGCCAATCGCGAAATTCGATTCCGGCATCACCGCGGCGTCCCAATCGAAAGTGGTGATCTGCTTGACGAAACGTCCCTGATTCCAGGTGCCGGTCTGATAGATCGGATACTCCCCCTTGATGAATGCCTGCGTGGTGTCTTCGGCCTTCATACCGGTGGCGTTGTGGGAGATGAAGCCCTTGTCGAGCCAGTCGTTGATGGTGCTCACGGAATTGGTGAGAATCTTGGAGTTCCAGTCGACATCGCCCTTGTAGAGCTGCCAGTTGTCGATGAATTTGGCGTCGGCCTCCTTGGAAACCAGCTGCCACCACAGCCACATCACGCCGTATTCCTGCGCGTCGGCGGCGATCGGCGTCACTCCGGCATCCACGAATTTCTGGCAGACGTCCACGAACTCGTCATAGGTGGTCGGAATCTCCAGCCCGTACTTGGCGAACAGATCCTTGTTGTAGTAGACGCGCTGGAATTCCGCGTAACTGGTCATGCCGTACCAGGTGTCACCATCCATGATGCCGTTTTCATCATACTTGGCCACGGCCGCATTGGCGCCGGTCACCTTCTTGTCCCAACCGTATTGATCGACGTAATCACCCAAATCGGTGAGCAGCCCCATGGTGGAGAGCACGCCGGCCGAACCGTTGCCGCGATTGGATTCCATAAGATCCGGCGCCTCATCGGAATTGAGGAATTGGCTGCCGTTCTGCGCGATCTGCGTGAACGACTTACGTTCGAAATTGATTTTGACACCCGTTTCCTTTTCGAAGGCTTCCGCGGCGCGACGCCATGCCTGGGTCTGGCCAGCGTCGTCTTCCTCGTAATACCAGAACGACAGGCTGTCTGGCGTTTCCTCGTCTTGCGCGGTGTCGCTGCCGCATGCAGCGAGCGTGGTCAGCGACATTGCCGCCGCGGCCGCAAGTGCGATGCCTCGTGTGATCTTCATGGTTTCTCCTTTGTTATTGGTGGTTGTGTTGTTGAGTTATGTCTCAAGTTGTTTTTCAGTTATGAAGATTGATATGTGTCGCCTCCTTTTTTCGAAACGTTTCGACGATGGCCGCGGATTGGCGCTTTTCAATTCGGCAATCACCATCTTCGCTTCGGCTACAACGCCTTCACTTACTTTCGAATCGTTTCGATTATGGATACGGAAATCCGTCCGCCTTTCACGGACATACTCCTACAACCTTCTTTTCACACGTCACCAACTTTGGTAACGGAACCTCGACTATGCATGACCGGAGCGGACAGCTCCACCAATCCCTTGATGTCGCGATGCTCATCGATGGCGTCGACCAGCAGATCCACAGCCTTAGAACATAATTCCTGCGGCATGACCGGCATCTCGGTAATCGGCTGCGGCATCAGCTCTCCCTCGAAATACGTGCCGCACGACAATACCGAAATATCATCTGGCACCCGCAATCCCGAAGCCTGTAATTGCTGCAATACCAACTTCAGCACATTGGCATTCGCCTGGTTGACAATCGCCGTGGGGCGCTCATCCAAAGAACGAAGCTCACGCACGAATTCCGCGGCATCAAAGCGATCGTCACGATGCTTGGAGGATTCATGAATCGTCATGCCCAACTCTTCGGCACGTTCCAGCAAAGCCTTGCGGAACAGCAGCACATAGCCCGAACCGCGATCGTAATCGGTCTCATTGTCACGCAAAAACATAGCGCTCCGATGCCCCTTGGAATACAGGCAATCCACAGCCATACGACCAGCCGTGGCAAAATCGATATCGACACAGGCACAGCCTTCATGCTCTGCAGGGTAACCGATGGCCACACAGGGTTTGGAATATGAGCCAGCCTGGGCGGTACGCTCGTCATGTTCCTCAATGTCGAGCAGCACCACGCCATCAACCAAGTTGCTTTGCGTCACGCGCCGAATGTCGGCCACCGCGTCCTCGCCGGTAAGCAACAGCACATCGTAGCCACGGTTCTTTGCCTGCCATGCGGTCTGCAGAAAGTAAGCGTTGTATTTGGCCTGATTGATATCACCGCGAATCGGCGCGCTGAGCGCAAAAATATGATTGCGCATACCACGCATTTTACGGGCGCTGGCATCCGGAGTATATCCAAGTCGTTCAACGGCGGCCATCACCTTATCGGTGGTTTTGGCGGAGATGGAACGCTTGCCGGAAAGTACGTACGAAACGGTGCTGACTGACACCCCCGCCTCCCGAGCCACATCTTTGATGCCCGTCATCTTCCGCCCCCTTCGGCTCTCCAAGTCATTTGCGTTACACGTCATGCGTACCGCAGCTCTCGTCCATTGTTCAACAAAGCCATCCGCCGAGCCTTCCGGAATTTCTTCCGCAGAATCACGCTCGTATTTTATCGAATCGTTTCGTCGAAACGTTTCACTAATCGTAAGCCAGCAACTCAAATTTGTCAAACGTTTCGACACACCTACCCGTCATTCCTCGAAATGATGGACACCAGGATGCTGCGACCCCGTTCCTTCATATCATGATTTTGATGTACCGACCGTTGCAATCTTGAGTCCCGTCGCACGATTGCGATTTGGTTTCGACCTTACGATTTAATTTTCCGCTTTTTCCCAAATCGTGAGGTCAGCAAGCCAAAAACGTGCGGCCATCCTCCCCAAACACTAGGACGTGCAGACGGAAACGCAAGTTGCATAGGAATGGAGGCATCTACAACCGCCGCCCGTACACGTACACACGGGCTAGAGAAGTCTCAAGGCTACAGCGGGCGGGACTCGTAGATCATTTGGCGGTCGCCGAAGTAGAGGGCGTCACGCC
>CAUFQQ010000026.1:0-5380 GCA_959028125.1 uncultured Bifidobacterium sp. | reverse complement strand
CGAAGACGGTGTTCGGCGGCCGTTTGGGCACGTACAAGTACTACGACATGCACAACGTGATCGACACCGCGTTGACCGCGTACGAGGAACAGGTCGAACCCCTTCTCAAGAAGTAGACGCGTTTCGCCCCGCACATATGGAGGATCTCTAGCATCACCTTATGCTGGAGATCCTTCCTTTGTTTGTGCCAAACAGAAAATGAGCGCAGTACACGGACCAGGCAGCAAGCGTAATGCCATCAGTGATTTCTCCTCCTGCAATCATCTGACACACTGTGCTGGCAGGAATATAGCGTGAATTCGAAAGTTCCCAGTCGGTAGGGCTGCAGACTTGCGAATCTTCTTCCGAAAGCAAGACCCTCGCGACGGCAATATTGTCGCGAAGAACGCCTGTGTCGGCGTGAATATGTTGCAGAATTCTAACCTGATCCCGTGAAACCGTGATTCCTGTCTCCTCAGACAGCTCACGGATAGCCGTATCTCGAGAATCCTCATCATCGGCACCCATGCCTCGTGGAAATTCCCAAGCCCATTGCCTGATGGCTACCCTCCAGTGGCGTGCAAGAAGAAAAGTGGATGTTCCATCAGACAAAATCTGCTCTGCAATGCAAACAGCACCCGTTTTACCGTCTCGAACCGAAGCGACGTGAAACTGCAGGCGTTCTCCAGTTGAGCGTACGACCGCAGTATTTTTAGTTACAGTAAAACCTGCCCCACCTTGCTCGCGGAACACTTCAGTTTCAGACTGAATATCAAGTGGAGGGATTCCATCTTCTACGGGAACAACGTGTTGGATTGAATCAGTAGTCATGTATCAATCCCCCATAAAAACAACGGTCTTGGCGCTCGAATGTACGCCTCTGATCCAGACGAACAACTCTCCAAAATCAGGAATCACAGAAACAAACCAAGTAACAATAACAACCAGCCAAAGTGGAACTGTGTTATCGCTAAACCAAATCTGATCGCAAAACACCGAAACAAGAGCAAGCATAAATGCAAGTGCTGTCTTATTTCGCATACCCTTGGCGTCGTCAAGAAGGCTGACCTCCTCGCTTGCCTGCTGAATAAGATAAGCAGTATTCTTGGTGTGCAGACGCTGCGTTCTTAGCGGAGTCGTAGGGGAACAGTTCCTCCAATTGTCAATGGTCGTGCGCGCCTCATAACAAAAGCAAGAGAAAACATGATACGGCATGCCACCCAAAATCTCCGTTATAGACCCAGACAAAGTGAGGGAAGATGAAGGATTTGCATTAGTGAGATGCTTGAAAGAACGTATCATTTTGCGGAATATGCCAGCTTCCTCTTCAATGGAATCTGCCATACTTTTACCGGCAATCTGCTCATATGCATTTGGCGTGGCGGCGACAGCGATAAGGCATGCACCAAGATGAGTGGCAAGAGTCCGTTGGTAGACGAACTGATACCAAGATTTCAACAACTGATTCGGCGTACTATCCGCGCTATCCGTGCTGTTATGAATCTTTTCAGTTGGTGTTTTTCCTGCGTAAACTTCGACTGTGCCTAACTTGTCTGGATATTTCTTATCAATATAGGTAAAAGCTTCTGAACGTTGCGACATCTCAGCAACTTGTTGGAGTGTTTCGAGTGCATCTGCTGTTTTTGTCCCAAAAGGGTTCTTGGTCTTCAGATGCGTTTCCAAAATTAGGCTGTTCTGACGAGAGTATCTCGCAAACAGCTTATCGAAGTCCATGTTTTTAATCTGATTTTCACGTCCCTCGTTGATACGGTTACGCACGTCTTCAGCATTTTGATTCTCATAATATACTAATCCACAGGCGACTGCATCCAGCCAATCCTGCCATCGCTGGGCAAGATAAGCGTAAGTATCTTCGGGCTTTTCAAAAAAAGAAGAAAAAGCAAAGGTGATAATTTCAGGTAAGTTTCCGATTTGTTGTTGCTTCCAAAGGTTGATTTTCTCGGTAAGATTTTGGTAAAATTCTGCAGGTTGCGAAAGTGCGTCAGTATAACTGATTGTGCAATCTAGTGCGCAATATTCCAATGGACGAATAGTATATTGGTCAGGCATTGCAGGGCATTTTTCAATTGCATTATGTAAACAATCGTCTCGTTTTGCTGCCTTCTGAGCCTTCGCCTGAACGGCCCCAACTGTGCTGAGCGTGAAGTTGAACAGGCATTCCTCAAACGAATCACTTCGGCCAGAAATAATGATGGACGGGCCATCTTTATATGATTTTCCAAGCAGCGAATTGACAGTATTGGGACCGAGGGCGAGAAAGAAGAGACCGTCGCAAACCTCTGCATCAGACAGCATGATTTGCGGGCAATACAGATATGCGGTGCGAATTATGCCGGCGAAATACGTGGCGAATAAAGTGTGGGCGTTGAGTAGGCTTTCGCAGGTTCGTGTGTGCCATAGCTCTTCAACAGATGGGAGTGTGGTGCTGGAGATGTTTTGAGCTGATGACCGTTCGTCTTCCTGGCTTTGGGCTTCCTGGAGAAGCCTTTCCCAGCTGTGTTTCTGTTCCGTGGAATCGAAGTTCGTCACCATGGTGGCATAAGGGCGCTGGCTCATGATGACTGGTTCTTTCTGAGATAAAAAGCTCACAATTTCGATTGTACCGACGCGTTTGGTGGATGAGTGCTTTCGGGGTCTGAATCGGTGAACGAACACTGAAAAATATAGATGCGTAATCATAATGCTGTTCGACTATGCAACCCTGCCAGTACCCTGAAATGGTGAGTAGTGAGATTTTCAAGCCGCGCAACATCATTGTGACCGGCGGATGTGGGTTTATCGGAGCCAATTTCGTGCGCTACGTGGCACACAACCATCCTGACGTGCGCATAACCGTGCTCGACAAGCTGACGTATGCCGGAAATCCGCAGAATATCGCCGGTCTTCCGCAATCGCAAGTCGAACTCGTGCAAGGTGACATTTGCGATGCTGCACTACTGGAACGTATCGTGCCCGGGCATGACGCGATCGTGCATTTCGCGGCCGAATCGCATAACGACAACTCCATCGCCAATCCTGAACCCTTCATCACAACGAATGTGGAGGGTACGTTCCACCTGCTTGAGGCGGCGCGCAAGCATGACGTGCGATTCCACCACATCAGCACCGATGAAGTGTACGGCGACCTTGCGCTCGACGATCCATGCAAATTCACCGAAAGCACGCCATATAAGCCGTCAAGCCCGTACAGCGCGTCAAAAGCGGCATCCGACCAGCTGGTGCGTGCCTGGGTTCGCACGTACGGGCTTCGCGCCACGATTTCCAACTGTTCCAACAATTACGGGCCGTACCAGCATGTGGAAAAATTCATTCCACGCCAGATCACTTCCATCATGGAGGGCGTGCGTCCGAAACTATATGGCACAGGCGAGAACGTGCGCGACTGGATCCATACGGAAGACCACTCTTCTGCGGTGTGGAAGATTCTTACACGCGGGCGGATCGGCGAAACATACCTGATCGGCGCGGATGGTGAAATGAGCAACATTGCCGTGATGCGTATGATCCTGCGGCTTATGGGATGTGCCGAAGATGCGTTCGACTGGGTGCGTGACCGCCCCGGGCATGATCGGCGTTACGCGATTGACTCCAGCAAGCTGCGTACCGAACTTGGATGGAAGCCCATACACACCGATTTCGAAGCCGGTTTGCAAGCGACCATCGCTTGGTATGCTGCCAACCGCGCCTGGTGGGAGCCCGCCAAAGCCGCCACCGAAGCCCGCTACCGTGCCCAAGGCCAGTAAGAATTCGGTTCGTGTGGCGCAAGCCGGACAATTGAAGTTCGGTAAGCGGTGATCGAGGAGACGCGTTGCAGGCGAGTCAACCTCGCCGGGAAATGGATGTGTGGTTTGGCGTACATTTTGTTCGCTAGCCTTAGTTGCAGATCCAGGTTTGGTGAAGGATGAAAAACGGCCGCACCTCGAAGGTGCGGCCCCTATTGCGTCTCCTGGTGCGTGGCAACTGACAACTTTTGTCAAATGGAAGGTGTTGTCAAGCCTCTAAGCGACGCGAGGTCGCGCCTGCACAGCATAGATGCGTAATTCATGGGCATATCTCGCTTATGTGTGGCAGATTTTGGGGTTTGTACGGAGGCATCTCGCCTATGTATGGCAGTCTGTTTTTGAAACAAGCTAGTTAGGGGGTAATTGTGTACCCTCTAACTGCGGTCTTTCCGGAATGACCTGCCATATATAAGCGAAAAACCTCAAGTTGGGCTGTCGAATCTGCCATATATAAGCCCGATATGGTGGGAAAAAGTTTTATTGGGCGGAAATCGATGGCTGAATCTCGTTGGGTCCTACGATGGACTCATCTAAAGCAACGGACCGTCAAACAGTTCGTCGTGGGATCCCATGCGAATGAATCGGATTGTCGACGCTTCCGGCCGCTCCGAGTAGATCACCAACACATCCATTTTCCCTTCGGCAAGATGGAATTCCGCATATCCCGAGTAGATTCCTCGTGGGTGATCAAGCATGTGAGGATTATATGATTCCGGAACGTGTCCGTACTCCTCAATAGCTTCGATTACATATTCGAGTTCCGTTACGATTTGAGGTATCCGTCGTGAGATGCGTTTGAAGTCGGTCTGAAATTGTTGGTCGAATTTAATGGTAATCATGGCGCTTTGCCTGTTCAGCCGTGATTGTTGTGCAGCCAGGCGATGGCGTCTTGCGCGCTGTTGAAGGTGGCCGCGTCGTCTGGGAGGATACCGCGTTCCTTGGCTTCGGCTTCGAGCATGGCGCGCTTGGTCTGCTCGTTTGGTTCCGCGGCGCGCGCGGAAGTGTCGAAAGGCAGGCGCTGCTGGTTCACGAGCTGGATGCTCGCCATGGTCACGTAAGTGTTGAAATTCATGCCTATGGCGTCGAGTGTCTGGTTGACCCGAGCTTTCAGATCGTCGTTCATGCGAATGGTAATATTGCCCATCTGAATCACCTGCCCTAATCTTGCGTGCAATTAATGTGTATTCTATGTCAAATGCACGCATAATGCAAAATAAAGGAAAGTCGGCAGATGGTATCTCGCTTATGTATGGCAGATTTTGGGGTTTGTACGGAGGCATCTCGCCTATGTATGGCAGTCTGTTTTTGAAACAAGCTAGTTAGGGGGTAATTGTGTACCCTCTAACTGCGGTCTTTCCGGAATGACCTGCCATATATAAGCGAAATGTCTCCGGGCGACCTTCCGAATCTGCCATATATAAGCCCGATGTGGTGCGAAAGCGCTTGTAATGGGGGCGAAGTTGCGGACTTGGATGACTTTGGCCCCGTTAAACGTAGGGTTTGGCGCTGACGTCGGCGCTAACCGTCGGGGCGGCTTACTTGACTTACTTGGCGGACTCGAGTTTGAGTTCCTGGCTGGCGATCACCGACTTGGCGGC
>CAUFQQ010000025.1:0-5545 GCA_959028125.1 uncultured Bifidobacterium sp. | reverse complement strand
CTGCGCTGCTGCGGGATACCATGGCACGGGTAGAACATCACGTTGAAATGAGGATGTATGGGCGAGCCGTGTGTGATTGAAAACGTGTGTTTCGTAGGTTCGGATAAGCCGGTCGACATTGCTGTCGGTCACGGGCGAATAGCTTCGGTGCGACCTTCGGAAAGGCCAACGGATGCTGCTTCGAAGATATGGGTGATTCCCGGATTGTGGGACTGCCACACGCATTTCACGCAGTGGTCGTACACGTTGGGACGGCTCGATCTGATTGATGCACGCAGTGCCGGCGAAGCGCTCGACATGTTGCGTCGACACTTGGAGGAGCGTCGTGAAAGCGGCGCACTCGACCCGAACCAATATGTGGTCGGCATGCGCTTCCGGCATTCCCTGTGGTCCGATGACGCCCAGCCGACCCTGGCCGCGATCGATGCGGTGGCGGGAGACCAGCCGGTGGCGCTGTCAAGTGCCGATATGCATTGCGGTTGGGTGAACTCTGCCGCCGCGCGCAAGCTTGGCGTAGATGTGGACGAATCCGGACTCGTCGGCGAGCTTGAGTGGTTCGACGCCTACTGCAAGCTGGACAAAGGACCTGGTGCGGCCAATGAGCTGATGCATCTGTTGCGCAACGCCGAACACGACGCTGCGAGTAAAGGCGTGGTCGGCGTGCGCGACTATGAGATGGCGGAGAACATCGACACGTGGATTAGCCGATTCTCGCAAGGGCTTGATGGTCTGCGTGTCGAGGCTGGCATATATCCCGAGAGACTCCGACAAGCCATCGACGACGGCTGGCACACCGGAGACGAATTGCCTGGAAGTCATGGTTTGGGTCACGTCGGCGCGATGAAGATGATCTCCGATGGCTCGCTCAACACCCGTTCCGCCTACTGTTCTATGCCATATTCGGGCATCAGACCGGAAACCTACGGCACATTGAGCTATGCCCCTGAGCAAATCGAGTCGTACATGCGACTCGCCGTCGAACATGGTTTCGACATCGCCTGTCATGCCATCGGCGATGAAGCGAACACCATTGTGCTTGATTGTGCCGAACGCACCCATGCGCATGGTTCCATTGAGCATGCCCAAATGCTCAAGGAGTGCGACATTCCGCGACTCGCGCAGCTGGGACTTGCCGCAAGCATCCAACCGCAGCACGCCATGGACGATCGTGACGTCATCGCGCGATTCTGGGGCACCCCCGCCGGAATCCCCTACGCATTCAATAGTCTGCATAAGGCGGGGACCAAACTGCTCATGGGGTCGGATGCGCCGGTCGCGCCGCTGGACCCATGGCTGGCCATCTCCGCGTCGGTATTCGGTACGGAAAGTTCCGATCGCGAGCCTTTCCAACCTGAGCAGTGCCTTGATTTTGAAACGGCGCTCGCTTCGTCCACCGCGGTCGGACGCGTGGCTTTGCGGGACGCAGACGCGGCCGATTTGGTGCTTCTGGACTGTGATCCGAGCATAATCGATTCTCCGGAGGCCATGCGTGCCATGCCCGAGCATGTGCTTGGCACTATGCTTGCCGGTCGCTGGACGTACCAACAGGCTGAATGAAAACCGTTATGTGTGGCAGATTCCACGGTGCTGGAAAAGTCAAAATCGCTATATGTGGCAGACCTGAGATTTCTTAACGGGATTTTTCTATAGATTTATACCCTCGAATGTAGTGTGAATCTGCCACATATAGCGCAAATCGGATTTTGAAGATGCCTTAATCTGCCACATATAAGGGATTTCAGATGATTGGTGTGCCCGTGCAAGATGAGTATGGCGTGCGAGTCCACTCGGATAGGAGGAAGACCGCACCTCTGAGTGGGAGATACGGCCTTCCTGATGTGATTTTGAGTGAGAATCACTGCACGGCGGCGAGAGCCTGATCGAGATCCGTGATGATGTCGTCGGCGTTTTCGATGCCGCAGCTCAGGCGCACCAGGTCAATGCCAACGCCTGCTTCGACGAGCTGCTCCTCGGTGAGCTGACGGTGCGTGGTGCCTGCCGGGTATAGGGTGCAGCTGCGCGCGTCGGCCACATGTGTGGCGATGGACACCATCTTCAGGTGGTCGAGGAACGCGGACACCTTTTCGCGGCCGCCCGGCACGCCGAAGGAAATAACGCCGCAAGTGCCGTTCGGCATGTACTTTTCAGCTAGCGCATGGTACTTGTCTTCCTCAAGGCCTGGGAAGCTCACCCAGCTGATGCGCGGGTCGGCGCTCAGCCACTGCGCCACCTTGAGCGCGTTCGCGCAATGGCGCTCCATACGCACGCCCAGCGACTCCAAATGCATGCCCATAATCCACGAGTTGATCGGCGCCGGCGTGGAGCCGAAATCGCGCATGAGCTGTGCGGTGGCCTTGGTGATGTAAGCGGCCTTGCCGAAGTCCTTGGCATAGGTCACGCCATGGTAGGAGTCGTCCGGCGTGGTGAGTCCGGGGAATTTCTCCGCATGCGCCATCCAGTCGAAGTTGCCGGAATCCACGATCGCGCCGCCCACGCAGGAGCCGTGACCGTCCATATATTTGGTGGTGGCGTGCGTGACGATATCCACGCCATACTGGAACGGTCGGCAATTGACGGGCGTCGGGAACGTATTGTCGACGATCAGCGGCACGCCGTGACGATGCGCCGCGTTCGCGAACTTTTCGAAATCAAGCACGATGAGTGCCGGATTGGAGATGGATTCGCCGAAGACCGCCTTGGTGTTCGGCTGGAATGCCGCTTCGAGCTCTTCTTCGGTGCAGTCCGGGCTTACGAACGTGCATTCGATGCCCATTTTGCGCATGGTCACGTTGATGAGGTTGAACGTGCCGCCGTAGATTGCGGAGGATGCGACGATGTGGTCGCCGTTGTTGCAGATGTTGAACAGTGCGAAGAAGTTCGCCGCTTGGCCGGATGAGGTCAGCATTGCGGCCGCGCCGCCTTCCATTTCACAGATTTTCGCGGCGATGGTGTCGTTGGTTGGATTCTGCAGTCGAGTGTAGAAGTATCCGGATTCGGATAGGTCGAACAGTCGGCTCATCTGTTCGCTTGACTTGTATTTGAAGGTTGTCGCCTGAATGATCGGGGGAGTGCGGGATTCGCCGTTGCCGGGCTGGTAGCCTCCCTGCACGCAGATGGTGTCGACGTTTTCGCTCATGGATTCCTTCTTTCGATTGCGCGCTTCGTTGCGTAGCGCTGCGATGCAACAAACATGTTCACTTTATCACTGAGTTGATAATTGGCTATTTTTCAATGGAAACGCCGAATAGTTCACTGAATTGACAAACTTAGGAAGTTGATTTTATTATGTACATCAAGACAGGCGGGAATCCGCTTGACGGGAAAAGCAAGGTCTTACGAAAGTAAAAACCAATAGCAAAGGAGCAACCCATGGGTCTGTGGGATATCGAAAAGATTCCGTATGTCGGTCGTGAAAAGGGACCGCAGGAGGGTCTGGCTTTCCATTACTACGATGCCGACAAGGTTGTTGCCGGCAAGAAGATGAAGGATTGGCTGCGTTTCGGCGTCGCTTGGTGGCACACGTTCGATCAGGAGCTGGTCGATCCGTTCGGCACCGGCACTGCCCAGCGTCCGTGGTACGGCAAGTACTCCAATGCTGAGGATGAGGCTTTGGCCAAGGTCGACTACGCCTTCGAGTTCTTCCAGAAGCTCGGCGTCGAGTACTTCTGCTTCCATGATCGTGATATCGCTCCGGAAGGCGATACCCTGCGCGAGACCGACAAGAACCTGGACAAGGTCGTCGACAAGATCGAAGAGAACATGAAGTCCACCGGCATCAAGCTGCTGTGGAACACCTCCTCCCTGTTCACCAACCCGCGCTTCGTTTCCGGTGCTTCCACCTCCCCGTTCGCCGACATCTACGCTTACGCCGGTGGCCAGCTGAAGCATTCCCTGGAGATCGCAAAGCGCCTGGGAGCCGAGAACTACGTGTTCTGGGGTGGACGTGAAGGCTACGAGAACCTGTGGAACACGCAGATGAAGCGCGAACAGGCGCACATGGCCAAGTTCTTCCACATGTGCCACGAGTATGCTCAGGAGATCGGCCTGGACGCTCAGTTCCTGATCGAGCCGAAGGCCAAGGAGCCGACGATGCACCAGTATGACTTCGATGCATCCACAGCCATCGCCTTCCTTAAGACCTACGACATCGACTTCATGAAGCTGAACCTCGAAGGCAACCACGCCAACCTGGCCGGCCACACCTACCAGCACGAGATCCGCACCGCCCGCGAGGCCGGCGTGCTCGGCTCCTTGGACGCCAACCAGGGCGACAAGCTCATCGGCTGGGATATGGATGAGTTCCCGACCGACCTGTACGAGACCTCCACCGTCATGTGGGAAGTCCTCGCCGAAGGCCAGATCGGCCCTCACGGCGGCCTGAACTTCGACGCCAAGCCGCGTCGTACCTCCTTCGCCGCCGAGGACCTGTTCCGCTCCCACATCGCCGGCATGGATTCCTTCGCGGCCGGCCTGCTGGTCGCGGCCAAGATGCACGAGGACAAGGTCATCGAGAACCTGCAGGCCGAGCGCTACAGCTCCTTCGATTCCGGCATCGGCGCGACCGTCGAGAACGGCACCGCTTCGCTGGCTTCCCTCGAAGAGTACGCTCTGGACATCCCGCAGTCCAAGCTCATCGAGGCCACCAAGTCCGATCACCTCGAGTCCGTCAAGGCCACGATCAACAACTACATGATCGACGCCCTGGCCGAGGCGTGAGCCGAATAGGGAGTTTCCGTTAGGGCTCCTGATTCATCGCTGGATCAAGCAGTGAGGCTCGGCTGTGACAGAGCCGGATGTGGTGTGCCGAAGCGTTGGCGTTCCGGCACACCACTCATCTTTCCTTCCTTCTTCCTAGAATTTCCTTCGCAGGCAAGTCGTCTGCCGGTTATGTCGCCGGTGTACGGCTTGTTTGCGTTTTTGGGCCAAACGAAAGTTTCGATTGTTCGCAATGATTTGATGCTCACGAACGTTTCTGAATAAGGTGTATTTATGACCGCGACTATTACCATTACCAATCCCATTCTTAGTGGAATGAATCCTGATCCGAGTTGGATTTGGGATGATGAGTTCCAGCGAATTGTGTTGGTGACTTCTACTTTTGAGCTTGTCCCAGGTCTTCCCATTTACGTTTCCGAGGATATGACGTGCTGGAAGCATGTGTCGAATGTGGTAGATGCTGACTTGGCAAGGCGCCTGCTTATTCCTTTCGTGGATGATTCGGGCGGTGTCTATGCGCCGACGCTGCGCAGGATTCATGGCAAATATGTGATTGCATGCACCATTGCCCGTCTTGATGATCGCCGTGCTATGGAAGGCGGTTGCACAGAAAGCGAGCTGATGCGGTTCCACGCCGCGGAGGGCAATTTTATCCTTGAAGCGGATTCTATCGAAGGGCCATGGCATGGCCCGTTCTGGATTGAGGGCGCTGAAGGCATCGATCCAGACATATTCGAGGACGGGGATGGCAACGTGTACTGGACCCAGACCCGTCCTGCGGTCAATCCGCAATGGGAAGGCCAGACCGAGGTCTGGACCCAACGCATTA
>CAUFQQ010000024.1:0-7073 GCA_959028125.1 uncultured Bifidobacterium sp. | reverse complement strand
GTGCCTGCAGAAGTACTGGCAGTCCGGCCTTGCCGCAGGCGCCGTCAAGGAATGAATTTGTTAGGATAGTTGACAAAAAAACAAAGGAGTGGATATGACTCAACGTAGAGCCTATCGTTGGCCGCAGCCGTTGGCTGGACAGCAGGAACGCATCTGGTACGGAGGTGACTACAACCCGGACCAGTGGCCCGAGGAAGTGTGGGACGATGACGTTCGTCTGATGAAGAAGGCTGGCGTGAACCTCGTGTCCGTGGGCATCTTCTCGTGGGCGAAGATCGAGACGAGCGAGGGCGTGTACGATTTCGACTGGCTCGACCGCATCATCGACAAGCTGGGCGAGGCCGGCGTCGCAGTGGACTTGGCGTCCGCCACCGCGTCGCCGCCGATGTGGCTCACCCAGGCGCATCCCGAGGTGCTGTGGAAGGACTACCGCGGCGACGTGTGCCAGCCGGGCGCCCGCCAGCATTGGAGGCCGACCAGTCCGGTGTTCCGCGAGTACGCGCTGAAGCTGTGCCGTGCGATGGCCGAGCATTACAAGGGCAACCCGTATGTGGTCGCATGGCATGTGAGCAACGAGTACGGCTGCCACAACCGTTTCGACTATTCCGAGGACGCCGAACATGCGTTCCAGCAGTGGTGCGAGGAACGCTACGGCACCATCGACGCGGTGAACGACGCGTGGGGCACGGCGTTCTGGGCACAGCGCATGAACGACTTCAGTGAGATCGTGCCTCCGCGCTTCATCGGCGACGGCAACTTCATGAACCCGGGCAAGCTGCTCGACTTCAAGCGGTTCAGCTCGGACGCGTTGAAGGCGTTCTACATCGCCGAGCGCGACACGCTTGCCGAGATCACGCCGGATCTGCCCCTGACCACGAACTTCATGGTGTCCGCGTCCGGTTCGGTGTTGGACTACGACGATTGGGGCGACGAGGTCGATTTCGTGTCGAACGACCATTACTTCATTCCGGGCGAGGCCCACTTGGACGAGCTCGCGTTCTCCGCGAGCCTGGTCGACGGCATCGCACGCAAGGATCCGTGGTTCCTGATGGAGCATTCCACCAGCGCGGTCAACTGGCGTGAGATCAACTACCGCAAGGAGCCCGGCCAGCTGGTGCGCGACTCTTTGGCTCATGTGGCCATGGGTGCGGACGCGGTGTGCTACTTCCAGTGGAGGCAGTCCAAGGCAGGCGCGGAGAAGTTCCATTCCGCGATGGTGCCCCACGCGGGCGAGGATTCCGCCGTGTTCCGCGACGTGTGCGAGCTGGGCGCCGATCTGAACAAACTGTCCGACGAGGGCATTCTGGGATCGAGGCTCGCGAAGTCCCGTGTGGCCGTGGTATTCGACTACGAGTCCGAATGGGCCACCGAACACACCGCCACGCCGACCCAGCACGTGCATCACGTGGACGAGCCATTGGCGTGGTTCCGCGCTTTGGCCGATCAGGGTGTGACCGCCGACGTGGTGCCGGTGCGCGGCGCCTGGGATGACTATGAGATGGTCGTATTGCCGAGCGTATACCTGCTTTCCGAGGAAACGACCCGCAGGGTGCGCGATTACGTCGTGGGCGGCGGTCGACTGGTCGTGACCTACTACACGGGCATCTCGGACGAGAAGGACCACGTGTGGCTCGGCGGGTATCCGGGCTCGATCCGTGACGTGGTCGGCGTGCGCGTGGAGGAATTCATGCCCATGGGCGACGATTTCACGGGCGTGCCGGATCGCCTCGAGTTGTCGAACGGCGCGGTCGCGCACGATATCGCCGACGTGATCGGCTCGGTCGACGGGACGGCCACCGTGCTGGAAACGTTCAAGGACGATCCGTGGACCGGCATGGACGGCGCTCCGGCGATCGTCGCGCACACGTTCGGCGAAGGTCGCAGCGTGTACGTGGGCGCGCGCCTCGGGCGGGACGGCATCGCGTTGAGCCTGCCGGAAATTCTTGATTCGCTCGGCATGGCCGAAGCGGGCGGAAACGACGGCCGAGTGCTGCACGTCGAACGTGAGGGCGCGAACGGTTCGAGGTTCGTGTTCTCGTTCAACCGCACGCATGAGACGGTCCGGGTTCCGGTGGAAGGCGAAGTCGTGGTCTCCTCGTTCGCGGACGTGGACGGCGAAACGGCCTCGATTAAACCGAACGGCGTGATCGTCGCTAAGCAGTAAGCGGACAGCAAGCAAATAATCGCAACATTATGGGTGTCGGCAGGTTGATGATTGTCAATCTGCCGACACCCATTTAATTTATACTATTCGAATAAAAACTAGGCGTGGAATTCCACTGCAGCCCAACTGATTGCTGGCAAAGTGCAGTGAACTGATCCATTGTCGATTGTTGCATGAAGCTCTTGGGGTGTCACTGCGGTTGGGTCGTCTGCGGAATTACGCTGATATGGATTGTCGTCATGCAGAATAATGGCCTTGTCTATATGGAAGTCGGATATGTCGAAATACGGCAGTTGAGACAGAGAAGCCGTAACCTTATGTGCGTCGGATGCGTCGCGATTCACCATAAGCAGAAGACCGGAATGATTCGTTTCGTCCCAAGTGATTACTGAATCAAGGGCATTGACCAAGCCGAAAGATTCAGTCTCTACGTTGGGAGAGTCGATGACTGGACTGTAGGCAATGCCATGGGCGTGTTGTGCGGCTTCGGCAAACGGATAGAAGACAGTTTGACGCCATGCGGGACCGTTCTTTTCGGCCATGATTGGCGCAATCACATTGACCAACTGCGCGCGCGAGGCAGAACGCACTCGGTCGCAGTGCTTAAGCAGAGTGATCATCAGCGACCCTTCTACCACTGCATCGGCTGCATTGTAGATATCTTCGAGCAGACGCGGTGCTTTCGGCCATGACTCATGATGAAGATCCTTGCCTGATTGGGCTTTCCATTCAGCTTCCTGCTGATTCCAGACGTCGGAATACCAGACGCCCCACTCATCAAATGACAGTGCTATATCATGATCGCCTGTGTGGGCATTTTTGGCTTCGTCTGCACATGCCGCCACGGTGGAGATGAACGTTTGCATGTCTTGTGAACTTGCCAGATAATCTTGCAACGATTTTGCCCCACGTTCGTAGTAGTAGGCATGGCAGGAGACGAAATCGAGATTGTCGTACGCTTTGGTAAGCACGCTGCGTTCCCAGGATCCAAACGTTGACATATGGGCGCTGGAGGAGCCGCAGGCCACGAGTTCCAAGCCTGATTCCGCGAGTTTCATGGCGTGTGCGACTCGGTCCACGGCTGCGGCATACTCGTCAGGGCTCATATGTCCCACCTGCCAAGGGCCATCCATTTCATTGCCGATGCACCACATTTTGATGTCCATTGGTTCGGTGATTCCGTTACGTACGCGGCGATCGGCAAGCTCGGTGCCGGGCGCTCCGTTGACGTATTCCAACTCTTCCAGTGCGGCCTTCAATCCTCGGGTGCCCATATTGACGGCAAGCATGATTTCGGTACCGGTCTTCTTGCTCCATCGGTAGAAATCGTCGATACCGACTTCATTGGTTTCGGTGCTGTGCCATGCGAGATCTCGTCGTATTGGGCGTTGCCCCCGTGGCCCTGTGCCATCCTCCCAATTGTAGGCAGAGACGAAATTGCCGCCGGGGTAACGCACGCAGGTCACACCAAGTTCTTTGACTAGATTGATGACGTCTTGGCGGAATCCGTTTTCGTCGGCTGTGGGGTGACTTGGCTCATAAATGCCTCCGTAGACACAACGTCCAAGATGTTCTACAAATGATCCGAAAATGCGGGGTGGTATATCGGCAATTGCGCTGTTTTTTTGCACTGTGATTGTGCTGGTTCCGGAAGTCATGCCGTTCCTTTCGATGAGTGGTCTGATGAAATGTCTGCGTTGCGCGAGCTTCGACGGATATGCATACGTCTAGTATGCAATCATATCGTGTTTGCGTAGCTAAACAAAATATGCTAGGTAACTAAAGAAATACTGTAAAATCAACGATTTGCCTATTTGTTTGCGTAAACATAACTTTTGTGTTATCCTCATGACTGTCGGAAGCGTCAATGAATGATTCATAGCCGATAATGTTGGTCGATGTAGGAGGTCGGCCATATTTAAAGGAAGGAAGAACGATGAAGTTCACTGCATCCAAGAAAACAATCGCTCTGGTTGCTGCTGCTGCGATGCTGACTAGTGTCGCAGCCTGCGGGAGTTCCTCGAATTCGAGTTCTTCGGGGGTGACAGAGGGTGGTAAGACTGAAATTACGGTATGGTCTTGGGATTCCACTTTGCCGCGTACCGTGAAGGATTTTGAAAAGGCCAATCCGGACATCACTGTTAAGGTGACCAATGCCGGCACGAACAGCACCGAATACACGGCTTTGAACAATGCGCTTTCTGCAGGTAAAGGTGCGCCAGATTTGGTGCAGATTGAGTATTATGCACTTCCCGAATATCAGGTTCGTGGAGAGATTGAAGACCTGAGTCAGTTTGGTGCGGACAAGTTCTCGGATTTCTATACGCCGGGCACGTGGGCTTCTGTGAAACTTAATGGCGGTGTGTATGCACTGCCGATGGATTCCGGACCGATGGCATGGTTCTATAACAAGGATGTGTTTGATAAGGCCGGGGTCGATCCGACTCGGGTGAGGACGTGGGATGAGTTCTACGATGCTGCCAAGAAGGTTCGCGCAACAGGGTCCTACATTACGTCCGATTCTGGTGATGCTGGCTTCTTCGATTCCATGACATGGCTGGCGGGCGCGACGCCGTTCTCCACTGGTTCCGATGGACAGTCCGTCACCATCAACCTCAGCAATGATTCCAAGGTCAAGACTTTTGTTGATTTCTGGCAGAAGATGATTGATGATGATCTTATCGATACCAAGACCGCAGGCTGGAGTGATGATTGGAACAAGAGTTTGAATGACGGCTCTATCGCTTCGCTGCTGACCGGTGCTTGGATGCCGTACAACTTGCTTTCCGGTGCTCCTGACGGTGAGGGGAAGTGGCGTGTTGCTCAGATGCCGACTCCGGATGGATCTGAAACCAATTCCGAGAACGGTGGTTCTTCGCTGGCGATGGTCAAGACGGATGACAAGGCCAAGGCCGAAGCTGCATACAAGTTCGCTGAATATGCGTGCCACAATGCCGAAGGCATCAAGACTCGCGTCGCTGGCGGCGCATTCCCTGCCGATAACGACACTCTCGCTTCTGATGACTTCCTGAACATGACCTCTCTGACTGATTCCGATGGCAATGCGCACGAATACTTCGGTGGTCAGAAGTTCAATGAGGAGCTCGCCAAGGCTGCGGCCAATGTTTCGACTGGCTACAAGTTCCTGCCGTTCGAGGTTTATGCGCGTGGCGTATATAGCGATGATGCCGGTGGTGCATATACCGACAAGTCCGTCACCCTTGCTGAAGGTGTTCAGGCTTGGGAAAAGAATATCAAGGATTATGCATCTCAGCAGGGCTACACCGTGAAGTAGCTGCATGATTCCATAGTGGAATCGGTAAATATGAGCGTCTGTGGATTGAGGGATTGTCAATCGGCGGACGCTTTTTTGAGCTATCAGTGGATTGCGTGGCTGAATCGAAGAGATTGGAGGATTGTACGCTGGCTTTCGGGTGACTGACGTACACTCGAATGCGTATGTCTGTACGTACGTTTTCGTGTGGGAACGTCAAACGGAAGGAATCGGCTTGAAACTGGTGAAACGACTCATCGCCATCTGCTGTGCGGCCATTATGGCAGTCAGTGCGGCCGCTTGCGGAGCCAACGTCGATTCCCGCACCGAAATCACCGTGTGGTCGTGGGAGCCGAGCATGAAACAAGTCATTGCCGGTTTCGAAAAGGAAAATCCCGACATCCACGTTATTTGGAAGAACACAAGCGGTTACGACAATCTCAACAACGCCATTCAAGACGGTTACGGCATTCCCGACGTGGTGCAATTGGAATACTATGCGTTGCGCCAGTACGCGGTAAGCGGCCAGCTGGTGGCGATCACCGGGCGTACGGAAGGCTACGGCGATTTCTACACGCCCGGTACGTGGGCTTCGGTGCAGCTGAACGGCCGCGTGTACGGCCTTCCCATGGATTCCGGTCCAATGGCGTTCTTCTACAACGACAGCGTGTTCGAGCAGGTAGACATCGATGCCTCCAAGATTCGCACGTGGGACGACTATTACGAGGCGGCCAAAAAGCTGAAAAGCATCGGCGTGTACATCGCAGCCGATTCGGGTGACGCCAGCTTCTACGACACGATGATCTGGCTTGCCGGAGGCCGTCCGTTCTCCACCTCCAACGACGGCAAAAACGTGACGATCAACCTCACCGACGATGAGGGTACGAGAACCTTCACCGAATTCTGGCAGAAAATGATCGACGAAGGTTTGGTCGCCACCAATCTGACCACATGGTCCGATGGGTGGAAGGAAGCCGTGGGGGAGGGGAAGGTAGCCTCCATGTTCTCCGGTGCTTGGCTGCCGTCGCTGCTCATGTCGAACCTTCCCGGAACCGCGGGTTTGTGGCGTGTGACACAGATGCCCACGCCGGATGGCAGTTATACCACGTCGGAAAACGGCGGTTCGGCGCTGGCCGTGTTGCAGCGTTCGCGCAAACCGGAAGCCTCATATCGTTTCATCGAATACGCATGTCATAAGTCGGAGGGCATCAAAGCGCGTGTGGACGGCGGCGCGTTCCCCGCCGATAACATCACGTTGTCTGATCGGGAATTCCTGCGCAAAACCACGGTGACCGACGAACGTGGCATTGAAATTCCGTATTTCGGCGGTCAGGAATACAATCGCGTGCTTTCCGAAGCCGCGGAAAACGTGTCGACCGGTTACCAGTATCTGCCGTTTGAAGTGTATGCGCGAAGCGACTTCCGCACTACCGTAGGCAAGGCCTACAAATGGTCGAGCCGGTTGCGCAAAGAGCAGGACAGGCTGAATATCATCGCGGCCGGTGGCAAAGTGTCCGACAAATCCGCCATCGGCGACGCGTTGAAGGAAACTGATTCCGCTGATCGTCTCAAATTGAAAAGCGGTATTGCGCTGTGGCAGAAGGATTTGAAGGAATATGGAGCCAATCAGGGCTT
>CAUFQQ010000023.1:0-8174 GCA_959028125.1 uncultured Bifidobacterium sp. | reverse complement strand
CAGGACTAACGGCCCCGGACTTTACACTTCCCAGCGACAACGGCGGTAGTGTCACGCTCTCCGCATTGCGCGGCCAAAATATCATCCTATACTTCTACCCTGCCGCGATGACTCCCGGCTGCACCACCGAGGCCTGCGACTTCCGCGACAACCTCGCACGCCTAAGCTCCCGCGGATTCACCGTACTCGGTATATCGAAGGATCCGCTGGACAAGCTCATCCGATTCCGCGAGCGCGACCATTTGACGTTCCCTCTGTTGTCGGATGCTGATTTGACCGTGCATCGTTTGTATGGTGCGTACGGTGAGAAGAAATTGTATGGCAAGGTTTACGAGGGTGTGATTCGTTCGACTTTTGTGATTGACGGTGATGGAGTGATTCGTGTTGCCCGATACAACGTGCGCGCGAAAGGTCATGTTGATTCTCTGCTGCGTGCGCTTGATAAGCTTGATGGTTCCGTTTTCTAATCTGGAATGCGATGCCGCTTTGTTTATAGATCAGCTTTTTCGTGCGAATGACGCAAGCAGCGTCAGTAGCGGGTAGATGTCGAATTCCTGATAGTGGTCGTGCAGTGTGCCGATGTCTTCGAACATGGCTCTTCGGCGAGCCTTTTGAAGGTCTCGTAACGGCACGGGGCACGGCCTCGTATGAGAAGAGAAAAAGCGCGATGAGACTCAGACTTCCGACAATAAATCATCGTCTTCCGACATGTCAGCCCACGGCTCGCATGTGCGGTTTGCTTGATCGTGTTGGCGGTGCGTTGGTTGATGAGCGTGAACGTTTGGAGTTGAAGGCGATTGAAATGCTGAAGGAGCCGAAACGTCTTGTGCAGCCGGAGCCAGTGGATCATGCTTGGTGGGATGATGGTTCCGGCGTGTACAGCATCGGCTGAGGGAGCCGGTAGGCTGGGTGTGTAAATCCAGCAGAGAGGAACGTGCCATGGTGACGCGTCGTAATGATGAGCGGACGGTTGCGGGAAGGCATCGCATGATGAGGCGTGCCGACCGTGAGGTAACCGAACCACAGCAGATCGATGCGATTATAGCAACGTGCAAGATCGTGAGTCTTGCATACACCGATGCGGAAGGCATCACCATCGTGCCGTTGAATTTCGGATACGTGTTCGATGCGGAATCCAATCATCTCACCTTGTATTTCCATGGTTCTGCGACCGGACGTAAGATGGACGCGGTCAAGGCCGCGAACAACGCGCTTCCCATGGCGTTCGAGATGGCGACCGACTGCGAGGTGGTCGAAGGACGTACGTTGTGCAATTGGGGCGAGGCGTTCAAGTCGATCGTCGGCAATGGCACCGCATCCATCATCGACGATCTTGACGAGGCACGCCAGGGGCTCGCACTGCTGATGAAGCAGCAGGCCGGCATGGAACATGCGGAATTCACCGACCAGCAGGTACGCGCCGTCACCGTATGGAAGGTGGAAGCGGACTATCTCACCGCCAAAGTACGCGAAAAGCCCCAGCCGCATACGCACTGACCTCATACCGCACCTTGACGCAATGATGCGCTGCTTCCAAGCCCGAGGATGGGAATTGGGAACAGCGCATCAGATGTAAAACGCTAGACCGAAGTCCGGCTGCGGCCAAGTTGCAAGTCAGGCCGCAACCCGGTCGAGATAAGGTTTCAAATCAAGCCTTCCGGCGGGAACGCCGCGCGTAGCTTCCTCCAAAAATCGCGGAGGACACCATCACGACGGTCGCCACGATGGCGGGCGTCACGTTTGAACCGGTTTTGGCGAGCTTGACCGCATCGCCGCCGTTCGCGGACGATTTCACCGGATGCTTCCGCTGGCCGTTCGCATCATTCGCACCCGGAGCCTTCTGCGAATCATCTGGTGTCGATTCATGGCCCGGCGTTTCAGGCTGACCTTCCTCATCCGTCAGTCGGGCATCAACCGTGGTTCCCTTACCATTCAGGCAGCTTTTCAGCTCGCTTTCCTTATACCAGGTCGAACCATCCGCAATTGGCGTGCAGGAATCGTTGAATCCGATTTCCTTCTCGTTGTACAGCATTCTGACCAACGGCTGATACGGCTGCCCCGAGACGTCCGTACCATCACGCACAACCACATCCCACTGCACATTCGCAGCCATCGGCGTCACACTTTCGCCACGCCACGGATTATTCTCATACGTGTACAGTTCACTCGCCTGCTGCTGCGATCCAGGCAGCTTCAGCAATGCCGCAAACGGAATAATGGTTTCGGCATGTGCGAATCGGAACGTCGCGGCGGTGCCGGCCCGCTCCCTCGTGTCGATCGCATTGAAGAAATCGTCGAGCAACGGCTGGGCAATGCGGTAGGTCTCATCCTGACCTGCGCGCCCCGGTCCCTTCTCATAGAAGTCCTCGGCATCAAGCGACCAAGCAAACGTCTTCGCCTCCTGGGCGTGCTGACCTTGGAAGTACTGGTCGAAATTGAACGTGTGGGATCCGGTGTTCTCCTGTTCCATATCGGCCGCGATGATGTACAGATTGTACAAATCCATTGCCGCATCCTGTTCCGACGCGATCTTCTTCTTGGCGTCACCGCACGCGTTCGCATCCTTGGCAGGGTCGGCGCCAGCAGCGCAATTGGCCGCACCCTTTTTCGTGCCGTCAGCCGTGTTGTACCAGATGCGCTGGCCTTCCTCCTTGCCGATGGACGCGAGGAAATCGTCAGTGAAGATTTGAGAGAGCAGATTATGCGAAGCGGTGGTCATGGACGGATCGTTCGTCACGTTTTCCTCAGCTTCGGCGATGCCCCCATCATTCGCGACGAACTGCTGGTAACGTTCCGCGCGCTCCTTGGCCTCGCCCGTTTTCTGCGTACCATCCGGATTATCAGTCTTATGGAAATACAACGTGGTGGTGTTCTTGTCGAAATTCTTGCCGGAATTGTTATCCGCAGGATTATTCGGTGCTACAACCGCATTCGCCAGCAAACCGTTGGAAGCCTGATCGAATCCTAGTTTGAAATTCTCTCCGGATTCGGTTGCACGAGGCTCACCCGAGCTCTGGTATGAGACGCGCAGTCCCTGCTTTGCGGCATTGGCGAACAGATCAGCATCACGCTGGTATATTCTCTCACCAATGCCCTGATGCTGTATGGCGCCCTGACCAGAGAGCATGCCATACCCGTTGCCCACGTTGACCGCAGTAATGGCATTGACATTGTTAATGAATTCCTTGCCAACCTCTGGGCTAACGAATCCAGCATAATTGTTTTCCGCAGCAGACTGAGCCATCAGTGCCAGCAAAGCGTCATACTTGTAGCTCGACAGGCCACGCGAGCCATGCCTTGCCACAGACTCGGTGTATGCAAGATGGTATCTGCTCGGAATTGCTGAATATGATGTGCTCGCCGGTGCAACATACGGCTGCTTGCTGCTGTAATACCGGGCGGTTCCTTCCCCAGCCAAAGCCGCTGGCGTTGCGAGCATGGCCGCTGCCACTACAGCGCTTGTCAACGCGAGCATGCCACCGCCCACCGATTTGGTACCGCGTTTGCGCCAGGCTCCTGCCTGCCGCTGTTCCTTTGTTGCCGTATGGTTTTTCGCCATTATCCTCATTCTTCTACCTCTTCTGCTTTGCCACATTGAAGCTGTCAGACAAGCCAGCCCGGGCGACAAAATAGGCTCGGAAGGCGAACACGCAACGCCTTAAACGTGAACGATCGACAAATAATCCGCGAACCGTCGCTTAGAACTCAAGTAAGTTGCACAGCCGCAACTCCCCCACCCCATGGATTCACGATGCTCGACGTATCACAGAACCTGCTGAACAAGTTCCACCGATTTCGCTGCGGACACCCCCAATCAACGCACATCATTATGGCTGGCCGATTGTCGACTTGACACGTGGAAACGTCCCCGCCTTTCACGTCAGGACCGAAAACCCAAAGTATGCAAGAATCCGGACGTTACAGGATGCGGACGTTTTCTTGGAGACTGAATGAAAGGATTATCGTATGTTCGGTCCCGAGGAACGACGGCGCGGAGGGGTCCTTCGGACGCATGAAGATGGAGTCCGTCCATCCCGGGCATTGGGAGGAACGTACCCGCGACGAGGTGCTCGTCCCGGTCGACGACTGCATCCGCTGGTACGACCACGAGCGCATCAAACGGTCGCTCGGTTGGATGAGTCCGGTACAATACCGTCAGAGCCAGGGAATGGCTGCGTGATCATCTCCAAGAAAACGTCCGCAGCCCCTCTGCCATTTGCGATCAGTCATGGCACGCTGATTCCAATGGGTTTCAGCAGTACGCTGGATGACGCATTATCGCAAAGCGTCGAACACGCCATCAATATGATTGCCGCCATGTTCGAGATGCCACGTCAACAAGTGTACCTGCTGCTGTCGGCTGCCATCGACTTCAACGTGACGCAAGTCGTTGATATCACACCAAAGGCGTTCACGGTCTGATTGATCTGTCGATGTTTCAACAACTACCCGACTATGAACGGACGATACGCGATATTGGAAACAGCAGATGGACTGCCATGCGGCGCATGCCTTATTGGCCCAGCAGGCTCAGACAAGTCACTGATTGGTCTAGCCAAAGAACTCTATAAGGGAATGGAATAACAGATGGTTTCCCCAACAAACAATCATGCAGCAAGATAGCAACACCACCCAGGCGACGGATCGCGCCGAAACGGACGCTCTCTCCTTCGGCGCGAAGAAAATCGCAATCATGATTGGCGTGGGACTCATCGCCGGTTCCCTACACTGCCTATGTTGATGACCATGCCGTTGGCGTAGCTGATCTACCTGTGTTTCCGCCGTATCATCCATCCGACTCGCGCATAACCGTCCATACGGGAATCCTCGAACGCAAGTAAATGTCGCTTCCGTCAATCGTCGACCGCAAGAGGCGTTCATGGAGCGGCGGATTTCCTTATATTCCGACAAAACCCGTACTGTTATGCGACACGCAATAACAGTACGGGTTTTCTGTGTTACTGTTATATATAACAGCTAAACAGTTTGCATCTAACTGTTCGGCTGGGAGATATATCACCTACGAAACATACAGAAAAAGAGGCACAGATTGAAGCTGATCATCTCATCCGTGTCCGGAGAACCGATTTACGAACAGATCAAGAACCAGATCAGGTCCGCGATCATGTCGGGTGAGCTTACAGCAGGCGAGGCGCTTCCCTCACTGCGCAAGCTCGCCAAGGAACTGCGCGTCAGCGTGCTCACCGTGACCAGAGCGTATAACGAACTGGCCGACGAGGGGCTCGTGGAGAATGTGCAGGGCAAAGGCACATTCGTGATGGAACGAGGCAACGAACTCATGAAGGAACGTGCGCGTGAACGCATCATGGACAAGCTCCGTGAAGTTTCCATCGAGGCCAAAGCCGCCGACATCAGCCTACTTGATCTGCTTGGCATGTTCGAGAAAGCGTACAGGGAACAATCATGAACGATTCCTCACTCCCCCAAGGAACGCGGCCAACCTTGGCCTTGAGCGTAACCGGATTGACGAAGCATTATGATTCCGGCTTCACATTGGATGACGTGACCTTCGACCTGCCGTCCGGCTACATCATGGGTCTGGTCGGTCCGAACGGAGCCGGCAAATCCACGTTGATCAAACTGATCCTCAATATGACCACGCGAGACGCGGGACGAATCGAAGTGCTCGGCCTTGACGCGATGGCCGATGAGGAGCGGGCCAAAGAGCAGCTGGGCGTAGTGCTCGACAGCAGCTATTTCATCGAATACATGACGGTCGACGCGGTGGAACGGACAAGCAGCCCAATGTACCCGCTGTGGGACCACAATCTGTTCGACGCATATCTCAGACGGTTCGGACTCGGACGGAACAAGAAGATCAAGGATCTGTCGCGCGGCATGCAGATGAAGCTCATGCTCGCCGTGGCGTTGAGCCACGATGCGAAACTGCTGATTCTCGACGAGCCGACCAGCGGCCTGGACGTACTGTCCCGCGACGAGCTCATGGACATCCTGTCCGATTATGTTGCGGATGGCGGACACAGCGTAATCTTCTCCACGCATATCACCGCCGATTTGGAGCGTTGCGCGGATTTCCTCGCGTATATAACGAACGGCATGCTGTATTACAGCGGGCCGAAAGACGAGTTCGAAGACGCGTTCCGTCTGGTCAAGGGCGGTCCGGATGAGCTTACTGATGGTCTGCGACGGGCAATGGTCGGCATCCGCACATACGCAACCGGCTTCGACGCGTTGGTCCGCACGCAGGATATCCCACACATCGGCGGCACCGACGGTCTCCTGACACAGCATGCTTCGATTGAGGATGTGATCAGACTGACCAACGCCGCGGCACATACGGCAATCGGCAATACCAACGAAGGAGACGTACGATGAACACGACAGCGAACGCGGACGCCATGACCGCCATCCTTAGGCAGATTTCCTTGGACTGGAACCGTACCATCAGCTACGGGCGGTCGTACATAGCCATCTTCTTCGCGTACGTTCCAGGTTTCACATGCCTGATGGCGGCTACAGGGTCCACTCTCGACAGCGTTGCGGGAGCCGCCATCGGCGGGGCGGCCTCCGGCTTCCTGATGCTTAATATCACCCTGTTCTCCTATGAACAGATGAACAACCATCATTGGATGAACGGCATCGTGCCCATCAACCGCAACCACCAGATCCTCGGACGATTCGCATTCCTTATCGTCTGCGATCTGGTGGCGGGATTGGAAGTGGCCGTCAGCATCGCCTGCGCCGGCATCATCATGCACGAGCCAGTTAAAGTGACGGATGCGATCGGCTTCGCCGCGATGACCGTGCTGACCCTCGTTCTGCTCAACGCCATCGTGCAGCCGTTCCTGTACCGGTTCTCCCCTTATCGCGCCATGGCCGCCATTATTCTGAGCATCGGCGTGATCGGGGGCGCGGCCATCGGACTGTGCAAGGCGTTGCCGGAACTCGAAAAGACCGTCGAACAGCTGGCCGAGGCGATCAGCCGGCACCAAGCCATTGCGTTAGCGGCATTCTTGATCATCGACGTACTCGCCTTGGCGTTCTCCCGCAAAATATCGCTGCATATTTACGGCAGCAAGGACATCTGAACCGAGCCAGCTGGTAGACTCTTATGGAACGTATTTGGGGTCTTCCGAATCAACGGAAAGCCCCAAATGCATATATCCCCGTACGACGCCGGTTCCTACAATACGGCAGGCGCGTCGTGGAAGTCGAACATGACACCATCTGCCAGACCGCAAATCGCCGGCCAATCGGCATCGGACGAATCGTCGTGCATGGCCCATACCTTCATGCCAACCGACTTAGCGGAACGCATACCGATCAGCAAATCCTCGAACACGGTGCACTCCCCCGGCTCGACTCCGAGGCGAGATGCAGCCAACAGATACACGTCCGGCTGGTCTTTACCGACGTCGCCGGCATCATCGACACTGACCACTTCATCGAAGTAGTCGAAAATACCAACATGCCTCATCGCCGGCTCTCTCAGCATCGGCGGCAGCGATGTGGCAACGGCAAGTTTCGCTCCACTCTCTTTCAATTGAGCGAGATATTCACGCGCATATGGCTTTGCTTCGACCACTGTGGCATACATGACGCGGGCCATATGATCCCACTCATCCATCAGCTCTTCGGGAGTGTCGGATAGATCAAAACGCGCGATCGTATATTCGGCAATCTGGCGGAATTGCATGGCTGCAACTTTCGTCATGTAATCGTCCGGCACGTCAATGCCTCGTTTTGAAAGAAAATCGATGTCAACCTGATCCCAAACGCCCATGGAATCAAGCAGCGTGCCGTCAAGATCGAAAATGGCGCCTTTGCCTTGGTTGCTTGCCATCGATATCCTGCCTTTCGATTCTTATTCAAAACTGCTCACGCAGTTTTTGATGGTCGATTCCTGTTTCACGGGGTCCTTTATTATTGTGCGTCCTACGTTAATCGAGAACCGATGACTTGAGCAGTTCTTCGGCATGTTCCAGCGAAGCTTCGCTTTCACTGCCGGACAGCATGCGTGCGATCTCATGCACACGATCGCCGCCACGCACCTGTTTGATGGTGGTTTCGACCGACCCATCTTCCGTTTCGCCTTTCGCGACCACATACTGCTCGTCGGCCCAGGATGCGACCTGCGGCAGATGGGTGACGACTATGACCTGCGCGGATTGAGCGAGTTTCGCCAATCGCGC
>CAUFQQ010000022.1:0-8679 GCA_959028125.1 uncultured Bifidobacterium sp. | reverse complement strand
GCTTCAGAATCGACGATGGTGCAATCGGAAACCGGAATATCGAAGGCAACGGTCTCGCTTTCGCCCGGTTCGAGTTCCACACGCTGGAATGCTTTGAGTTCACGATCCGTCCAGCTGTAAGAGGTCACGATGTCGCCGATGTAGAGCTGCACTACTTCCGTGCCCTTGCGATCGCCCGTATTGGTGAGGGTGATTTCGGCATGCACGGTGTCGGTTTCGCCGAATGCGCCGGATTCCGGAACGTTGGTGACCGTCGGTTCGCCGTATTCGAACGTGGTGTAGCTCAGGCCTTCGCCGAATGCGAATGCCGGATCCTGTGTGAGGTCGGCGTAGCGGTTGCCGTGCTGGCCGCGAATCTGGTTGTAGTAGACCGGCAGCTGACCTGCATGGCGTGGGAAGGTGATCGGCAGTCGTCCGCTCGGCTCGGTTTCGCCGAGGATGATTTCGGCGATGGCCTGGCCGCCCTTCATGCCCGGGCTTGGAGCCCACAGCAGAGCCGAAGTGCCTTCGGCCGGTGTTTCGTCAACAATCACACCGTTGGTACCGATCACGGATGCCGGCAGCACCTGCGGCTTGGAGCTGACGAGCACCACCACGAACGGCTTGCCGGTTTCGCGAGCCACGTTCGACAGCGCGTCGATCAGTGCATTCTGGCCGCCGAGCAGTTCAAGCGTAGCGGTGGAGCAGCCTTCACCAATGGCTTGAATCACATCACCCACCACGGCCACGATCAGGTCGCTTTGGCGAGCGTTTTCCACGGCTTCATCGAGCAGTGCGCGGTCGAGCTTGGCGGAAACGCCGATCTTCGGGCGAGGCTGGCCATCCGGGTAGAACTCGCCTTCCGGATCAGGCACCAAATCCACGATATTGGCACCGCGGGAGTACACGACCTCGCAGCCTTCCGGAGAGAGCTGCTTGAAGCCATCAAGCACGGTGGTGATCATCTCGCGCGGGTGGCCGTCAGGCATCCAGTTGATCTGACCGGAGCTGCCCGCCCAGTCGCCCAGCTGAGTTTGCGCATCGTCGGCAAGCGGACCAACGACCGCGATACGCTTCGCGCCAGCCGCATTGAACGGCAGCGAACCATTGTTCTTCAGCAATGCCACGGCTTCGCGAGCCACTTCGAGATTGAGCTGCTGGTGTTCTTCGGAGCCGATCACCGCATTGATGCGTTCCTGATCAGGCAGACGCGGATCTTCGAACAGTCCAAGACGGAACTTTAGTGCGAGAATACGAGCCACGGCGGCATCAATCAACGATTCGTCAAGCAGACCGGTCTTCACGGCTTCGATCGCACCCTCGTAGAACTTCGGGGTGGTCATCACCAAGTCGTTGCCGGACTTGACCGCGTCAGCGGCGGCCTGCACATAGTCCGGCTTAACCTTCTGCTCCCATACGGAACGTCCGACGTTGTCCCAATCGGTGATAAGCGTGCCCTGATAGTTCCAAGCGCCACGCAGCCTGTCGGAAAGCAGCCACTTGTTGAAGGTGACCGGCACGCCTTCGATGGATTCGTAGCCAAGCATGAAGGTGCCACAGCCTTCCTTGGCCACGCGTTCGAACGGCGGCAGGAACCAGGATTCCAGCTTGCGGTGGCTCAGATCGGCTTCGGAAGCGTCACGGCCTCCCTGGGTTTCGGAATAGCCCGCGAAATGCTTGGCGCATGCGAGAATCGCGTCTTTGGCAAGCGGCTCGCCCGCCTTGGCACCACCCTGATAGCCTTTGACGATGGACGATGCCATTTCGCCGATCAGGTACGGGTCCTCGCCAAAGGTTTCGCCCACGCGACCCCAACGGGTGTCTCGCGCGATGCACAGCACCGGAGAGAACGTCCAATGCACGCCGGTAGTCGACACTTCCTCGGCGGTGGCACGGCCCGCGGCCTGCACTTTTTCGGAATCCCACGTGGTCGCCATGCCCAATTGTTCCGGGAAAATGGTGGCTCCCGGCCAGAAGGAATAGCCATGAATGCAGTCGTCACCGATCACCAGCGGAATGCCGAGACGGGTTTTGGTGTTCACCGTTTCCACGGCTTTCGGCAGGTCGGACGGCGAGGTGTGCAGAATGGAGCCGACATGCTTGTTGACGATTAGATCGTCCAAGTCGCCGCTTCGTGCGTCAAGTTGCATCATCTGTCCGACTTTTTCTTCGAGGGTCATACGGCCAAGCAGATCGGCGATGCGTTCCTCGGTCGGAAGTTCCGGATTCTTATACGGCAGATTCGCAGTGTTTTCAATGGTTTCGGTCATGGGATTGCTCACTTTCCTCATTGAAGCGATTTCCTTTAATTACCAATTGGTAGTTTAACACGATGCAGGCACGCGCGCAACTCGGCATGACCATACCAACACAGAAGGCGAGAAGCCCGTCAGACCCCTCGCCTTCTCACACGAATACATGCAATGCAATCTTAAATAATCAGCGATATGCATCCCATAATGGAGCGGGAAACAGCATGTTTTCCATCTGAGCCCACTCTTTGCACAAATCAACTTCAGGTTCGCGCAACCACCATAATTGCACGCCATCCATGATTTCCATGGCCTTACGCACCACCGGACGCATACTCGACTTCCACGAACCCAATTGCGGAGGAATCAGCCAAGGATATCGCGAATAATGCTCCCAAATATCGTCCATACGGGCAGTGAATTCATCATGCAACGGATGATCAGGATTCAACGACTCCGCAGAAAGCACGGTAAACAACTGCACCATCATGCGACGACGCGAATTATGCCGCACCAAATAACGCAAATACGCAGGAAACAGCGGCGCAGTAGGATCACTGCCAGGCATACCTGATGCAAAGAAATCCTCAGGAGTGCCCGTCTCACCGTAATACTCGTTGAACACCATGGCCAGCATATTGTCTTTATTACCCACATACCGAAGCACACCCTGCTTGGAGATGCCAACACGATCAGCCACATCCTGAATGGAAATACCGTTGAACCCACGCTCGCTGATCAGCTGCACCGCGGCATCCAGCACTTCCTCACGCCGCTCCTGCGGTGATTTTCGGATACGTTTCGGAGTCTCTTCCTCTGCCATGATTCCGAGTCTAATGCACCTTGTGTCGATTGCCGTTGATTGACTGACTATGGCATGTCATCGTGAGAGGTATCCGCCCGAATCCATCCATGACGCCATACGCGAGTCAGATCCCACGCCTCAAGATTGCCGCCGTTGCGAGGATCCCGCGGCGGTTTCCCTTCGCCACTACCCGGTTTCGCGGAGCGCGCAAGCTGGTAGCTCCAATAGATCTGTCCCGCCGACACGTCCCATGCCGCACGTTGCAATCGTGACACTTGGCGGTATGCAGCCGATCGGTTTTGGCTGTGTAGGGCCCACTGATTCTCCACGCACCACTCGCCCACCAGCACGGGAATACGACGAGCCGCCGAACGAATGGCGATACCACTCGCGCCCACCAGCATCCGGTACAGCCATGGCAGTCGCCGCGATCGCAGGTACAGCCGGCGTGCCGGTCCCGAAAACAGCGGATCCTCCATCGCGATGAGATACTGATGGGTGTCGAGCATGACGTTGCGCATGCCAGCACGACGAAACCAACCGCCCCAGCGGAGTAGTCGGAAACCGTCATGGAATACGATCACGGTTTCCGGACGCAGCACGGCGCGCAACCGGGCGTAAGCGTCGCGGTAGAAGCGCTTCAGAAACCGCAGTGAGACATACGTGCTACCGGAAGCCTCATGAGAGTCTTTCGCCGTGTTCGACGTGCTATGGAACACCGACCAGCTCACTGGTTCGTTGAGTACTTCGATGCTGTGCAGGGCCGGTTCGTCGCGGTATCGGCGAGCCAATCGCTCCAGCACGTTCAGCGTGTACTCCACCAAGTCCGTATTCTGCGCCCATTTGCACACACCCGTCAGACCGCCGTTGTCGAAACCATTCTGCGATTCGGGAACGGTATGCAGGTCAATCATAATCTTCAATCCCGTCTCCCGCGCCCAACGGAACGCGCGGTCGAGGTACGTGATGCAGCCCGGATGCCCGGGCCAGTCGCCGAAGATGAAATACGGTATGGGAATGCGTACGAGGTTGATTCCGTGACCGACGATAATACGGAAATCCTCCAGGGTGATGTAGGTTTCGCGGTGCCGGCGCAGTTCCTCGGCGAGATTCCGTTCGGACCAGAGGGATACGTGCGTGCGGTGCATCCAGATTTCATCGTCTTCGGCGCTGCGGGTGAACGGTTTCGGATCCATCCATTTCTCCAGCACCAGCCAGTTGCCGAGGTTCACGCCGTCGATTCGCTCATCGATGCCTAGCACCATGCGTCTCACCGCCCTTACGCTCGGGAGTTGCCCGACTTTTCGTTTCCGTCCATCACAACCCATGGCAAAACCCATTCGGCCCAATGGGCCAAGGAACCGTGCGTCATTCGCAACGTTCCTTGGTCCATTGTATGCGCCCTGCGAGCGGCCACACGGCCGCTCGGAATCGGATCACGACCGGATCAGGGTCGTTGAATGATCGTGGTGGCCGCCCGGGCGGGATCAGTCGACAGGCTTCGTTTCGTCCGCCTCATAATCGAAGAAATCAAAATCGGCGGTCTTCTCATGCAGCGAAGCATCAGTGACGGCAATACCGACCATAGTGCCGGTGAACTCACCGAACTTGCAGTATTCGTCAGAGAACGTGGTGGTATCGAAATCCGGACCGATCTTGGTCCAATTCTCGCCATCATAACCCCATTCGAACCAAGTGCGACGGCCCTCAATGTTCAAACGGAAGTAAATCGGCTTATCTTCCACGGCAACACGAGTGTCAAGCATTTCCGTCTTTTCGCCGTTTTCGAGACGCACGATCGAAATCGCGCTGCCACCAAGCGTCTGCGAATAATACTTGCGCAGGAAAATGTTATTCATGTTGTCGTAGTAGATGGTCAAGCCAGCGCTGTGCTGGTAGACTTCCGGCTCGAACTCCATCTTGGTGGTCACCGTGGCATACACGCTCGTCAGCTTGCGAGTAAGCAGGCTCGTACGATTCAGCGAGGCAAGCGATTCTTCACCGCGAACACGCAGCCAGCCCGGGCGTTCCGTAGCATTCGCAAACGTGCTCGGCATCTGACGCGGCGAGTAATACCAGTTGCCCAATTCGCCGCCATCAAAGTCATCAAAGTTCGGAATCTCCGGCATCGGCACATCCGGCAGATTCGGTTCCTCAACCTCAATCTTCGCCAGATTGGAACCGTCGGCCATACGCAGCCAGCCATCAGACGTCCACTGCATCTTCTGGATGGCGGTTTCACGACCAAGCGTGCAACGCAATTCCGGCACAAACGGACGGCTCGTCAAATGCACCAAATAGGTTTCGCCGTTCGGCAAATCAACATACGAGCCATGGCCGGACTTTTGCAGCACGGAATCCGGATTGAAATAACGCGGCTTCAGATGATCGTCATCGGCACGCTCATTCGAATCCTTCGGCTGTGACGTAACCAGCGGACCATTCGGATCCGGCTCGTACGGACCCCACACATTGCGGGAACGCCCCATGGTCACGGAATGGTTGTAGCCAGTACCGCCCTCAGCGCACATAATGTAATACCAGCCGTCACGCTTGGTCAGATGCGGAGCCTCAATGCAGCCACGATCAGTAGCACCACGCCAAATACGCTTCGGATAGCCAACCACATGCTTGGTTTCCGGATCATATTCCACGCAGCAGATCACACCCGGCTTCTCATAGCCTTCGCGGGTCTCCCACTCCAAGCTGACGATGTACTTCTTGCCATCATCGTCATGCAGAATGGACGCATCGAAACCGGAGGAAGTCAAATACACCGGCTCGCTCCACGGGCCTTCAATATTCTTCGACTTAATAAGATAATTATTCACGTCGAAATAGCGCGCATTCATGGAATTCATAACACCATAAATCACGTAGAACATGTCCTCTTCCTCACAATACGTGAGGCAAGGAGCCCAAATGCCCTTAGCGCTCGGCAGCTTGGTAAGGTTCGGATTCGTGTCATCGGTAAGCACATGGGTAAGCAGCTCCCAATGCTTCATATCCTTCGAATGGTAGATCGGAATGCCAGGGAACCATTCGAATGTGGAAACGGCAACATAATAGTTGTCACCTTTACGGCAAATGGCCGGATCAGGATTGAAGCCTTTAAAAATAGGATTTTGCAGCATTATTTCTCCTTTGATTTCTGCTTTTCTTTTTTCGTTTTTTACTTATTGCGATTTTGCTTTAGTTATTGCGGCGCCCGCCGCTTACTGCAGTGTTGTTTGGTTACTGCAGTGTCCGCCGGAGTCTGCGATGCTCTATTGCTGACACGCTCCAAGGCCGCTCTGGCCAGTCTTTACGGTCTTCAACAGAGCATCGCAGACTCCGGCTCGTAACGCTTTTGCGTTACGTTGCGTTGCGTTGCACTTACGCAAGTTGAATGTTCTTGCAGTTTTCCTTTTTAAAGATTGGAGGGAGGGACGGGGAACCAGTTTTGGGCGATGCAGCGGCCTAGGTCCCAAGAGTCCCAACCGATCCAGCCGGGGGTGTTGACTGTGTCGGTGAGCAGCTTGTAGTTCCAGTAGTAGAAACCGCTTCCGTTGCTCCATGCTTCAAGCTGCGACTTGGCGATGCCTTGGTAGAGCGCACGCTTTTCTTCGGCACTGAGCGTTTCCGCCCGCGCACCTTCCTCGCCATTGAGCACGCTCTGGCCGCCGTGGGTGTCCACACCACAGCCGACCGAGTTGAACAGGCACCACTCGCCCACAATCACCGGGAAGTATTCGCTCATTTCGGCGACCATCGGAGCGTACGTGTTGCGCACGAAATCGTCGTAGCCTTCCACGGTCTGCGGGCAACCCATCATTTCCGCGGCCATCAAGTACTGGTGGGTGTCGAGGATCACGTTTTCGAACTCTGACGCAAGCTTGCCATCTGCGCCACGCATGAAGTCCTTCCACTGTTCGATATCGAATCCATCATGGAATACCACAGCCTTATCAGTCGGCAAAGCACCCTTGTCGACGTCGCGCAGGCGACGATATGCGGTGATGTAGAAGTTCTTGAGCCAGTCGAATTCAATCGGACCGGTGCCTTCCGCAAGTTCGGCATCGACGGCCTTGTATCGTTCGGTCACGTTCATCATCGGCCAGGACGTGGTGGTGTTCGGCTCGTTGATGATTTCAATGCCCATCAGCGCTTCCCTATTGCCATAACGCTTGGCAAGACGCTCGAGCACACTAAGCACGAATTCAACCTCTTCCGGCAGTTGTGCCCACTTGCACACGCCGGAGATGCCGCCATTGTCGAAACCGTTCTGGCTCATCGGAGCGGTATGCAAATCAATAAGAATTGTCAAACCGTATTTTTCAGCCCAGTTGAAAGCCTTATCAAGTTCATCAATACACCCAATGAACGGTGCTCGATCGCCGAAGATGAAATACGGTACCGGAATTCGTACGGAATTCAATCCCCATGATTTGATGGTGGCGAAGTCGCGTTCGTTGATGTATTCGGCGCGATGCGTTTTGATGCGTGCCTCATAGACGGCCGGGTCGAGCTGCGTCGGCAGGTAATATTCGTCGTCGGCGGTAGTGCCATCGAACAATGCCGGGTTCATCCACTTTTCCAGAACCAGCCAGTTACCCAGGTTCACGCCCTTGATGTAATTGAGACCCATATGCACTCCTTCGTACGTTTTCACCATAGTTTCTATTACTTAGTAACTACTTAGTTAAATGATAATACATTTTTCTTCTCTGCGCAACTTGTAACGAAAAAGCGTTTGCCCACGGCGACCAGTAACCAATCACCACAGACAAACGCCCTGCAACACAACACCGGCTTGCGAAGGTGGCAGGAAGAGAAGGGAAAATCCACCACCCGGCATTCAACAAACCGTTGCCACAGCCAAGCTGACGCGTTACGCACACATCCGCGTCAGCCAGGCAACTCCCCGTCAGTCCAACACGAATGCGTTAAACAAAAACGGAGCAAGCGTCACCTTGATACCATGATCGACATTGCAAGGATCAGCAAACTCAAAACCCTCGGCATCGTCACAAATCCTTCGGATTCATCAATTTGCAATTGTTCGCTTCCTTACGGAAAACCCCGGACCCGATCGAGAAGGGGAAAACGACGGATCCGGGGCAATCATTCAAGGAAGGATTACTTACTTGACCTTCTTGATGGCCATGATGAAGAAGCAGCCGATGATGGCCAGCGTGATGGACGTCGGGAAGGCGAGGTTGTAGCCGAGGTTGACCACGATGGCAGACATGACGACTGGACCGCACATCTGGCCGAGGGTGGTGGCCATGTTCAGAATGCCCAGATCCTTGCCGGCTTCCTCCTTGCTCGGCAGCACATCCACCAGCAGCGCCTGATCGACGGCGGAATAGACGGCGTATCCAAGGCCGGCGATACCTGCGAACAGGTACATGCCCATGGTGGACTTGAAGATCCACGGCATGGCTATGCCGACGGCGAAGAGCACGGAGGCGACGACGACAGGGACCTTGCGGCGGCCGATAAGGTCGGAGACCGGGCCGGAAATGAAGGAGCCGACCAGAGACACGACCATCATGATCATGGAGACGACGGACACGGTGACGGCGGATTCCTTGACGGACTGGCCGATGTAGTTCTGGATGATGTAGAGCTGGTAGACGTTGATCATCTGGTAGCTCATGA
>CAUFQQ010000021.1:0-9087 GCA_959028125.1 uncultured Bifidobacterium sp. | reverse complement strand
TGCTGTTCGAAGCGGTGGTGCTCGGCTTCGTCGCATCCGTGCTTGGCGTGGTGCTTGGAAGCCTGCTCATGTGGGGCATGTGCGTCAGCGACATCATGCAGGCGGGTATGCGGTTCAACTTCTCCTGGCAAGCCGCCGTCGTACCGATTCTCTTCGGCATTGTGGTGACGGTGCTTGCATCCATGGGATCCGCACGTTCCGCCACCGCGGTAACGCCATTGGAGGCATTGCGTCCGATTGAACTGACCGACAACCGTCGTTCCAGCCTTACGCGAGCCATAATCGGTATTCTGATGGTGGCGGTCGGTATCGCCATGGCCATATTCTCCATCTGGCAGGTGCAGGCCACCAACGGCGGCGAGGATGCGAGCGGCGATCAATTCACGATGATTCTGCTCATAGCCATCGCCGGTGCCGCACTGGTGTTCCTCGGCATGGTGGTCACCGCGGTATTCTGGATGCCGACCCTCATGAAGGGCGTTGGAGCGTTGGCCTCGCTGACAGGCCCTTCCGCAACAGTTGCACACGCCAACATTCAGAAGAATCCGCGACGCATTGCAGCAACCGGTGCCGCTCTGCTCATCGGCGTCACCCTGGTCTCCACCATCGCAACCGGTGCCGCTAGCGCCAAAGAGACTATGAATGGCGCGCTCGCCACCCGTTATAGCGTCGACATCGTGGCCATGGGCGATGACATCAGCCAGCAAATGGTCAAGGATGTATCTGACATCAACGGCGTGTCCGACACGTTGTATGCGCCGGCGGTTTCCGTGACCTTGGAGAAAGCGGATGGAACCCAGCCTACGTCCGCATTGCTGGTCGGCGTGAAAAACATCGATCAGGTCAAGCAGGTCATGCGTGCCAACTTGGGTAACGCCTCCATCGACAGTGATAGCGTGCTCATGCCAACATACAATGCGCAAACCGGCAAGGAGCTGCAGTTCGCCAATGGCACGGCTGATTTCTCCACCGAATGGAACCAGAACGGCGACGCTACGCGTTCGCTGACATTGCAAGCAAACCAAGCCGACTACCGTCGTGTATCCGCGCAATATGGAGCTGTCGGATTCGTGGATGAAAGCCATTTCACCAATGGTGACCTTGATGCCGCCACCCATGTGTTGCTGGTCAAGGCAGACACTGACAAGTCGGGAGTTTCCGTTGACGGCATCTACAACGACATGCAGGCCGCATTGGAGAAGAGCACTGATGCGACAGTGACCGGACCGATCGCCGAACGCACCGTATGGGCGAACATGATCGACTCCATGATGATGCTTCTGGTGGGGTTGATCGCCGTGGCCGTGCTCATCGCACTTGTCGGCGTAGCCAACACGCTGTCGCTGTCAGTGATCGAACGCACCCGAGAATCCGCCACACTGCGTGCCATCGGCATGACTCGAGGCCAGTTGCGACGCTCCCTCGCGGTGGAAGCCCTGCTCATCTCGCTGGTATCCGGCATCTCGGGCGTACTACTTGGCACACTGTTCGGCTGGCTGGGCGCATACGTGGTGTTCAGCATGTACGGCAAAGTGGTGTTCCCGTTCGAATGGGGCATTAATGGCATCGTACTCGCCGTGGCAGCCGTGGCAGCACTGCTCGCCAGCGTATTCCCCGCACGCAGGGCAGTGAGCACGCCTCCTGTTGAGGCGCTCGCCGAAGCCTAAGCTTCATAGCAAACACAACGAAAAGGACTCCTACCACAAACATGGTAGGAGTCCTTTTCGCGTATCATGCATACGCAAAAACAACAAACCAGTCAGACCAAATGGTTTTCGTAAGCGAACACCACCGCCTGTACGCGGTCACGTGCATTGATTTTCGCCAGAATATGCGCCACATGCGTTTTCACCGTCGGCAGGCTGATGAAAAGCTTGTCGGCAATCTCCTGATTCGACAATCCATGTGCGATTTCAATAAGCACTTCGCGCTCGCGATCGGTCAGGTCATCTAATTCCGGATCGGTATACGTCGAATCAAAAGTGGAAGCAGCAGCGGAATTTCCATGTGCACCAACATTCGCAGCCATGAAATCGCCTTCCATCATTTTCTCGATAAGACGTTTCGTGGCGGACGGTGCGATAATCGCATTACCTTGAAAAACCGTGCGAATCGAATTCAGCAATGTTTCCGGTTCCGTATCTTTCAGCAGAAAACCGGAAGCTCCGGCAGTGATCGCAGCCATAACATATTCATCCAAATCGAATGTCGTCAGAATGATCACTTTGGTATGAGTGACTTCTGATTGCGTTCCATCGGCAGCAAAGCGATGCCGCAATGCACTGATCTGCCGAGTCGCCTCGATACCATCCATGCCGGGCATACGCACATCCATCAACACCACGTCAGGATGCAGCGTTTCCGCCAACGCCACAGCTTCCGCGCCATCGCGAGCCTGCGCCGCAACCGCCATATCAGGTTGGGAGCCGATCACCATGGCGAAACCGGCACGTACCAATTCCTGATCATCGGCAATGACCACACGAATCTTCTGTTCCTCGCTCATACTCTCCACCTTATCGGCATTGTTCCGCTCACAGCGCGAAACAAACCCTTAAATCTCCCTGAAAACTTGAATCGGCTATTGAGATGCGCGCTGCAGCTGCTCCTCCAACGGTGCTGCGGGCCTCAACTGCAGTTCGTTCGCGCTACCGGCATGAGCGTCATCGCTGAAACCAGTCTCACGAAGCACGCCAAGCAGTTCGCGCATACGCTTAAGCGCGGCGCGCCCCTGCTCGCCAATGGCTTTGAACGCTGCGGAAATCTCGTCGGCGGTAGGCTCCTTGCCTTGTGCTTCGGCGCTGTCCAACATATGAATACCATCGACGGCCTGGCTGATCACGCTGTTCAACGTGGCGGTGACTTCAGCCTGAATGCTGGCACTGATACGGTCACGTTCCATATTCGCCGCGAGAATACGCTGCTTCTCCTGTTCGGACACCAGTGCCTCTTCGCGAGTCTGCAATACCAGTGCGTTTGAATCACTGGAACGCGCCCAACGTGCCCACGCCATGATGCCGGCGCACAGCATCAGCACTGCAACCGTATGCATAACGCCGGTAAAGAACGCTGCACTACTACTTGACGTGGCTGAAACCGGTTTTGTTAAGCCCGCGGAAGCGGCGATGGCGCCGAACAAGGTAGTGTATCCGTGCTGGTCGGCCGCGATTCTCAAGCCCATCAGCACCGAACAGGTAGCGGCGGCAAGACCGGTCCAGCGCCATGCGTGTTCACGCCCATACAATACGGCTGAATACAGCGCACACAGCGACGCTACGATATGTCCAACCTCAATCGATCCCAAAAACACCAATTGCACAACCGACAATACGAACACAATAAGCGCGCAAGTCTCGGGGAGCCTTCGTCGAAGAGCCAGCGCCAGCAAGCAGCATGCGGCGATCGCATGAGAGAGCTGCGCATCGCGTGAACTATCAAAAAAGAACGTAATCGACATGCGATTCAGCAGCATGACCAATATCACGGCGCCAACGGAATCCATGAGCACATAATGGTGCTGCGTCCACGCGGAAACACGTTCCACCCAATTCAGCCCTCGCGAATTGGATGTATTGGCAAGTTCTACGGATCTCAGTTTCAACGATGTGAGCAAATCATGCAGATTGGGTGCGGTAATGCGCAAGTGTTGCAGGGCGTTCGAACGATGATCGCGACCGGTTGGTGGGTTGGTTTCCTGCGTCTGTTCCGATGGTTGATCTGGGATTCGCGCCGATATGTTGACGGCTGTGTGAGGTGCGATTGCTTCGTCGGATAATTTCGCTTTGCTGGATATGGCAGTTGTGTTGCAAGATTCGGACTGTTCCGAGGCATACTGTTCGCCGGTTTCGTCTGTCGCTGGCCCTTTACCGCCGTAAGGCAGGGTGGCCATAACTTCGAAGCCTCCGCCGAGTTGAGGGCCGGCCTGCAATGAGCCTCCGGCCGATTCGATGCGTTCCTTCATGCCCAACAGGCCGTAACCTGGCGTATGCCCGTCGATATTGGCCGCCGCGCCACGACCATTGTCGGTGACGCTCAAAGTGAGCAAACCGTTGTTCCATGACTCTTTGATATGCACATCGACGTGCGGCCCCGCATACTTGCGGATATTCGTCAGCGCCTCCTGCACTACATGGTAGGAAGCTATCGAGGCTTGTTCACCGAGTTGTTCTGGGCTGGCGGTGCCGGTGATATTCCGTCGGATTCGAATGTCGGGGGAGACGTTTCGCGCTTGTTCCACAAGATTGCCGATATCGTTATAATCGGCGTGCGGTGAACCCCCGAATACTCCCAGAAGACGTTGCATGTCATGCAGTGCGCGTTCCGATTCGTGTCGAATCGTCTCCATGGTGTTTCTAGCCACCGCAGGATCATGCGTGCCTGCATAGCGGCCGCCATCAGACTGCACGATGATGATTGACAGGGTGTGCGCCACCACATCGTGCATGTCACGTGCGATGCGTGCTCGTTCCGCCAACGCGGCGATATCGCGTTCATCCTGGTCTCGCGCGGCGATTGCCTCATTGCGTTCCCGCATCATGCGAATGGTTGCCAGACGGGCACGCTGCCAGAACGCTACAATGACGGTGGAAATGATACATACTTCGAAAATCGGCGTCAGCACCAGCATGTATTGCGCCACCATGTCGGCGACTTCCGACATGGATGTTCCTGTGTAGATGGAGCCGAGAGTGACTTCCGTGACCATTGCGCCATTTGGATTTGAGCCATTCCAACTGCTCCACGTATGCACTTTGCCACCGGTGAGCAGCGGCCCATTGGTCATGGTCCATGCCATCAACGCCGAAGCCAGAAGACCGATGGCCAACGCCAAAATAATGAAGGCTTTCGTGTTTTTGGGATTGCCGTAGACGATCACCGAATACAGCATGACCAATGCCAGAATATCGGCGCCCAATATGCAAGGGCCGAATATGAGATGCGTCAAGGCCAATGCCACGCAGAGCAACGCTCCGGTCTGTGGCCGCCATCGACGAATCAGCAGCGGGATCAGCATTGCCGCTTCCCACGCCATCTGTATGGAAGGATTAAGGTCAAACAGCAATCCCGGATTATAGGTGATGCTGCCGGTCACGCCGAACAGCAGAACACCTATAACAAGCGTGAGGATGAGATCGCCTGCGAAGACATGACCATGCATCCACGACAAGAGACGCTGCTTGAAATTCGACATATGCTCCACCCTAGCGCCAGATACGCTGTGGCGCCATCATGCGCAGGAATGAAATGGCGGTAAGATAAAGCCGCTTTTGTGAGGTAAGGTTGTCTCCGCGTGTGGGTGGGATGGAAGCCATCAAGAAGCCACTACTCGCATTGAATATGCCGATGACGCCAAAGGAAAGGTGAATGCATGACGTTGCTGAGCGAATACTACGTGCCCGGATTGCATATTGAGGATCGTTCCATCAAGGTGCCGTTGGATTGGACGGGTCACGAGCCCGGTCATGGGTTCGATGGCGAATCGATCAGCCTGTTCTACCGTGTGGTCACCGCTCCCGAACATGTGCATGACGACCTGCCGTTGCTCGTGTTCCTGCAGGGTGGTCCCGGTGGTTCCGGTCCGCGTCCGCTCGGCCCAAGTTCCGATGGTTGGATCGAGGAGGCCATCAAGCATTTCCGCGTGGTGTTGCCGGATCAACGTGGTACGGGGCGTTCGTCCCGCGTCGACACGCATGTGATTGAGGGCATGGACGGCGACGGCAAGGCCGGTGCCGCGTTTTTGAAGCGTTTCCTCGCCGATTCGATCGTTCGTGATTTCGAGCATCTGCGTCGCACCGAATTCGGGGGCGCACGTTGGGTCACGCTTGGTCAAAGCTATGGCGGATTCCTGACGTTGACGTATCTTTCGCTGTTCCCGCAAGGAGTTATCGCCAGTTTCACCACGGGCGGCATTCCTCATGTTCCCGCCGATGCGACCGACGTGTACCGTCATACGTTCCCGCGCATGGCGGCAAAGACGAAGCAGTTCTACGAGCGTTACCCGATCGATATCGAACGTGCCGCTACGGTTGCCGACATACTGCAATCGCGCGAGGTCACATTGCCGAACGGCGATCCGCTCACGGTGGAACGCTTCCAATGCTTGGGATCCGATTTCGGCATGAAGCCGAGTTTCGAACGCGTGCATTGGATTCTTGACCAGGCGTTCCTTGACGGCGACGGTTCGGCCTCGGCCTCGGCGGAACTGTCTGACGAGTTCCTGTCTTCCGTGATGGATGCGACCTCGTCTCGTCCGCTGTATTGGCCGTTGCAGGAGTTCATCTACGCCAATGGCGAGCTGAAAACGCCGATTCGCTGGGCCGCCCAGCGCGTGCGCGGCGAGCATCCGGAATTCGCGGGCGGCATTCGTCCGCTTAATTTCACCGGCGAGGCCATGTTCCCGTGGATGTTCGAGCAGGAACGTGCGTTGCGTCCGTTCAAACCAGCCATGGACGTGCTTATGGAAGACACGCATTTCGGCACGATCTACGATGCCGACCAGTTGGCCCGTAATGAGGTTCCGCTGCAGGCTGCCGTCTATTTTGACGACATGTACGTCGATTCTGGATTGCAGCTCGAAACGCTGTCTCGCGTCGGCCGTTCACATTATTGGACTACCAATGAGTTTGAACATGACGGCGTGCATGGTTCCACCGTGTTCAAGCACCTGTTCAACGAAGCGTTGAACCGCGGAGATTTGGCGGAGTTGTTCTGACGATTGTTCGGCAACGACGAGTATCGATAGCAAAGGAAAGAAACATGGCCAATCCAACCATCGGATTCATCGGATACGGCAATATGGCACAGGCGATCGCCGAAGGCCTAGTCAACGCTGGCGTCGTCAATGGCGGCGACATCGTGGCCTGTGCCGCGCATTACGACAAGCTGGAACGCAACGCCGCCAAACTCGGCGCAAAAGCGGTGCGTACCGCCGCGCAAGTCGCCGAAGCAGCTGACATGGTCGTCATCGCCATCAAACCGTATCAGATTGAAGCGGTGATTTCACCGATTGTTGACCAGCTGGCGCAGCCAAACACCATCGTCGTGTCCATTGCGGCAGGCTGGGATCTGAACAAATTCCGCGACCTGTTCGGAACGTCTTTCGAACAGGCACACATCCAATGCACCATTCCGAACACGCCGATGGCTGTCGGCAAAGGCGTGCTGGTCACGGAAATCGACAACACGCTCACGCAGGAACAGACGGAAACCTTCGAAAGCCTGTTTTCGTCAATCAGCCTGATTGAACGCGTGGACACCGCACACATGGGCATCGGCATGTGCATCGCCGGCTGCGCGCCGGCCTTCACCGACATGTACATCGAAGCATTGGGCGATGCCGGTGTGAAATATGGATTGCAGCGTGCTACCGCGTATCGTCTGGCTGCCAAAATGGTGGAAGGCGTGGGCGCGCTCTATTTGGCCAACGAAACGCATCCGGGTGCCATGAAAGACGCTGTCTGCTCTCCGGGAGGCACCACCATCAGGGGTGTCGCATCGTTGGAGGAAAGCGCGTTCCGTGGTGCCGTTATCAAAGCAGTCGACGCCATCGAAGCCTAATACTAAGCTAGGGAACCATGTCTCTTACTATCGGAATCGTCGGACTGCCGAACGTCGGCAAGTCCACCATGTTCAACGCATTGACCCGCAACAACGTGCTGGCGGAAAACTATCCGTTCGCCACCATCGAACCGAACACCGGCATTGTGCCGTTGCCGGATGACCGTCTGCCGGTGCTCGCCAAGCTCGTGCATACGGAGAAGATCGTGCCGGCCACCGTCACGTTCGTCGACATCGCAGGCATTGTCAAGGGCGCTTCGGAAGGTGAAGGTCTGGGCAACAAGTTCCTCGCCAATATTCGCGAAGCCGACGCGATCTGCGAGGTCGTGCGTGCCTTCGAAGACGATGATATCGTGCACGTCAACGGCAAAGTCGATCCGTCCGACGACATTGAAACCATCAACACCGAGCTGATCCTCGCCGATCTGCAGACCATCGAGAACGCGCTGCCGAAGCTGGAGAAGGATCTGCGCGGCAAGAAGATCGAACCGGCTTACATGGAAGCCGTCAAGCAGGCGAAGACCATTCTTGAAGCTGGCGAAACCATTGATAAGGCGACTCGCGAAGGTCGTTTCGACAAGGATTCCGTCTACGATCTGCACTTGATGAGCGCCAAGCCGTTCATCTACGTGTTCAACGTGGACGATGCCGAACTGCAGAACAAAGACATGCAGGCCAAGCTCGCCGCATCCGTGGCTCCGGCCCCCGCCATCTTCCTCAACGCGCAGTTCGAAGCCGATCTGACCGAACTCGATGAGGCCGACGCGCGTGAAATGCTCGCCGACGCCGGTCTTGAGGAGTCCGGCCTGGATCAGTTGGCGCGAGTCGGCTACGATACGCTCGGCCTTTCTACCTTCCTTACCGCAGGTGAGAAGGAGGTGCGTGCATGGCAGATCCACAAGGGCTATACCGCCCCGCAGGCTGCCGGTGTGATTCACACGGACTTCGAAAAAGGCTTCATCAAGGCCGACATCGTCTCCTACGACGATTTCGTGGCTGCCGAAGGCTCCATGGTCAAGATCAAGGAGGAAGGCAAGTTGCGTCAGGAAGGCCGTGACTACGTGATGCAGGACGGCGATATCGTCGAATTTAAATTCAACGTCTCGAAGTAAGTGTTTCTCTGGCTCCCCTCTTTTGTGAGGGGAGCTGTCGCTACAAGCGACTGAGGAGCGGCACGGATAAGGCCTGAGAAGTCGTCTTCTCAGGCCTTTGTCATGACATTGTTCTGCAAGGATTGGCTGCTGCAGCAACATAATGTGTGTTTTATTATTCGGCCTTGGCGGCTTGCTGGTCAATCCAATTGTTGACGTCGGTGATCGCCTCGTCAAGGGTTGCTTTGGCGGCTTTGTAGTATTTGGAATCTACAGGTTGACGATTTCCGCGCCGAACGGCCAGAGCGCAAGCTTGGCCATCTTGAACGCTTGAATGCCGAGCGGAATGCCGATGATGGAGATGCACAGAATCAGTTCCACCACTGCCCATCCGATTGCGATGGCCAATCCACCAAGAATGATCCACAGGATATTGCCG
>CAUFQQ010000020.1:0-12457 GCA_959028125.1 uncultured Bifidobacterium sp. | reverse complement strand
TTAGAAGACGCTGTAGCCGCCGTCTACGCGAATGTCAGTGCCAGTAACGTACGAGGACGCGTCGCTGGCGAGGAAGAGCACCGTGCTGGCAATCTCGTCATTCGTGCCGAAACGATGCATCGGCACGACCTCGAGCATGGCGTCGTGGCCAGGCATGTCGATACGGCCATTGAAAATTCCAGACCACACGTATCCGGGGGAGATGGTGTTGGAACGGATACCATCCTTGGCGAGCGCGGCAGCAAGGTAACGTGAGTGTTCCATGATGGCCGCTTTGGTGGCGCCATACGCGTTCACCGGCGTCGGACTTCCCATCATGTAGTTCGCGTTATGTCCGGACAGGGAGGCTGTGAAGATCAGTGAGCCGCCATGACCGTGTTCGCGCATGATTTCATGCGCGATGCGGCCGGTACGGTAGGTGCCGTTGAGGTTGATGTTGATGGTGCGCGTCCATACTTCTTCGGTGGCGTCTTGATCGTCGCCCGGTACGTTGACTCCGGCGTTGAGGAACGCGAAGTCGACGGTGCCCAGCTGTTCCACCAATTGTGTTTTGAGTTCGGCTACTTGTTCGACGTTGGTGACGTCGCAGGTGAGCGCGATGACGTTGGTGCCGAAACGTTCGCTCATGTCTTTCGCCAGTTCGGTGAGCTTGTCTTCTTGGCTGGGCAGGTCGACTAGTGCGACGTCTGCTCCGGCTTGGGCGAGCGCGGCCGCCGCGTTGCGTCCTAGACCGCCTGCGGCTCCGGTGACGAAGCCTTTGCGGCCGCGCATTGAGAATTTGTCGAGTATCGAGTAGTTTGAATCTTCCCATTTGTCGAGGGGATAACGTTCGTCGAAGATTTGTTCGACGGTTTTCTCTGGAATCTTCGATGATTCGTCTGCCATGTTTCGCTCCTTTGCGTGATGGTGACCGCTTTTTTGGATGCGTCCGCGCATCATGTTTTGCGCATCTATGGACCATGTTTGCGGTTGCCTATGTTCGTGCCTGCGGTCGTTCGGCGTCCGTGCCGAACCAATCCGAGTATAGCAAATAAAACGATGGCGGTGCTGTCAGTATTTGTCAGGTAAAACGTAATGAGGAAACCGTAAGGTCAATATAAGAAGATAGTTGATGATTGAAAGGGGAGTGGTGATGACGGATTTGAAAATGTTTTCCAAGCCTGTGGTGTTCACGGATTTCGATGGGGTGCTCAACGCCTTTCCGGATGACAAGCTTTTGCGCAGGGGCGGCGTGAACAAAGTTATGACCTGGGCGAAGCCCGACAGTCCCTACGCGAAAATGTACAATCCTGAAAAAGCGTTCCACTTGGACGGCAACGAAAAAGCCCACACGCCCGTAGGCTCATGGCGCATCCACTGGTCCAGCGAACTATCCGACGCCATGTACGCGTTGGCAGTTGACGGCATTGTGAAATTGTGGTGGCTGTCCACCTGGCAGCCATACTGCAGTCAGATTCTCGACCCGATGCTCGGATGGGATCCCATGCTGGTCGATGTCATCACCTGGTACGATCCTGTCACCAAATGGGGACGTGAGGCAGGCAAATGGCAGACCATCCAACGACGCGTACGCATCGAATGCGAAGAGAATGAACCCGCGCCGATCGTATGGATCGACGATGATGAATGCTTCGAACAGCGCGCGCAGCTCTTGGAGGAACTCCAGCCGAAAGCGCCGGTGCTTATGGTCCGCCCGGACTATCGTATCGGCATCAGCCGTCGCCAATGGAAACTGATCGATACGTTCGTACACCATCCCGAACAGTTCGACACGGTCACGTTCGACATGGAACCAACCTGCAGGATATACGACATCCACCACGGTTTCTAGCCTAAATGAATTACCATGGGAGGATAGTCGAGCGGAATGAAGGAAGGATGGGGTTATGGCGGAACGTATCGTGGAGCGTCTTATCCGAGAGCGTGATACTCGATATGGTGACGGCATTTACACGACCACGCAAATCCAGTTCGCATGGAATTCCAATCATATGGAAGGTTCCACCCTTACTGCCAAACAGACCGCGCAGCTATTTGCCACCGGTACCTATACCACGGATGGCAGCGAACAGGTCAATCCTGATGATGCGTTGGAAACCCGTAATCATTTTGCTGCGTTCTGTTGGATTCTCGACCATGCTGATGAGCCGGTGGACCGGGATATGGTCTGTCACCTGCATGCCATTCTCAAGCAGGGCACCAGACAGGTCTCCGACTCGCTTTTCAACGTGGGCGGCTACAAGACTCGGCCGAACTTTATCGGCAATCCTGTCACTCCGACAAGGACCGCGCTGCCGCAGGATGTTCCCGAATTTATGGACAGGCTGTTTGATATGTGCACGAAACTTGAGGACGAGCCGTATCAGATCGCCCGTGTCCATTGGACGTTTGAGAAGATTCACCCATTTTCGGACGGCAACGGTCGAATCGGACGGCTTATCATGTTCAAGGAGCTTTTGCGTATCGATGCGTTGCCTGTCCTTGTCCATGACGCGTATCGTGCGGAGTACGTCAATGGCATCAGTAAGTTTCCGGACGAGCCAGGATGGCTGGTTGATACGCTTCTATTCGAACGGGACCTTTACCGGTCGCATGTTCTGAAAACGGATGCCGAGGCATTGCGTTACACGTACCATGACCAATGGAATATGGCTGAGCATCGGGTGGAACGAGATGAGGATCTGGAATTCGCCAAGCTCATCGACACGAAGGCCCAGCCGTTGTTCGATGAGGAGTATCAGCAGCGCGAACGGCTCCTATGGGGCGAATAGCGGTCCGACTGTGTTGTTGTGGTGGTTCCTCCTTCCAAACGTGACATGAACCGAATGTGCATTGAGATGTGCAATTTGTGCACATTGCGGTCGCCGGCCGTTCACCTTGGTGTAAGAAGGAATCAGCCTTCGGACTTTAGCATGAGGTGCAATGGCGCGTATTGAATGCGCGCATACGAGGAAGTGAGAGCTGCATACATGCGTGTATTCGACTTCGATGGAACCATCTATGACGGAGAAAGCCTGTTCGACCTGTACCTGTTTTCGGCCAAATACAATCCGAAAGTATTGCGGTACATCGCCCCGGTACTGCGCTATGCCATCAAATACAAGCTCGGACGAGCCACGTTCGATCAAATGGAATACGGTGTGGGCAAGCTATGCCACGGATATTTAAGCGAACTTGCCGAATCGTTGGAATTCGAAGAATTGGTCAACGCCTTCTGGGATCAGAACATGAAGCGCATCAAACCCTGGTATGAGCCACGCGAAGACGATGCGATCCTCACCGCCTCGTTCGACATCACCGTGGGCGAGGCCTGCCGCAGGCTTGGCGTGCAACATTTGGTCTCGTCCACCATCGACGGCAACACGTTGAACGTAAACTACCTCAACTTCAACACCAACAAGCCCAAACGATTCCGCGAACTCTACGGAGACAACGTTCGAGTGGACGAATTCTACACAGACAGCCGATTCGACCAGCCCATGATCGACATGGCCCGACGTGCCTACATGGTCAAAGGCAACAAAATCCACCAAGTCAAATAGCCGGAAAGGCTGGAACGGAATACGGCGGCAAGGACCGATCCTGACATCTCCCCTTCGGCATGGACGCCTTGCACGAGCCAGGATGGGCGTCGGTCGGTCATATTGCCGTATATGGAAAATACGACCGACCGCAAAAACAGTTAGAACGACACGCGCTTGGACTGGTTTACGGCAGAAACCTCGCACACGATGCCAACAACTACCGCGAAACACGCTTCACACACAACAAATAAATCAACCAAGCAACAGGCATCGCCAACATAAACACCGGATAAAACCACACAGCAGGCAAATGCCCATACACCAAACCACCCACAAACGGACCAACCGACATACCCAAATCAATACCCGCATAATACGTACTATTCGCAATACCACTGCGCTCGCGGCCTGCGATTACCACGGCCTGCGCCTGCGTGACTGAACTCATCAGACCGTAGCCGACAGCGGTGAAAATCGCAGCCAACAACAGCATCCAATCATTGAACAGGAACGTCATGCATGCGAGCATCGCCAGCATGCCCAACGAGCAGACCGTCAGCCAGAAACGGAAGCCCTTGCTGTCGAACAGGTCGCGCAAGCCCAGTCGCAACACCAATAACGCGACCGCGTAAAACATGAAAAACAGGTCGGATGATACCGGCAGATGACGAGACTGAACATAACTCACGATGAAGGACTGATTTGCGAAATACGCTATCGCAAACATCATGAACGTCAGCGACAACGGCACCACACGCGGTTCCAGAATCGAACGGATCGAAAAACGATGCTTTTTGGTTGCGCTAGCAGAACCGTCAATGTCTACGGCAGTGGAGGGATTCTCCGTTATGGAAGTCTGCTTTTTGCGTACCGGCTGTCCGCCATTCTTCACCATCAGTGTGGCGAGCAGCATGATCACCGCCAGCACCAGCGAACTCAAAAACGTCAGACGATAACCGATGTATTTTTGCGCGCGAATACCCAATGCCGGTCCGACCGCCATAGCCAGCGCGTTCATCGTGCCATACACTCCCATGCCGGCACCCATATGCCGGATCGGCAGCAAAAGCGACATCCACGTGGCCAGGCAGACCGAGCAGCATGCGAAACCAACGCCGTTGATCACGCGAGCCATGATGAGCATGATGGGGGAGTTTGCGAAATAGTACAGCAGTCCGGCGGCGAAATAGAGCACCGTGCCAACCGCCACAAGTGTGCGCTTGCTGGTTTTGTCGGAAAGATTGCCTGCGATAGGGCGGCAGAACAGTGAGATGAAACTCATCGACCCGGCCACCGCACCCATCAGCATGCCGTCCGCGCCCAACGATTCCGCATATCCGGCAACGATCGGATTGGCAAGCATATTGCTCGACATGAAACAGAACGTCGCAAGCATGACCAACGCCATATCACGGGTGATGAGACGATCATGCTTACGCCGGGGCTGTTCGGGCTGGTTCGATTGTTGTGCCGGTTGCTTCTGTCGTACCGATTCAGATGCGGGTATCGTTGGTGCTGTCATGCTCGTTCGCCTCCGAGCATGCAACTGTAGCAGCCTTGACGAAAAACGGCCGTCCACATATCGCGGACGGCCGATGGAGATGGCTTTAACGATGTGAAAGTATGCTTCGCTTACAGAGTTTTTACAGAGCTTTGGCGGCCTGCTCGACAAAACCTTCCATACCGTCGATGTCAACGACATGGTCGAAACGCACGTCGGCGGTCTCCAAACCGCGCAACGCGGCCGGAGCGGTAGTGCCGGTCGCCTCGGCAAGCACGTCCATGCATTCGAAATCCGTGCCGGAAGCATCCAAACCCAAGGACTCGTTGACCACGCGCGGGAACTTGTACGGGCTGGCGGTGCTCAGCAGCACGCGCGGCGTCAGCGGATCGCGAGGCATCTGCTGCATCACGTAATAACCGCACGCGGTATGCGGGTCGATCACATAATGGTTCTTGTTCCAGCAATCCGCGATCATCTCACGCACCTGATCCTCATCGGCCCAGCCGGTGCCGAACAGGGAACGAATCTTGGCCAGCATCGGTTCGGGAACCTCATAGGCGCCCCACTGGTTCAAATCGTTCATCAGCATGGCGATCAGACGAGTGTCCTTGTCGGACATGTAATACAGCATGCGTTCCAGATTCGAGGAGATAAGAATGTCCATCGACGGGGAAATCGTCTGATAGAACGGACGCTGACGGTTATACGTGCCGGAAGTCAGGAAATCGAACAGCACATTGTTCTTATCGGACGCAACAACCAGATGCTTGACCGGCAAGCCTAACAGCTTCGCATAATATCCGGCGAGAATATCGCCGAAATTACCGGTCGGCACCACAAACTCGACCTCATCACCGACATTGATGACCTGCTGTTCGAGCAGCTGCGCGTAAGCGGAGAAATAATAGACGACCTGCGGCACCAAACGTCCCACATTGATCGAATTTGCGGAAGACAGTACCACATGCGAATCGGAAGCCAAACGATTGGCAAGCTCACGATCACCGAAAATGCGTTTGACAGCGGACTGAGCGTCATCGAAATTGCCCTTCACCGCGCAGACATTCACATTCGAACCAGCCTGCGTGCTCATCTGCAGTTCCTGTACCTGGCTAACCTTGCCTTCCGGATAGAACACGGTGATGCCTGTGCCCTCGGCATCCGCGAAACCAGCGAGCGCCGCCTTGCCGGTGTCTCCGGAGGTGGCTGTCACGATCATGATTTTCTCGTTGCCGTCGCCGCCGGCCGGGGTGGTGCGTGCCATGAAACGCGGCAGGATCTGCAATGCGACATCTTTGAATGCGGAGGTCGGGCCGTTAAACAGTTCCATCACGTAGTCATCGCCGAGCGGCTTGACCGGGGTGATCTTTTCGTCGGACCATTGCGCGCCGTACGCTTCATCGATGCATGCCTTGAGTTCGGTTTCGGAGAAGTCGGGCAGCAGCACGCTCAGCACGTCGAATGCGATCTGCTGGTAGGACTTGCCTGCGAGAGATGCGACGTCTACGTGGGTTTCGCCCAGTGAGTCGGTTACGAACAGGCCGCCGTCGTCGGCGATGCCTTTGCGTATGGCTTGCTTGGAGGTGAGTGAATCGGTGGTGCTGCGAGTGCTGTGGAACGTGGTCACTGGATTTCCTTAGCAATAGAACGGACAATGAACGTCAAACAATATTGAGTGTAGCGTTATGGGCGGGAAGAAGCGTGTTTGGCGTCCGTGGAATGGGACGATGCGTGTTTATGGGTGGTGATTGTTTCCTGCTTGTTTCGTGATTGCTTCCATGTTTCGAAACGCCCTATTCCCTCATGCGATTTGTGCACGTACACTTCATCGTTAAGCCTGCACGTTCGTACGGGCAACGTATTTATCCTCCAAGCCAAGGAGAGCTCAATGACCGCATCGCCTCTCGCGCAAACTCCGAACGACATGTTCAACGCGCCTATCGCCGAAGCAGACCCCGAAATCGCCGAGGTACTCAACGCTGAGTTGTCTCGACAGCAGAACGGCTTGGAGATGATCGCCTCCGAAAACTTCGTGCCGCGTGCCGTGCTTCAGGCTCAGGGTTCCGTGCTGACCAACAAGTATGCCGAAGGCTATCCGGGACGCCGCTACTATGGTGGCTGCGAGCAGGTTGACAAGATCGAAACCATTGCCCGTGAGCGTGCCAAGAGCCTGTTTGGTGCCGAATACGTCAACGTGCAGCCTCACTCCGGCGCACAGGCCAATGCAGCCGTCTACCAGGCGCTCGTCAAGCCGGGCGACACCGTGCTCGGTCTTGCCCTCGACCATGGCGGACATCTCACCCACGGCATGAAAATCAACTTCTCCGGACGTTTCTACCATGCCGAAGCCTACGGAGTCAATCCTGAAACCTTCCGCATCGATCCTGAAATCATCCGCCAGCGCGCGCTTGAAACCCACCCGGCCATGATCATCGGCGGCTGGAGCGCCTACCCGCGTATCGAAGACTTCAAGGCCATGAAGGAAATCGCCGACGAAGTCGGAGCCAAGTTCTGGGTTGATATGGCACACTTCGCGGGCCTTGTCGCAGCCGGACTGCACCCGAGCCCGGTCCCGTACGCCGATGTCGTATCCTCCACGGCTCACAAGACTCTTGGCGGTCCGCGTTCCGGTTTCATTCTCGCCAAGCAGGACTATGCCAAGAAGCTCAACTCCGCGGTCTTCCCGGGTCAGCAGGGCGGTCCGCTCATGCACGTCATCGCAGGCAAGGCCGTCGCGTTCAAGGTCGCAGCCTCTCCGGAGTTCAAGGACCGCATGCAGCGCACCCTCGACGGTGCCAAGATCCTCGCCGAACGCCTCATGTCCGACGATGTCAAGAACAACGGCATCAGCGTCCTCACCGGCGGCACCGACGTCCACCTCGTCATGGTTGATCTGCGCAACAGCGAAATGGACGGCCAGCAGGGCGAAGACCTCCTCGCCCAGTGCGGCATCACCATCAACCGCAACACCGTTCCGTTCGATCCGCGTCCGGCAAGCGTGGCTTCCGGTCTGCGCATCGGCACCAGCGCCCTCGCCACCCGCGGCTTCGGCAACAAGGAATACGAAGAGGTCGCCGACATCATCGGAACCGCACTCGCAGCAGGCAAGGATGCCGACGTGGAAGCCCTCAGGGCTCGCGTCGACAAGCTCGCCGAAGACTTCCCGCTGTATCCGGGTCTCGATCAGATCCACTGATTCCATGTCGAATAACGGTTGATCGAGAACGGTTTCGGATATAAATCTCTGAGGACACGTGACGTGCGAAATCGCGCCCTGTTTCCGATGCTACGACGAAATAATGGTCGAAGCTACGGAACAAGGCGCGATTTCGCGCTAATCTAGGAAACTATGACGAACCCACAGACCCAATCCAACGCCATGGAGCCCGATGTGCTCAACGAGGTGTGCGCCAAAGCCGACGCCGCCCGAATCGCGCAAGCGCAACTTGCCCAAACCAACACGCAGCGTAAAAACGAACTTCTCAACGCCATCGCTGACGCACTCGACGCGCGCGCCAATGAAATCGCGGAAGCCAACGCCATCGACATGCAGAAATCCGCCGAACATGGCATGGACGCAGGCAAACTCGACCGGCTCAAATTTGACGTACCCCGCGTCAACGCAGCCGCACAAGGTGTGCGCCACGTAGCCACCCTACAGGATCCGATCGGTGAAATCGTGCGCGGATACCACCTCGACAACGGTCTGCGACTCGAACAAACCCGCGTGCCCATCGGCGTGCTCGGCATGATCTACGAAGCACGACCCAACGTCACCGTCGACGTCGCGTCACTCTGCATCAAATCAGGCAACGCGGCACTCCTCAGAGGAGGACACGCGGCCGAACGCACCAACGCAGCCACCCTCAACATCATCGCCGACGTATTGCACGAACACGGATATGATGCCGCACTCATCGCTTCCGTCGACGAATACGGGCGTCAAGGCGCCAACGCCATGATGCAGGCCCAAGGCCACATCGACCTGCTTATTCCACGAGGGGGAGCGGGCCTCATCCAAGCCGTCGTGCAAAACTCCAAAGTACCCGTCATCGAAACCGGAGCGGGCAACGTACACATCTACGTCGACCGAACCGGCGACCAAAACAAAGCCATCCCCATCATTCTCAACGCCAAAACGCAACGCGTCGGCGTCTGCAACGCCACTGAAAAACTCCTCGTGCACAGTGACATCGCCGAAGCGTTCCTTCCGCAAATCGCCACAGCGCTTGCCGCAGCCGACGTCGAAGTGCATGCCGACGAACAGGCCTACGAGATCATCGACAAAACCGGTATTGACGGGGTGAAACTGATACATGCCACTGAGGAAGACTGGGATACCGAGTATCTCGCGTTGAAGATCGGCGTCAAAGTGGTCGACTCACTCGACGAGGCCATCAGCCACATTAACCGCCACTCCACAGGGCATACCGAATCCATTATCGCCGAAGACTATTCGGCCATTGAGGAATTCACCTCACGCATCGACTCGGCGGTGGTGATGGTCAACGCGTCCACGCGTTTCACAGATGGGGGAGTGTTCGGCTTCGGCGCGGAACTTGGTATCTCCACGCAAAAAATGCATGCACGCGGGCCCATGGGACTACGCGAAATGACCACGACCAAGTGGATCGGCTACGGAACAGGCCAGGTACGGGCATGAACGAACACAACAATAATGACGGCCAGATGGAGGAAACAATGACTGACGCTAAGAACCCATGGAATGCGGATCTCAATGACCCCTATCTGGGATTGAAGCTCGCATCCGAACGATTAAGCATCGTGCGATACGTGTTTCTCGTGCAGATCGAGGACGGCATCGCATCGGCGGCACAGCGTGCTTCACTCGAATACGCCGACGCGGTGCTGATCGGTTGGCCGGAAGTCGATGCCGAAGACGTGGTGGAACTCGACGAAGAGAAGCTTAAAAGCGTCGATGAGCAGATGCGGCTCATGGAACAGTACATCGCCAAATTCAGCGCCATGGAGCGCGAACAGGATATTGACGGCATGACCGATACGCTGATTCGCGTCACCGAACGTGTGGCGGAAGTGCGTCGCGCCTATCAGCCGGACTTCCCTCTGCCGACTTTCGCGGAGATCAGGCGCGTCGTGCAGGACGAGTGGGATGAGGATATGGGCAAAATCGACCCGGACAACGCATCGCCAACGGCAGACAGCATCGGCCGTGAGACCGCGGACGCCGATCAGGAACAAAAAAACGAGGATGCCTCATGACCGGCCCGAAACGCATGCGGCCCGAATCCGCCGAAGCCGATTCCGAACTTGCCATCAGCTATGTGGTGGAACCGGAACGGCGCATGTCCGACCTTTCCGTGGAATCAGCAGGTTCCGCGGTGGCCACAGGCCGACGTTCAGCACGCGGCAACTGGCATAGCAGGCCTCGCATCGGCATCATGGGCGGCACGTTCGACCCCATCCACAACGGCCACTTGGTGGCGGCCTCAGAAGTGTCGTGGGTGTACGACCTCGACGAAGTGATCTTCGTGCCGACGGGACGCCCCGTATTCAAACTCGACAAGAACGTCACCAACGCGGAAGACCGGTATCTCATGACGGTCATCGCCACCGCGTCCAATCCGAAATTCACCGTATCACGCGTGGACATCGACCGTCCGGGAGTCACCTATACCATCGACACGTTGCGAGACATCCGTGCGCAACATCCCGACGCGGAACTCTTCTTCATCACCGGAGCTGACGCGGTCGCGGAAATCATGCAATGGAAAGACGCCGACAAAATGTGGGATCTGGCCCACTTCGTGGCCGTGACCCGCCCCGGGTACTCATCGCCGGAAGGGGTGAAACTGCCGGAAGGCAAGGTCGATACGTTGGAAATACCGGCACTGGCGATTTCCTCGACCGATGTGCGGCGACGTGCGGAGCATGGGGAGCCTGTTTGGTACCTCGTACCGGACGGCGTGGTGCAATATATTGGCAAGCACGGACTGTACCGGTAAATTTCAGGTGAACACGCGCGGGTGAGACGGTCTGCGCAGATGGTTAATATGGGTCACGTCCACTTGACGCGAAAACAGACGTTTGGAGACATGGTGAGCGCAATCCTTGAAGGAAAGCCGGATAAAAACCTTATCCTTGTCACAGGCAGAACACATCCGAAACTGGCGGCGGAAGTCGCCGAACAACTTGGCATTGATGTTCTGGAAACCACAGCATACGACTTCGCCAACGGCGAAATGTACGTGCGCTACACCGAATCCGTGCGTGGCGCGGACGTGTTCGTACTGCAAAGCCACGCAGCCCCGATCAACCAATCGATTATGGAACAGCTCATCATGATTGATGCGCTCAAGCGTGCATCCGCGCGTTCCATCACCGCGGTCTGCCCACTGCTTGGCTACTCGCGCCAAGACAAGAAGCATCGCGGCCGCGAGCCCATTTCCTGCCGTCTCATGTTCGACCTGCTGAAGACCGCAGGTGCCGACCGCATCATGAGTGTCGACCTGCATGCGGCGCAGTCCCAAGGCTTCTTCGACGGTCCTGTCGACCACCTTATCGCTATGCCGGTGCTGGTCGACTACATTCGCGACCGTTTCTCCAACCAGCTTGACAATGTTGCCGTCGTCTCTCCGGATGCGGGCCGCATTCGTGTTGCGGAGCAGTGGGCGCAGCGTCTTGGCGGTGGTCCGCTCGCATTCGTCCACAAGACGCGTGACATCACCCGTCCGAACCAAGCGGTCGCCAACCGAGTCGTGGGCGATGTCGAAGGTAAGGACTGCGTGCTCGTCGACGATCTCATCGATACCGCCGGAACCATTGCCGGTGCATGCAGCGTGCTTAAGGATGCCGGTGCCAAGTCGGTGACTGTCGTCGCCACACATGGCGTGCTGTCTGGTCCCGCCGTCGAACGTTTGAAGAACAGCGGAGCCCGCGAAGTCGTGCTTACCGACACCGTGCCGATTCCTGAAGAGAAGCGTTGGGACGGTTTGACCGTGCTGTCGATCGCGCCGCTGCTGGCCAGCGCTATCCGTGCTGTGTTCGAAGACGGCTCTGTGGCTGAGTTGTTCGACACATATCCGGAGCATCACGGACAGGGCTTCTTGTTCGCCTGATGACGCGTTGCGCGGGCATGCTTAGCGTACGTTCCGCATGTTTGTGGGGTAACTCCCATATCAGTGAAGCGAGTACCGTTGTTTAAGGTGCGTATAACACTTTTTGTGCACCTTAAACAACGTTTTTTATTAGTGCGACACGTCGAGACACGCGGTGTTGGCGACATGTGGCATAATAGACACTTGGCGGTAACCGCAAGGTTTTCCGCCATTCCCCCATGGTGTAATGGCAGCACACGGGTCTTTGGAACCCTTTGTCTTGGTTCGAGTCCAGGTGGGGGAGCTTGAAACGGGTCCTCGCGGAGAAGCGGGGACCCAAATTCATTTGATCC
>CAUFQQ010000019.1:0-12599 GCA_959028125.1 uncultured Bifidobacterium sp. | reverse complement strand
GGCTCCCCGAAGCGCATCAACGAAGAGATGGGCTGGCACGCACAGTACAACGTCGAAGACATCGTGAAGTCCGCTTGGGATGCATGGCAGGCCAATCCGGAACACCACATCGACGTCGAGACCTGGAAACAGACCGACTGATTCCACCAGCAATTCGTAGTGTCGTGAGCGACAACACGGCACCGCAACGGTAACGGCCGGTCGCATATGAGAAGTTTTCCCCTCATATGCGACCGGCCGTTGCTTTTCTTCCCTACTACTGCCGCAGTTTAAGCAAATACTTTCTTTCAGCAATTCATACGAATATTCATCGATGACACGCCGAAATTTGCACAATAGCGACTTTGCCGTAATATATCTATCTGTTGCCAGTCGCAAGGCTGAAACAACGGCCCCGTAGCTCAGTTGGTTAGAGCGCCGCCCTGTCACGGCGGAGGTCACCGGTTCAAGTCCGGCCGGGGTCGCTTTTTTATTTTTCATTTCTATTTTTCTCTGATTTACATCAATTGCGCAATATTACTTTTGCAATCTCTTGCGATTTCTTAAGATCTTTCGAAATCATTGAAATCATACGGATACAAGAAAGCCCGGCTCTTGCGAACCGGGCTTTTCGACGGAAAAATCGTATGCAATCGTCAGAGCTGCCGCTCAACCCAATCAACGATGAACGGGGCCACTTCCTCAATCTGGTCAATCGCCACTTCGAATTCGCGGGCGCCGCCATACCAAGGATCGACCAAATCAATCTCACTTTCGTAGCCTGCGACAGGCTTGGCAAGATTCGGATCGAAACTACGGTACATATGCACGTTCTCACGCTTGGCCTGCGGCAGCTGACGCAGTAGCGCACGCATATGCGAAGCGGTCATCGGCAGAAACAGGTCGGTACGCTCGATCTCATCGCGGGTGATGCGATGGGCGAAATGATGTGCCGGCAGCTCATATCCACGCTCACGGAGCACCTTGACGGCACGACGATCGATCGGATTGCCATACTCTTCGTCGCTCACGCCACTGGACTCGACGTTGACCTTGTCGGCAAGGCCACGACGCTCGAATTCAGTGCGCAGAATGATTTCGGCCATGGGAGAACGGCAGATATTGCCGGTACACACGGTCATCACGGTATACATACGGTTACTCCTCGCGATTCTTCGCATACGTCATGAAACGGAATCCGGCGGTATCTCCGGAACCCTTCCGCGTGTTCTGCCACACGCCCTCTTCAAGCACCTTCCAAGCGCCGGATTCCACCAGCGACTTCACGTCGGGCGCGTAGGTATCGGCATCGGCATGCATGCTGATCTGCGTCACATACGCCTTGTCCGCAAACGGCATGGCCTCGCGGAACAGCTGGCCGCCACCGATAATCCAGATTTCGCTGCGGTCAAGACCGTCATCCGGAATGGCTTCCTGTCGTGCCAGATCAAGCGCATCATCCAGACTGTCGACCACGGTCGCTCCCGGCGCAGTGTAAGCCGGATCACGCGAAACCACGATATTGTCGCGATTCGGCAGCGGACGATACTTCGGGCTCAGGGACTCCCACGTCTTACGCCCCATAATGACCGGATGCGAGACGGTAAGCTCCTTGAAACGCCTCATATCCTCGGGCAGATGCCATGGCATGCCACCCTCGAATCCGATGGCGCCGTCATGACCTTCCTTGTCACAGGCCTGCGCCCAAATCAGATTCACCGAGAACGTCTTGGGGAAATCATCGCCCCAATCCTCCTCGTCCTCAAGCCCGGCAAGTCCGGGCTCGGGTTCGTGATAGCCACTGCGGCTACTGTCATGCTCCATTTCACTCACTCCTTGAAGTCGAACTAGGGTCAGTAGTCTAACGTCTGGCGACGACTCTCAGACCGCCACCGGCGCCTTGATGGTTGGATGGTGCTGGTAGCCGACGATTTCAAAATCACTGTAATCGTAATCGAACAGCGAATCGGCTTTGTTAATACGGATCTGCGGATACGGGTATGGATCGCGGCTCAACTGCTCCAACACCTGGTCGATGTGATTGTCGTACACGTGGCAGTCGCCACCCGTCCACACGAACTCCCCCGGCTGCAGTCCCGCCTGCTGGGCGATCATCAACGTCAACAGCGAATAGGATGCGATATTGAACGGTACGCCGAGGAACATATCGCAGGAACGCTGATATAGCTGGCAGGAAAGCCTGCCGTCGGCCACGTAGAACTGGAAGAGCGCGTGGCATGGCGGCAACGCCATATTCTCCACTTCGGCAGGATTCCAAGCGGACACGACCATACGACGAGAATCCGGGTGATTCTCGACAAGATCAAGCACATTGCTGATCTGATCGATGGTACGGTTCGGATCATCGGGCGTGGGCGCCGGCCAGCTACGCCACTGCGCGCCGTATACGGGACCCAAATCGCCGTTCTCATCGGCCCATTCGTCCCAAATATGCACATTGCGCTCCTGCAGCCAACGCACGTTCGTGGAACCTTTCAGGAACCACAGCAACTCATAGGCAAGTCCCTTGAAAAACACCGTCTTCGTCGTGAGCAGCGGAAAATACTCGCTCAAGTCGAATCGCATCTGCTGGCCGAACAGGCTGACGGTACCAGTGCCCGTGCGATCGGACTTCAACGTGCCTTCCGTCAGGATCTTGCGCACAAGGTCTTCATATGGCATGGGAATGTCGGTTTCCGGGCGTGCCGGAATACGGGTACGGATATCTGCAAGTTGTTCAGGTGTCAAAGCCATGGTTGCAAGCTTAACAGTACAGAACGGCAGGTCAAGCATATGCCACCCGCGCGTTGATTGTTTACGCTTTCCGGAATGCCTCCTAGCGAACAGGCATCAATGGATTACATTAGGTATGTAGGCGAGGAGCGAACGGCGCTCCCGGCAAGACGATGAGGAGTTCACCATGGGCAAAAGACTGTGGGTCGAGCGTAACAAAGACGGTTCTTGGGATGCTTTCGGCGAGGATGGCGCGCATATCAAGTTCGGCAAGGGTCGTGGACAGTTCACGCCGGGCGACCTGATGAAGATCGCGCTGGCCGGTTGCGCCGCGCTGTCAAGCCAGTTCGCCGTCGAGCATACGCTGGGCGAGGGCAAGGGCGCGAAAATCGTTGTGGACGGCACCTATGACGCCGACAATGACGCATACATCGGTTTCGACGAACAGGTGGTCATCGACGCCACCGACGCCGGTCTGAGTGATGAGGATGCGGCAAAGCTTAAGGAACGCGTCACTCGTCATATCGACAAGGGCTGCACGGTGAAGCATACGTACGTGGAGAAGACTCCGGTCCGCATGGACGTCACCATCAAGCACTGACGTTTTCTTTTTTTAAAAAAAAATGGCGATTGCAACGCTTTTCATAGCATTGCAATCGCCATTTTCTATTTATTAGATTTACTGACGTTCCGGATCGATCTTGGTTTCGATGGCTTCGACCACTTCCGGCTCGGCCTTGGAGACCGGCACTTCCTCGACGCCCTTGATATCGTCAAGAGCCTTTGGCTTGACTTCGGCTGGCGAGCTTGGAACCGTATCAAGACGGGTTTCCGCCGCCTCGACATACTTGCGGGGCACCACATATACCGGGCCGACCGCATGCTGCAGCAGACCTTGGCTGGTGGACCCCAGCAGCAGGCCCGTGAAGCCGCCACGGCCACGAGAACCAACCACAACGACGTCATGGTCATAGCTGGCCTTGGTCAGCGCGCCGACAGCCGGACCAGGCACGATCTGCTTGTTGATCTTCAAGTCCGGATGGGCTTCCTCCAGCGGCTTGATGCGCACTTCAAGATCATCTTTGAACGAGGCCATCACGCCTTCGTCATCGGAACCCTTCATGTTCGGCACCGCGGAAATGACGTCAAGTTCGGCACCCCACGCGGCAGCGAAATCGGCTGCGATCTCAAGAGCCTTCAAACCCCACTTGGATTCGTCGGAACCGACGGCCACCTTGGTGATGGTGTTGTTCAAATGCATCAGATTGCCATCATCGTCGGTGTACGGCACAACCACGATCGGGCAGTACGCATATGCCGGCAAGCTGGAGCTGGTGGTACCCAGCAGACGCTCCGCCAAGCCGCCCTTGCCACGATTGCCGATGACGATGAGATTGTAGTTTCGAGACAGTTCCACGAACACGGACGCCGGATCGCCCGTGACGATGAGGGTCGTCGCCTCAACGCCCTGCTCATCGGCGATGGCCTTGGCCTTCGACAGAATCTCCTGAGCATCGTTGTGGGCCGCATTGTCATCTCCCATGGCGGTGTACGTCGCGTCAAAGGAGACAGCGGCATAGCTCGGCAACGAGTACGCACATACGATTTGCAACGTCAATCCCGCATGCTTCGCATAATTCGCAGCCCACCACGTGGCCTTGTAGCTGGCGTGGGATCCATCAACACCAACGAGGATTGCCTTGTCATTAATCATGAGACGACCTCCTTGAATCACCTCAGCAACGCCACCATGCATTGCCTCTAGGCTCCACCATACCGCGCGACATGCGGTTTTGTCAGCAACGACTCGGTCTTTTCCATACAAAAAGGCGTATCCCCGAAAGGATACGCCCTAAAAAGTCAACCGTATGCTCGCTCAGAGCACACGACGAATCGCATAGCCACCTGAGAACACGGCCAGCGAAGTGACCTGCGTTCCCTGAGCCGGATTCAGCGCGTTGATCACCATACCATTGCCAATATAGATCGCGGCATGCTGAGCATTGACGATGATATCCCCCGGAGCTGCTTCGGCAATGCTTCCGACAGCCGTTCCAGCACTCATCTGGGCGCCAGAATAATGAGGCAGGCTCACACCAAACTGGGCGAACACCCACTGCACGAAACCAGAGCAATCCCAGCCGGACGGAGTATTGCCTCCAGCCACATACGGATAGCCTTGGAACTGCAGAGCATAGTCGGCCAATGCCTGACCAGTGGCACTCGCAGGAGCCGTAGGAACGCTGATGTTGGCACGTTCGGAAGAACGGCTGGCAGCCTGAGCTCCAGTCTGCGCTTGCGCTTGTGCCTGTTCCTGAGCCGCCTGAGCCTGAGCTTCAGCCTTAGCCTGCTCCTGAGCCTTCTGATCCTTTTCCGCCTGAGACTCGGTCTGGGGAACATCCAAGCTTTCGATGCCACCCCAATCGGCGTTGGACTCAATATCCGTGGATGTGTGCTCGGCGAGGAAATCACGCTTGGCCGTGGTGGTCTTCGGGAAAGAACGTGTAGCGGTTACCGTGGTACCAGCCACAGCATTGCCTGCGCTTGCGGCCGGAACCGCCGCACCCAACAAGGCAGATACAGCAACAACGGCGAAGATACTCGTGAAACGTTTAGCAATATTCATCGTGTCTGAAGCTACCATACACGTTCCCCCGCAGCAGAACAGCAAGATAACCAGAACAGTGTCATATCACGCGACACGCCGACGCAATCACGCTACGCCAAAAAAGTGACGGCAAGCGCAGATTAACGAAAACAGAGAAATCAGTAATGGATATATGTCAACTGCGAAGCTTCCTGCGCAGTGAACGTACGATCGGAAATCACGCCAAGACCCTTGACGTTGGATTCCGAAATCTTAATCGAACCGTCGGCATTCACTCCTTCGACAATCGCGACATGCCCGTAATAGCTGTCCGCGCCCATTTGGCCTGGAGCGAATACCACAATATCGCCAACGTGACGTGCCGTATTGTCAACCCAATAGCCGAGAGCGCGAGCGGAATCACCCCAACTCCGCGCATCACCAAAATGGCTTCCGGCAGGCAGGCCAAGCTGTGCACGACGGGTATACGCCCACCATGTGCACTGACCGTATGGATAGTCATTGCCGGTATCACCGGTGCCGTGGTTCGGATTGAAGCCCGAAGGAAGAAGACCGGCGTCCTGATCCATGAGAACGGCGACATTGGGATTGTCGGCAATGGACTTTGACAGAAGATTCGTGTCCATGGAGGAACTGGTTTCGCCAAGCTGCCAATCACCGCTATTGCTGGTGGAGGCCAGAGCGTCTAGATCGCTACGGGACTCGGAACGGGATGCCGCATCGTCGGAGACACGCTTCATCTGCGTGGTAGTGGCGGCATTGTCGGCAAAAGTCATTTCAGACGCATTCTGCTGGCCGACCGCCATGGCAGTGGCCGCGGTGCCGACCAGCGCGGCCAGCGATGCGGAAGCCATGAATGCGGAGCGACGACCGGCCGCACGAGCGGCTTCACGCATGGCGCGGCGGCTCATCGGAGCCACTTCATTCAGCTTTTCGGCAACCGCAGGCTCAAGACCTACAACGGCACCCCCACCATTTGCCAGCTGGACCATACGAACGGCCTTGGCGGTGTGGGAACCGCGGCTCGAGGTGAACAGCGCCTTGGCAACGCTGAAACGCTCATTCGAAACCTTGGCAGCTTTATGCGCCGCATGCCTCATATATCAACACTCCTTGCGGATTACTTCAACCACAGCAGGCTTATGACCGCGTGGTTACAGAACCGTCACGGAAGCTCAGGCTACACCGACACCGGGATATCGCAGTCATCATCGCCACGTCATGGTTCCGAAAAGCGGTCATCACCACGCACAATCCGACCATCTGACTACCCTAGGTTGTCATGACGAACACTGTGACCATTCCTTCCAACGTGCTTCCGGAAGACGGACGTTTCGGCTCAGGGCCGACCAAAATCCGCCCGGAGCAAATCCAAGCGCTCGATAAGGGAGCCCGTAATCTTCTGGGAACCTCCCATCGACAGACCCCCATCAAGCAGGTGGTCGGCTCAATCCGCGAAGGACTGTCCGAATTCTTCCAGATTCCCGATGGCTACGAAGTGGTGCTGGGCAACGGCGGAGCCAGCGCGTTCTGGGATATCGCCTGCGCCTCGCTGATCACCCGCAAGGCCGCATTCGGCACGTACGGCTCATTCAGCTCGAAGTTCGCCAAGTCAGCGCAATCCGCACCGTTCCTTGAGGAGCCGGAGATTTTCGCAGGAGAGCCGGGAACATATCGCCTGCCTGAGCTCACGGAATACGTGGACACTTATTGCTGGGCCCACAATGAGACTTCCACCGGCGTTGCCGCACCGATCAAACGCATCGCAGGCACCAAGGAGCAGGGTGCGCTCACGCTGATCGACGCCACCAGTGGCGCCGGCGCGCTGCCGGTCGACATCAGCCAGACCGACGCCTACTATTTCTCGCCGCAAAAAGCTTTCGGATCCGATGGCGGACTATGGATTGCCGTACTCTCCCCCGCTGCAATCGAACGCGCCTACGGCATCGCCAAAAGCGTGGATCTTCCGGGCGCACGCCGCTGGATTCCTCCGTTCCTTTCCCTGACTTCGGCCATCGAGAATTCCCGCAAGGATCAGACGCTCAACACGCCGGCAGTGGCAACGCTGATCATGCTGGAAAACCAGGTTCGTTGGCTCAACGACAACGGTGGGCTCGCCTGGGCTTCGGCCCGCTGCGCAAGGTCTGCGTCCCTGCTGTACCAGTGGGCGGAGAAGTCCGATTACGCCTCCCCGTTCGTAAACGACAGGAACGCGCGCTCCAACGCCGTGGTCACCATCGATATCAACGATGGCATCAATGCATCCCAAGTGGTGGCGGCATTGCGCGAAAACGGCATTGTGGACACCAACGGATACCGTAAGCTCGGCCGAAACCAGCTTCGCATCGGCGTGTTCCCGTCCGTGGAACCCAGCGATGTGGATGCGCTCACCCGCTGTATCGACTACGTGGTGGAACATCTCTGATGCAAGGTAAGGTGTGGCGATATGAAGATTGCTCCGATTATTGATCCCAGCGTGAGGAAACCTTCGCCGAAACCGGTGCGCGTCGACCTACGCAAGGTATTCATGTTTGGCACCGCGCTATGGGCCATCGCTTTGGTGGTCTGCATCGTACTTATCGCATTCGGCATCGACGCGGAACGCGCGCAAACCGTCTGCGAAGCGGGTACGGTCATCGGCGTGCTCATGCTGGTTTGGGAGCATTTCGACCGTTGGGATTATCGCCGTCTTGGCGAGTAATCGGCAATATACCCCCGAAAAATCCTCAAAAAAATATGATGCCCGTCTCGCCTTATCGAAAACGAGACGGGCATCGCATTATCTCCATTTGAGATATTTGCAACATCTGCCGAATGTCTTACATCATTCCCCGCCCAACGGCAGCACCAAGGCGAACGTGCTTCCCTGCCCCGGGCTGCTCCACACCGACGCGGAACCATGGTGGGTCAACGCAACATGCTTGACAATCGCAAGTCCCAAGCCAATGCCGTCACCGGAATGCTCATTCTGATTGCTGCCGCGATAGAACCGTTCAAAAATACGGTTCTGTTCGCCGATGGCGATGCCTTTGCCTCGATCGAGAACACTGATTACCGCTTCCGTATGCTCCTCATTGGCTTTGGCGACGACATTCACCGTAGAACCGTCTTTTGAATACGTAATCGCGTTTTCAATCAATTTTGCGAGCGCCGCCTGAATCTGATCGGCTTCGCCATTGATGCATAGCGATTCGTCACCGCCGGTCTCGATGGTGATGCCGCGTTGCGCAGCCATATCGAGATGCGCCTGCACCACGGCTTGTACCTGTTCCATCACGTTGATGCGATTGTCGGCGGTCGGCAGGATTGGCTCCTGCGCTTTGATCAGCAGCAGCAGATCGGAAATCATATGCTCAAGACGGGAACAGGATTGACGCAGCTGCGTGGCGTTGCGTTCGACGTCCTGTTGGCTGGCACCGCCCCGTTCCACAATGTCCGCCAGCTGTTCCAATGATTGCGTCGGCTCAAGCAATTGTTCGGAAACGTTGGTGATGAACGAATCGCGCACCTGCGAGAATCGTACGCTTTCGCTCACATCGCTGATGAGCACAACCATGAGATTCTCATTGAGTTTGCCGACGATGATTTTCAGCCAGTTGGGTCGGGAAACGGTTGCGCCGGAAGTATTGGGGGTTGACTGCCCTATCAGTGCCTGGCGCGCGATTTCACGTGTGGTTGGTTTGCCTGCCTTCGGCACTTGCGGGGCGACATATTGGGTGGTGGTGGTCAAATCAAATTGTTTGTTGCCGCCACAGGAACGCACCTCATGCACTGCGCGAAGCACGGTCTCTTCCGCGATGGCATCATCGCGCACCACGCCAAGCGCATACGCCGACGGGTGCGCGCGAATCACTTCGTCATGCTCGTCAACTACGACGGATGCCAACGGCAGCATGGAAAGCAACGCGTTGGTGGCATCATCCAATGTGTCGTCATCGGCATCATGCTCATCATCGTCGTTGCGGTGCGTCAGCGAACGCCACCACGAACCCAAAGATTCAACCATGGTTTCATTGTTGCACACTCTTGAGGCTCCCCAACTCGCGACACCACCGCTCGTTCGTGAACACAAGGTGAACGCGTTGGTGAACTTTGACGGAACAACACGAGCAGTGGTTACGAATATGGCGTTTGTCTAATAGACTTGTGAGAGGTTATATCGAACCCAGATATATATGAAGCATTGAAAGGCAAGTCACATGCGCGTTATTTTCAACGAGGAGCTCAAGGCTGTTGCCGATGATCTCGACCACATGGTCAAAGGCGTGCGCAAGGCGATCAACGGTGCCGGCGACGCGCTGCTGAACCAGAATCTTGAAGCCGCCCAGGCCGTTATCGACGGCGACATCGAAATCGATGCCCTCGAAGCCAGCGTTGTCGACCAGTGCGTGAAGCTGCTGGCCAAGCAGAACCCGGTTGCCACCGATCTGCGCGTGGTTGTTTCCACCATGCGTTTGGCCACCACCTTCGAACGTATGGGCGATCTGGCCCGTCACATCGCCGAAGCCGCCCGCCGCACCTACCCGGCTTCCCCGCTGCCGGCCGAAGCCCAACCGCTGTTCGCCGAAATGCAGGCGTTCCTGAACGACGTCGCCGACCAGACCGTGGCCATGCTGTCTGACCGCGACACCAAGACCGCCGAACAGATCATCATCAACGACGACAAGCTCGACGAACTGCACAAGAAGACCTTTGAACTGGCTCAGTCCGCGGATTGGTCCGGCACCAACCAGCAGCTCATCGACGTGGTGCTGATCGGCCGCTTCATGGAGCGTCTTGGCGATCACGCCGTGTCCGCGGCTCGCCGCGTGGTGTACATCGTCTCCGGTTTCGACCCGTCCAAGGAGCCGACCCGCGACGAAGACACCGACATCGCCTGATTTTTTTCTTGCGATCTTCTTTTTCATCTTCTTTTTGAGAAGGCGGCTTCCGTTCCCCACTGAAGCCGCCTTCTTGTTTTGTTTTTGCAATCTTTCAGCACGAATCGTCAAGCACTATCTCCCGCATTATTTCACTTTCGTCAAGCCGTAAGAAAAATTAAACAATCTGTCTATTTTTTGCCCATATACTTTTACGTAATGTCACGGCACAATATGTGCAGTGACATCCAAAGGAGGCAGTCATGTATTATTCCAACGGCAATTACGAAGCATTCGCCCGACCGAAGAAGCCCGAAGGCGTGGACGACAAAAACGCGTACATCATCGGCACCGGCTTGGCCGCGCTCACCGCAGCATGCTATCTGGTACGAGACGCGCAAATGCCTGGCAACCACATTCACGTATTCGAAAAGGACGCGGTTCCAGGAGGCGCCTGCGATGGCGCGAACATTCCCGGCGTCGGCTACGTAATGCGCGGCGGCCGCGAAATGGACAACCACTTCGAAGTGATGTGGGACATGTTCCGTTCCATTCCATCCATTGAAACGGAAGGCGTTTCCGTACTTGACGAGTATTACTGGCTGAACAAGGAAGATCCCAACTTCTCACTCTGCCGCTCCACAAAAGCCCGCGGCGTCGACGCAGGCACGAACGGCAAATTCAATCTGTCAGACAAAGCCTCGATGGAGATCATGAAATTGTTCTTCACGCCGAACGAGGAACTGTACGGCAAGAAAATTTCCGATTATTTCGACGATGAAGTCTTCAATTCGAATTTCTGGATGTACTGGCGCACCATGTTCGCCTTTGAAAATTGGCATAGTGCGTTGGAAATGAAGCTGTATATCCGTCGATATATTCATCATATTGGCGGATTGCCGGACTTCAGTGCGTTGCGTTTCACCCGCTACAACCAGTATGAGTCGATGATTCTTCCGATGCTCACATATTTGGAAGGATTCGGCGTGCAGTTCCACTACAACGTGAAAGTGGAGAATGTCGATTTCAAGATCGGCGGAGGCATGGGACCGGTACGTTCGCATACCGGCACCGGTCAAGACACGATTTTGAAGAAGCAGGCTGAATCCGGTGTGTTCGTACGTAATCCGTACAGTTCGCCAACCAAGAAAATGGCTACGCGCATCGATTTGACCGAAGCGGACGGCACCGCGCGAAGCATCGACTTGGGCGAAAACGATCTGGTGTTCATCACCAACGGCGGCTGCGTGGAGAATTCGACCATGGGCTCGCAGACCGAGCCGGCCGCGTGGACTCCGGAGATCAAGCCCGGCGGCGGTTGGGATATGTGGCGTCGCATTGCCAAGCAAGACCCGAGTTTCGGCCACCCGGACGTGTTCTGCGGCGATCCGGAGCATTCGAAGTGGATGAGTGCCACCGTGACCACGCTTGACATGGAGATTCCGCCGTATATTCAGAAGATCTGCAAGCGCGACCCGTTCTCCGGCCGCGTGGTGACAGGCGGCATCGTCACCGTGGAGGATTCCAACTGGCTGATGAGCTGGACTTTGAACCGCCAGCAGCAGTTCCGCGACCAGCCGAAAGACCAGCTGTGCGTGTGGGTGTACGGTCTGTTCCCCGACAAGCCCGGCAACTATGTGAAGAAGCCGATGCGGGAATGCACGGGTGAGGAGATCTGCGAGGAATGGCTCTACCATATGGGCGTGCCGACCGACAAGATCAAGGATCTCGCCACGAACCATGCGAACACCGTGCCGGTGATGATGCCATACATCGACGCGTTCTTCATGCCTCGTTCCGCCGGCGACCGCCCTGATGTGGTGCCGGACGGCGCGGTGAACTTCGCTTTCCTCGGCCAGTTCGCTGAAACCCCGCGCGACACGATCTTCACCACCGAATATTCGATGCGCACCGGCATGGAAGCGGTGTACACCTTGTGCGATGTGGACCGTGGCGTGCCGGAAGTGTGGGGTTCGGTCTACGACGTACGCAACCTGCTCAACGCCACGGTGATGCTGCGTGACGGCAAGCCGATTACCGACATGAAACTCAACCCCATTGAAAAGACCGTGTTGAAGCAGATTCTGAAGAAGCTCGATTCCACCGATATTCCGATGTTACTTAAGGAATACGGCGTGATCTGAGCCGATTGCGATTGACGTCCGCCTGCCGCACATCCCATGTTCCGTATTTCGTCCGGCAGACGGACGCAAAAACCCGACAAAGATACCGGACGCAAAAAGGTGGAAACCCACGTACTGTGGATTTCCACCTTTTCATATACGTTCCGTACGATTGAACGCGATTACCTGCGTATCAATCGCAACAAACTCACTTCTGGCCCTGGGCGGCGACGGCGGCGGCACCGGCAGCGGCGGCTTCCGGATCCAGGTACTCGCCACGCGGCTTGATCGGCTTGA
>CAUFQQ010000018.1:0-16655 GCA_959028125.1 uncultured Bifidobacterium sp. | reverse complement strand
CGAACACCAGTTTCGGTTTGGTGATCAATGCTCGTGCGATGGCCACACGCTGCTGCTGGCCTCCCGATAGTTCGTTCGGACGATGGTTGAGACGTTCCTTAAGGCCAAGCGTTTCCACCAGCAGACGCAACCATTGTCGGTCGGGTTTCGCTCCAGCCAAGGTCAATGGCATGAGAATGTTCTGTTCGGCGGTGAACATCGGCAGCAGGTTGAAGCTTTGGAAGATGAATCCGATGTCGCGGCGGCGCAGCAACGTAAGCTGGTTGTCGTTCATGCGCGTCAGATCGTCGCCATTGAATATGATGTGCCCGCCGGTTGCACAATCCAGTCCTGCCAACGTGTGCATCAACGTGGATTTGCCGGAACCGGAAGGTCCCATAATCGCCGTGAATTTTCCTTTTTCAAAAGCGACGTTGACGCCACGCAACGCATGCACCGTGTTATTTCCGGAACCGTAGTCCTTCACAAGATCCACGGTTGCAATGGCCGTATTGGTAGCTTTGATGGTGTCCCTGATATCCATGCTGTCATTCCTTTCTTTGGATTACCTCCAAAATTACGGAAAAACAGCTGATTCGAATATCATGCGTTGGTCTGAATTATCATCTCATCCTTGAGAATGAGCAAAGACGAGGCGCCTAATACCATTGATTCATCAATCGTCGAGAAGTACACCATCCTGCGGAGGTTCGAGCCAGTACGACTCTTTTTCCACGCTGACGGTGGAAGCCCACCATGTCTGGTCCACGCCTGGCAGCGAACGGATGGACTCATCCACCACACGCCATAAGTCCTCGTCATCTCCGGCGATGATTTCGATGAGGTAGTCGGCGCCATTCAAACCGACTCCGCTCATTGCATATGTCACCTCGTCGATCGCTAGCAACTGTTCGACGTCGAGGCGATACGGAGGCTTCACACCGATGCCGAGAAACGCTTGGCGGAATCCGCCTAAACGCATGGGGCTTACCGTGGCCATAATGCGCATCACACCGGAATCCTCCAGTTTTTTGACGCGCCCACGAATCGCGGTGTGCGTCACACCAAGATGCTCCCCCAGCATGGCGTAACTTGCCCTGCCGTCTTTCTGCAATTCGTTGAACGTGTGCACGAATCGCGCGTCCAACCGATGCACGGGAATATCGGTGCCGACGCTGGCCTCACGTTTGGTCATGAATCCAGTTTCGCCGCGTTCGGCCAGCAGACGGTTGACCACGCTGACATTATGGTCGTCAAGCACCAATCGACCGCAGGAGAACACTTGCAGACGGGTCAATCCGGGCAGTGCGCGCAAATCGTACTTCAGGAAATGGTCCATACCGTCGGCTGAATACACCACGGCTTCGGCGATGATGTCGGCATCGCCCAGCGTGCAGACCACATAGGTGACCTGAGGCATGGCTTTGAGCATGGCGAGCGCCTCGTTGCGATTGCCGTTGATGCGCAGTCCCACAAGCACCTGACTGTAATTGCCGAGACTCAACGGATTGCATACGGGCACAATGGTCATGATGCCCGCATCGGTGAGCCGTTTGTAGCTTTCCGTCGCCGCATATACGGAAATGCCGATTTTATCGGCAAGCGCCTGCATGGTCATGCGTCCGTTGCATTGCAGTGCCGATACCACCTTCAAATCACGTGCGGTGATTGTGGTACGCCCTTCATCCTGTGTCATTGCACCCCCTATGACAGCCATGTCATCAACCACACGCTGCCTGCGGCGGCGGCGATGGCAATCACGAGAATAATCCAGTCGGCAATGCTCATCGTGAGATTGACCCGATATGTGCGTTTCACACCGTTCCGATTCAGGTTGAGTCCGCGCGATTCCATGGCCCAGCCCACGCTTTGGCTCATTTTGTAGGCGCGGATCAATACGGCGATGATGATCGGCAGATACGATTTGAACCGGTCTACGAGACGTACGAATATGTTGCGTTTTTTACCTGCCGCATTGACTTTGCCGCTCAGATCAAGCCCTCGCGCACGCTGCGCTTCGGACACGGATTGGAAGATGGAAAAGAACACGGGAATATACCGTAATGCGGCTGCCAAGGTAAGCCCGGCCTTGTAGGACATACCAAGCGAGGTAAGGCCACGAACCAGTTTGGTCTGGCTGGTGGTGAACAGCGTGATGAAACATGCAAAGCCGAGCGCTGGAATGCGCAGACCCATCACCGCCGCCATGAGCAGGTTCTCCTGCGTGAGACGCAACCATCCCCACTGCCAGAGCACGTGCGTTCCACTCTGGTCAAAGACCGGCCAAAGCACCACGATGAACACGATGAGCACGGCGAGGATCTTCCACACCCATCCAATGCGTTCGGCGGGCACACGGTCGGTGGCGAGCATCACATGTTCGAGAATGAGGATGCCGAGGATGAACGCCCAGTTACGCCATACGAGGCAAAGGGCCAGCATGACGATGGAGATGAGGAATTTGACGCGCGGATCGGTGCGATGCAACCATCCGTCGCCTGGCACATACAGGTCGGCATCCATCAGCGTTCCTCCTTGTCGCATTCATCCTTGGCGATTTTCAACAATACGTGGGTCGCCGATACCGGACCGCGCGACTTGTACGGCTGCCGCGCCTGTCGCGCGGGCGATTGTTGCGCTTCCTGCGATTTGTCGATCGGTCCATATTGCACGATATGACCGTCTTCCAATTCGAGCACGTGCGTGCAATACCGATATACGGCACGCATGTCATGGCTGATCATGATGACGGTGATGCCATGCCGGTTGAGTTTTTCCACGGTTCCAAGGAATCGTGATGCGAGACGATGGTCGAGACCCGCCGTAGGTTCGTCGAGGACGAGTATTGGCGTACGCATGGCGATCACCGAAGACAATGCCACCGCACGTCGTTCGCCGTAGCCGAGCGTGGCCGGCGAAACATCCTCATACCGGTGCAGGTCGAACAATGTCATCATTTCGTCGACACGTTTGAACACGGTGGCCGCGTCAAGTCCGAGCGCGGTCGGGCCGAACGCGATCTCCTCTTTGGTGCTGGAGCAGAAAATCTGATGGTCGGGATTTTGGAATACGAATCCGACGTGCGCGGCCATTTCGCCCACGCTATGCTTCGACACGTCGAGCCCATCCACATTCACGATTCCTTGCGTGGGTTGAATCAGCCCGTTCAGATGCTTGGCGAGCGTGGTTTTGCCTGACCCGTTGCGCCCAATAAGCCCTACGAAGGCGCCCTGTTCGATATCCAAGCTGACGTCGTCCAGTGCGGGAGACGCATTGCCGCCCTGCCCATAGCGGTGCGTCACATGGTCCAGACTGATGATCGCATGCTTCGGCTTGGCGTCGTTCCCTACCGGCAACGCCTTGATGACGGGAGATGGTCCGTCACTCACCCGCACGCCGGAGGATTCCAACAGTCTACGTTCCCGGGTAAATAGGCTGGCGTCTCCATTGCGCACCACTTCACCGTTGACCATGAAGAGCACCTGATCGGCCCAGTAGGCGATGTGTTCGGTATCCTGCTCGGCCATGATCACCGTCATGGAACGGGTCTGGCGAATGCGGTCGAGCACGTCGAACACTTCCTGCTTGCCTTCGGGGTCGAGGGCCGCGGTGGGTTCGTCAAGAATAAGCACATCGGGTTCCGCCGCGAGCGCGGCGGCGATGGCCACGCGCTGCATCTGGCCTCCCGACAGGCTGGTCGGCACACGCTTGCGGTATCCGGCCATGCCGACTAAGTCGAGCATGATGTCGATCTGCTTGTCGATGATGTTTGGGGCTACTCCGCGGTTTTCCAGAGGGAAAGCGATCTCATCCTCGACACTCGAGCAGAACAGCTGCGCTTCCGGATCCTGTTGCACGTAGCCGACGCGCTCCGACAGTGCCGAGACGGAGTGCCTGCTCGTATTCATGCCGTTAACTTCCACGACGCCACTCATGGTGCCGTCGGCCAGGTTCGGAATGATGCCGGCCAATGCCATGCATAGCGTGGACTTGCCCGCTCCGGTCGGTCCGATGATGCCGACGAAGGATCCGGACCGGATGTCGAAGCTGACGCGCTTGAGACTTTCCACCGGCTTGCTCCCGTCGGTCAGTGGCGCGTACTTCCATCCTAAGTCGCGAACCGTAATCATGACGCTCACCCCGTGCTTTCACGCATTTTTTTCCGCAGCCGGTAACCGCATTTCACAATAAAACCCGTGGAATCGCCTTTCATCGGCAAATCCACGGGCCTGCCTTCACATGATATTAATGTATCACTCCCCCGCCTTAATACCGAGGTTACCCAAACGTACCAGCGGCGGATAGGCCTGACGAACGGCGGTGAACAGCGCGAAGCCCACAATCAGACCCACCGCCATCTGGAAGGAGTTGCCCGCGATCTCACCCAACGCCGGGCCAAATCCGGAAAGGATTCCGCCTGCGATGAAATAGCCGAACACCTTCCATACGCCTGCGATCACCGAACCGATGATGATGTTCGCCGGATTGAACTTCTTGACGAGCAGGCCCACGAGCACGGCCTGCAGGCCATCGATGACGAACGTGAAGATGGCCCACTGCGGATAACCGGAAATCAGATCGCTCAACGCCGGGCCAAGACCGCCGATAATGCCGCCCACCCATGGTCCGAACGCATACGCGCTGAAATAGATCATGGTGTCGGACAGGTTGAGGTAGCCACGGATCGGGGTCGGGATCTTCACGAGCATGGTCAGCACCGTGGTGACCGCGGTCATAATGGCGATCAGCGGAATGGTGTTGACCTGCAACGCCTTTTTGATATCGTTCTTGACTTCTTGAGCCATAATCGCCTCTCTCTTCTCTCTTTACGTAATCCGCAATATCATTACCACTATTTATCTTTTTGAAAGAAATCTGAACTTCTTTCTTTCAAAAGATAGAATTTAGATATTACTTTTCGTAACAATCGCAGATTCTATACCATCTGCGCTACATTACGATGACAACGTCCGCGAATATGGCGAAACGGTTTGTGGCACCAACCTTCTCTTCGGTGCCACAAACCGTTTCATTTGCTCAGGATGGCGTTATTCCGCCGATCCGATACGCCTCACTTGGCGAGACCGGATTCGCGCAGAGCCGCGAAACCGCCCTTGAGATCGTCGAGGATGTCTTCGATGTTCTCGGTGCCGATGGACAGACGGATCGTGCCCTGGTGGATGCCCTGGTCCTCAAGCTCCTCCGGCGTCTCCTGAGAGTGCGTGGTGGAGGCCGGGTGGATCACGAGGCTCTTGGCGTCGGCCACGTTGGCCAACAGGCTGAACAGGTGCAGGTTGTCGATGAACACGCGTGCCGCGTCCTTGCCGCCCTTGATGTCGAAGGTGAAGATGGAGCCGCCGCCGTTCGGGAAGTACTTCTTGTACAGCTCGTTGTCCTTGCGGCCTTCGATGGACGGGTGGGAGATGGATTCGACTTCCGGAACGGTCTTCAGGTAGTCGATGACCTTCAGCGCGTTCTCGACATGGCGCTCGACGCGAAGCGACAGGGTTTCGGTGCCCTGCAGCAGCAAGAAGGCCGAGAACGGAGACAGGGTTGCGCCGGTGTCGCGCAGCAGGATGGCGCGGATGCGGGTCACGAACGCGGAACCGCCCAGAGCCTCGTAGAAGTTCAGACCGTGGTACGACGGATCCGGCTCGGTCAGGGTCGGGAACTTGCCCGGCACTTCGGCCCAGTTGAAGTTGCCGCCTTCCACAATCACGCCGCCGAGGGTGGTGCCGTGGCCACCGATGAACTTGGTGGCGGATTCGACCACGACGTCAGCACCGTGCTCCAGCGGGCGGAACAGGTACGGGGTGGCGAAAGTGTTGTCGACGATCACCGGCAGATGATGCTTGTGTGCGATGGCGGTGATGGCTTCGAAATCCGGCAGGTCGGCGTTCGGGTTGCCGAAGGTCTCGAAGTAGACGAGCTTGGTGTTCTCCTGGATGGCATCCTCGAACTCCTGCGGGTTCTCAGCGGAGACGAAGGTGGTGGTGATGCCGTCACGCGGCAAGGTGTGGCGCAGCAGGTTGAAGGTGCCGCCGTAGATGTTCTTGGCAGCCACGATGTGGTCGCCGGACTGGGTGATGTTGCGCACGGCGTATTCGACCGCGGCGGCGCCGGAAGCGACTGCCAAACCAGCGGCGCCACCTTCAAGGGCTGCGATGCGGTCTTCGAACACGCCCTGGGTGGAATTGGTCAGGCGGCCGTAGATGTTGCCCGGATCGGCCAGACCAAAACGCGCCTCGGCGTGATCAAAGTTATGGAACACGTAGCTGGTGGTCTGGTAGATCGGCACCGCGCGGGAATCGGTTGCCGGGTCGGCCTGCTCCTGGCCGACGTGAAGCTGCAGGGTTTCGAAGCGGTAGTTCTTGGAATCTGCCATGGTTTCTGCTCCTTGTGGGGAAGTGGTTCGTTGCTTGTCTTGCTGACCACCCGCCTTGCCGTGTGTGGCGGTTGGTCAGGTGTTGGTAGCGACAATAATCCGACGTCGCTTCGCAATGCAAACCGAGCGTTATCGCACTTGCCTATATCCCCTTATAAACCGTTGCAATCATTGCCATCCAGGCTTTGCAAAACTACTCTGGTAGCCATCAAAAAACTTGCGACACGCCAGCAAACGGCATCATGGTGACCCGCCGTACGAGGCGATGGGGCGGTGAAGTCAGGCAAGCGGCTAAAGTCATGGTCAGGCAATCGCAAGAGAGGGTTCCCATGAATGATGTGATTCTGTTCGACCGTGACCCACGGTACATTCCACGTGTGGCCGCGGTGCACGACATGTGCGGTTACGGCAAGTGCTCGCTGACGGCGGCCATTCCGATTCTGTCGGCGGCCGGATGCGACGTATGCCCCGTGCCGACGGCGCTGTTTTCGGCGCATACGCGCTACAGCGTGTTCACGTTCCACGATACGACCGAAATTTTGGACGGCTATCTGGATGCGTGGCGCAAGGAGAACGTCGATTTGGACGGCGTGTATTCCGGTTTCCTCGGTTCCGCCGAACAAGTCGCGATTATCAAACGTCTGTATGCGGATTACCCGCACGCCTTGCGTTTGGTGGATCCGGTGATGGGAGACGGCGGCGAGATCTACGCCACATACACGCCGGAATTATGCGAGGCGATGGGCACGCTGGTGGATGGCGCCGACGTGCTGATGCCGAATTTGACGGAAGCGTCCATGCTGACGGGACGCACCTACCCGGGGCAGAACATCGACAACGCGGAAGTGAACGGCATTATTGACGCGCTGCTTGCCTTGGGAGCGAAAAACGTGGTGCTCAAAGGCGTTGACCGTCAGGATGGCATCATTCGCAACTATGTGGCATCGGCCACTTCCGGCGCATCCGGCAAGCAAGAGATTGCGCACGACAAGCTGCCGTTCATGACACATGGCACCGGCGACGCCTTCGCATCCGCATTATGCGGTGCGGTGATGGCCGGCAGACCTCTGGCTGAATCGGCGCATATCGCCGGCGAATTCGTACGCCATGCCATGGAAAGCACGCAATTCCAGCCGAACCACACTGAGCGCGGTGTGAGCTTCGAGCTGAACCTTGACGAGTTGACGCGTCTGGTTCGCCGCTGAACATTCCAACCATATGCGGTTTCGGGCGCTCCATGGCCGCTCGCCTTGTGGAGCAATGTGGATAACGGCAAGTTATCCACCAACTATCCCAAACACGCCCGAAACCGCATCCTCTATCCACATTCGCCGTTCGCCCTTGCTTCGCGCCGGTCCTTTCTGCTGGACTTGAATCATGAACGGCAACACAACACATAACGTTCCGAACGCAACGCAGCGCTCGGAACAGCTTCTTGATTCCATCGCACGGCGACTGCATGATGGCACACTGTGCGCACGACAGGTCGGCGAACTCGGCGAACAGTATGCGGCCGCATGGCTGGAAAGCCAAGGCTGGCAGACGCTCGACCGCAACTGGCACTGCCGATATGGCGAACTCGATATCGTTTCACGCGACGATACGGGAATCATCGTCTTCGTCGAAGTCAAAACCAGGCGGACGCTCCGCTATGGCACTCCGCAGGAAGCCGTGACGTCATCCAAGCAGATCAACCTGCGCCACGCGGCCGTGCAATGGCTGTCGGACAGCGACCATCGCACGCCGCATAACGGCGTGCGCTTCGACGTCGTCACCGTCATCGTCCGTGATGGCAAACCGCTTGTCCACCATATCGAAGGAGCGTTCTGATGGCTATCGGCAGCGCGCTTTCCGTGGGTCTCATCGGCCTGAAAGCCTTCATCATCCAAATCCAGGCGTTCGTATCTCCGGGACTCCCCTACTTTTCCATCATCGGACTTCCCGACACCTCGCTCTCCGAAGCGAGGGAACGTGTCAAATCCGCATGTCAGGCCAGCGGTGCCAAATGGCCGGAAACACGGGTTACAGTCAATCTTTCGCCGGCGTCCATGCCCAAACGCGGATCCTCACACGATCTGGCGATCGCAGCGAGCGTGCTTAGCGCATCCGGAACGATACCGCATGACTGCTTGAACGACACCGTCGTGCTCGGAGAGGTGAATCTCGATGGCACGGTACTGCCCATCAACGGTCTGCTGCCGATTCTGCTGCATGCACGCGATCAAGGCGTATGCAAGGTGATCGTACCGCATGCCAATTTGGACGAGGCGGCCCTTGTGCCCGACGTCGACGCCATTGGAATACGTCACGTCGGCGAACTGATCGAACTGATGGGAGGCACCGCGAACTATACGATACCCGATATGATCCGAGACGTGGATGCCAACGACGGCGCCATGTCGGTATGTCCTCCTCCCGGAGATATGAACGAAGTCATGGGGCAGGAAACGGCCAAATGGGCGTTGGAAGTGGCGGCTGCCGGCGGCCATCATCTGATGATGACCGGTCCTCCCGGCACCGGAAAAACCATGCTCGCCTCGCGCATTCCCGGCATTATGAGTCCGCTCAGCGAATCGGAACAACTGGAAGTCGCATCGATCCGCTCCCTATGCGGCACATTGCCCAGCTATGGCATCAGCGATGTTCCGCCATTCGAAGCGCCGCACCATACCGCATCCACCGCATCCTTGGTCGGCGGCGGCGCGGGATTGGCTCAACCAGGCGCGATCACGCGGGCGCATCGGGGCATCCTATTCATGGACGAGGCGCCCGAATTCTCGGCACGCACCCTGCAAACCTTGCGCGAACCATTGGAATCCGGGTATGTGGCGATATCCCGCGCGAAAGGCACCACCTACTATCCGGCACGATTCCAACTGATCATGGCGGCCAATCCTTGCCCCTGCGGCTACGCATACGGCAACGGCGAGCGCTGCACGTGCAGGGAAAAAGACCGTATCAAGTACTTCAGCCGCCTGTCGGGGCCGATCCTCGACCGCATCGACATTCAGATCGAAGTGCCTCCTGTGGAACGCATCAACCCAGGCACGGTTCCTTCCGGCGAATCCAGCCACGCCATCCGCCTGCGGGTCATGGTGGCAAGGCAAACGGCACGGGAACGTTTCCGGGAATTCGGATGGGTCTGCAATGCGCAAGCCACCGGAACATGGCTTCGCGCCAACACGTCCACAAAAGCCATCGAGCTCGTGAACCATGCGTTGGCCAGCGAACGGCTCAGCCTCAGAGGGGCGGACCGAGCCATGCGACTCGCATGGACGCTATCCGACCTGTCAGGCAAAACCTCTCCCGGACCGGAAGAGATGATGCAAGGAATCTCCATGAGAACGAGGTTGACATGAACGAGAACACAACCGCCGATACGAGCGTCAACGCAACCGCCATCGACGATGAGACCCTGTCACGCGCGGTGCTCACCTATTGTCTGGACAGCGCCGATGCGATGATGTACGCGCTGGTCAAAGGCATCGGATCAGCCACGCATACCTTGCAACTGCTTGCCGACAGCGGTCCGGGCAATCATGAAAGAGTGGCCACGGCAGCCTATAAAACCTTGGACGCGGCGCTCATCAACGGCATTACACGTTGGGGACGCACCATCAATGCTCGAGGTATGGCCTCCTTCCACGGCGCAATGGTCTCGTGGCAGCATCGCCTGACCACATTGCCCAGCACCGACCCCGAGGAGCTCAAAACGTGGTTCACCGCAAACGGCACGCAGTGGATCGTCGCGCCGCATCACCCCTACTGGCCTTCGCAGCTTGCCGACCTCACCATACACACGGACTGGGCCGCGCCATTATGCCTATGGGGGAAAGGTGACCCCCAAGCGTTGGTGTCATGCTCCGAACCGGTCGGTGTCGTCGGATCACGCGGCGTAAGCGAGTACGGAAGGCAAAGCGCACACGAGCTCGCCAAACAAGCGGCCCGAGCAGGCCATCTCATAGTGTCAGGAGGCGCTCTGGGCACCGATGCGGCCGCCCACTGGGGAGCCATCCAAGCCATGGACGAGATCGGAACGCCCCTCGCAGGACGCACCGTCGCGGTATTCGCCGGAGGACTCAACTATATCGGTCCGAAAAGCAACGAGCGCCTCTTCGAAACCATCATCAACCATTCCGGCGCGCTCATCTCGGAACTCTGCCCCGGAACCGTTCCGGAAGCCAGACGATTCCTTATCAGGAACCGCCTGATAGCGGCGCTATCATCCACCCTCATCGTAGCCCAGGCACGCGCACGCTCCGGCGCGCTTAACACCGCAGGATGGGCCAACGAACTCAACCGCCGTGTATTCGCCGTGCCAGGAGATGTAACCATGCCTCACAACACAGGATGCAACCGACTCATACAAGAAGGCCAAGCCTCCATCATCTGCTCGCTGACCGATATCGACGAATTCTGCCACGCAGCGCATCGCCCGCAATCAGCCGACGCGGCAGACAACGACGACGAACCGTCGGAAGAGTCAACCGACACCAGTCTGTCGCAACCAACCAACGCCACTGCAGCCATACTCAAAGCCATACGAACATGCAGCGCGAAATACGGCCACGTCTCCACTGACGGTCTACTCGCCATCCTGGCCGAAAGCAATCCCGGAGAATACTCAATCTCACGAATCAGCATGGAGCTGGGATTAATGGAACTCAACGGACTTATCTGCACACAGCATGGCAACATCACCATCACCGACGCAAGCGCCACATGACATCACGCCCAACAACGCCACCGCCAAGCCTGCACAGATCAACGGAATCCATCGAAAACATACGCATCAGACACGCATAACCACGCATGCAGCGGCAAACCCGCCAACCGGCAAACCGCAATGAGGTCACACCTTGTGCGAAAATCGTTGCTATGAGTCCGAAGCATGTTGAAGATATGTATGATGCAGTAATCGTCGGCGCAGGCGCGGCAGGCCTGTCCGCAGCATTGGGAATGCTGCGAAGCGAACAAATGCAAGCCCTGAAGGAAGCCGGCATCGAGCCGAACATCCTGGTGATCTCCAAACTCCAGCCGTTGCGCTCGCACACCGGTTCCGCGGAAGGCGGCATTGCGGCCAGCCTCGGCAACGTCGAAAAAGACGACTGGCACTGGCACTACTTCGACACGGTCAAAGGCGGCGATTGGCTCGTCGACCAGGACGCGGCCGAACTGCTCGCCAAAGAGGCGTCGGAAACCGTAATCGATCTGGAACATGACGGTGTGGCGTTCTCCCGTACTGAGGACGGCCATATCGCACAACGACGTTTTGGCGGACATACCAAGGATTTCGGCAAGGAACCGGTTCGCCGCGCCGCCTACGCGGCCGACCGCATCGGCCATCAGATCCTCTTCTCCTTGTGGCAGCAATGCGTGGCCGAAGGCGTGGAATTCGCCGAGGAATGGTACGTGACCGATCTGGTAATCACCGAAGACGGATCCAAAGTCGAAGGCGTAGTGGCATTTGACACGCATAAGGGCCAAACGCACGCCATCCACGCACGCAACGTGCTTCTGGCCACCGGAGGCGCAGGCCGCCTATTCCACACCACCTCCAATTCATGGGATCTGACCGGCGACGGCATGGCTCTCGCACTGCAAGCGGGACTGCAGCTTGAAGACAGCGAATTCGTGCAATTCCACCCGACTGGTCTGGCGCATACCGGCATTCTGCTGTCTGAAGCGGCACGAGCGGAAGGCGGCGTGCTTCGCAATGCCGATGGCGAGGCATTCATGGAAAAGTATGCTCCCGGCCATGCCGATTTGGCTGCACGAGATGTGGTGAGCCGTTCCATTATGGCTGAAATCGATGCCGGCCACGGCGTGGCGGATCCGAAGGACCCCGAAGGGCCAAAGGATTGCGTGTGGCTTGATATGACCGGTATTGATGCCGACCATATGCATGAGGTACTGCCGCAGGTGGTGGAAACCATCGAAAAATATGCGGATCTTGATCCGACACACGATTTCGTGCCGGTTAAGCCTACCGCGCATTACACCATGGGTGGCATTCCGATCACCACCGACGGCGAAGTCTACCGTTGGCAGAACGACGAACGAAATGTCGTCGAAGGCCTGTTCGCTGCCGGCGAATGCGCATGCGTGTCCGTGCACGGCGCAAACCGTCTCGGCGGCAATTCCCTGCTGGATGCATGCCTGTTCGGCACCCGCTCCGGCAAGGCGCTGGCGGAACGCATTTCCAGCGCTCCAGTGAACGATCCCATGGCTGAATCCGACGCCGACAATGGTTCGGATGCGGTCCAGCAGGCCGCTGACACCCGTTCCAACGAACTCAAGGATCTGCTGGTGCAGCTTCCGGAAGACGAGGAGCATGCAGCCGACAATCCTTACCAGCTGATGGCCGATCTGGGTACCGTCATGGAACGCGCTGTCGCCGTGCGTTGCGACGAGCAGGGTATCGAACAGGCGCTAACGGCATTGCATGATGAGTTTGCGCCCCGTGCCGAAGCCCTGCACGCGCATTCCGACTCCCCCACGTTCAACCAGGAGATCACCGCCATTTGGGAGGTCCGCCACCTTCTGGAACTCGGCAAGGCCGTACTCACCTCATCCGATGCGCGTCACGAATCCCGTGGCTCGCTGAAGCGTCTTGATTTTCCGGAACGCGACGATGAGCATTTCCTGGCCCATTCCATGGTGAATGCCTCCGGCCAGATTTCCTGGCAGCCGGTGCACATTGTGAATATGCCGCCAAAAGCCCGCGAATACTGATTCCGCTGGGCACGGCGTATGGCAGACTAGTTGACGGTTTTATTGGAAAGGCGGGTACATGAGCGGTATGGAAAACGGCGTGAATACGGTGACATTGCGGGTGAATAGGTTTGCCCCGCGCGCCGAGCGTGCCCGCGACCGCGAACGTGGCGGCTCTCCGTTCGCCAGAAAAAGCTCTCCGTTTGGGGATTCCGGCATGTCGGCGCGCCGCCGCCCGCGCGGCAAGCAGTGGTTGCAGGATTACACGTTGAACGTGCGTCCGGAAGACACGGTGCTTGATTGCCTGTTGAAGATCAAACGCACCATCGATCCGACGCTGGCATTCCGCTATTCGTGCGGACATGGCATGTGCGGTTCCGATGCGGTGTCCATCAACGGCACCCCCACCCTGCTGTGCACCGCGTCCGTCAAGGATTGGGCCAAACCGTCGAATCCGACATTGGTCGACGATGAAGGATTCCGACACACCGGAGATGTTTCCGACATTCAGGAAAATGCGGTCGGCGCAGGGGATCTTGGCGTCATCGAGCTCGCTCCCCTGCCGGGTTTCCCGGTGCAGCGCGATTTGATTGCCGATATCGATCAGATGCTCAACCAAATCAGAAAACTCAAGCCCTATCTGCAGGCGCGTGGAGAACTCGCCACCACTGCGGACGGCAAGATCAACGCTTTCGAATATCTGCAGAATCCCCAGCAGCTTGCCAAGTATGAGCTTCTCAGCAACTGCATCGCCTGTGGCACTTGCGAAGGCAGCTGCCCTGTGTATGCGGGCGGCGAAGCGTTCATCGGACCTGCAGCCCTTATCGCGGCGTCTCGTTTCATCAACGATTCCCGCGACGGTCAGGCGAACGCACGCATGGATGCCATTGATTCCGCCGATGGCATCGCCGCATGCCAGTCGGTCCGCGCATGTACCCGCGAATGCCCGCGTGGCATTGACGTCGGCGAGGAAATCTGGCAGCTGATCGCCCAAGTCAAGGAACGCTGAACCCATGGATAGAACGTCATATACCAATCTCGCCAAGTCATGGGAATACGTTGAGGACCATGCGTTCTCCCGCCAGTCAACCGACTTGAATGCTATTCGCACCCATGCTGAAGAAGCAGGCATTCCGCAGGGTTCAGCAGCCCAAGCCGAGCTGTTGCGCATGCTCGTGCATATGGTGAATGCGACATCGGTGATCGCCGTCGGCACCGGTTCCGTGGTGGAAACGTTGCAGCTGGTCAACGGTTTGGATAATTCCGGTCAGCTTACGGCGGTTGATTCCTCTTCCCAGGGTATTGCGCTGATTCGTACGTTGTTTAATCGGCTTTCCGACGAGACACAGACCACGCTTCGCGCCGTCAACGCTCCCGTCGACGTGTTTTTGCCACGTCTGAATGCAGAAAACTACGATTTGATTGTAGTTGCCGGTGACGCGGAAAATTACGGCGCTTCCTTCGAGCAGGCTCCCCGCCTGTTGAAGAAGCATGGCGTAATCGTGTTCACCGATATTCTTGCTTTTGATTCAGCCACGTCCGCAGGCGGCGTTTTGAATCCCGCCAATCGTGACGCCAAATCCATTGCCATGCGTGGTTTGCTGGAAACCGTGGAATCCGATGAGCGTTTCGTCACTGCCCTCACCCCGACAGGTACAGGTTTGCTCGTGGCCGTCAAGCGCTAGAGCATGCCGTTCCCAACGGCTTACTGGCTTCCCTACTTTTTTGCAAAAGCCGACGCTCATCATGTAATGGGCGTCGGCTTTTGCTACGTTCTGGCATATGCGCAGGATCGCTCTATGTCAGAACACCGTTATTTGGTCTTTGGATGTGTGTCGATCATCTGGCTGACCACAACAGTGCCGTCTTCCAACACGGATTCCACTTCCCCAGCAGCATCCTCGTCAGCAGTATGATGCTTATGCTTCGAGGATGCGGCAGCGGCAAGCTCAAACTTCTTGGATTGGCGGCTCAGCAGAATGCCGGAAATCACCGCCGCGGCCATGGAACCGACCAACACACCGAAACGTGCTTCAGCAGACAGTTCGGCATCCTGATATGCAAGCGAGGAAATCAGGAAAGATACGGTAAAGCCGATGCCACATGCGCAGGCCGCGGGGAACATGTCGCGCACACGCAATCCCTTAGCCATTTTCAATCCGGCCACATGCGTGGAAAGCCATGCCGTGATCATAATGCCCAACGGCTTGCCGACCACCAGAGCCACCATAACGGCAACGACGACCGGCGAAATGAACAGGGCCAATGTCAACGATTCAAAATGCACACCAGTGGCGAACAAGGCGAAAATCGGCAGAGCCAGCAACGCGGAAAACGGCTGCAGCTTGTCCGCATAGCGTTCGGCGCGTGGGGTTTTCTCTCCGAAACGCTCATGAGCCGGCGTGAGCAATCCAACAAGCACGCCAGCCAAAGTAGGATGCACACCAGCTTCGAACATCATCACCCAAGCCAGAATGCCGACAATGGCCACGGCAAGCCATGGCACTTTGCGCATACGCACCAGGAAATACCATACGACAGCGCATACGGCGATGCCGACGAACCAGTACCATGCGTTCACCGAAGAGAAGAACACCGCGATCAGAATAATGGCCAGCAGATCGTCCACTGTGGCAAGCGTCATCAGGAACGCGCGAATGGAGCCCGGCAGCGCTTTGGCGAACAAAGCAAGCACAGCCAAAGAGAACGCGATATCAGTGGCCGTAGGAACCGCCCAACCATGAGACATCTCACCAAAGGTGAAACTCGTTCCCGAAGCGATGGCCAACGGATCGGATCCGAAACCGGAGAACAGGAACAATACCAGCAGGAACAACACCGGAGGAGCCATCATACCGCCCACAGCGCACAGCATCGGCACTGCAGCAGCCTTGGGGTTCGACAGCGAACCTGTGGCGAGTTCCTGTTTCAATTCCAGTCCGACAGTCAGGAAGAACACCGTCAGCAGACCATCCTGCACCCAGTGTCCCAGTCCCATATCGATATTGGTGTAGGGAATGGCGATGCGGAAATTCTCCAACTCTTCGAACGCATGCGCCGTGAACGGCAGATTGGCAAGCAACAGACCTGCGAGGGCGAAGCCAAGCATAATCAGACCAGATATGCGGTCGGAAGCGGCTATGTATCGTATTTTCGCCCAGAGTCCCTGCTTACGTTCGGTCATTGCTCTCCCGTCTGTTGCCGCGAGTATCCACGGCCCGCCATTCACTTAAGAAAAGCGTCTGCGGTATTGGCATGCGCAGACGCTTCAATAGCGGTTCCAGTGTACCGAGAGGTGTCGGCGTTTATGTTTCCAAACCGTCTTTTTCACTGGTGTTTACGGTTTTATTCGGCATGGCGGCTTTTCTTGTACCACACCGTTCGCTCGGAGAGAAACCGAACGTATCTCGACAACAGCCGCTTTACATAAGCATTCTGGTAGGTTTGCGAATCGCATTGATTCGAACACTATTCACGGCAGCGCCGCCGTTACTTCCAAAAAAAAGAAAGCCTCCTCCGCATTTCGCGAAGGAGGTTCATGTGCGCGAGACAGGATTCGAACCTGCGACCTGCTGAT
>CAUFQQ010000017.1:0-19166 GCA_959028125.1 uncultured Bifidobacterium sp. | reverse complement strand
GGCTTTGGCGAGGTCGGCCTGCGTGTCCTGTTCGTCCTCTCCGGCCGGCGCCGTGTCCTGGCTGTTCTTGATTTCCAGGTTCATTTTGGCTATCTGGTCGGTGAGGTCGTCGTACTCCTGCTGGCCTTCCCATGGCGTGTTCAACGCGTTCCATGCGCTTTCCAGATTGGCTTTCGCATTGTCGAGTCTGACGCGGAGGCCTTGCGCCGTGTCGGCGTTGTTGGCGATGATCCGGTCGAGCTGTCTGATGACGTTGTCGGCGCTGTTGTTGATGTCGGGCACGCTGGTGCCGGCCCAATGCTCATGCTCGCCTTTCAAGCCGACGAACGGACGGAACGCGTTGATGCCTTTGACGGCCATGTTCTTCGACGCGACCATGACGGTCAGCCCGCAGTATTCGCCGACTTCCATCGTCTGCCCGTGGTCGAGCCGGTGCGCGATGCCGACGAGGTCGTGGATGGCCTGCTTGCGGTCCGTGATCGGACCGTCGCCGAGATCAAGCCCGCATACGCCCTGGGCGAGATGCTGGTCGCGGATCTCGACGGCCTTGTGGAATTTCGGCTCGTCGTCCACCGCTTCCCCGTGGAGTTTTTCGAGGTTGTCCACGGTCGGCTGCAGTTGCATGTCGATCTTGAAACGGATCGACCTTTGCTGGTCCGCGTGGGCGCGTTTGAGCAGTTTCATCTGCGTGAGCTGGTTTTCGAGCTCCATGCGTTTGGCGATGTTCGGGTCTCCGGTGGCGATGGCCTTCATGTCGGCGAGGCTGAGCACCGTGGAGTCCACATCGGACGCTTCGCGTGACGGCGAGCCGGAGCTCATGATCTGGCTGATGAACCGGGCCTTGCGCTCGACCGTCTGGAACATGTAGCTGTCGAACGTGCCGACGGTGACGTACCGGTAGTCCTGCGCTTTGTCGAACATGTTGCCCTGCCTGCGGACACGTCCCTGGCGTTGTTCGAGTTCGGCGGGCTTCCATGGACAGTCGAGGTCGTGGATGGCGAAGAGCCTGTCCTGCACGTTCGTGCCGGTGCCCAATGTTCCGGTCGAGCCGATGAGCACGCGCACCTCGCCTTTGCGGACCTTCTCGAACAGGGCCTGCTTCTTCTGCGGGTCCTTCTCCTGTGCGGCGAACATGATCTCGTCCTCGGGGATGCCCAGGTCGATGAGGCGGCGTTTCAGATCGGATTGGATGTTCCACTTGCCGGACGCCGTGGTGGACGAGTCGCAGAACACGAGCTGCGTGGCCTTCTCTGCGGCATGCTCCTGCCATATCTCGTGGATCTTCTCGGCGCAGACCTGCACCTTGCCTCCTTCCATGGGTTGGATGTCCGGATCGGCCACGTCGAGCAGTTTCGGGTCGAGACTGACCTTCCTGCCGTCGTTCGTGATGTTGAGCATGTTGTCGTCCGACGGGTCCACGGCTCCGTCACGCACCAGTTCCGCCCTTTGCACGAGCGCGTCCACGGCCTGTTTCTGCGCTTCGGTCGCCTCGACGGCGACGGAGATCACGTCGCAGTCGGGCACGTCCAGGTCAAGCTTGTCGGCGGTCAGCAGGTCCGCGTAGTCGTGGAACGTGCTCATCAGTTCGGGCAGGTTGTGGAATTTCGCGAACCGTTGCTTGATCTGGTATCCGCTGCCTTCCGGCTTGACCTCGACGCTTTCGACGATGCTGCCGTACGTGTTGGCCCAGCTGGTGAACGCTGCCACGCCCTGGGCTCTGAGTAGGTCGGGCGCGAGATAGCGTTGCATGTTGTACAGTTCGGCCATGGAGTTGGACACCGGCGTGCCGGTCGCGAACACGATGTTGCTTCCATGTCCCGTCTCGCGCAGGTACTCGCACTTGTCGAACAGGTCCTCGCATTTCTGCGCGGCGGCGACGTCCACGCCGGGCACGCTGATCGTGGTGGCGATGGCGAGGTTTTTGTACTGGTGCGCCTCGTCGATGAACAGCATGTCCACGCCGAGGTCCTCGAAGTCGATCCACTCCTTGTTGCCGTCGCCGCGTAGCGCCTGGAGTTTCCCGTCGACGCGCATGCGGTCCCTCTCGGCCTGTTTGACGGTCCGGTTGAGGTTCTTCTCCATCTTGCCGATCTCGTCCTTCAGCTTCTTCGCGGAGAAGTCGTTGCCGACCGCTTCCGCGGTATCGATGCTGTCGAGCATTTCGGCCTTGCGCCGTGAGAAGTACCTCTCGCGGCGTTCGGGACTGACGTGCATTCGTTGGAACGTGTCCTGCCTTACGATGACCGCATCCCAGTCGCCGGCCGCGACCTTCGCCCAGAAGCGTGCCGCGCCCTTGCCTGCGCCGTCGGCCTCCGTCATGGACAGGATGTTCGCGTCCGGGTAGAGCGTCAGGTAGTCCTTCGCCCATTGTTCGGTCAGATGGTTCGGCACGACGATCATCGGCTTGGTGGCACGGCCCAGACGTTTCGCCTCGTGGCATGCGGCGACGCCGGTGAATGTCTTGCCGGCGCCCACGACGTGCGCGACGAGCGTGCCTTCCTTGGATTGCAGGATCCTCGCGACGGCATTGCGCTGATGGTCGTACAGGTCGATGCCGGTGCTGATGCCGGGGAATGTGAGGTAGGAGCCGTCGTATTCGCGCGGGTGGATGCGGTTGAACCGCGTGTTGTACACGTCTTCCAGCATGCGTGTGCGCGCCGGATCGGTCCATACCCATTCGGTGAACGCCTGTTCGACGGTGTGGCGCTTCTGGTACAACAATGCGGTGGCCTGCGCGTCCCTGACTCTTCTCTTTCCGGTCGGATCGTCCGGATCGGGTTTGGTGAGGTTGCTGGTCGTCGCGTTGAGCGCGCCGGACACGACCTCGAACGGGTTGCGTCCCGCTCCGATGCCCAGACCGTATTTGCGGATGGTCTCCTCGTCGAGTTTCGAGGCGAGCGACGCGTTGACCTGCCAGTTGCCGGTCGTCTCGTCATGACTGACCGAAAGGCTTCTCATACCGCCGTCGGTGATGTCGGGCTGGGTTTCGAGTCCGAACGTTTCAATCATGAAGTCCCGGATCACGCCGGTCGGGATCCACGCTGAGCCGAGCTTCGCGGTGATGTCGTTATGGGTGAGTCGGACTGGCATCGACTGTTCGAGCCGTCCGCGTAGCCTTTGCAGGCTCCTGAGCCGGTCCATATCGGCCGGTTCGGCCGGATGGTCGCGCATCCACGTGGCGCGCCTGTCCCTCCACTGTTCCAAGCCCTCCATGTCGACCACTTCGTCCAACGGTTTGAACGTCTTCTGGTTCCATGAATTGTAGCGTCCGTACCGTTTCTCGACGGTCGGATGGGCCAGTCGGTCCGCATCGGCCGCGTATAGGTATTCGCAGGTTTCCGGATGGGCGCGCAGTTCCTTGGCCAAGGCGAGGTAGTCGCACTTGGCTTCCCTGTAGTAGCCGTGGTCCTCCACCTTCCACAGGCTTGGATCGGTGATCTTGCGCAAGGCATCTTGTACCGGGCCATGTTTGAAGCCGCTGGTGTTGAGGATCGTGGCGACGGTCCTGTCGTCGATGGCCTCGGGGTCGGCCGTGACGGCCTTGTACAGCATGCGCATGGCGCTGTTGGATGTTCCGTCGTCGTCGCTTGACCAGCCGCTGTCGAAGACCTCGTAGAACAGACTGTTGCCTTTGGGCTGTTGGGCGTTCCAGTTTTTGTCGAGCAGTTCCACGCCGGGCTTGCAATCATCCAGGAACATGCAGGCGAAGGCCCTTCTCTGTCCGCGTCCGTACTCTTTGAACTCATTGGAGAACCATGGGGCTTCGGCCACGGACTTGTTCGCGTGGATCGGGTCGGTGGCGCTCTGCCATGCTCCTGCCTGGATGAGTTCCCTACGGCAGCTTTCCACGCGCGAGGGCGGTGTTATGGCCTGTATCCCGTTTTCGGCGAGCCATGCGCGTACACGTTCCTGTTCGGGCTCGTCGACCATGGCACGCAATAGTCCGTCGACATGGTCGAGTTCGCCTCCCACGTCGCCGGACAGGTATTCGTCCGCCGGCAGTGGAGTGCCGTCGTCCGGGTCGGTGACGATGAGGTCGCCGAGCCGTGCGACGGTTTCGAGATCGTCCCGGGTGCCGAGCAGGTGGCCGATGAGGTCGAGGTCCACGTGTCCCACGCGGTCGAGGCTGACGGCCAGCGCTTCGACGGGTTCGTCCACATGCTCCGGCATGGGAGGCATGGGCGTGACGACCCTCTTGGAGAGCATGTCGCCTTTGGCTTCGAAACCGTCGGAGCCGGTTTTCTCCAACGTGTAGAGCTGGTTGAGGCTCGGATCGGAATTGTTCGGGTCGAACACGCGCAGGTTCTCTTTGGAGTTGAGCCTGCCGTAGGATGCGGTGAACCGGTCGTATGCTTCGTCGAGTTCCCTGATGCCTTGGGCGACGGCGTCGTCGGTGGTGTCCGGGTCGCGTTCGACGGCGAGCAGGCGTTCCGCCTGGTCGCGTAGGCGCAGCATGGAGGCCATGCGCCTGTCCCCTCCCTTGGCGACGCGGGAGTGCGCGGGTACGATCTGGCCGTTCATGTCGCCGTACCAGATATGGTCGTTCGCGTCGACCATATAGCGCATGGCCGCCTGCTGGGTCTTGTCGGGCACGACGATCGGCTCGTTGGCACGTTCGCCGAGCCTGTCGTGCAGGTCGATGCCGTGCTGTTCAAGCTGGCCGGTGAGGATGCGTTCGACCTGTTCTCCCAACCGGGTGATGTCGCCGGTTCCGGTGACGTCGATCTGCGGGCCGAACGGCCCCGAGCCTATGGCCATGGTTCCCGCGACGTATTCGGGATGGTCGACGAACAGTCTGTTGGCGTTGACGCCGTCGCGGAATTCGGTGGTGTCCGTCCACGCTGCGTCCGCTTCGGCCAGCGGCTCGTCACGTTTGCGCAGGATCAGGATGTCGGAGACCACTTCGGTGCCCGCCTGCCGGTCGAACGTCTCCCTGGGCAGGCGGCATGCGGCGACAAGTTCGGCCTTGCGGGCGAGGTCGCGGCGCATGTTCGACGTGTTCTTGTCGAGCGTGTACCGGCTGGTGAGCACGGCGACGAGACCGCCGGGGCGCACCGCGTCGAGACTGTGCTGGATGAACCAGTCGTGGATGACGGTGCCGTCTATCCTGATCGCGTCGCTGTACGGCACGTTGCCGACCGCGAGGTCGAACGCGTCCGTGGGCAGTCCGGTCCGTTCCATCCTGTTGTTGATGATGTCGTCGTCCGCGCACAGGTGGCGTGCGATGCCGGCGCTGATCGGATCGGCTTCGATGCCGGTGAACCCGTAGGACGATCCGGCCGGTGTGGAGCGGATGAAGTTGCCGGTTCCGCAACCGGGTTCCAACACCATGTCCGGGTGTTTCGGATCCTGGCCGAAACCGGCCTTGCCGAGGGCCTGCCACATCGCGTCCACGACGGGTCGTGGCGTGTAGAAGGCCGTGAGCGTGCTGCTGCGCGCGTCCGCGTATTCGGCGTCGGTAAGCAATTCGCCAAGACGCGTGTTGATCTCGCTCCACGCCGGATCGGCGCCGTCTTCTTCGAACGCCTTCTGGGCGCCGCCCCAGCCCGCGTACGCGGCGAGGGCGCGGATGTCGTCGTCGGTGGGCTCGCGGCCACTGTCGTCGAGGTCGCGCAGCACCTCGATGGCGCACACGTTCGCGCGTGCGCGTTCGAGGCTGGATCCCGTGGCCTGCAGATCCGGGTCGAGCAGGCCGCGGTCGATGTGGGTCAGAGGGCTTCGACCACGTTCCTGATGGCGATCTCCTCGGCCTGATGCTCCGCCATCTTGAGTCCCTTGAACCACGGGTCCCAGTTGCCCGGCTGCTTGAGGTGCTGGTGCGTCTTGCCCCAATGGTTGACGTACTCGGTGATCGTCCGGCCGTAGTCCTTCTGGACCTGGTCCATGTAGGCGTCCAACGCCGGCATCCCCTGTCTCTTGAGCTCCCTGAGCTGTTCCGGCAGATGCTCCGCCATGAACAGGTACCTCATCTTCTTGACCCCCTGGTAAGGGCAGTACCTGACCGTCATTTCGGGTCGTCTCCTTTCTCGCATCGTTTTCTTCCGTTTCACGGGAAGAGTCCAAATTAGACACCATGTCTAATTTCGTTTGGCTATTATTTTCCTCTTGAATTTGCGGGAAGTCAAGTTCAGCCGGCATGTCATCGAAGTCGAAGGCCAACTGCTCCGCTTCCATGGTGGCCGCTACCGTCGGCCGCGCCGGCCCGCCGGACGTAGGAACGCTCTTCGTCGTCAGGCCGTTCCCGCCGTCGGAAACACCCTTTTCCTTCGTGGCGTCCGCTTCCTCCGGAGTCCCGGCACCCATCTCGTCGCGTGCGATACGGTCGAGTTCCTCGTCGGTGAACTGCTCGCGAACCTCCTGGCGCGTGCCGCCCTCCTGCATGATGATCTGCGCGGCGAGCTCACGTTCCTGGGAGTCGAAGTCCACGTCGGACGCCGCGGCGGAGGACGTGGAAGGTGTCGTGCCGAAGGAGTCCCAGGAGTCCGGACTGCCGAAGATGCCCTCCCTCATTCGCGTGAGTTCCTTCACAGTGACCTTGGGGCCTTCGTGCACCAGACCCTCGTCATCGAACCAGTCGAGTCGGTAGGACGTGGGCGAGTCGTTTCCAGCACGGTCGGTGATCTCGTATCCGGCGAATTGGCTCGCGCCGTTCTCGCTTGTCCCCGCGTCCGGGTCATGCGCGTCGATGTATCCGATGATCGCGTTCTCGAACGCGGCGTACTGGCCGGACAATGCGGCGTCGAGGGCGTCTTCGATCCCACCGTCGGCCGGCGTCCCCATCGCCTGTTCTGCCTGGTCGATCCATTCAGTGGTGAACCATTCGGGACGGTCTTCCGGTCTGATGTTTCCGTCGATCTCACGGAGTTTCGCTATCTGCGCGTCCACGCTGCCTGCCCACAGGTATTTCTCCGCGTGGGATGGTCCGAGGAAATAGTCGACGTCGGCCTTGAGCCGTCCGAGCAGTCGCAGGTTGAATCCGTACGTTCCGCCGGTTCCGGGGGATGCCGTCGGCGTCTGGTTCTCGTCGGTTCCAGACAGCGCGTCTTTCCCGAGTCGTTCGCCGAGGATGGTTTTGGTCTGATTGTTGCCTTCCGCTTGGGCGATGAGGCCGAGCATGTTCGGATTGATTTCGTCGGCGTATTCCGTGGCCGCCGTGTCGATGAGTGTGCGCCAGTTTTCGTTGTCGTCGTCGGGCATGCTGAGAATCAGCCCTATGGGCGCGTGTTCCAGCATTGTTCTCGCTGCCTGTCGGACGACCTCCCTGCCGGGCCGGTCGAGATTGTACCGGCGGCCCATCGGATTGGTGTACGCCGTGAGGAGATCAGGTGAGGTGATGACGCGCCTGATGGCCTTGGCCTCGCCGTCCATGTCGAACTCGCCCGTACCGATCAGGGCCGAGACGACGTCCGGATGGTTCTCCTTTTCGATCATTTCGGACAGTCGAGCCCTGTCGAGTCTGCCGGATTCGACGGCGTTCTTTCTGGACGGCCACCAGTCTCGTCCACTCAGCCGGACCAGCAGATGGTCTGAGGCCTTCGGCAGCATGCTCGCCGCCAATCGGCTGTCCGTCTGGTTCCAACAGCACAGGTCGATGGTGTTCTGGCTGAGTCTGCCCGATTCGACGAGCATCTGCAATAGTCTTGTGTTGCTTTCGGTGCGGGCCATGTCTTCGAGCAGTCGCGCCGGAGTGTCCTTGTAGCGGATGACGGATTGGCGCAGTTCCGGCAGGCTGCTTGCCGCGAGGGTTTCCAGATCATCCTCGGAGAGGCTGGAAAGGTCCGCGTCATGGGTCATCTCCACGAGCTCGTCCAACGCGTTGTAGTCGCGGTTCCGCCACTGCGGGTCGAGCAGGTGCCTTGCGATCTGCTGCGGGGTGGAGTGTTCGCGCGCCCACCGCAGGTCGGCCCAATCGTCCGACCGCCAGAGGGATTCCGCCTGCCGGCTAGTGTCCTCGTCATTGTTCGTCATGTGCGTTTCCTTTCGTGTTCATCGCATGATTTCCGGCGCGCACTGCGGCCGGCCGTCCTCTTCCGCGGACCACGCCGGGTTGGGGTCTGGGAGCATGTCGGAGAGTTGTTTCGGTCTTTTGTTGCTGCCCATGAACGGTTCATCCGGCAGACTGTCGCCGTCGAACGCGCGCGCCCATGGGTTCAGGAACATTGGCGGCCTCCACTGGTCGTCCAAGACCGGTCGTGGCTTTTCCGCCTTCTTTCGTTTCACGGCTTCCGGCTCGTGATTCGTTGTCTTGTTTTCCAAGGTCTCGTCGTCGTTCATGAGATGTCCTCTCATATGCCGATTCCGGTATTCGCCGTGATGTCGGCGCCCGGGTCGATGCCAGGGTTCGGCATGGGAAGCCCGGCATCATCCGAGGGGATTAGAGACCAGGGGTCTCCGACTGGTTCCGGCGTGGTTTGTCCCACGGTGTCCGGAGTGGTGGAGGCGGCGTCCGTCATGGACGCCCATGGGTCGGTGTTTGTGTCGGAATACCGGTCCTCGATGGCTTGCAGTAGGTTGTCGATGGCCGATAGACGGTTCGGTTCCTGGCCGGTGTATGCGGCCATGGGTCCTTCGGCCGGTTTCGTCCGTTGCCAGTCCTCTCCGGCGAGACGCCAGAGCCATTCGCCGTGCCATGGCATGATGCTGCCGAGAACTTGCCCGTCGGGCAGTTCCGCGTCGCTGATACGTGGACCGTTCGCCCAGGCCGAGCCGGACCGTATGTCCACGTCCCTTATGGTGAATTCCTTGCCGTCGATGCTGAGTCTCTTCGTTTCTTCCATTGGACGCTCCTTTGCTGTTTCGTGTTCCTGTGCCGTTTGGAGTTCCGGCATGTAGTCGATGGGGTTGAGTCGGCATGATGCGCAAAGCTGCGCGAATGCTTCGAGGGTGACGATCGACCCTTTTTTGAGGCGGGTGAACATTGCCGGGCTCACGCCGGCTTTTTCGGCCAGCGCGGTCCATGTCGTGTCGGTTTCGAACCGGTACCGGTTGATGTCCTCGCGGAACCGTTCCATATCGATGGATGGCATGGTTGGAGCTCACATTCCGATTCCGGGGCCCATAGGCCCGTTGATAGCGTTCGGGTCGATGCCGGGGTCGGGGTCGGGATCGGGAAGGGTTGGGCCGTCGGATCCGAACAGGGCGTCCATGTCGACGCCGATCCATGGGTCGGGGGCCGGGGTTGGAGCGGCCGCGCGTTCGTCCATGGCGCAGACGCGATTGGTGAGGTCGTCCGGCATGTCATCGGCGTAGGCTCCGACGTTTTTCAGAATCGTCTTCCGGTTGTCCCATACGAGCCGGTCCGCCTCATCCTGGCTCATGCCGACCCAGTCGCCGTCCTTGTTGACCCTCAGATATGGGTCCCTGTCGGGATTCCATCCGCCGTACGTGGCTTTCTCCGTGATCTCACCGTCGGTCAGATGCTCTCCGATGGTTTCGCATGCCGTCATGGATGGCCAGGCGCGGTAGTATCCGAGGTTGCTTTCCGGATCCGTGTCGTGGACGGTGTCGACGATGTCATGCAATAGTCCGATGTTCTCCGGCGTGCGTTCGATGAGATGGTCGCCGTCCAGTTCGAGGGCGATCTGCGACGCGGCGAGGGCGCGGGCGCTGTTGGCGTCGGCCGGATCCTCGTCGCGTGTTGTCCAGTAGGCTCCGTCGGCCTGACCGTCCCCCAATGCCTCGTCTGCGGCATCATCCCAATATTCCGGATCGTTCCAGTTATCGGCCCATTCCTTGGCCTCGCCATCGAAGTCGAAGGTGTTCGTCATGGCGACGTACCGGTCGTGTTCGATTCCCGGCGGAAGCACCGAGTCGAACTGGTCTTCGGTCACCCAACAAAATTGCCCGTATCCGTCGGGCTTGCAGCAGTCATCTCCGAGCTGGTAGCATTCCTCGCCGATCTCGATCGGCTCTTCGATGGCGTTGTTTCGGGCGAGAACCGATAGCCGTTCGGTTGCTTTGTCGCGCCATGCCTTCATCTGTTCCAAAGTCGGTTTTTTCATATTCATTCCTTTTTGCTCTTGGTCGAGGTGGGATTGTTTGATACGCACGCTTCACTTGCTTCCGTTTCGGACCCATGGGAGCTGGCGAATGACTGGTTGGCAAGACATTTTGGGCGGCGTACAATAATGTCGAAGTCAAGATTTGAGTAACCCTCAAGCAATTGGAGTTTGGATAGGCGCTCTAACTCTTGGCTTCTTTCTTTGCTTATGTCGGCAGCGGCACCGATCTCATGAATGCGACTGTGTCGCTCGCGGATGGCGCGATCGAACGGTCGAATTCTTCGGATAGTGCGGGATTCGTTTCGATCTTCGCGAGGGCGGACGCGGTACCGTATCCGATGTTCGGGTAGGCCGCCTGTAGTTCCTATGGGGAATGCCAGTCGAACATGCCGTCAACCAATTCCATGAGCCTGTCATGATCCATGCGCAGCAGATCGGACTTGTGGCCGATGTCAACCATGACGGTTCCTTTCCGACGGGTCTTTCCCGTCTTCCTTTTCCGTTCACACGCCACCGTGTTTTTCGCTGCCGATATTTTTTTTCGCGGGCGAAAAAATCGATATCGGTTGGTATGCGTGTGGAAGAAACGCACCATTCGATATCGGGAAGGAATTGAATTGCGTCTTGTGATCGCCGAGAAACGTTCCGTGGCCTTCGCCATCGCGCAGGCGTTGGGCGGTGTGCGGCAGGGTGACGGATACGTGTCGGCCGGAGGGGCGCTCATCTCGTGGGCGCAGGGCCATCTGGTCGAATTGTCTGACCCGGAGGAGTATTCGGACATGCCCTGGTCCGCGCATAAGTGGACGATGGACTCCCTTCCCATCGACCCGAAGTCATGGCGTTGGCGTCTGAGCGGCGCGAAGGGCGCGGCGCAACGCTACCGTTCCCTCGTCGAACTGCTTCGATCCGACAAGGTGACCGAACTGGTCAACGCGTGCGATCCGGACCGTGAGGGCGAGGCGATATTCCGTCGTATCCTCATGGCCGCGAAGGTTTCCAAACCGTCCCTGCGCCTGTGGGTCGCGTCATTGGATGAGCAGGCCATCCGTGACGCGTGGAACCGTATGCGTCCCGCATCCGATTACGATGGTCTGGCGGTAGCGGCCGACGCGAGGGCGAAGGCCGACTGGCTGGTCGGTATGAACGCGTCACGTGCGCACACGCTCGCATGGCATCGGAGCCTGTCGCTCGGACGCGTGCGTACGCCAACGTTGAACATGGTCGTTCAACGTGATCTCGCCATCGAATCACACAAGCCGACACCGTTCTGGCGTCTTATCGTGCCGATGGATGGTTGGACGCTCGAAAGCGGGAAGATCGAGGACCAGGTGATGGCACGCCGCATACTGGCCGACGCGATGGGGCTTCCCGCGGAGATCCTGGAGGTGAGACGGCGCCGCGAGCATGCGAAGCCGCCGACCCTGTTCGACCTGACCGGCTTGCAGAAGGCCATGAGCGAACGGCACGGGCTGACCGCCGAACAGACGTTGGACTGTCTGCAGCATTTGTACGAGATGAAGGTCGCGACCTATCCGCGTACCGATTCGAAATACATAACCCATGATGACGTGGACGGGTTGAAGGAACTCCTGCAGCCGAAATACGCGTTGGGTTTCCTGGACCAGAAACCTGTCGAGGCGGTCCACGACCTGTATTCCGCCGGAGAGTTCTATCCGATGAGGTGCGTCGCGGACGACAAGGTCCAAGGGCATACCGCGATCCTTCCGACACGACGCCTCACCTATGACGTGTTCCAGCATGACCTGACGGACATGGAGCGCGAGGTCATAGCCGTGATATTGACGCGCATGTGGTCGGCCTGCGCCACGGACCGTGTCCACGACACGGTGAAGGTCGAAGCCGTGTTGGACGAGCGTCATGCCGACGGTTCCATGGAACGGGTTCCGCTGTCCGCTTCGAGCGACGTTACCGTCGAGGCGGGTTGGACCGCCATCGAGGGCACGTCGCGAACGGACGATGCGGAGAAGAAGCCTGTGAATCGGATACCCGACTCCCTGGGGAAGGGTCCTCTCCCCCAGTCCGGCGCACCGTCTCTTACGGAGGGCGTGTCATCGCCGCCGAAACCGTTCACGGAGGCCACGCTGCTGTCCGCCATGGAGCATGCGAGCCGTTTCGTCGCGGACAGTGACCTGAAAGCCGCCTTGGATGACGACACGAGCCATTCGGGAGGCATCGGCACGCCCGCGACCCGCGCCGGCATTCTCGAGAGCCTGGTCAAAAGCGGCTACCTGCAGCGTAAGGGCAAGCAGCTACGCAGTACTCCCGCCGGGCGGATGCTCGTCGGTGTCGCCATCGACGAGTTGAAGGACGTGAAACTCACCGCGCAATGGGAGCAGAGCCTTGCCGACATCGAACAAGGCAAGGGCGACGAGACGGTCTTTCTGAACGAGATCCGCACGGCATGCGCGGCAATGCCCGGGCGGGTCATGGAAATGACCCGGCGGGACAATCTGCAGCAATTGGTCCGGCAGGCCGGCGAACGTGAGTCGTTCGGACCCTGCCCGCGTTGCGGCAAGCCCGTCGTCAAGACCGGGAGCGTCTGGCAGTGTTCGTCGAACAAGAGAGTGAAGGATGATGCCGGTGCCTGGAAGCTCAGCGAGGGTTGCGGTTACAAGATCTTCGCGGAGAAGTTCGGCAAGAAGCTGACCGATAGCATGGTCCGCCGCACGTTGGAGGGCAAACGTCCGAAAGTGTCCGGCCTGAAGTCGAAGGCGGGCAAAACGTTCGACGCGCGTCTCGTGCCGGACCGGCAGTACGGGATCGGATTGTCGTTCGACGATCTGAACAGGAAAAAGAAGTAGGACATCACATGCACACTTCCCCGCCCTCTCTTTCAATCACCTGCATCGCCATGGACAATGTGAGGAAGATCCTGAAGGACAGACACCTCAGCGTAAACGGACTTCTGACTTTGATCCACAGCAAGCATCCCGATTGTGGCATGCCATACCACAGTTTGCGCAGGCTTGTCTCCCATGAGCGAAAGATGACTATCGATGAGGCAATTCTGATTTGCGACGCCCTTAACGTCCCGTTCACGTCCTTGTTCAGTTTCGCGGGAGAATTTCCTCACGGGCAGCTCAAGGGCATGACGGCGGTGGATATCTACCACGCCATTGAACAGGATGATCGGACTAAAGAAGGGTCAAATAATCACTAGATACTGGGGATATACTCGAATTGTTCGACAGACGATTTCACCTGCCTGGCATGAAAGGACTCTGGTTTGCTGCCTGAAGACGTATATTATGTATCAACCGATGAGGGAACCCCGGCGACTCGCTCCAACGCTTGGGATATTGGCTTTGGTCTGCAGGCTGCGGACGGACTTACCCCGTCAGACTACGCTATAGAACAGTCCAAGGAGCAGATTTCGGGAAAAGCCTCCTATGCCGAAGTCGAGCATCGTCTACGTGAATACCATTCCGCGGAGAGTGAAGAGGCGGAGCATTTTGAAGCTGACATCGTATCCACCAGAATCAGTTCCCTCCTCCAGACTGAATCATTCGTCTTCGCTCCCCCGATGCTCAGGCAGATTCATCGTCATCTTTTTGACGGCGTATTCAAAAATGATTGGGTTGGACAGTGGAGGCAGGTCAATCTGACCAAAAAGGAGCCGGTTCTTCAAGGAGATTCAGTTTCTTACGCTCCCTTCCATCTGATTGGAGAGATGCTGGATTATGATTTCGGTCAAGAAAAAGGACGACAGGCCAAGTATCCCCAAATCGGCAGGCATGAAATCGCTTCCTCTGCATTTGGATTCATTTCTGGAGTATGGCAAATTCATCCATTCCGTGAAGGAAACACTCGAACGACTGCTGTATTCGCGATACTGTACCTCAGACAGCTTGGATTCATAATCGGCAATGAGCCTTTCGCGTCCAACGCCCAATATTTCCGAGACGCTCTTGTACTTGACAATACTTTCGACCCCGACTTCAAGGATCCGGCTCCTCTTCGTCGTTTTATGGAAAAGGCTCTTTTCAATTCGCCTATAGAATTGGAAAACCTGCGAGATTCTTATTTTGCCGTCCAAAGTACGCAGAGCGATCCTTTACCAGAGCCCGATCCATCAGTGGATAATGAGACATCTGCCGGCATAGCAACTCACGAACTCAATTAAACTAGGAAGTCAAGCAAAAGCGGACAACATATGGTGGACTGATCTTTTTATGTGTTGTGGATTACACTGCCACAACACATAAAAAGATCAGTCCATGGTCAACACGAACGTCGGAACCTCCATGCCAAGTTCCTCCAACCCCACAGCCTTATCGAGCAGAGTCTTACGCCAAAAGCTTGCCGAGACCAGAGCCACCGCGTTCTCAATAGTGGTCACGGACGGACAGAATGCACAAGTCGCCGTCCTCAATCATGTATACCAGACGGTTTGCGGAATCGATGCGGCGGCTCCACGCACCCTGCAGTTCCCATTTGAGCGGCTCTGGCTTACCGAGACCCGCGAATGGAGAACGCATCGCATCACGTATCAGCGCGTTTACCCGCTTGAGGGTTTTCTTATCCTGAACCTGCCAATACAGGTAATCGTTCCACGCGTCATCAGTCCAACGCAGCATTATCACTCTCCGACCAGATCATGTGAATCGGTGGAACCTGAGCGTACCTGTGCCATGCCACGGCGGACTTTATCGAACAATCCGGGATTCTGGTAAACGCGCAATGTCTCCATAAGCGAATCGTAATCATCGGCGCTCATCACCACCACGTTGTCCCCTGGATCCTTGTTGGTAATCAGAAGCATATCCGCGTCATCGTTCACGCGACGTAGATATGATTTCAGATCCTTGCGGAAATTGGTGTACGCGACCGCCGTGACCATGCCATCCTCCTTAAACGACAATTACATGTACAGAAAATGGTACAACAAAAGTCGGAAAGACTCAAGCATGATTCATCTATATTGTTTCATAGAGCTTTATAGAAACATATAATGTTTTATATACGTTTAGATTGTTTATATTCTATGGTGTCCGACCATGAACGACATTCCACCGGCCCAACGCTTGGTCGGGGGATGGAAATGAGACCACCCCGCCGGTTTCGGCTCTCCCAAAAGACTTCTTGTTTGCCATGAAGAATGGGAGAGGTTAGCAGTGCCTCAATCGGCACTCCCCTGTTAGCCGATATCATCGTTCATGTCGGGAAAGCCTTTTTGCAGGAACTGGAGAATGAAAAAGGAGTCCGCACGGCGGGTCCCATGGTCTGGATGATGGCGGCGCATCTCGACCGTCCAGAATGCGATGCGGGATACAGTGGCACACTTCTTAGCAAAGACGAAGAAAGTGAGCCAAAAAGAACTCCGCATGCCGCAAAATATCAATGCATTATTATGTTTCGCGGAACAGTATGAGGTCATGAAAAATGAAATCATCCAGACCGGCAGATTTGGACTCGATGGGGAAAGTCTAATGAATCTATTCGCCTATTGGATTGGAGGAGCTGCGAACAGTTCTTCCTGATTCGTGTGGATTGGTTTGATTCTTCAATCAGGACTGTTTTTATGTTTTGCAGCACATATTGCTGCAAAACATAAAAGGTCATTCCATGGTTAGCGTGAGCGTTGGAACCTTCACTCCGAGTTTCTCCAAGCCCACAGCCTCTTCGAGCGGGACCGTTCCTCCGCTTACTCGGTAACGAGCAGCGGCTTACGTTGTAGCATGTTCTGGATGAGCGTGCCCATGTCTGCGACCGGCAGGTAACGGGCGATGATGGTCCAGATGATGGCGACTTCGATCAGACCGAAGATGACGGTCACCGTCCCCCAGACGAGTTGCATCCAGAGTCTCGGACCGACGGCCGCGCGGCCGGTCACGCCGGCGATCACCGTGAGGATGATGAGCGCCGGCACCAGTAGCGTGATGTCCCAGCCATCGAACCATTGGCTTACTGAGACAACCCATTCTGTGAGGGTTTTGAGGAATCCTGGAATGGTGTCTGCCATGTCGTCATCCTTTCGTGACCGGTTTCCAGTGTCGTCTGTTCCACGTGCGGCTTGTCCTGTATCGGCTGGTATGCCTGCATGCGTTGCGTTTTCGTGGCCTTGACCGTGGTGAAGGTGTGGTTGATGCGTCCGTTGAGGTTGGCCCAATGCTGTTCCTGCCTGCCGCTTTCCGCCGGAGGTCTCTCCCCCAGTGGACTGTCGGCGTCCTCCACGCCCCACATGGCCCGGTAGACGGCCACGTCGCGTAGGAGATGCTTGTCGGAGTCTCCGGCGGCGGCGAGTACTCGGCCGACCCATGCCTGCCCGGAATGGCGGGCCTCCTGTTCTAGACTGCCGATCTTGGTTTCGATGATCCGTTTGTTCTGACGTACCACGTCAAGGACCGCGTCATGCTTGCGGGAGCGGATTGGCGGCAGGATGCCACCAATCCAGTTGTCATGCACGCTGCCGTTGGCCCGGTCCAAGAGTCCCGCGTTCAACCGTCCCGCGATGGTGGCCGCCCAGTCGGGTTCCACGGGACGGTTCTTCTTTTTCAGATCGGGATCATCATTGATGATTCCGCGGGCGGTTTTGCGCAGGAACTCCCATTCGGGGAACATGGATTGGTCGATGTCGTCGCGGGATTGCATGTGCGCGTCGAGCATGGCTTGGACGGCCGGCGTGTACCGTTCGTCCATGGTGAACCGGCCGCGGCCGGAATCCAGGGCCGGCTCCTCGCGGTATGGGATGCCGGTCTCATCCATCATGCGTCGGACCATTTCGACCATGTCGGTTTTGGCATCCATGTCGAGCGTGAACGCGTCGCCCGTTTCCGTGCCGGCTTCAGGCATCATACCGCGTGCCGCGCGAATGGCGGCCTGTTCCGCTTTTTCCACGGTGAGTTTTCGTGGTTTCTTTTCAAGGCTTTGGCTGATGATCGCGGTCGCCCGTTTCGCGTCGGTCATGTAGGCACGGGACCAGACTCCGCGAAGCCATTCGAAGCTTGGACTGCGTTTGATCTTGTCCACGGTCCTCTTGTCATGTGATTTGCCGAGCATGGCGAGCAGGTGGGGGCCGGCGATGAGTCCGGCCGCGTAATCGTGTTCGCGCAACAGTCGTTTCAGATCGTACCGGTCCTTGTATTCCTGTTCCATGGTTTCGGTCGCGGTCATGACCTCCGTGTGGGTCAATAACGCGTCGAGCATGCGTGTTCTGGCTATCTCGCGGGGATCCTCTTCCGCGCCGGTGAGCATGTGATCGACGTGGCGTTCCTCTTCGCTTTTGCAGCCGAACAGGAAATGGTTTTCCTCCTTGCCGCGTGAGCCGGCGACGTATTGCAGGTTGCATGGAAGGTTCGCGTCGGATGGGAACACCGCGGCGCAACGGTCCACGGTCATGCCTTGGCTGCGGTGGACGGTGGCCGCGTATCCGGCTTCGCATGATTTTCTGAGCCAGTCGCGTGGGATGTCGCAGATGACGCCGTCCGCGAGGTTCATGCATCGTGCGCCGGATTTACCGACGGCGATGATCCGGAACGTCATGTTGTTCTCGATGCTTCTGCCGGACCGGTCCAGTATGTTCTTCGCGTTGACGCGGCATACGATCTGGTCTCCCAAGCCGACGGAGAGATTGTCACGCAGACGGCAGAGTTTGGCCGGGTCGCTTTCACTTTTGCCTTGGGCGCGGCGTTCGAGGATGAACCGTTGGTTGATGTCGCGCACCTGCGCGTTCGTGCCGGCGATCAGAAGCGTGGACTTGCCGAGCGCCTGCCATTTGACGCACATCTGGTACGCGTCCTCCTCCATGTCCAGGTCCTCTCCCCAATGGATCCGGTCGTGCGCCATGTATTCGTCGACGAGCTGACGGCACTTGTCGACGCTTCCCTCGTCCAAACGGTCTCCGCCCTCACGCAATCGGAGCGTCGCTTCCGCCTCGCCCTCCCACCGTCGCCGGGATGCGGGCCCGTCCGGATCGTTCGCCCATTTCTCGGATTTCGAAGTGAATCTCCACAGGCTCGTCAACCGCGCGCACTTGTCGTGCCGGTCGGCGTAGCCGAGCATGCCGCCCGCACCGGAAACGGAGTCGAGCTGTTTCGGATCGCCGGTGAGTATGACTTTCGCGCCACGTGATTCCGCCAGTCTGGTGACCCATTGCAGGTTCCTGGTGTCGACCATGCCGGCCTCGTCCACGATGATCAGCTGGTTCGGCCTGATCGTGTCCGACGTGTCCATGACGCGTTGGGCCGCGATGTGTATGCGAGCGAACAGTCGTTCCAATGGGTTGGACGCGTTGCACAACCGCTGTTGGAGCATGCCCTCGCGTTGGATGGCGGCCATGATCCGTTCGGGATTGTTGATGGTCAGGAGCTTCGCGATGGTCATGCTTTCGCATCCGATGCTGCCTTTCAATTCGCCCACCGCCTTTTTGCTGGTGGCCAGTCCGATGACGCTGCCAGAACCATATCGCGCCTGCCATGCCTGGGCGACCGCTTTCATGGTGGTGGTCTTGCCCGTGCCCGCCGGTCCGATGATGCTGCTGACCAGACGCGGGTTCTCCAACACGTATGCGGCGGCCTTCTGCTGGTCTGACGCGAGCGGATAGCCGCCCTGCGCGTTCATCTGTTTGTTCCACTGGTCGAGCCATTGGTTTCCCTCGCCGGGCGCGTATCCGAGCTGGACGGTCTTGTCGAGGCTTTCGATCATGTACCGTTCGGCTTGGAGCACATCGACCGTCGTGTACTTGTCGAGGTCGGCGTCCTCGAACACGCTTTGCCCTTGCCGGGTGGCGATGCTCAGATTGTCCAACGCATCTTTCGGCACCTGGTACCGGTCGGGTGTGAGTTTGACGCATTGGCTGAGTGCCTTGTCGGCGATCTTGTTGGCGACAATGACGCGTTGCGTCGGGTCGATGCGCACTCCGCGCAGGAGCCGTTCGGCTTCGGCGCGCACATTGGTGCGTTTCCATACGGTGTGCGCGTGGGCCGTGTTCGCCATCGCCATGCGGGCCTGACGGTCCAGATATTCGTCCGCGTCTCCGGCGAGCTTGGTGAGGTCGGCGAGCTGGCCGAGCAACAGTTGGGCTATGTCGTCCTCGCATTCCGCGTCCACATGCATGAGGCTGGTCTTGCGTGAGTTGACGTCCTTGAGCATCCGGTCGATCTGGATGCCTGGCGCGACTTCGCCGAGTTTCTGATACCAGTGGTC
>CAUFQQ010000016.1:0-29720 GCA_959028125.1 uncultured Bifidobacterium sp. | reverse complement strand
GCGGTATTGCGCTGTGGCAGAAGGATTTGAAGGAATATGGAGCCAATCAGGGCTTCACTATTCAATAAATATTAATTATTCATATAAGATGTCAGACTATAACCTGACCGCAGACGGCTATGGCATGACTTCTGCCCTAAATGCCAGAACCGCAGCCGACGCCATCCGCCAGCGGGAATTTGATTTAGTGCTGCTGGACATCAACCTGCCGGACGGCAACGGTTTTGAGCTGTGCAAGCTGATAAAGCCCCAGCACCCGGACACCATTGTGATTTTCCTGACCGCCAACGATCAGGAGAGCGACCAGATACGGGGCTATGAGGTGGGCGCGGTGGACTACATCACAAAGCCCTTTGTGATCGGGGCCTTGCAGCGGAAAATCAAAGCCATGTTCGCCATGCTGGAACACCACAAACCGGCCAAGGACATTTACGACGACGGGCGGCTGTTTCTGGACTTCTCGGAGCAGACGGCTTCCCTAAACGGCAAGCCCCTGACCCTATCCCCGATGGAGTACAAAATGCTGAACCTGTTCCGTAAAAATCCCCGGCAAGTGCTGACCCGTGGGCAGCTTTTGGAAAAGCTGTGGGATATAGACGAAAGGTTTGTGGACGAACACACCCTGACAACCTCCATCAGCCGGATTCGCAGCAAGATCGAAGCCGACGGCGGCGCACCCTACATTAAGACCGTTTACGGCATGGGGTATCGATGGACGGGAGGCGAGGCAAAATGAAGTTTCAAAACCTCTCAGTAAAGCGGCTGTTTGGCCGGGTGGCAATAGGGTTGTCCTCTCCGTGTCCGGGATCACCATAGCCCTGTTTCTTGTGACAAAACAGGTTGCGGTGCTGCTGACGGGCGGGGCGCCGCTGCTTGTGCGCCCTTGTGGGGATTTTTGTACTGACGCAGGCGTTTGGAAAGCGGTTGTCACAGTTTACCGCTGACCTGTGCCAGACTTTAGACCACATGATCGCCGGGAATGAAGCGCCCCAGCGCCCGGAGGACAGCGAAACCCAGCTTGCCAGAATCGGACACCGGCTGGCAAGGCTTTACCAGATCATGCAGGAGAACCGCCGCCGGGTGGACGAGGAACGGCAGGAGTTACAGACCCTTGTATCGGATATTTCCCATCAGGTGAAAACGCCGGTAAGCAATCTGAAAATGGCGACGGACACCCTGCTGGAAAAGCCTATGACCGAGGCGGAGCGCACCGACTTTATCCGGGGAATCCGCAGCCAGACGGATAAGCTGGACTTTCTCTTTCAAGCCCTTGTGAAAACCTCCCGGCTGGAAACGGTCGTGATCCAGTTGGATAAGAAATCGGGCCGCCTCTTTGATACCGTGGCGCAGGCCATGAGTGGGATCGTGTATGCAGCGGAGAAAAAGGAAATCGCCGTGTCCGTGGACTGCCCGGAGGATTTGACCGTTTCCCATGACAGCAAGTGGACATCCGAAGCCCTCTTTAACCTGCTGGACAATGCGGTGAAGTACACCCCGGCAGGCGGGAAAATCGCTGTGTCGGTGGTGCTGTGGGAAATGTATGTGGAGATCAAAGTGACCGACACCGGCAAGGGCATTTCCGAAAGCAATCAGGCTGCCATCTTCCGGCGCTTCTATCGTGAGGAAGAAGTACACGAACAGCAGGGCGTGGGCATTGGCCTGTATCTGGCCCGCGAGATCGTAACGCGGCAGGGCGGCTATATCAAAGTGGTTTCGGAGCCGGGCAAGGGTTCGGAATTTTCCATTATGCTGCCTACAAAATGAAAGTAAACAAGCGAGGTGTTTCTATTATGAATGAACGAGAAAAAATAATCCGACTGTGGTTTGATATGTGGCTTTATCAGAAAGATATGGGCATTGATGATATTTTTACAGAAGATGTCCTCTATACAGAAAGTTGGTGTCCCCAGTATAGCAATCGTAAAACCGTAAAGCATTGGTTTCAGGAATGGAATACCCGTGGAAAAGTGGTAATTTGGGAAATCAGGCAATTCTTCCATAAAGACAATCAAACGATTGTAGAATGGTATTTCAAAAATGAAATGAATAATGGGGATATAGAGGAATTTGACGGCGTTTCTTTGGTCGAATGGACAGAGGACAATAAAATAAAAGCATTAAAAGAGTTTGGGTGTAACCGTAATACTTATAATCCCTATCAAGAAAGCGACATCCCTCAATTTAGAAATCAAAAGGCGAATTGGTTTTAGAAGTGTATGAAGTTCTACGCAATTCGGAGAGGCTTGTATTTTCTTAAAATACAAAAATAATGATGGTTGTCTTGTATTCGATTGAAAGCAAGACAACCATCATTATTATGTACTGAGATTGCACATATCTAAAATATAAGATTTTCTATCGTACGTTACGCTCGTAAATATGCAGCATGCCTTTGAAAATCAGATCAGGGTCGTAAATGTCGATCATGTCGGTATCGTCGGCGAACACGCGGCTTAATCCGCCCGTCGCAACTACGCGGAAATCCTCGTCGATTTCACGATGGAATTGCGCGATCGTACGTTCGATGCCGCCAAGGAAGTTGTAATACAGGCCGGCCTGCATGGCTGGCCTGGTGCTTTTCGCCAGAATCGACGAGGGGCGCGTGATTTCCACTTCCGGCAACTGGGCCGTGGCATCCCACAAGGCGGCCGCGCCTGTGCGAATGCCGGTGGTGATGAGCCCGCAAATCACCGACGCATCGGCGGTCACATAGTTGAATGTGGTGGCCGTGCCGAAATCCGCCACCAGAATCGGCCCGCCATACTCGTAGTAGGCTCCCGCACAGTCGGCAATGCAGTCCGCGCCCATATTCTGCGGATTGTCCATGCGAATATTGATGCCGGTTTTGACTCCCGGTCCAACAATCATCGGATCGATATTGAGGAATTTCACAATGCTGGCACGGAATGAATGCATGACCTTCGGCACCACCGACGTGATGATCACATCGTCCACATCGCCCGGCGCATAGCCGCTCAGCCGCAGGAATTGCGTGATCATCAGGCCATATTCATCCGACGTGTGGTTCGCCTTCGTGGTGATGCGATACGTGCCGGCGATATGCCCGTCATCGAGAAAGCCGATCACCACATTGGTGTTGCCGATGTCGACTGCGACCAGAAGCATGTCGAATTCTCCTTACGATTGCTGTATTGACGCTATTTCCTGTGATGTTGGTTGATAGTTACGATGCTTGCGATTCAGCGGATTCGGTATTGCGCAACGCTGCCAATTCGGTGAGGATGCGTTCCGCCAATTCCTGCTTGCTCATCTTGTTCCAATGCTCGATGATCGGTTCGTCGGTGGTTTCGCCGGGTTTCAGCACGGTCACCACATTCGTATCCACCGCGAATCCGGCGCCGGGAGTGTTGAGATTGTTGGCCACCAGCATGGAACAATGCTTGGATGTGAGTTTTTTCGCTGCGTTCGATTCAAGATCCTGCGTTTCCATGGCGAAACCGCACAAGGTTTGACCGGCGGTTTTATGCGCGCCTGCCCATGCGAGAATATCGGGATTCGAAGTGAGCCGCAGATCGATATTGACGCGCCCGTTCTTCTTGATTTTCTCCGAAGACTGCTCAATCGGGCGGAAATCGCCGACGGCAGCGGCCATAATCGTCAAATCGGCCTGCGTGAAATGCTCTTGCACCGCGTTGAACATTTGCTGCGCGGTGGTGACGTGAACCGTATCAATGCCGCGGGGAGCGCTCAATGTGACAGGGCCGGATACCAGCGTCACATCCGCGCCCATATCGCGTGCCTGCTCGGCGATCGCATAGCCCATTTTTCCAGTGGAATGATTGGTGAGGTAGCGCACGGGATCAAGTGGCTCCTGTGTGGGGCCGGCGGTGACGAGCACATGCAATCCGTGCAATGGCAACGTTTCTGCGGGCTGGTTCGCACGCAGCAGATCAGCTACGGCAGCTTCGATCGCAGCAGGCTCCTCCATGCGCCCCTTGCCAACATCCTGGCAGGCAAGCATACCGGATCCCGGCTCCACAATGGTCCATCCGAGTTCACGGCAGGCATTGAGATTGCGTTGCGTCACGGCATTCTCATACATGTGCACGTTCATGGCAGGGCATAGGATTTTCGGTCCCTCGCTATAGGCAATCACGGTACTTGTCAGCTGGTCGTCGGCAATGCCGCATGCGATTTTCGCAATGATATCGGCGCTCGCAGGAGCGATGACGAGCATGTCCGCCCATTTCGCATCATCCACGTGATTGATATGCAGCGGATCGGATGGCGTATGCGCAACATCGCCGTCATTGCGCTGTGCTGCGAACATGGACGTGCGCGTCTGCGTATGCGTGAGCGAGCTGAACGTCAACGGGGTGACGAACTCCTGCGCGGCCGCGGTCATGGCCACGCGAACCTCATGTCCCTGCTTGCTCCAGTCGGAGGCGAGATGGCAGGCCTTGAATGCGGCGATGCTGCCGGTCACGCCGAGAAGAATATGCGCCATAGCCGATATTGTCCTTCCCTTGACGTTGGCAAGACTTACGAAAACTGCGTCAAGTATATATCGAACCGGCTGAGGCATGCGGCATTGCGGCATTGCCGTCAGATGAATCCTGCGGGCATGGCGGATTGTAGAATCAGACTTTGGTGATCGACCCGTACAGGCGGTCAACCAGAACAAACACATAATCAAACAGGAGCAATCATGTCGCAATCTTCAGGTGCGTACGGCGAAGCCGACGCAACCGAACAGAAGAACGAACAACACAACAATCAGCCCGCAAACTCGGCAAGCACCGACGCAACTTTGAACGCGCGTGCCAAATCACCGAAATCCAAGGGGCCCAACAAGTGGATCATCGCCATCATTGCAGTGATCGCAGTGGTCGCCATCATTGTGGGCGTCGTCGTGTTCCGTAACAACAACGCATCCAGCGATACCGCGGAAAATGGCACCTCCAACACCGTGACCATTGGACTGAAACTCGCCCCCGTAAGTCTCGACATTCGCCACCAGTCCGGATCGGCGATCGAACAGGTGCTGATCGGCAATGTGTACGAAGGACTGCTGTCGCGCGATTCCGACAACAAAGTGCAGCCGGGACTGGCGAAAAGCTGGGATATTTCCAACGACGGCACAACGTATACGTTCCATCTCAACGAGAACATGAACTTCTCCAACGGAGACACGTTGGACGCCGAAGATGTGGCCTGGTCCATTAACCAGCTCAAAGAACAGCAGTATTACAACGCCAATCAGGTCGAAAGCCTCGAAAAAGCCGAAGCGGTCGATAGCGACACCGTGAAGCTCACGCTCAGCACCCCCGATTCCAACCTGCTGTGGTACCTGACCGGACGCCCCGGCCTGGTGTTCGATAAGGACGCCGAATACAACGCGAAAACCGAAGCCGTCGGATCGGGCCCGTACACGGTGGAATCCTTCGATTCCGCCAGCAAAATGGCGCTCAAAGCCAACCCGAAGTATTGGGGAAGCGCACACAAGGCCGCAACCGAAAACGTGATCATCAAATTCCTCACCGACGATAACGCAGCCGTCAACGCGCTGAAAAGCGGCGAAGTCGACGTGCTTTCCCCGGTGAACGCCACGCTCGCCAAATCGCTTGACACCAACACGTATCAGGTGTCCGCGGCGGACGGCAGCGACAAATACGTGCTCGCCTTCAACTGCGCGAACAGCAAGCTTGCCGACAAGCGCGTGCGTCAGGCACTCCGTTACGGCATCAACCATGAGGAAATCATCGCTTCGCGCGGTAACGTCGACTATGCGCTCGGCGGGCCGATCCCATCCGTGGACCCGGGCTATGAGGACTTGACCGACCTGTACCCGTACGATGTGAACAAAGCCAAGGAACTCATGGCTGAAGCCGGCTATTCCACCGATAATCCGCTGAAACTCACCCTCACCTACGCCAACACGTACGGCACGGAACTCGGCGACCAACTGCGTAGCCAGCTCGCCAAAATCGGCATTGATCTCAGCATCAACTACGTGGAATTCTCCACATGGCTGCAAGACGTGCACGCCAACGGCGACTATGAACTTTCGTTGGTGGACCACGCCGAAAGCCACGACTTCTACAAGTGGACCACGCCCGACTACTACTTCCACTACGACGGCAAGCAAGCCCAAGAACTGTATGCCAAGGCGCTCGCCGCCACCGATGAGGAATCCAGTGCAAACTACCTGAAGCAGGCTGCGAAAGCAGTAAGCGAGGATGCCCCCGCCGACTGGCTGTTCGGCTATCGTGTGACGGTGGCATACCACAAGAACGTGCAGGGATTCCCCAGCAAGCTGAGCCAGACGGTGCTGCCATTGTGGCAGATCACCAAGGCGCGGTGAATCGACGAAAAACGATGGAAAATCGGCGGAAAACAAGTGATGAAAACTGATGTGTGGCGGTGTTTGCAGCGGCATCGTTGCGGCACCGCCACACATTGGCGCGATATTGTTGGATAGGGTAATGACGGTGAATAGGTGCGTATCGCTGCAAACGCACGGATCGAGCGATAGACCAATGGTGGTTCAACTATGAGATTTGTAGTCAAACGGCTGGGACTGTTCGTCGTGGCCCTGTTCGGTCTGTCGCTTCTGGTGTTCGTGCTGTTGCGCATGCTGCCGGGCGATGTGGCTGCGGTGATCGCAGGAACGAACGCAGCCCCTGAACGTATCGCGTCGCTTCGTACCGAACTTGGCTTGGACAAATCGTACGTGGCACAATACGGCGATTGGATGCTGGGATTGCTGCATGGCGATCTTGGTGTGTCCACCATCGGAGGCAAAGCGGTGTCGGCACAGGTTGCGTCTCGTGCTTCGGTAACGTTTCCACTGATCATCGTGAGTTTGCTGATCGCATTGGCGATTGGCCTGCCGCTTGGTTGCGCTGCTGTGCTGACCCGTAATGCCCGCTTGCGTGGGCTTTGTCATGGTATTGCGATTGTTGCCGGCGCCATTCCCGCATTATGGGGCGGATTGCTGTTGATTCTGCTGTTCTCACGCGGTTCAGGACTGTTGGGATTGCTGCCTGCTCAAGGTTTTCCCGATAATGGCTGGGGCGCGCCCTTGCAGGCGTTGGCTTCTTTGATACTTCCGGCGCTCGCCACCGGCGTTACCGCAGGCGCGTCCATTATGCGTTACACGCGTGCCGCCGTGGGGGACAAGGCCTCGTCTCAGGCGGTTGACATGGCCATGGCATGCGGCATGACCCGCAAACAGGCGGTATTGCGCGTCGCTTTGCGTCTTGCCACACCGCAATTGGTGTCGGTGATCGGTTTGACGTTCGCCCAGATGGTCACCGGTGTAATGGTGGTTGAGAATCTGTTCGCGCTTCCGGGGCTTGGCACCATGCTGGTCACCGATGTTGGCAATCGAGATCTGATTGCAGTGCAGAGCGAATTGTTCCTGTTGGCTACGTTCTTCCTCTTGCTTGGATTAGTGGTTGATGTGGTGCATCGTGCGCTTGATCCGCGTCTGAAAGATGCCGGATTGGTGTCGGGGGAGGTGCTTGCATGATGAAACAGTCTGCTGAGAAAACTACTTCGAAAAACGCTGTGAAAACCGTGATTCCCTCCATATGGCGTACCGCTGGTGGCAAGTATTCGCTGATCATGCTTGCGATATGGCTGGTTGTGTCGGCTATTTCGCTGGTGTGGACGCCATATTCGCTGCTTGATACTGACGGATTCAACACGTGGGCTTCGCCGTCCGGCGCTCACATGTTGGGTACTGATGGTGTTGGCGCTGATGTGTTGAGCTGGTTGATGGCCGGTTCCCGTACGAATCTTGCGATCGCACTGCTTACCGTGGTGGTTGCCGCGGCCATCGGCCTGCTGCTGGTGGCGGCCATGGTGTCTCGCCATGGCGCATTGGCTTCCACGTCGGTGGTTGTGGTGGATGCGTTGATTTCCATTCCAACAGTGCTGATCGCCTTGATGCTTTCCGTGCCGTTCGGCGCGTCGGCAGCGGTGATCATCGCCGCATGCGGACTTGCATACGGGCTGAATTTGGCGCGTATTCTACGCCCCGCGGCCATGCTCGCCGCACGTTCTGACTATGTGGAATCGGCTTTGTGGTCGGGTGCGAGTTCGTTACGCGTGTTTTTCACGCATATTGTGCCGAATACGGTTCCGGTGTTATGCGTTCAGCTGTCGATGAGTGCGGGCACGTCGCTCTTGGCGGAGGCTGGATTGACGTATCTGGGTGTTGGCGTCGGTGCGGGAGTGCCCAGTTGGGGGCATTCGCTTGCCACGTCCGTGAAATTCATCAGCATTTATCCGATGGCTGTGGTGTGGCCGGGATTGGTGGTCACCTTGATGGTGATAGCGCTGAATCTGTTTGGCGATGCGTTGCGTGACGCCATCGATCCGCTGACGAATCCGGCATTGCGGCAAGGTGAAGCCACCCATGTTGAATCGGAGGAACGCGCATGAGCGTCAGCATCCGTAATCTCAATATCGTCATCAATGGAATGCCGATTGTGCATGATGTCGATATGGACATCGCCGACGGTGAACGTGTGGGTTTGATCGGTTCGTCCGGTTCCGGCAAATCCATGATCGCCAAATCCATCATGGGCTTGCTGCCGCTTTCCGCACAGGTTTCCGGCAGTATTGACATGGGTGGTACTGAAATCGTCGGAGCGTCGGATCAAGCGATCGCCGATCTGCGTGGCCGTTATGTGGGCATGGTGTTCCAGAATCCTTCCGCCGCATTGAATCCGGTGATGACCGTGGCGCAGCAGGTCGCGCTGCCACTGCGTTTGCATTACGATCTGACCCGTGACGAACGGTTGGACCGTGTCAAAGCAATGTTCGCCAAAGTCAGGCTGCCGGAAGATGTGCTGAACAAATATCCGCATGAACTTTCCGGCGGACAACAGCAGCGCGTCGGCATCGCGGCCGCATTGGTCACGTCGCCGCGCCTGATTATCGCCGACGAGCCAACCACCGCGCTGGATTCGATCACGCAACGGCAGATCGTCGATCTGCTGGCATCGTTGGTGGACGATTCCGGCGCATCCATGCTCTTCATCACCCACGATTTCGCGGTACTCAATCATGCAACCACACGCTGTTATGTACTTGCTGATGGACGTGTTGCCGAATCAGGACAAACCGCCGATATCCTGCAGTCGCCGCACACTAAAGTCGCTTCGCAATTGGTGACTTCGGCACGTGCGCTGTCGTTGCGGATCGATGCCGAAACCAAATAAGGAGAACGGTTGTGACGGGCGAAAACGAAAAAACCACAATGCTGCAAGGTCGCGGCATCAGCAAATACTACGGTGCGAAACAACAGCGTCGTCAGGTGCTGCACGATGTTGATATCGACGTACGTTCGGGGGAGTGCCTTGCGGTGATCGGCGGATCCGGATCCGGCAAAACCACCCTTACACGAGTATTGCTGGGGCTCGAACACGCTGAAACGGGCGAGATTACGTATTTCGGCAAGCCTGTGCAAGGCGAAGTCGCCGGCGAACTGCGGCGTAGCTGCGGATTGGTGTTCCAAAGCCCATTCGGCTCGTTGGATCCGCGTTGGAGGGTCGGCAGATCCGTTGCCGAACCATTGCGGTTGCATCACCCTGATTGGTCGCAGGAACGGATTGCGGAACGCGTGTCGGAAGCCTTCCGCATGGTGAGTCTCGACCCTGCCGCATATGAAAATCGGTTCCCCGTGGACCTCTCTGGCGGTCAGGCGCAACGCGTGGCCATCGCACGTGCCATTGCGGATCATCCGAAAGTATTGCTTGCCGACGAGCCGATGAGCGCCGTCGACGTGGCCGCACGAACGCAGATTCTCGCATCGTTCGCTGCGATTCGTAGCGGCGAACCTGATATGGCGCTGATCATGGTGTCACACGATTTGGGAGTGGTGCAGCATATCGCAGATCGCATTATGGTGTTGCACGACGGTTGCGTTGAGGAATGCGGACTTACGGAAACCGTGTTGCACCATCCGACCAGCGATTACACCAAACGATTGCTGGACGCGGCTTCGCTCTGATTTGTGACACTGCGCAAAAAGCCTGCGATCATGTTGAAATCCGCATGATTGCAGGCTTTTTTGCCGCTATATGAACAGGTAAGACACGCCGATGTCGTTACGTGTGCTATTGTGTGAGCCATGTTCAATTTCTCTTGTTGTTGCTGTCGCTGACCAACCGCCCGAGGGGCGCGTGGTTCATCGAAGCATAACTTGAGACAGGGCATTCTTTTTCGGCATACGCAACTTGCGTTGCATGCCAGAGTATCGCAGAAATCATCCCATAACCAGTGCCTTACGCGGTTGGTATTACGCGGCATATGTGGATGAACCGCAGCGAAAACACCATCACATGTCCCGTTTCAAATCATTGCAAGTGATAAACGCGAGCTTCTCGAAATCAAAACAACGAAATCATTCATCGGAAGCCAACGGAAATCACTCTTCGCAAGGAAACGACATGACCATCCACAACTCCCTTTCCGAGCTCATCGGCAACACTCCGCTCGTCAAACTCAACCATGTGACCGACGGCATCAAAGCCACCATCGCAGTCAAAGTCGAATATTTCAATCCTGGCGGCTCCTCCAAAGACCGCATTGCGGAACGCATCATCGACGCGGCCGAACGTAGCGGCGAACTCAAGCCGGGCGGTGTGATTGTGGAACCGACCTCCGGCAACACCGGCGTAGGACTTGCCCTCGTGGCCCAGCAGCGCGGATACCGCACCATCTTCACCCTGCCAGACAAGGTTTCCGAAGCCAAGCGTGCGGTGCTTCGCGCCTATGGTGCAGAAGTGGTGGTAACCCCTACCGATGCTGGTCCGGATGATCCGCGCTCCTACTACCAGGTGGCGGAACGCCTCGCCAAAGCGATTCCCGGCGGATACCGCCCGAACCAATACGACAACCCGAACGGACCGGAAAGCCACTACCACACCACCGGTCCGGAAATCTGGGAAGCCAGCGACCATCAGGTCACGCATTTCGTGGCGGGCATCGGCACTGGCGGCACCATTTCCGGCACCGGACGCTACCTGAAGGAAGCTTCCGACGGCGCAGTACAAGTGATCGGCGCCGACCCGGAAGGATCCATCTATTCCAATCCGAACGACGTGCATCAGTACAGCATCGAAGGCGTGGGCGAGGATTTCTATCCGAAAGCGTTCGACCGTGAACTTCCCGACGAAATCGTGCAGGTCAACGATGCCGAAGCATTCGAAATGACCCGCCGTTTGGCTGCGGAAGAAGGTCTGCTGGTCGGAGGCTCGTCCGGCATGGCCGTTACGGCAGCGCTTAAATACGCACGCGAGCACGATTTGGACGAAGACCAGCTGGTCGTGGTGTTGCTGCCGGATTCCGGTCGCAGCTATATGGAAAAGATCTTCAACGACGATTGGATGCGTGCCAACGGATTCGCCGACGTTGTGGAACGCACGTCCAAGCCAAGTCTTGCGGAGCGGTATCTGTAGACCACCGATCAGCTGTTTCACGATCATGCCCATCATTCGTTCAACCCAAACCATTCGATATTTTCAAGGAGTTCCCATCATGACCATCTCGACCAACACCGAAGCCCTGAACGCCACTGCACTCGCCACCCGCGCCATTCACGCAGGTCAGGAGCCCGATCCGACCACCGGAGCCGTGGTCACTCCTATTTATATGACATCCACGTTCAAGCAGGATGGTGTCGGCGGCCTGCGCAACGGTTATGATTACAGCCGTTCCATCAATCCGACCCGCAACTCTTTCGACGAGCAGCTCGCCGCGGTCGAAGGCGCGAACTACGCGCTGAGTTTCGCTTCCGGACTGGCCGCCATTGACGTGCTGTTGCGTGCCACCCTCAAGCCGGGCGACAATATTCTGCTGGGCAATGACGTATATGGTGGCACCTACCGTTTGCTTTCCAAGGTGTTCGTGCCGTGGGGCGTCGGTCTTGACGTGGTGGACATCACCGACACGGCGGCCGTTTCCGTGGCGCTCAGCCAGAAGCAGTACCGGTACATTTGGGTGGAAACCCCGTCGAATCCGCTGCTCAACATCACTGATATCGCGGCCACGTCAGCGGTCGCTCATGCGCATGGCACCAAAGTGGTGGTGGACAACACCTTCGCATCCCCGGTATTGCAGCATCCGTTGTCGGATGGCGCCGACGTGGTCGTATATTCCACCACCAAATACATCGGCGGCCATTCCGACGTGGTCGGCGGAGCGGTGGTGCTCAACGACAGGGAAATCCGCGATGAAGTGGCGTTCCTGCAGAACGCGGCCGGAGCCGTGCCATCTCCGTTCGACTCCTGGCTTGACATTCGTGGCCTCAAAACGTTGGATCTGCGCGTCAAGCAGCACAGCCGTAACGCCATGAAGGTGGCGCAATGGTTGGAAACCCGCCCTGAAGTGGAACGCGTATGGTACCCGGGACTGGAATCCCATCCAGGCCACGAGATTGCCGCACGACAGATGCATGGCGGATTCGGAGGCATGATCTCCGTGCAGATCGCAGCCGGATTCGAAGCGGCAAAGAAGTTCGCCGGTGCCACGGAAGTGTTCACCCTGGCCGAGTCGTTGGGCGGCGTGGAATCCCTGATTGAGCATCCGGGCGCCATGACCCATGCTTCCGTCGCCGGTACCACGCTGGAAGTGCCCGCCAATCTTGTGCGACTTTCCGTCGGTCTTGAAGATGCTGACGATTTGATCGCAGATTTGGAACAGGCTTTTCGTCGTGTTTGAGATAAGATCGCAGCCTCGTTACGATTTTGTGTAATCAGTCAAAAAGGCAGAACGTGCATAAATCCTCGCCATCGGATTCGCCAAAAGCGTATATTATGCTATTTCGAATCTGCTTATAGCGAGGGTTTGCCATATAATACTTTCGACAACGTTCGTGTTCATCTACCAGCGCATTCTCTGTGGAATCGAACGCCCATGATTATCGAGACGAGGCGGCATGCTGCAAATTCAAGGCATCTCCAAACAGTATAAAACCGGCGACTTCGTGCAGCGGGCGCTGGATAACGTCAGCCTTAACCTGCGTGACAGCGAATTCGTGGCCATTCTCGGACCTTCCGGCTCCGGCAAAACCACACTGCTCAACATCATCGGCGGACTTGACCACTATGATTCCGGCGATCTGGTGATCAACGGCATTTCCACCAAACAATACAAAAGCCGTGATTGGGACTCCTATCGCAACCACACCATCGGTTTCGTGTTCCAGAGCTACAATCTCATTCCCCATCAGACCATTCTGTCGAATGTGGAACTTACCCTAACCATTTCGGGCGTATCGCATTCGGAGCGTCGAGAGCGTGCGCGCAAGGCGCTTGAACAAGTGGGTTTGGGCGAGCATGTCAACAAAAAGCCGAACCAGCTTTCCGGCGGTCAGATGCAGCGCGTGGCCATTGCGCGCGCATTGGTGAACGATCCGGACATCGTGCTCGCCGACGAGCCGACCGGTGCGCTTGATTCCGACACTTCCGTGCAGATCATGGATCTGCTCAAAGAGGTCGCCAAAGACCGCCTCGTGGTGATGGTGACGCATAACCCCGAACTGGCCTACCAGTATGCCACGCGCATTGTGGAGCTCAAGGACGGTGTGATTCGTTCCGACTCCGACCCGTTCGAACCAGCCCAGAACGAAACGGCTACCGCTTCCGTGCACAAGACCATGGGCCGCGTATCCATGTCGTTCGGCACGTCGTTGGCATTGAGCTTCAACAATTTACGCACCAAGAAGGGCCGTGCGTTCCTTACGGCATTCGCAGGATCCATCGGCATCATCGGCATCGCATTGATCATGTCCGTTTCGGCAGGCGTGAACACTTATATCGACAATATTCAGCGCGAGACGATGACTGCTTACCCGATCAGCATCGACGAACAGACCTTCGACCTGACCAGCATGATGACTTCCGGCCAGCAGAGTGCGGACAATCAAGGCAAGAAGCATAAGAGCGACGCGATTTATCCGGATGATGCCGCCATCAAGGGCACCGCTTCGATGACCAGCAGCATTACCGAAAACAATCTGAGCGCGTTCAAGAAATACCTTGATAATAAGGACAGTGACATCAATCGGTATATCGGTTCCGCGGGAATCCAGTATTCGTATGATACGAGGTTCTCCGTATTCTCACACGATCCAGACGGCACGCTTGTCAACGCCGATGGTGTGACGGTGGGCAAAACCGGCACCAAATCGATGGCCGACCAGATGGCGGACGGTTCGCTGATGTCTGCCGACTCATCCACCTTTACGTCGACGCGCGTGAGCATGCTCACGGGTAAAACCGACCAGAATGCTGCACCGAGCTCGTTCCATGAGATCATGCCAAGCGCTGATGGCAAAAAGAACGTCGGCAAGGTCATTTCCGACAATTATGAGGTAGTCGAAGGATCCTGGCCAAAGAACAAGAACGAGGTTGTACTCGTACTTGACGAGAACAATTCATTGTCGTTAACCGCTGTGTATGAGCTAGGCCTCAAATCCGCCAGTGAATACCACGATATGATGAACCAGCTCAATTCCGGCGACGATGTGAAAACCGATACCAAGAAGATTGACTATTCCGACGTTATCGACCGCACGCTGAAGCTGCTGCCGGCCTGCGACCAGTATGTCAAAGGCGATAACGGCCATTGGACGTACGTGGGCGACGATGTGGACCAGATTAATGCGCTGATCGACTCCGACAAGGCCATCGATCTGAAGATCGTGGGCGTGGTTAAGCCGGTAGAGGATGCTGACGCAACCCCGCTTTCCTCCGGTGTGGGCTATACGCGTGCTCTGACCAATGAGCTGATCGACCGTGCCGAATCCAGTGAAATCGTCACCGAACAGCGGTCCGATAAAGATCACAATGTGCTCAACGGCATGACGTTCTCGCCGTCCGACGATGCCACCAAAGCTCAGGATGCCCGCGATTACGTCGCATCCCTCGGCGTAAGCAGCAAGGCGCAGATGGCGCAGAACATGATGGCGGCCGCAGGCGCATCCGGAGGTGACTCCCAGCAGGCCGCGGCCATGGCTCAGATGGGCGAACAGCAGCTCGCCGACCAATTCGACGCCTATATCGCCACCGCCGACGAGGCCACGCTGGTCGCCATCTACAACCAGTACGTGTCCACCGGCTCCTACAACGACAATCTCGCTGATTTCGGCGTGGTCAGCCGTGACGCACCAAGCTCCATCAACATTTACGTCGACAGCTTCGAAGACAAGAATTCCATCAACGACGCCATCGACGAATACAATAAGACCGCCAAGGAAAAAGACAAGATCACCTACACCGACTACGTTGGTCTGATGATGAACTCGGTAACCACCATCATCAACGTCATCACCTATGTGCTGATCGCTTTCGTGGCTGTGTCATTGGTGGTCTCGTCGATCATGATCGGCATTATCACCTATATTTCCGTGCTGGAACGTACCAAGGAAATCGGTATTCTGCGCGCCATGGGCGCATCCAAACGCAATGTGTCGAACGTATTCAACGCGGAAACCGGCATTATCGGCCTGCTGGCCGGTCTGATCGGCGTTGGTGCCACCGTGCTGCTCAACTTCCCGATCAACAGCGTGCTGCACCACTTCATGGGTACCACCGAGGTCAGTGCCGTGCTGCCGGTCGGTAATGCCATCGCTCTGGTGATTCTCAGCGTAGTGCTCACCCTGATCGGCGGCCTCATCCCAAGTCGTGGCGCCTCCAAGCAGGATCCCGCCACCGCCCTCCGCACCGAGTAGAAGCGGTTTGATACTAGACTGCTGCGTATGACAGAGTTTACGTCGGCGCGTGACGCCCTACGCACCTACTTCGGATATGACGCCTTCCGTCCCGGTCAAGAAGGCATAGTCAATGCGATTATCCAAGGCCATGATGCGCTCGGCGTCATGCCCACCGGCGCTGGCAAGTCGATCTGCTACCAGATTCCTGCCACGCTTCTTCCGGGCATGACCATCGTCATTTCCCCGTTGATCTCGTTGATGCGCGATCAGGTCGACGCACTCAACGACGTGGGCATTCCAGCCGCGTTCATCAATACCACGCAAAGTCCCGACGAACAGGATCTGATGTTCGCACAGGCGTTGTCGGGACGGATCAGATTGCTGTATGTGGCTCCGGAGCGTTTGGAAACCGAACGTTTTCGCACGTTCGCCAGTCGTGTGCCGATTTCTCTGGTCGCCGTTGACGAAGCGCATTGCGTGTCGCAATGGGGTCAGGATTTCCGCTCGTCATATCTTGGTATCGGCGATTTTCTGAAGGCATTGCCGGTCCGTCCGACGGTTGCCGCGTTCACTGCGACCGCGACGGAACGGGTGCGTCGCGATATTATCGGAATTCTCGGATTGAGCGATCCGTCCGTCACCGTCACCGGCTTCGACAGGGCCAACCTGTATTTCGATGTGATCAGGATGGAAAGGAAATATAAGGCTTCGTGGGTGGCTTCATATATTGCGGATCATCCTGACGAATCCGGCATCGTGTATTGCGCGACCCGCAAGGAAGTGGAGTCGCTTGCCGAATCGTTGAATATCGCCGTGTGCGAGCTGCGTGCTACGAAAGGTGAGGATGCGACGCGACTTGGCATGGTCGCAGTCGCCTATCATGGCGGTATGCCGGCCGAAACGAGGGAGCGGGCGCAACGTGATTTCGTAACCGACCGTGTGCCTGTGGTGGTTGCCACGAATGCGTTCGGCATGGGCATCGACAAGTCGAACGTGCGTTATGTGATTCACCATAATATGCCGGAATCGATCGAAGCGTACTATCAGGAGGCCGGTCGTGCGGGGCGCGACGGCGAGCCGAGCCGGTGCACGTTGCTGTGGAACGAGTCTGATATTGCTACGAGGCGAAGGCTGCTTGATTCGGATTATGAGAACGAGCGTTTGACTGCCGAAGAGCAGGAGGTCGTGCGTGCGTCGAAACGGCGTCTGCTCAACGCCATGATCGGTTATTGCCGTACCACGGATTGTCTGCACGAGTATATGACCAGGTATTTCGGTGAGGCCGGGGGAGCGGCCGTCCGTGATGACGGCACATGCGTGGGAGGATGCACAAACTGCGGGAATACGTTTGAAACCGTTGACGTCACGGATATCGCTCGGGCCATCAGCCGCTGCGTGCATGACGTGAACCAGAAGGTCGGTTCGGGGAAGATCGTCAAAGTGCTGCGAGGGTCGAAAGCGCAGGATTTGAACTATCTTCATCCTGCCGATCTGCCGACGTACGGCATGTTGAGCGCGACTTCGGAGGCACAGATTCGTGACGTGCTCAGCCAGATGGCGACGGATGGTTTTCTTTCCATCTCGGAAGGTTCCATGCCGATCGTTCGCTTCGGTGAACGTGCGGTGGAAACGGTCGCGCCGAATTTTCATTATGAAATCAAGAAGATTGAACGGAAGCACGCTGCGAAACGTGCGGAATCGCCGTCCGTGGGCTCTCAGGCCATGGGATCGTATGTGCCGGGCGACGGAGACGAGGAATTGTTCGCCAAACTGCGTGCGTTGCGGCTTGACATCGCCCGCGAACTCGGTAAACCCCCGTATATCGTCTTTTCCGATAAAACGTTGCGCGATATGGTGCGTATCAGGCCGGTCACCGGCGAGCAATTCTCGCAAGTCAATGGCGTTGGTGCGCTCAAATTGGAAGCGTATGGCGAACGGTTCATGGAAGTGATCCGCGATTTCGTTGCATGAATCAGGTGACGTGTCAGCTTGGGGAATAATCGTATCGATTATTGCAAAACCATATGCTTTATACGATACGTAACACGTTATCGGCAACATGTATGGCGGTGAAGTTGACGTATGCCGGCAAAACGGCGACAGTAGAGACGAACAGTTGTTGAAGAAAGGATTGATGATGGCAGAAGACAAGCCGGTTGTGGAAAGCTTCCAGCTCGACCACACCAAGGTGAAGGCTCCGTATGTGCGTTATATCGACACGCAGACCGGTCCGAATGGCGATGTGATTTCCAATTATGATTTGCGTTTGGTGCAGCCGAATGAGAATGCGATTCCGACCGGTGGCCTGCACACCATCGAACATACGATTGCGGTGCTGTTGCGTGAACGTATCGACGGTTATATCGATTGTTCCCCGTTCGGCTGCCGTACCGGTTTCCACCTGCTGACGTGGGGCGAGCATTCCACGGAAGAAGTGGCTCGCGCGTTGAAGGAGGCGTTGGAATTCATCGCATACGAGGCCACATGGGATGACGTTCCTGCCACCACCATCGAAAGCTGCGGCAATTACCGCGACCATAGCCTGTTCACGGCGAAGGAATGGTGCAAGGATATTCTCGCCAAGGGCATCAGCTCTGACGCGTTTGAGCGCCGTCTGGTCTGATTTGCGTGCGATTGCACGTCTTTTTTCGGGCATATTGCGAATACTGTGCCGTGGGCATGGTATTTTTGACGCTCGGAAGAAGACAAGGTGATGCAAAGGTGAACGAGATGGGTGAGGAGAGCGTCATTACCTCTGAACGGCGGTTCCGTCGCGCCACTATGGCTGATTTGCCGACCATGCTGAAGATTTATGAGCATGCCCGCAAGTTGATGGCCTCCAATGGCAATCCCACGCAGTGGGGTGATAAGTTCCCTCGTGAGGAAGTGGTTCGTGACGATGTCGAATCGCAACGCACCGTGTTGCTGGTCGATACGGTTGATGGCGAGGAACGTGTGCTCGCCCAGTTCGCATTGTGTCCGGGCATCGACCCGACGTATGTGAATATCGATGGTGCCTGGCTGGATGACGATCCGTATGTGACCATCCACCGGATCGCCTCGTCGGGTCTCGCCAAGGGTGCGGCGAAGGACTGCATCAACTGGTGCATCGAACATTACGGCAATGTGCGCGCGGATACGCATCCCAACAACAAGGCCATGCAGCATGTGCTCGAATCGAATGGTTTCGCGCGCTGCGGCTTGATTCAGTTGCTTGACAGGCCGTCCGACACCACGCGTATCGCTTATCAACGGCATGAATGGTGAGATTTGCGGATTTATATGGATTGATATCAATCAATATAAATTTCATCACAAATAATCGCAAATAATCTTCGATATTGAGAAGCAAAAATCCCGTTGAATATCGTATTTCAGATGTTCAACGGGATTTTTATATCCGATTGTGTTGCTTTCGATATATCTTACGAAAGATATATCGAAAGCAACCGTATCGTCGGTTTTTAGAACAGTCCTGGCTCGTTCAATGCGGAATGCTTGCGGCTGTACACGAAATACACGATCAAACCAAGGGCGAACCAGATTGCGAAACGCACCCAGGTTTCCCAATTCAAACCGCAAATCAGGATGAAGCAGAAAATGATCGCGCAGATCGGCGTGAACGGTACGCCCGGGGCGCGGAAGCCGCGGTGTGCGTCCGGCTGGGTCTTACGCATCCACAGAATGCCTGCGGACACGATGATGAACGCCGACAGCGTACCGATGTTCACCAATTCGAACAGCACGTTGATGTTGATGAAACCGCCGGCGATGGCCGTTAGAATACCGAAGAACCATGTACCTTTGAACGGGGTGCGGTATTTCGGGTGTACTTCGCCGAAGAACTTCGGGAACAGGCCGTCGCGGCTCATGGCGTAGCAGATGCGGGACTGGCCGTACAGCTGCACCAGCATCACCGTGGTCATGCCGATCAGAGCGCCAAGATTGACAACGAACGCCAGCCAGTTGAGACCGGTTTCGAGAATCACGCCGGCCACCGGAGCATCAATGAAGTTCGCGAACTCCTTGTATGGCACCACACCGGTCATGATCAGCGTCATGACGATGTACAGCACGGTGGACACGGCCAACGAGATCAGAATGCCGCGCGGCAGTGTCTTGTTCGGATTGATGGTCTCCTCGGCGGAAGAGGACACCGCGTCAAAGCCGATGAAGCTGAAGAACACGATCGACGCGGCCGGAACAATGCCGTACGGCTGCGTCGAGCCCGGCTGGAACGTGTAAATGCCGTACGGGGAGAACGGCTTCCAATTGGCGGGATTGATGTACCAGACGGTGCACACGATGAACAGCACGATGATGGCCAGTTTGATCATCACCATAATATCGTTGGTTTTCTTCGTCTGGCTAATGCCGATGGACAGCACCCAAGTGATGATGAGCACGATCACGAAACCAGGCAGATTGAAGTATGTGGTCACGCCTGGCGTGGTGCCGTATGCCGCGGTCAGCTCAACTGGCAGATGCAAGCCGAAACCTTCCAACAGTTTGTTGAAATATCCGGACCATCCGGCGGACACGGTGGCCGCCTGCAATGCGTATTCCAAAATCAAATCCCAGCCGATCACAAACGCGATCAGCTCGCCGAACGCCAAATACGCGTACGAATATGCGGAACCGGACACTGGTGCCATCGCGGCGAACTCCGCATAGCACAATCCCGCGAAACCGCAGCAGACCGCGGCCAGAAGGAAGGAGACGCACAATGCCGGACCTGCGGTGAGGGCGCCCTTGCCGGTGAGTACGAAAATGCCGGTGCCGATGATGGCGCCGATTCCCAGCATGGTAAGGTCAAATGTTTTCAATGTGCGTTTCAGCGGAGTCGACTCGGATACGAGCTGGTCCACTGACTTTTTGCGAAAAAGATCCATGGTCTTAATTCCCTAAAAATGGTTTTATATGGGCTGGACCGGACGGATTTCCGGGACTCTGGCACGCCTCAAACGCCAGAAATCAAAGAAGGGCTGAACGCCTCATATACGGGAGGTGTACGCGCCTTATGTAAGGAGAGTGTAAAAACCTGGCACGGACAAAACCGTGAAAACCCCGTGAATCGTCTCGCTAAGTGTGCGCGTCTTTTCGAAGCCGTCACGTGGGAGCGCAACAATAGAGTCATGACTTTCAACGCTGCCCGTGAATGGCAATTCTCATCCGAACAAGGCAAGGCCAATTATGAGGCCGCCCAAAAGCAATATCCGGCGCAGGCCATCGTCGATATGGCCGCATTGCGAAACAACATGCGTCATCTGGTGAGCGTGGTTGGCGGCCCGAATTCCGGCACCGCCGTGATGGGTGTGGTCAAGGCCGACGCGTACGGGCATGGTCTTATTCCGGCCGCGCTCGCGGCACTGGCGGGAGGTGCGACCTGGCTGGGCACGGCGCAATCACATGAGGCGCTGCTGCTGCGCAAGGCGGGCATCGGGCCGGACCGCTGCCACATTCTGACATGGGTATATAACGGCATGGCTGTGCCTTTTGACGAGCTGATCGACAATGATATCGATATTTCCGTCGGATCATTGCCGGGCATTGACGGCGTTGCGGCTGCGGCGCGTCGTCTTGGAAAAACCGCACGTGTGCATGTGAAGGTCGATTCCGGTTTCGGCCGCAACGGGTTCACGCCCGCCACGTTCGACGCGGCGCTCGCCAAGCTGGTGCCGCTCGCCAAGGAGGGTGTGCTGCATATCGTCGGCCAGTGGAGCCATTTGGCGGTGGCTGACGCTCCGGACGTTCCTGAATTCGTGGCATCCACCGACAGACAGATCGAGAATTTCAAGGATTTCACCCGTCGTATGGAGCAGGCGGGCATTGCGCCGGAGATTCGTCATCTCGCCAATACCGCTGCCACGCTTTCACGTTCCGAGATTCATTTTGAGCTGACGCGCCCGGGTATCGGCCTGTATGGTTATGAGGCTGATCCGGCCATGGGCACGCCAGGTACATACGGTTTGACGCCGGCCATGACGTTGCAGGCGCAGCTTGGTACGGTCAAGGATGTTGAAGCGGGCCATGGCATTTCCTATGGCCGCACGTACCTGACTCCGTCCGATACGTCCACCGCGATCGTGCCTGTCGGCTATGCGGACGGCATTCACCGTTCCGCTTCCGGTTTTGATATGGAAGGCGCGAAGCATGTGGTCAAGCCAGGAGGCCCGGTGCGTGTGATGACCACGGAGGGTCCGCGCCTCTACCGTGTGTCCGGTCGCGTGTGCATGGATCAGTTTATGCTTGACCTGCACGGTTCCGCGGAAAAGCTTGGCGTGCATGAGGGCGACACCGTGCAGCTGTTCGGACCGGGTCGCGGAGAGGATTATGCCGAGCCGACCGCCGACGATTGGGGCCGTGCCGCAGGAACCATCAGCTATGAGATCTTCACCTGCCTGTGCAACCGTATCCCGCGCCTGTACGAGCATGCCTCTGACGTGCTGTCGGTCGAAGATCTCGCCAAACTCGATCCCGCAACCCTCCTATAAAGAATCAGGCGTGCGATGGGAGGCACGCCGTGAAAGTCAATATGGTGGGCGCGGTACGTTCGATGGTTGGTCAACGTGCCGCGCTTGCTGTTAAGGTGGTGAGCTATGCCAGGAATGATTCTGAAGGAAGATATCGAAAAAGTTCGCGCCACCGCCGATCTGTACGACATTGTGTCTGCAACGGTTACGCTCAAACCTTCAGGAACTGGCACATACGTGGGGCTGTGCCCGTTTCATGACGAGAAAACGCCAAGCTTTTCCGTGCGTCCGGCGCTCGGTGTGTGGCATTGCTTCGGCTGCGGTCTTGGCGGAGACGTGTTCGGCTATGTGGAGCATCAGGAGAACGTCGACTTTCGTGATGCCGTCGAGCTTTTGGCCGACAAATACCATATCGAATTGCGTTATGACCAGTCGAACGCCAAGAAGGAGCATACCGGTTCGAAACGTGCCCGCCTGTTGGAAGCCAACGAGGCCGCGCAGGAGTTTTTCGTCTCGCAGCTGATGACCAAAGACGCGCTCGCCGCGCGCAAACTGCTTGATGGCCGTAATTTCAGCCAGGCCGATTGCCAACGATTCGGTTGCGGATATGCTCCGCAAGGCTGGGATAATCTGGTGCGGTACTTGGCAGGCAAGGGCTTCACACAGCAGGAAATGTTGGACGCAGGTTTGGCCCGTCAAGGCCAGCATGGGGTGTATGACTATTTCCGTGGCCGCGTAACATGGCCGATTCGCGATTCAACCGGACGCACGCTTGGTTTCGGCGCTCGCAAGTTGTATGAGGATGATTCGATTAGCGCGAAATACATTAATACTCCCGACACGCAGTTGTATCGGAAAAACCAGGTGCTGTATGGCATTGATATGGCGAAGTCGGCGATTGTGAAGAAACGTCAGGCGGTGATCGTCGAAGGGTATACGGATGTGATGGCCATGCATTTGGCCGGCATTGATACCGCGATCGCGACATGCGGCACCGCGTTCGGTGCCGAGCATGCCAAGATCGTGCGTCGTCTGATCGCCGACGATTCGTTGGGTGCGGTACAGCTGGTTGGTCCGTTGAAGGTTGAAGGACAGGCGTTGAGTTCGCGTATCGTGTTCACCTTCGATGGCGATGCGGCCGGTCAGAAGGCTGCGATTCATGCGTTCGGCTTGGATTCCGCTTTTTCGACGCAGGCGTTCGTTGCTGTGGCCGACGACAATCTCGACCCGTGCGATTTGCGTATCAAGCGAGGTAATGAGGCGGTTCGCGCGTTGATCGATCATGCCGAACCACTGTATGATTTCGTGATCAAAACCGCGATCGGGCGTTTCGACACCACTTATACCACTGGGCAGATGGGCGCAGTCAAGGCGGTGGCGCCGTTGATCGCACAGATTCGTGACCGTTCCCTGTTGGATTTGTATTCACGCAAGGCGGTGCGCCAGATCGGCGTCGACTTGGATATCATGCAGCGTGAAGTGCGTGACGCACGACGCAAACTGCAGGTGCGGGACGAAGATGCGTACGCTCCGAAACGTCGTTTTGCAGGCAATGCCGGAGCTGCGGTGGAACCGCGTATGGAACAAGGCACGAATCCGTATGCGAATCCTTCCGCGCGGAAGGCGTTGGAACATCGTGATGCGGCGGAGCAATCCTACTATCGCATTGATGATGCCGTGTTCATTTGCGAACAGCAGTTCATGGCAACCCTGATTCAAGTGCCGCTTGCCGTTGATCCGACACTGTTCGCCAGTCTTACGCTGTCGAGCTTCATGACCCCCGTATTCCGCACGTTATTCCAAGCGGTCGCGGCGGCCGGGGGACTGCCGTCTGCTGATACCCCGCAAGGATTGTGGATGCACAATCTCACCAAAGCGGGTGGTCCGATGTTGGAATCCGTCATCAACGAGCTTGCCGTCATGCCATTGCCGCTTCCTCCGAGCGATACTGACGCGGAACGTGCGTCGCAACAATCGCAGGAAGGCAACGTGCAATTGCGCAAGCCGACCGACGACGAACGCAGATACGCGTCTGAACTCATCATTCGACTGCTTGACACGGGCATCATGCGCAAAATCGGCGCGGACCAGCGTCGCATGGCGCAACTGCCGGACGGTGCCGAGAAAATCGAGCTGCTTGGCCAGATTACCAAGCTGGAAACGTTGCGCAAGGATCTGCAGACGAGGGTGTTCGGCAATAACGTCGCCTGAATATTTGGTGTGCCGGAGCGTCAACCCCCGAACGTCTTTGTCGTTCACCTGAATTTGCCACATGCCTGAGTGCGGTATGAACAGCCGGCGAACGTGTGGTGAACGCAGGAAGAATACTTAACGAATTCTTGGCTGGTGCACGGTATCCTTCGGCGTGTTTTGCAATTGCAAAACAGTTTTGCCGGTTTGCAAAGTCAGGGAACAGTAAGGCGCATGGGCTGAAAAACGTTGGAATGGTCGGAAAAATAGTATGCCAAGGGTATGTGGTACGCGATTTTTCGGGTAAAGTGAATACGGCGTTTCTTGAGTAAATCGCCCGGGTCTGCAAACGGTTTGCAAACTGGATTCACGGAGGAATGAATGCGACGATTGGTCGTCAAAATCCTGAAAAACGAGACCATTCTCGTAGTTGCTTCCATACTTGCTCTTATTTCATGCTTTATCGTGCCTCCTGACAAGGAGTATGCCGGATATATTCATGCCAGCACCATTTCGCAGCTGATCTGCCTGATGCTGGTGGTGTGCGGTTTCCAGCGCATCGGTGTGTTCCGCATCATCGGTTCGCGGTTGCTGCATCATGTGAGCACCGCTCGCGGATTGGTGATCACGCTGATTTCGCTCACCTATTTTTCCGGCATGCTGATTACCAATGATGTGGCGCTGGTCACGTTCATTCCATTCGCGATCGCGGTGCTCACCATGGCTCACATGGAGGAGCATGCGGTGCTGGTCGGCACGTTGATGACCGTCGGTGCGAACGTGGGCAGTATGTTGACGCCGATCGGCAATGCGCACAACCTGTATTTGAAAGCGTTGACGGGCATGCCGTCCGCTGAAATGATCGGCATTATGGCACCGTATTCCGTTGCTGCGGCGGTATTGCTGGTGGTCATCGTCTGTGTGGTGTTCGGTAAGAAACCTGTTTCCGAATTTTCCTCTATCGACGGCAGCGGCATCGAACAGAATGTGCTCGCTCCGAATTCCGATCAGCCGCAGCCGGATGAGATTCGTGTGACCGGCTACGGCGCAGGTTACGGTGGTTGGCGCACGATCGTATATTGCGCGCTGTTCATCGTGTGTTTGCTGGCTGTGAGCGATTTCATTCCGCTATGGGCCATGTGCGTGATCGTGGTGGTGGCGTTCCTGTTCTGCGATCGCCGCGTGTTCCGCAATATCGACTGGGGATTGCCGCTCACGTTCTGCATGTTCTTCATTTTCATCGGCAATATGAAACGCGTGCCGGAATTCTACGAGCTGGCCGCCTCCTTGGTGGGGGCGCATCCGCTGGAAGTGTCCGTGGTGTCCAGCCAGTTCATTTCCAACGTGCCGACCACGTTGCTGCTGTCGGGCTTCTGCGACCAGTGGCGTGCACTGATTATTGGCACCAACCTTGGTGGCATGGGTACGCTGATCGCATCCATGGCCTCGCTGATCGGATACAAGAACGTGACGCGTAAGTACCCCGATAAGAAGGGGCGCTATCTGGCCGTCTATTCGGCGGTGAATGTGTTGTTCCTTATCGTGCTGGTCGGTTTGAGCTGGATTATCGAGTAGCGTTTGGCCGTCGACCGGTTTCCCTGACCGCTAATCTCAAGGTCGCCGGTTCGCACCTTTTGCTGGGATTGCATGAAAACCCTTGGAATCATTGGATTTCAAGGGTTTATTGTTACGTCGGCTGATGGTCTGGTGCTGTGATAATCTGTGCCGGGAAGCGTGTGCCGAGAAACGTAGGAAGGCTGAACATGCTGCAAGGATTGCTGGGAATTTTCTCCGGACTGATCACGCCGGTGCAGACCGCGGTGAACACGCGGCTCGGCCGTTCCATCGGCTCGCCGTTGCGCGCCTCGCTGGTGTCGTTCAGCGTCGGCCTCATTGCGATGCTGACTTTGACGCTGCTGCTTGGCCCGTATCCGCTGATTCCCGCCACCGCGGCGAACGGCCCATGGTGGATGTGGTTCGCGGGCGTGTTCGGTGTCACTTTCCTGACCGGCAATGTGCTGCTGCTGCCGAAACTGGGCAGTCTCAAAACCGTGATTATGCCAGTCACCGGGCAGATCGTCATGGGCCTGCTGATCGACGCTTTCGGCTGGTTCGGCACTACCGCGCAGCCGATTTCCCCGCTGCGTATCGCAGGCGCGGCGATCACGCTGGTCGGCTTCCTGCTTGCCGTCGCCGGACCGAATCTGCGATTGAGGCCTGCCATCGATCGCTCGGCTGGCGGTTCGGAAAATTCCGGCGATTCCGAAAAATCCGAAACTGACGGAAAAGCCGTACATGTGCCAGGTTCCGCGACCGTGCTGTGGAGTTGCGCAGGCATCGCGTTCGGCATGTGTTCGGCCGTGCAGACGGCGTTGTTGGGCAAGCTGGGCGTCGCGTTGGGATCGCCGGTGAAGGCATCGCTCGCCTCGTTCGTGGTCGGTCTGATCTCGCTTGCGATCGTCGTCGCATTCGTCGACCGCACCTACAGCCTCGGCGACGCGCTGAAGAAAGGCAATCCGTGGTGGATGTGGGTAGGCGGATTGCTGGGTGCGACGCTGGTGATGTGCAACGCGTACCTGTCCGCGCATATCGGCACCGGCATGACGGTGATGCTGGTATTGCTCGGTCAGGTCGGCGGAGGATTGCTGGTCGACCGTTTCGGCCTGCTTGGCGTGCCACGCAAGCCCGTGGCCGGCATCCAATACGTCGGCGTGCTCGTAGCCATCGTCGGCATTGTGCTCAAGGCGATGTGATTGCCGTGTCGAGTTGGCAACCGTGTGCGAACTGACTATACTGTGTTTAGTTTGGCCCTGTAGCTCAGCTGGATAGAGCATGTGACTTCTAATCTCAAGGTCGCCGGTTCGAGCCCGGCCGGGGTCACCATCAAGCCCTCGCGTCGTTTCATGCGGTGCGGGGGCTTTCCTGTCCATTGAACGGCAAGCCATTGGCTGGCGAAGATAGGGGAGACCATGAAGCGAATCGTCGCGGGCATTCTGGCGCATGTGGACGCGGGCAAGACCACGTTGTCGGAGGCGCTGCTGTACGCTACCGGCCAAGTACGCAAACTCGGCCGCGTCGACCACGGCGACGCCTTCCTCGACACGGACGCCATGGAACGGCAGCGCGGCATCACCATCTTCACCGAGCCGGCCGTCATCGCCACGCCCGACCTCACCATCACCCTGCTCGACACTCCTGGACACGTCGACTTCTCCGCCGAAACGGAACGTACGCTCGCCGTGCTCGACTACGCCATCCTCGTCATCTCCGGCGCGGACGGCATCCAAGGCCATACCGAAACGCTGTGGCGACTGCTCAATCGCTATCAGGTGCCCACATTCGTCTTCGTCAACAAAATGGACGCGCCTGGCGCCGACAAAACGCAACTGCTCGCCCAACTCAAGAAACGCTTCTCGGACGGCTGCGTCGACTTCACCGAGCCGATTGACGGCGAACGCATGGAGGAGATCGCCATGCAAAACGAAACGGCCATGGACGCGTATCTCGACACCGAAACCGTGCCGGACGAAACCATTCGCGCCATGATCGCCCGCCGTGAGCTGTTCCCCTGCTATTTCGGATCAGCGCTGAAAATGGACGGTATAGAACAGTTCGTCGCAGGTTTCGAACGGTTCGCGCAAGAGCCGCAATACAATGGCGAATTCGGCGCACGCATATATAAGGTGTCTCATGACGCGCAAGGCAACCGTCTGACCTGGCTCAAGGTGACCGGCGGCGAACTGAAGGCCAAGATGATGCTAAGCGGCACCGCGCACGCCGGCGACGCGGATGCGGTTGCCGAAGACGGCCAATGGCATGAGAAAGCCGACCAGGTGCGCGTCTATTCCGGCGCGAAATCCACCACCGTCGACACGGTCCCCGCAGGCACCATCTGCGCCGTCACGGGTCTGACGCAGACATTCCCCGGCGAAGGCCTCGGCATGGAGCGGGACGCCGGCAGTCCGGTCCTCCAGCCGGTGCTCACGTACACGCTGGAACCGGGGGAGTGCGACATTCACAAATGTCTCGTCGCCCTACGCGAACTGGAGGACGAGGATCCGCTGCTGCACGTCGTCTGGCAGTCTCGCCTAGAGGAAGTGCACCTGCAATTGATGGGTGCGGTGCAATTGGAAGTCATCCAGCAGATGATGCATGACCGGTTTGGCTTGGACGTCACGTTCGGACCGGGCAGCATCCTGTACAAGGAGACGATCGCCGCGCCGGTCGAAGGCATCGGCCATTTCGAGCCGTTGCGTCACTACGCCGAAACGCATGTGCTGCTCGAACCGCTGCCGCAGGGCTCGGGCATGGCATACGCCACCGTGTGCAGCGAGGACGTGCTCGACCGCAACTGGCAGCGCCTCATCATGCAGCATTTCCAGGAACGCGAGCATCTGGGCGTGCTCACCGGCTCGCCGATCACCGATATGAGAATCACGCTGCTGACGGGCCGTGCGCATCTGAAGCACACGGAAGGCGGCGATTTCCGTCAAGCCACGTATCGCGCGATACGCCAGGGCCTGATGGAAGCGAAGAAGAAGGGCGATTGCCGTCTGCTTGAACCTTGGTACGGCTTCCGTCTGGAAGTGCCGCAGGACATGGTCGGACATGCGATGGCCGATATTCAGCGTATGAGCGGCTCGTTCGACACGCCTGACGGTGACGGCGAATACATGGTGCTTGAAGGTGAGGCGCCGGTTGCGCAAATGCGTGACTATGCGATGGACGTCAACGCCTACACGCATGGGCGTGGGCATTTGAGTTGCGTATTCGCAGGGTACCGGCCATGCCACAACGTCGATGAGGTGATTGAACAGGCCGCGTACGACCCGGAATCCGACTTGGAGAACACGCCGGATTCGGTGTTCTGCGCGCATGGCGCCGGCTATCCGGTCAAATGGTACAAGGTCCCCGAATTCATGCACCTCGACTACGCCTGGCACGGCGAAGAGGCGTAAAACATGTAGATAGGCTGCCGACGCCGGACTGTGCAAAGTTCCGCGTGTCGGCAGTTTTTTTTTTAAAAAAAAACGCGAGTGGAGTAGATGTGTGAGAAAAAGAAAACCCCACACGAGGTGGGGCTTGGTGGAGCGGACAACGGGACTCGAACCCGCGGTCTCAACCTTGGCAAGGTTGCGCTTTACCAACTAAGCTATGTCCGCAAAGGATTCCTGCCGTGAGAAGCAGGCATTCAGTGGGTGATATAGGAATCGAACCTATGACCCCTTCCGTGTGAAGGAAGTGCGCTAGCCGCTGCGCCAATCACCCGTGGGATAATTCCACCGGTTTCCCGGCTTCGTTACCCGCTTCGCGTGGGCGATACAAGATTCGAACTTGTGACCCCTTCCGTGTCAGGGAAGTGCGCT
>CAUFQQ010000015.1:0-33871 GCA_959028125.1 uncultured Bifidobacterium sp. | reverse complement strand
ATGTAGTTCTGGATGATGTAGAGCTGGTAGACGTTGATCATCTGGTAGCTCATGAGCATGCAGAAACGGCCGGCGAAAGCTTTGTAGAAGTCGTGGGCGCCAGCGAACTTCGGCGGACGGAAGGATACGAAGACGTCCTTGAAGGAGCCCTCTTCCTTCGGCAGGAAGTCAGCGGACTGTTCCTTCGGCAGGATGATCACGGTGACGATGCCGCCGAGGAACATGAGCACGCCCGCGACAGCGAAGCCGGCAGTCAGGTTTTCGATGAAGAATGCGCCGATCATGGTGCCGATCGGAGTACCGATGGTGGAGCCCGCGCCATAGAAGGCGGACATGGTGCCGCGGATGCCATACGGTACGCGGTCAGACAGCACGGCGACCAGCGGGGCAATCATGCAGTTGAGGCCGAACATGCAGGCGCAGTAGAAGATGGTGAGCAGCACCGCGTTGTGCGTGGTGCCGGTCAGGAACAGGGCGACGCCACCGAGCACCGCACCGAAAACGATCCACGGAGTACGACGACCGAACCTGGAGCGGGAACGATCGGAGAAGTTGCCGAACATCAGGTTAGAAACCAGGGACGCCACTGCGGTGAACGCATTGACGATGCCAACGAGAGCATCCGGATCGGCGCCTTCGATGGTCTTGTAGTGCATCGGCAGCAGCACGGCGGAGACGATGCCGAGGCCTGACATCCACAGGATGCCGAACGCCAGGAAGCCAACGCCGAAGCGGATGGTGTTGACCTTGCTCAGCGGCTTGCCGGTTTCAGGAGACAGCGACGGATCCTTGTCCGCGGCTGCGATGTTGGCGTTGTACGCCACCAAACGCTCCTCTTTGCTTGCGATTGCTTCACTCATGAAACTCTCTCTCCTTCGATTCATGTTTCAGTAGTGTTTTTGTTGTGTGACACGGACTGCCCCGCCCAGTCAATTAACTACCAATCAGTAATTAACGTATTTGTTACCGTAAATCATTTCTGCCAAAAGCGCAAGTCAATCGTGTTCGATTTGTTGATTTTGCGAATCCGACACCATGATTCCATGTTTAGTTTTACTCTTAAGCAGAATCTTGGTTTTTATTACCTAGTAACTGCTTAGTTAAAGCGTATTACAATCTCTTTTATCTGTCACTTCTCAGCGTGTTCCAACGTTTCTGCCACACTTCCTCTCCTCCGTACTGTAGCTTAGTAAGTACAAGAAAAGGAGAGAGCATGCGCCGCCGAATCGAAGATAAACGCAGGAAACGAATGAGCGCCGAAGATCGCAGAAAAGCGATACTCGAAACCACCGTTTCATTCATCTCCCAATTCGGCTTCTGGGGATTCACCATTCGCGACGTGGCACAAGCTCAGAACATCACCGAAGCAGGCCTCCTTTACTACTTCAAATCCAAAGAACAACTCCTTGAAGAAACCCTCAAATACGCCGACCGCACCAACCAAATCGCCATTGCAGAGCATCTTGGCGTTGAAGGCGTGACCGGCGAAGTTTTGCAAGACGGCATCGCATACCATTGCGCTCTCGGACTCAAGGCCATCTCCACAGGAACCGTGGAAACCAACGCAGACCGACCCGAAATGGTTCGTCTCTACACTCTGCTCGAAAGCGAGGCCCTAAGCAAAGACCATCCGGTGCACAAGTATTTCGAACAGCGCGAAATCAATCTGCTGAAGGAATACACGTTCGCAGCCAAACGAGATGGCGTCGCCTATCCGGAACGCACCGCACTGCAGGTGCTATCCGCCATGGAAGGGTTGCAATTGCGGTGGCTCAACGGATCTCACGATATCGATTTCGTTGGGGAATGGAAGGCCCTGATCGACCTTCTCATTCCCTAAACGTTCTCTTTGCGGCGATTTCAGCCTGCGATCACCACAACATTCCAGCGGCCGATTGCCAATGGATCACCCTCCTTGACGGCTGTACCCTCCTTCAGTACGACTTCAGCAGTTGCAGCCTCATCAATATTGCCGTCGGTGGCGATGACGACCGGAGCGACCACCACTTCACCTGCAACCGGGCTTGCAACGGTAACTTCGTCGGCGGAATAATTGAGCAGATACGTCACGTTCTCGCCGAGGGCATTCACACCCTGACGAACCGAGATCTGGCCCGCGAGCGCGGTTCCGGCAACGGCAACACCAGCATGTTCCACAGCCTCGCGCATAACCGCACGAATGGAATCGGCGTCAAGCAGCGTAGCAATCCACTCGGCATCGCCCTTGCCGAATGCGTGACGGGTGACTGCGGCGTAATCCTTCCAAGCATAGTGGCCGTAGGATGCGAGCACCTCAGTATCAGCGTCGGCGTTCAACAGTTCGATCAGCGACTGAGCATCGGTGGACGCGGTTTCGGCGAGCGCACCTGCGAATTCCACGGAAACGTGGCCATTCGGGCGGGTGAACTGGCTGTAAGTCATGCCGAACACGTCGGTGAGATTGTGCGGAGCGCGGTCGGCCCAAACGGTCACTTCGTCATCGGATACGAAAGAACGCATGGTGGAAACCAAGTGGCCGCCATTTTCAACGAACGTACGCAAGCGATCCGTAGTTTCCTGAGACGTGCAGTAGAGCGCCGGAGTCACGATCATCTCATACTTGGCGAGACGTTCGGCCGGAGCATCGGACGGCACGAAATCGCATTCGACGTTGAGCTCGAACAGCGCGTCGTACACGTTGCGCACCACGTCGTTGTACTTGAGGTTGCCGCCGAACGGGAAGCCCGCTTCGATGAGGAACCAGTCGAGCGCGGTGAGCGACTCGTTGCTGACCATGATGGCCACCTTGTTCTGCTTCTTCAGGTGAACGAGGCGCTCCCCCACTTCCGGCTTGCCGATTTCGTGTCCGAACACGCCTGCCTCGCGGTAGGTCGGGTTCGGTTCGAGGTCGTGGCTCAGCAGACCCTTCCAGTAGGTTTCGAACGAATTGTGGATGGAATGCCAGTGCCAGTATTCCACCATGTCAGCGCCGGAGGCCAAGTGCGAGTAAGCCTGCAGACGAAGCTGTCCCGGGAACGGAACCCAGCCATGCTGACCCTGCGCTTCGGTTTCGAGCACGAGGAAGTTCTTGCCGTCCTTGGTGGAACGGGTCATATCGCCGCCGAATGCGATTTCCTTACCGGTCAGATCGTCTTCGGTCGGATGGTAGATGTCGACGCCGGTGATGTCCACTGCGGTCGCGGCCTTGAAGTGGTCGACGGCCGGCTGCACGCCGAAGGAATAGCCACGCCATTCGAAATCGAAATTGTGGGTGATGAACTGGTCGTCATGAGCGTATTCGCGCACAATATCGGACTGCCACTGCAGGAAGGCACGCACCTGATCGCGACGGAACTTGTCGAATTCGCCGCCGAGGGACTCGTTGATCGTAGCGGTCACATCCGGGAAGTCCTCCCAGGAATTGATGCGGTTCGACCAGTAGTCAAGACCGAAGCGATGGTTCAGCTCGTTCAGATCGCCATCGAACTTCTCATACAGATACTTGATGAATAGGCGCTGCATGTCGTTGGACACGGAATCGTAGTACTTGGTTTCGTTATCGACCTGGTAGCCGATCACTGCCGGATGGTCGGCAACGTGGGAGATCAGCTTGCGGATCACGCGTTCACCGTAGAAACGGTAGGTGGCATTGACGATGTCCATGATCTGGCGTGCGCCATACTTGCCTTCACCGTTCGGGGTGACCGCGAGCACGCTCGGGTCAAGCTTGACGAGCCAGCTCGGCACTGCGTAGGTCGGGGTGCCTACGATGACGTCGATGCCCGCGCGCTGTGCTGCGTCGAGTGCGCGGTCAACGTAAGTAAAGTCGAATACGCCCGGCTGCGGTTCGCAGGTACTCCACGTGGATTCGGCGATGCGAATGACGTTCAGCCCCGCTTCCTTCATCATCCTCATGTCTTCATCGACGCGGTCGATGCCTTTCATCATGAGGTACTCGTCGTAATATGCGGCACCGAAAAGAATGTGATCTGCCTCGTAACGACTCACGGATCCTCCATCGTCTTCATTGACTTGTTACTAGTTATTACTGTTTCTACGTCTAAGGCTGTTCTTTTGCGGTATTCCCGAGTTTTTCTCAAGTATCCGTATCTAACAGCCATTAGATATAAGAAATATAAATCTTCCCGATTCAGCTGTCAAGAACTGCAAAATTTCAGGCGTATCTTACCTAACAACCATTAGATACAGCGTTTCCCCTTGACCAAAACCAACCAATCACCGCAATCCACACAAAAAGCTATCCCAGCGAGCAAATCTTTCCAGCCACTGGAGCAAGCTTCCCGCAAACACACCTCCAAAAGTCCTGATTCTTCCAGCTAGTGGAGGAATTGAGACACAAAAGGCCATAGAAACACAGCTCGCAAGAAAACTGCACACGTCTTAGCGGTAGCTGTCCCAGACAGGTGAGGGGAAGATCATCTTTTCGAAGGCAAGCCATTCATCGTAGAAATCGATGGGAGGCTTACGCATCCAACGCAGTTGAATGCCGTCCATCGCTTCCAAGCTTTGACGCACCATCGCACGCATATTCTCCCAACCGCCGATTTCAGGCGGCAATTTCCATGTGTACTGGGAATAGTGTTCCCACACGTATTTCGGTCGATTCTCGAAATAGTCGTGCAACGGATGATCCTCACTGAACGACTCAGTTTCTAACACCATGTATAGCTGCAACAAGCTGCGTCGGCTCGCATTGTAGCGAACCAAGAATCGCAAGTACGCGGGAAACAGCATGCCTTCCGGATCACTGCCGGGTAGTCCCGACGCAGCGAAATCAGCCGGAGTGCCCTCCTGATCGTAATTGTCGGTGACCAGCAGCGACAGCAACCGTTCCTTGTTGCCGATGTAATGCAGCAATCCAGGCTGGCTCATGCCAATCGCATCAGCAATATCTTTCAACGATGTACCGTAATACCCCTTTTCCCCGATAAGACGGCTCGCCGCAGCGACGATTTCCCGCTTACGCTCCTCAGGTGTTTTACGAACACGTTTCTTCCCCTCATTAGCCATATGGACAGTGTACTATCTACTACCCATTAGACAGGCGGAAATCATATCAAACCGCAACATTCCCACTCGCCACATAAAAACGGGCCGATCTTCAACAGACCAGCCCTGAATTACATTCAAAACCACTTCGAGATCACATTCAGTCAGCCTCGACCAGCCAAAAATATTCAAAAAACAGTTTTACTTCTGGAACACGTCAGGATGCTTCGGATCGCCAGGTTCGTCGGCAAGCACACCTTCGAGCCCTAAGAATTCCTGCCAGAATTCTAGCGAATTGCCATACGGGGCAGCCTGATGGCCACGCGCCTGCAGGTTCGCCTTCGCCTCAAGCACGTCTTCCTCGCGAATGCCGTCGAAATACGATTCGAGACGCTCACGATTCGCCGGATCGTAGAACAGCGATCCGATGATTTCCGTCAACCGTTCCGCACGCGCCACAGGCAGCGAATCCCAATGACGGAATTCAATGAAGTTCTTCAAGCGCACATCGTTGAAATGCGTGGAAATCACATGATTGATTTCGTATGCGTTGAGTTCTCGATCAGGATACACGTCGTTCGCGTTCTCATAGAATGCAGGATGATGCAGATCAGTTCCGGGAGTTTCCAACGCTTCCGGAGTGTGCGTCAGATCAGCGAACATCATCGGCGTGCTCAGCACGTCAACCGCATAATCTTCCCAACCGAAGCGAGGATCAAACAGTCCCGGAATAACGTTCGTACGCTGGAAATCCAAATAATCCCACATGCGCTGGCGCAGCAGCGGATACGGATTCTCCCGCCCCTCGAAGTACGGAGTGTTACGGAAGAACCATGCAAGAATCGGACCGATCACCGTACCCAAACGCAACTTGGAAATCGCATCCTCTTCCGAAACATAGTCAATGCTGATCTGCGTCGAAGCAGAGCAGCGCATCATGCACGGACCAAACTGGCCGACACGACCCAAATACGCGGTCATCGCCTTGTAACGGTCCTTCGGATTCACAGGAATGTCGGCATAGCCGGACTTCGGCTGGTATCCGTAATTAACCAAGCGGAAGCCAAGCTCGTCAAGCACCGGATCGACTTCGCGGCGGAACGCTCCGTAAATCGCGCGCAGATCCTCCGGCTTATGCAAAATACCCAGCGAACATTCCAGCTGGCCACCCGGCTCAAGCGACACGGAAATACCTTCGCGCCCAAGCCCAACAAGCCTGCCGTTCTCCCAGTATTCCTTGCTTTCGTCGTAATACAGGCGAATGCGGTTCAGCAACGCCTCGATGCCGTTCTCCTCGTAATAGTTCACGGCGGTATCATCGCTGTTATGCACCGGCAGATGCTCGATTTCCACGCCGAAACCGCCGGTTCCGCGCTCTTGGCAGCCTGATTCGAAGAATTTGACCAGACTTTCCACATGCTTCGGATTCGGCTCGGTAAGCAGGTGTGCATAAGAAATTCGTGGCGTTGTCATGTTGGCAATCCTATCGAAACTCATTGATGAGCACGGCGCGATTGCTATACGAAAAACTGATAGCCAACTCTTGCGTATCCCGAATCGAGTACACATTTTCAATTACAATAGACATGCTCTGCAAGACCGACCAATAATAATTAACAGCTGTCAATAAAGTCAGAAGCAATTACCACTATTTGGAGAATTGTTTGTATATATCAATAAAAATACCGACGCTGAAGATGTTGTCCGCGTCGGTATTTTGGTCAATTCCAGTCAGTGCTTATTGATTTATCTGCCTATGATCAGGCGACTTTTTCGCTTTGCGTCGTCTCACCCTGTTGCGCGGCCTTGTGAGCCTTCTTGGCGGCTGCGATCATCAGTTTGATGCGGTTGAGCTGGTTCGCTTCGGATGCTCCCGGATCGTAATCGATGGACACGATGTTGGCTTCCGGATGCAGTCGGCGGATCTTGCCGAACATGCCTCGGCCGGTCACGTGGTTCGGCAGGCAAGCGAACGGCTGCGCACAAATCACGTTCGGACAGCCGGATTCGATGAGCTCAAGGATTTCCGCAGTCAGCAGCCAGCCTTCACCAGCCTGCACACCCACGGAAGTGACCTCGTCGGCCTTCTTCACGAGTTCCGGCATCGGCAGGTCCTGGGAGAACTTGCCGTGTGCTAAATCGATCGCCTTGTGCACAGGAGCGTTGTACATGTCAAGCGCCTTGCGCATCAGCGCGTAGCCAAGCTTGTTGCCGCCCATGCCGAGGTAATGCTCGTTCCAGTCGGAAATGTATGGGCGGGTGGTCATGAATTCCATGATGCCCGGCACCACAGCCTCGCAATTCTGCGATTCAATCACGTCGACCACATGGTTGTTGGCGTCCGGCTGGTACTTGACGAGGATTTCGCCCACCACACCGACGCGCACCTTGCGCGGCTCGTCCTTCAACGGCAGCGCGTCGAAGGATTTCACAATCTCCTTAACGAGCGTCTGATACGGCAGATACCCCTTGCCGATGAACTTGCGTGCCGTCTTGGAATGGCCGTGGTGTTCGAGCGTTTCACGCACGATGGTGTCCCACGTGTGGTACAGCTGATTCGCACTGCCTGGCGTCACCTCGTACGGGCGTACGCGATACAGGCATTTCATCAGCAGATCACCGATAATCAGCGCCTTGATGACACGATGCAACAATGCCGGAGTGGCGGTGAAGCCCGGATTGTCTTCGATGCCCTGCGTGGAAATGGCGATCACTGGAATCTGCGGATAGCCAGCATCGACCAATGCCTTGCGGATCAGGCCGAAATAGTTTGTGGCTCGGCACATGCCGCCGGTCTGTGTGATGGCGAGCGCGGTGTGTTCCGGATCGTATTTGCCGTCCAAAATCGCGTCCACGAGCTGACCGATAACCATGATGGCCGGGTAGCAGGCGTCGTTGTTGACGTATTTCAGACCGGTTTCCACGTTTTCGCGGCTGGCGTGTTCGAGAATGTCGAACTTGTAACCGCCGGAACGGATCACGGATTCCACCAAGGAGAAGTGGATCGGGCTCATCTGCGGAGCCACGATGGTGTAGTCCTTCATGTCTTTGCCGAATGGCACGCGGTTGGCGTACTTCGACATGGTGGCGGAATTGTGCGCGGATTTCTTCGCTTCGCCGATGCCGTTTTCCGCGGCACGCCTGGATGCGGCTTTGACGGCTTCGGTAAGTTTCGGATTGGCTTTCATCACGGTGTCAAGCATGACTTGACGTCCCGGAGTCGGCGCCTCAGACCCGGTCTTGCGGAATTCGCCCTGCTTGTTAGGCGCACTGTCTTGTTTGTTAGGCATGACTGCGGCGATTCCGCGCTGCTTGTTGCGTTCGCGTTCTTCGACGGCTGCCTTGAGCGAGCGCAGTCGGATTTTTGCCGCTCCCAAGTTGGAGACTTCGTCGATCTTCAGCATGGTGTACACGTCGGCCTTGTCGGCGAGGATTTCGCCCACCTGGTCGGTGGTGATGGCGTCGAGACCGCAGCCGAAGGAGTTGAGCTGTACGAGTTCAAGTCCCGGATAGGAGGCCACGAAGTTTGCCGCCGAGTACAGGCGTGCGTGGTAGGCCCACTGGTTGGTGACTCGCAACGGCATTTTGGTGACCTTGCGGTCTTCCACATGACGGAAGCCGTCCGCGTTCTTCTTGCGCGGATCGTCTTCGTCCGCGGCGAGGAAATCACTCAGGTTGAGCTTCTCCCCCGGCTGCAGTTCGCAGATCGAATCTTCAGACAATACCACCATGCCGAGCGAGCAGATGGTTTCCGGAATGCCATGGTTGACTTCCGGATCGATGTGGTACGGGCGGCCTGCGAGCACGATGCCTCGGCAGTCGTGTTCCTTCATGTAGGCGAGTGCCTTGAGGCCTTCCATCTGCACATCGTGCTTGAAGACTTCGTTTTCGGCATAGGCCGCTTTGACTGCGGTTTCGGCTTCTTCACGGGTCACGTTGGCCCAAGCGAATTCTTCGACGATACGGTCGACCATGAGTTCATGGTTGGCCATGTTGAAGTATGGGCGCATGTAACGGATGCCCTCTTCGCGCAGTTCCGGCATGTTTGCGCCGATGACCACGGGATAGTTGGCTACTACCGGGCAGTTGTAGTGGTTGTCGGTGTTGGGTACCAGGTTCTCTTCGTAGCTGACGCACGGATAGAAGATGGTTTTCACACCCTTGCTCAGCAGCCATTTGATGTGTCCGTGCACAAGTTTGGCCGGATAGCAGATGTTTTCGGATGCGATGGATTCGATGCCTGTTTCGAACAGTTCATGCGAGCTTCGTCCGGAAATCATCACTTTGAAGCCCAGCGAGGTGAGCAGTGTGAACCAGAACGGATAGTTTTCGTACATGTTGAGTACGCGCGGAATGCCGATTTCGCCGCGGGTTGCGTTTTTGTCGGTGAGTCTGCGGTAGGCGAAGCAACGCTTGTACTTGTAATCGTAGAGGTTCGGGCGATCGGAACGCTTCTTTTTCGCGTCTCCACCTCGTTCGCAGCGGTTGCCGGTCACGTAACGGGAGCCGTCTTGGAAGGTGGTGATGGTGAGCTTGCAGTGGTTTTGGCACAACTTGCACACGTCTCGTTCGGAGGTCATCGACAGGTTGTCGAGTTCTTCGCCGCTCAAAATGTTCGATGCGGTGTGGCGTACGCCTGCGATCACCGCTTCTTTGGTGTCGGTGGTATCGGCGTCTTCGTCTTCCGCTTCGTCGGCATAGTGCATGCGTGCGGTCAGTGCGGCACCGTACGCGCCCATGAGTCCTGCGATGTTCGGTCGGGTCACTTCACGTTCGGTGAGCAGTTCGAATGCGCGAAGCACGGCGTCGTTGAGGAACGTGCCGCCCTGCACTACCACGGTGTCGCCAAGTTCGCCGGAATCACGCAGCTTGATTACCTTGTAGAGGGCGTTGCGCACTACGGAATAGCACAGGCCTGCGGCGATGTCTTCGATGGACGCGCCTTCCTTTTGCGCCTGCTTCACGGACGAGTTCATGAACACGGTGCATCGGGAGCCCAAATCGACCGGATGGGTGGAGTTGAGCGCCGCTTGGGTGAATTCCTGAATGGTCAGGCCCATGGAAATGGCGAACGTTTGCAGGAACGATCCGCAGCCGGACGAGCATGCTTCGTTCACTGCGATGGAGTCGATCACGCCATCGTTGATGGCGAGATATTTCATGTCTTGGCCGCCGATATCGATGACGGCGGTAACGCCCGGGCTTACCATTTCGGCACCGCGATAGTGAGCCATGGTTTCCACTACGCCTTCGTCAAGGTGCAGGCCGGTGGTGATGAGGCCTTCGCCGTAGCCGGTCGCACAGGATCGTGCGATCCATGCGCCTTCAGGTAGTTCGGCTTGGATTTTTTTGACGATTTGTACGGCTGCCGTCAGAGGGCTGCCTTCGTTGGTCGCATAAGAGGACCATACGATTTCTCGATCGTCGTTCACCAACGTCGCTTTGATGGTGGTGGAACCGGCGTCTATGCCCAGGAAGTGCGGTCCTTGGGCTCCTTCGAGCGTGCCTTGATGGATATGCTCGCGATGATGCCGTTCGTTGAATGCGGTGCGATCCGCTTCGGTAGCGAACAGCGGAGGCATGGTCGGAGTGTTGGACGGCAGGTTTTCCAGTTCGTCCAGTCGCACCAGCAGGTCGGCGCAGGTTCGTGCTTCGTAATGCTTAGTCAAGGTCGTCACCATCCTGATCGGCCTGCAATGCGGCACCGTATGCCACATACAGGTGAGCGTCGGTCGGAACAATGAATTCGTCCACTTTGCCGTCGAGCGCCCGCTTGAACGCGGCTCTCAGTTCGGACATGAAGAACAACGGACCACCCAGGAAGATCACGGTTCCGTGAATCGGGCGTCCGGAGGCAAGGCCTGCAATGGTCTGCGTGGCCACTGCGGTGAAGATCGATGCAGCCAGATCCGGCTTGGCCGCACCATCGTTGATAAGCGGCTGCAAATCGGTTTTGGCGAACACGCCGCAACGTGATGCGATCGGATATAGGGTTTCGTATTGCGTGGCCATTTCGTTCAGGCCAGCGGCGTCGGTGTCGAGCAGTGTTGCCATCTGGTCGATGAATGCGCCGGTACCGCCTGCGCAGGAACCGTTCATACGCTGTTCCGGAGTCGGCTTGAGATACGTGATTTTCGCATCCTCGCCACCAAGTTCGATGATCACGTCAGCCTGCGGATATTCCTTGTCGATGGCTTCGGTTTCGGCGATGACTTCCTGAACGAAGGGCACGTCGAGGCTGTCTGCAAGGGCAAGACCGCCTGAACCGGTGATGGCCAGGCGAATCGGCTCGTCGCCTCGGCCAAGCTTTTCCAGCTCCTGGTGGATGTCGGCCAATAGTCCGGCCACGGTGGCGCGCACGTTCGCGTGGTGACGCCGATAATCGGAGAACAGCGCGTCCGCGAGCGCGTCGGACTGATCGAGCACCACCGCCTTCACAGTAGTGGAACCGATATCAAGACCTACACGCAACGGCTTTGTGCCGTGCGTTTCGGTCACGGCTTCTGCTGCTTCAACCATGTCTCAACCTCTATCGTTCTATCCGCCGGGCTGCATTCCATGGCAGGCATGGAAGCCCCTACCCCGGGTTATCCAATCATGTAATCGTAGTCTGTGCCCACGCCTAAGTGCTTTGTAAATGCTCGCAATCAGCATAAAATGCACGACACAGCGCACAAATTAGACAACTAATCCAGTCAACGTGCCTAATTATGTATCTGGACGCTCGACGAATGTCGAGATCGCAAACCCTTCCAAGCATTTCCATGTCAGGATGCGCTGCCTTCCCCTGCAGAACGGTCTTTGCCGTATATTTCGGGAATGAATCGTGTTTGATCATGTAATTTCGGCCAAATCACCACTTGTCCGCTTTCCAGTGATTTCGGCACGTCGATGATGCGTTGGTTGCTGCTTCCGCGGAATTGCAGCAGGGAATCATGTAATTCTTTGATATAACGGCCATCCACGAGAATGTCGATCAGTTCGAGCAGCTCGCGCTTGTCGGGGCTTTCGCCTTCGCGCATGAGCTCTTCCCACGTGTAGCCGGTCCAGCACCAAATATCTTTGGTATTACCGAACCGTTCGCGTATTTTGCGCGCAAGGGGCAACAGCACGCCCGTGTTGAGCAATGGTTCGCCTCCGAGGAAGGTGATGCCTTGCACATACGATTGGCTTAAGTCATCCATGATTTGCGCTTCGAGCTTGTCGTTGTATTCGTGGCCGGCTTGGAAATCCCAGATTGACGTGTTGTAGCATTCCTCGCAATGGAACGGGCAGCCGGACACGTACAGCGAGCATCGGATGCCTTCTCCATCGGTCATGAGGAACCGTTTGTAGTCGGCGATCATATTGCGGCTCATGCGGTTGGTCCATTGCCCTGCTTTGGGATTGTTGGAACGAGTTGTGGGGATGAAAGGTCCGCGATTGGTTTCGTCCGCCGCAAAGTCACGACGTTGAATTGCTGGATTCGCGCTGCTGATCATACGTTGTCCCTTCACGTTTTGCCGTTACGTCGCGTTTTTGCGATTGCTGCTTGCCTCATGATTGTCACAGAATGAAAGAGGGTGGAAACCCACCCTCTTTCATATTTCGTTTATGTTTGCTACCGACGCGGCCCTTACTTGGCTTCCTCGAACCATTCACGTTCGGAACCGTCACTCAAGGTGACATGACCGGTTTCGCCGCTCATATGCTTGACGCGGTGCGCGATCTCCTCGTGACGTCCATGCACCATCGGGCGCTGCACCGGGTTGCCCAAGTAGCCGCAGGTGCGCTTGGTCACGTTGCAGTGGTCCGGGTCGGAGTTGCCGCACTCCGGGCACTTGAAACCTTCCTCAGTGGGCTCGAAGTCGCCTTGGAATCCGCAATCGTAGCAGCGGTCGATCGGCGTGTTCGTGCCCAGGTAGCCGATGCCGATGTTGTAGGCGTAATCCCACACCGCTTCGAGTGCCTTGGGGTTGGACTGCAGGCACGGGAACTCGCAGTAGTTGATGAAGCCGCCGGACGCGTAGTACGGGAAGTCCTTCTCGTAGTTGAGCTTTTCCATTGGGGTTGGCTGCAGCCAGACCGGGTAGTGGAAGGAGTTGGTGTAGAAGTCGTGGTCGGTCACGCCTTCCACTTCGCCGAACTTCTCGTGGTCCATACGGTTGAAGCGGTCGGTGAGGGATTCGGCCGGCGTGGAGTACACGGAATAGTGGTAGCCTTCCGCGTCGCTCCATTCCTTGCACAGCTCGTTCATGCGCTTGACGATGGACAGTGCGAATTCCTTGCCTTGCGGATCCCAGCCGTGATCGCGCATCCAGTTCTTGCCGTAGAACACGCTGGTCGCCTCATACAGGCCAATGTAGCCCAGGGAAACGGTGGCACGTTCGTTGCGGAACAGCTGGTCGACGCTGTCGTTGGCGCCGAGTCGACCGAAAGCTCCGAAACGGAACAGGGTCGGCGCATTGACCGGCGCGGCCTGCTTGCAACGCATGATACGGAATTGCAATGCCTGATGAGCCACGGCCATACGCTCGTCGAAGATCTTCCAGAAGCGATCCTTGTCGCCGTGGGATTCCAGTGCGATGCGCGGAACGTTCACGGTGACGACGCCAAGGTTCATGCGTCCGTCTTCCACGTCCTTGCCGGTCGCCGGATCAATCCAACCCTGCAAGAAGGAACGGCAGCCCATCGGGGCTTTGAAGGAGCCGGTGATCTTCACGATGTTCTCGTAGAAGATCACGTCCGGATACATGCGCTTGGTGGCGCATTCGAGGGCGAGCTGCTTCAAATCGTAGTTCGGATCGCCCGGATCGGCGTTCACACCATGCTTGATGGTGAACACGAGCTTCGGGAAAATGGCGGTGTGATGTTCGGAACCGAGGCCGCGGATACGGTTCAGGAAGATGGCACGCTGAATCTCGCGGGCGAACCAGTCAGTGCCCAAACCGAAGCCAACGGTCACGAACGGGGTCTGGCCATTCGACACACGATTGGAGTTGATCTGGTATTCCATGGTCTGCATGGCATCGTAGATGGCCTTGCGGGTCTGGATCTTCGCCCACACCTCACGCAGCTGCTGCAAACGGCTGGCATCCTTGTTGAACGGCTCGTCCATCGGCAGGGCCGGACGGTCCTTTTCGAAATGCAGACGCTTCGGTTCGACATCCTTGGCCAAGCGCACCTGACGTTCGGCGATTTCGATCGGCAGGTCGTCAGGCATGATCTCATGGGCCTGCTCAAGGAACTTGTCGTAATCCTTGCGCGCGTATTCGACGAAGTGCTCGTCGGCACGGTTGGCGGTCTGGCCACCATACTGGCTGGATGCCACGTCCTTCATGATCTGGGTGATCTGCGTGGCGGCGATGGAAATGCTGTTCGGCGATCCCATCGGAGCGTTGCCGAGAGTGAAACCGTTGGCGAGCATATCCCAGTAGTTCGGCAGCGAGCAGTTGGATTGTGCGGTGAACGGCGAGTAGTCGGCGTCGTGGAAGTGGATGTCGCCCTTCATATGGGCGTTGGAGACCGCGTCCGGCAGCATGGAGAAGGCGGACGCCTTGGACACCGCGCCCGCCAGCAGATCGCGCTGGGTGGAGTAGACGTTGGAATCCTTGTTGGCGTTCTCGCGCACCAGAGCCTCGTCACGGTTCACCAGACGCTTGACGGCTTCGTTGATGTCGGTGGCCTTGGCACGTTCGATGTCTTTGTTCAGACGGTAGTTGGTGTACGTGCGCGCCACATCGTACAGGTGGTCTTCGATCAGGCCGTGTTCAACGAGATTCTGGATGTCTTCGATCTTGGCGGGACCGTTGTAACGATCCTTGATTTCGGCTTCGACCTGATTGGCGATATCACGGATCAGCTGTTCCTCCTGCGGCCCGATCTTCTTATCAAGGTCGGCGAAGGCTGACTTCACCGCGCTGATGATGTTGATCGGATCGAAGTCGACCACACGACCGTCGCGCTTCTCGACGAGCACCTTACCGGTTCCCGTTTTAACGGTTGCGGAGATGGCATTCAGAGCCTGCGTTTCCATTCATCATCCTTTCCGGGTCGGACCCCATCCGACCAGGTTTTCATGCTTCGTTATGCATGCCAGATTGTTGCTACGTCCATGACTGTACGCCATAGCCAGCACTAAATGTAGTAGCGGCACGCCGGCAGTAAAACTATATATTCCATTTTTCGGCTTGATTCCGCCATTCCTTAACTTGTGTGACAAAGGTAACGATTTCGCCACGGAGTGTCGCCCGAGTGTCGATTTGACGCACTCACCGAAGAGGGACTATACAAGGCGGGGTACCCTCACGGAATTCGAACATGTGTTTCATTTGTCCGCAAGATGATGGAATCTTGAACTATGACTTGGAACCAGGATTACACACCCCCGGCAGCGCAGCCGAACAGCAAACCGCTGCCACGACTGGCCGGCGAAACCACCGCTGACAACCCCTGGCCGGTAAGTCTGCTCAGCGAGAAATTCCATATGGCCGTCGAACGGTGGCCATCGGTTTGGGTGGCCGGGCAGATCACGCAGATCAACACCAGACGTCAGGGCAGCGCCTATATCACTCTGCGCGATGATTATCAGGACATTGCGTTGGAAGTCAACGGTTTCGGGCAGTTTGCCGCAGCCGCCACGCCTTTCGTGCAGGGCGACCGCGTCATCATCCATGGCAAACCGAATCTGTGGATGAAGCGCACGTCACTGTCTTTACGTGGCGACGCCATTATCGCGGCCGGCGCAGGAGGCAGCCTGAAGGCCATGATCGACGAATTACGCAAGAAGCTGAAAGGCGAAGGCCTGTTCGACGCTGACCGCAAGCAGCCTCTGCCCGAGTTTCCGCATTGCATTGGTCTGATTTGCGCGCCGCAGGCTCGCGCCGAAGGCGATGTCATCACCAACGTGAGATTGCGTTGGCCTGTTGTCGATTTCAAAGTGACGCATGTGCATGTGCAGGGTGAGCAGTGCCCTTCCGACGTGATCAAGGCGATCGCGCAGATGGATGCCGATCCTGATGTCGACGTGATCATCGTGGCCCGTGGCGGCGGCGCTTTCGAAGATCTGATCGGGTTCTCCGACGAAGGCGTGGTACGCGCCGCGGCAGCCGCCCATACGCCGCTGATTTCCGCGATCGGCCATGAGGATGATTGGACGCTGCTTGATCTGGTTGCCGATCTGCGCGCATCCACGCCAACGGACGCGGCGAAGAAAGTCGTGCCGGACGTGCGCGAGCAGATGCAACTGATCAACGTGAACATCGAACGCATGCGCATGCGCATCGACGCCACCGTCAACAATGAAACAAGACTGATTGAAGGCTATGCGAACCGTCCAAGCCTCACACAGCCGCTCACCATGCTGGAACCGCATCAGCGTCTCATCGATGATGCAAGAACCCGCATGAGAATCGGTCTGACACGTATTCTTGACGACGCAAGCCTCACCATCGAAAAAGCGCATGCCTCACTGACCGCGCTTAGCCCGCAATCCACTCTCAACCGAGGTTATGCGGTAGTGCAGGGAGCGGACGGCCATGTAATCGACGATGCGAACGCCGTGAACACCGGCGACCAACTCACCATGACATTGAAGCACGGCGTGATCGTGTCCGAAGTCACCACCGTAACGAAGGAGTAGCAATGACCAACGAAACCACCCCCGCATCCAGCCTGACCGACAAGGAACGCGAAGCCATCGCACAAATGCCTTACGAAGAGGCTCGAGATCAGCTCATTCAGGCCGTGCAGGCACTTGAGGCCGGCGGACTCAACCTTGACCAGTCCATGCGCCAGTGGGAGCTTGGCGAAGCCCTCGCCAAGCGCGCCCAAAGTCTGCTCGGCGAAGTGCGTGCCAAGCTTGACGCAGCACAGGCGGAACAGGCCACTGCGGCCAATACCGCTGGCACGCAAGACAATCTGGCCTGAGCATCTCAAAATACCGTCAATATAGCATTTCCATGACTGTGCGCCACACGTTTTTACAAGGTGTTATATGGCGTACAGTCATGCATAAATTTCGAATTTCTTCATTTCGATACCACACTCGTCCGGATGGTGTGTAGAATGAAGATTCGTTGCCTCAGTAGCTCAGTGGATAGAGCACTTCTCTCCTAAAGAAGGTGTCGTAGGTTCGATTCCTATCTGGGGCACTTTGTTTTATGCAGATGCGCAGCCGATATGCAGTTGCGCCGATACTCTTCTCACACGTCGAATTGCACGGTTGCCAGCAACGCCTTGTGATCGCTTCCATCGATTTTCAACGATTTGACCCGACCGGCCAACATGCCGGAATCCAATACGATATGGTCAATGCCCGCAAACGTCGGCACATAATCGATATTCGCAGGCCACGTGAACACCAATCCCCCGGCCGCTTGTTTGGCCGCATCCGTGAACCGTGTTCCCAAGAAATTACGGAACGGCGTATGGTCGTCGGTCGCGTTGAAATCACCCATGAACACGTACCTGCGAGACGTATCGTACCGGAGTCGACCAAGCTCATCCAATGAACGCTTCCACTGCTGCCAATATCCATCGGTCGGAGACGTGGTATGTACCGAAACGAAACGGATCTGCGTCCGACCATCATTGAATGCAACCGTGGCTCCTGGCATGAACGACGCGCTCGAATCAACATCATCATCAGCCGGATCAACAAGCGGACTCGCCGACCACAAACCATTGCCATACACGCCGTCTGAGCTTGCCACCTGCGCATACGGCAGCAAATCGCCAATACCAGCCTTGTTCAACTCGTCCACGAAAGCATCGGTCGTTTCCTGCAATGCCAGCACTTCCACACGCTCGCTACGCACCACATCGACAATTTCCTGCGCGTCGGCACGACCCTTAAACACATTGCATGTCATCAAACGAGCATAATCATCCTGCGTATTGGCGGACGCTCCCGAAACCGCTGCAATCGCGGCACGCTGAAGCTTCGTTTCATTGTAGAAAAACGGATACTGCCACCATACTTGCAACGCGATCGCCGCAATCGCCAGCAATACCGACATCGTTCGTTTCGAGACAATGCCGCAAATCAGCGCAATCACCGCAAGAACCGCAAACCAAGGCACCAACGAAACGATAATGGGAACATACGGCCACGCCTGAATCTCAGCAGGCAGTATGTGCGAAACAGTGCCCAGCAAAGCTGCAATCGACAGAATACCGGCCAGAAAACCGCATATGATATTGCGCACGCGATGCGACTTAGTTTTCTTCAACGTGCGAATAGGCTTAACAGCCTTCGCCTGCGCCGTACGCGGTTTCGTAGGCGTACCAGACCGTGCCATACATCCTCCAACATGGGCATTGCGTTCCATCAGTCAATACATCAATCATCAAATCAGCCATCAAAACCGAGTTCATGACGAACGCCATCGGCAATAGTGCGGCTTCATAGTACCCCAACTTCCACATTCGCTGGCAAATAGTCGCAATCGTCTCCATAAATTTAACGAAAAACAATCGAAACACAAAAAATCACCATCTTGCCCCAACCATTAAATACTATTACGCTGGACACATAAGAAATCGTAACTAATGGGGGTACGATGCCTTACGCAAGAGCAATGGCTACTCATGTATACCGAGAGGGGGCTATACCATGCTGGAACTTGATCACGTGGGGTTTTCGTATGGAAAACGTCTGATTTTAGACAATGCGAGCGCATTATTCGAAGAAGGTTCGACAACGGCAATAATGGGACCTTCCGGCTCAGGAAAGACCACTTTGCTGCGTTTGATGGACGGTTCTTTACAACCAGACACTGGCTCCGTCACCATTGATGGCGCAAATGTCAATTCCATTGATCGAAAAAATCTTCTCGGATCTTTATGTATGCGCATATTTCAGGATTACAGGCTCATTCCATATCTTGACGTGCGAGAAAACATCATGTTGGCGTTTGAAGCGGCGCATAAGAACCTCGGACAAACCAAGATTAAGGAAACTTCCCGCGCTGAAAACAACACAATCGATAACTTGCTTGAAGAAGTGCATTTAGCAGGCTATGCAAACCATTTGGCTGGCCAATTGTCAGGAGGAGAACAGCAACGTGTGGCCATCGCACGCGCGATCGCCATGAAACCACGTGTGATTCTCGCGGATGAACCCACCGGCGCGCTTGATGAGGAAAATACGCAGGCAATCGCAACATTGCTTTCAGATATTGCCCACAAAGAGCGATCCATTGTCATAATCGCAACGCATGACACTACGGTCGCGCAGCACAGTGACCGCATTGTGCGCATTCAGGACCACAAGTTGGTGGAGCAATGAATGGCATGCCTTACCACAGCATTGGAATCACGAGGCACGTTACCTCTGGATATTTGAGATTCCATCCGATGCTCACCATCTCACTCTTTGTGGTGGCATTATTGTCGGCGATGCTACCCGTGGTGGCCTTAAACAGCTTGAATCTATACGTACAGGCTGCCAAAGAAGGCGCAGCAGGTCAATCCGGAGGGTACACGTACCAAATTTCAGGAGGCAGCAACGATGTAGCCGAAGAACTCAGGCAACAAGTCCAAAACGGTAAGGCCATCGGCGTCAAATCCACACAAGGATCAGTAGGCCTCACCTCCGCCAGCGGCTCTTCACAAAACACCATCGCAGACATAACTTTCCTAACAGGCCCCTCACGATATGGCACGCTCATCGAAGGGCATCAGCCGTCGCAAAAAAACGAAATCTCCCTGTCTCGGGCCGCAGCTAAACAAATTGACGCCCAGCTGGGAGATATAGTCACCGTGCAATGTGACGATTCCGCATTATCAAGCGACTATAAGCTCATTGGCATCACCGTCGATGCTGCGAACACCAACACCGTGTACGCAACAGCAGTGTCTTCCAAAGACAATCTCCAAAACATACAAATGTGGCTCACCGACGATGACGCTACTGTAAATCAGGGAGAAGTCGCAAAAGAGAGCGTAACCAACAATGTCAATATCGGATACATCAAATCGACAATACGAAATGCCGAAGAAACGGTTCGTACTCGCGATCTGCCAGGATGCCAATGGTACGGAATAGTTCTGTTCCTTTGCTTGCTGTGCGTACATATCGCAGTAATGACGGCATTCTTCCGAGCAGGTCAGTGTTCCGGAGATGCTGTGGTAGAAGCTCTGGTAGCTTGCGGATTCCCCCTCACCACCAGCAGATGGACAGTGTTCCGAGGATTGCTTATTTGCACAATACCCGGAGCCGCAATTGGCATCGCGGCCGGATATGCGGTATTCGGTCTTAGTTACAGGACCATAGGCAACATATTCGCCCAATATTGGGAATGGCAACCATCAGCAACTTCCCTGCTGTCCATCTTTTTTGTCGCAGCGATTTTGCTGTGCTCGCTATGCTTGACATGGTTGGTTTTGTTCTTCCGCATGTCCTTTAAGCATGACATCACAACCAGAAACGCATTATGGTACATCATTCTTTCCTCGGCCGTTCTGATGTTTTCTTGTGTGGCGATAGAACGTTATCATGCAGCCGCATGGCCGTTTGGCGGATCAGTGGGCTCGGTCATGGGGGCTTGCGCTCTGGGGCCTATGCTCCTTTCACTGCCTTGGCTTTTCCGCACGCCAGCACAATGCAATGCGATAGAACGTACACGGAGTTTGTCTGCCCCGGTATGCGCATTGGCACTCTTATTGTTAGGTGCCAGCTCATTGTTTAGCGGGCAAATGATGATAGCGACAGGCAATTCGGATAATGGGCTGTTCATCGCCGATTATTTGACTCAGGATGACTTGAACTATCTTGCCGGCAAATATCCCGAGACTCTAGACAAAGCCATCGTGCTCACGGCACCGGATGAATCCCGGTATCTGGTCCGCGCCGCGACTTCCCATGCTTACGATTGCGTCATTCAACATAGTTCCGACGATGCGGATTGCTACTCAGATTCCGATAATGAAACCACTGTCATGCTTGTCGATAGCAACTCGTCTTTAGCCGGTAAAACCAACGACGTTCATATTACTGAAAGCGGCAACACTGGCATCATTCTCATCGATCCCGCAACCCAAAAAATAACTCAGGCAGCACAAGTATCCACCGAGGGCACCGACTCGCTGCTCAATGATTACACCATGCCCGGCGTGGTTCTTGGAATCGACTCACCACAAGCAAAAACGCTTGGCCTTACGCCAAGCAACCGGCATACTCTCATCATGACCGATTTCCCGTCAATCGCTTCCGGCGTTCGCGATTCAATCCGATCCGACATCATTAACCGTTGCGGGTATGCATTCATTACCGAACACGACACCACCTCTTACCGCTCCTACATGGCACGCGCCATTGCCATACCAGCTTTGGCCACAATTATCAGCGGCCTGACATTCGCCGCATTGGCCATATCAACACGTCAAACGCAGTCAACATTACGCTGGACGCTTCAAGAATTCGGTGCATCACGATTCCAGCTCATGCGTTTGTTCAGACCTTTAGGAATAACCATGTCGTTGGGATCAACCATAGCCGTATTCCTGGGATGGCTGGGCTCGCATCCTTGGATTATTGCGCCCGCGAACGAATTCGGCACCACTGGCTGGTGGTGGCTCATACCGCTACCTGTCATTTTTATTGAAACGGCATTGTTCTGTTGGTGGTTTTCGCTACCTGAGCGCCGCAATCAGTGACCACTGGATTCGCCTTCGCACATAACCGGAACATAATTGGACTTGGGCGAATCACGTAACGAAAAATCCCGAGGAGCGATGCTCGACTCGGGATTCAAAAAAAGTTTAAGTGCGGCGACGTGCTACTCTCCCACACCCTCTCGAGTGCAGTACCATCGCCGTGCTAGGCCTTAGCTTCCGGGTTCGGAATGGGACCGGGCGTCTCACCTAGGCTCTGATCACCGCAAGATGAAATAATACGCACACATGCCTCAATCACCAAATCACGGCGTGTCGCAGATTGCAATCGTCTATCACAGCCGCACGGCATGGCGAACAGAGCGCGCTTGCGCCGATACGCCATCCCACTTGCGTCGCGGATGTCGGATCGGTGGTGGCGGCACGTGTGCAGTCGGCGCCGTTGGCCGCACAGGAGGTGAATTTGGGTGCTCCCCGATCGTCGACCGGATCGCCACAACCGGCTTTGACCAAAGAGGCGACTTGCACACTGGAGGTGACGGGCTTGACGAACGATCCGCCGATACCGGTTCCCGCGATGGCCGAAAAAATGCATTCTTTTGCTCAATATATGGAGACATCATCCACGCGCAGTTTTATAGATTCCCGCCAGTCACATACCGACGCGCCGTTATCAAAATTTGCGGCTCTTGCGACTACTGTTGCCCCAATAACCGATATGAAAGCACGAAAGAAGGCCAGCAATGACGATCGCCTCCTGCGGTTCCGTTTCCGCACTCACATTGGGTCTGCCGAACTCCTCTGCGGTTCCCGCAGAAAAGGCAACGTTGCCGAAAGGCCTGTTCGTGGCGAGAATACCGGTTTCAGCCAAAACAAAACAACGATTGGCGAACGACATCGAGACGATCACCATGTTGTCTCTGCTGCGGCCAAGCAATACACGGCTTGCCGTCGGAACACGCATTCCGGAAGTACTGGCAATCGGATTGCGCCTGCATGCCAAGAACGCCGCCATACCGACGGATATCGTCGAGCTGATTGCCATGCAACGCAAGTCGGGAATCGTGTTCGTATGCGTGCGCGACGCCGACTTCGAAGGTACGAAGCGGCAGGAGTGCGCGTTCGCCGTGAGACGCGCGCTGCCGGGACGCGCCGGTCACACACCTACATTCAAAGTGTTCGTCTCAGATTGGAAACCGGCCGGCGAAGCGATGCTGGACATCGGCGATCCTGCGGTCGATTCCATCGACGCGCTGTGGGAGTCGTTATGCTCGCAGGTGACGCTCGGCAGCGCCTCTCCCACGGCACTGGACGCGCGCATGACACGGCGTATGCAGGCCGCACAGCTTACCGAGCAGATCGATAAGCTCACGCGCGATCACCAACGGGCAAAGAATCCCGAACAGCGCAACGAAATCTTCACCAAGCTGCACAAGGCGAAGAACCAGTTGGAGGAACTGAGGAAGCTGGAAGCCTAGGAACCGCTAGAAACCAAGGCTCGTGCGGCCAAACTGGTCGAGCCAGCGCAGAATAGCCCCTTCCCGCAACGCCCATGGGCAGATTTCCACTTCCTTGACGTCAAGCGCCTTCATGATCTCGTCGATCACCAAGCCGCCACCGACGATCTGATACGTGCGCTCCGGCGTGACGCCCGGCAATGCGGTACGCTGGTCCGGCGAGATGGCCGCAAGACGGGGAAGCCAATCCTCAAGCTGGTCAATCGTCATGATCGAAGTGTCCACGCGGCCGGGCTGACGCACCACGGCACCGGCGAGACGAGCCAGGGAACGAATGGTCTTCGATGTGCCGACGGCATGCATCGGGTGCTTCGATTTCGGGAACGCCTTGACCATCGGCTCAAGAATCTTACGGATGTTCCTGCGCGCGTCTTCCAAATCCCTATCATTCGCAATACCGTTTTCCGGTAGGAATTCACGGGTCACACGACCGGCACCTGCCGGCACGGACAGCGCTACTGTGGGATCCTCATCCGAACCCATAGCCACCTCGAGAGAGCCACCACCGATATCGATGACCAGCAGCCGACCGGCATCCCAACCATACCAGCGGCGAGCTGCAAGGAAGGTGAGTCTGGCCTCATCCACACCGGACAGCACCGTGACCGGCTGGCCGACGACGTTTTCGATTCGTTTGAGGATCCTGCTGCCATTCGGAGCCTCACGCAATGCGGATGTGGCCAGCACGAGCAGTTGGGTAATCTCATATTCTTTGACCAGCCCCATGGCCTTTTCCACAGCTGCGACCACAGCTTCGACTCCGGCCTTTTTGATTGTGCCATCGGCCTTGAGATATTGCATCAATCGAACAGTGCTTTTCGTGCTGGCCTCAGGTTCCGGACGGGCGCCAGGCGCCGCATCGACGATGAGCATGTGAACGGTATTGGAGCCAATGTCAAGCACGCCAAGACGAGTGACATGCGAATGTAAACTAACCATGCTTTCAAGCATAGTGACATCGCACTCCCCCTTTCACCTGACGTTACATTGACAACCTTTGCAAATATTCGAGTGGCCATCCTATTCACCTAGGATGGCCACGCAACATTCACAGCGCCGACAACGATTGCAAAGCGCTCACAAACATCATCCGTGCAGTTCGGCTACGAAATCTCCGATTCGCCTCAGACCCTCACGAAGCGCCTCGCGCGAGGCCGCATACGAAAGCCGCACATGGGTGTCGGCAGTGGCCTCGCCGAAATCACGGCCCGGCGTCAACGCCACGTGCGCTTCCTTTAACGCACGTTCGCAGAACGTCCACGCGTCGAGACCGGTGCCGGAAATATTGAAATACGCATAGAACGCGCCATTCGGCTCAACCTCCAACGGCAAACCGATCTCAGCCAATCCGTTAACCACAATGCGACGACGCTCCAGCAACTCCTGACGGCGTTCCTCGCACACGGCCAACGTTTCCGGAGTGAAGCACGCGAGCGCCGCATGCTGGGTGGGTGTATGCGCGCACAGGAAGAAGTTGGTGGCGAGATCGTCCATGGCTTCGAGCGCGCATTCAGGCACGACCATCCACCCCAGTCGCCAGCCGGTCATGCCGAAGAACTTGGAGAAGCTGGAACATACGATGGCGTCCGGGTCGCAGGCGAGCACGGATTTCACGTCGGAGCCGTCCGGTTCGCGGTCGGCTAGGTCAAGGTAGGTTTCGTCGACGATGCGCCATGCGCCGCGTTCTTTTGCCAGGTCGCACACGGATTTCAGGGTATCGAAGGCGATGGTGGTGCCGGTCGGGTTCGACGGCGAGGTGATCATCACCGCTTTGGTGCGATCCGACCAGTATTCGCGGCACAGTTCCGGCGTGAGATGGAATCGGGTGCCCGCGTTCGTCGGCACGTCCACGACTTTGCCGCCAAACGCGCGGACCAGTTCGCGATTGCACGGGTACGACGGGTCGGCGATCAGCACCTCGTCACCCTCGTTCACCGTCAATGCGGCGGCAAGCAGCAGTGCCGTGGAACCTCCGGCCGTAATCGCGATACGTTTCGGATCGACGTCCACATGGTGGCGTTCCTTGTAGAAATCGGAAATCGCCTGACGCAATTCCGGCAAACCCATTGCGGCGGTATATGGCAATGGACGGCCATCATACTGTTCGCGCATCGCATCACGCACTGCGAGCGGAGCTCCGAAATCCGGCTCCCCCAAGCTCAACTTGACCACATCGGTGCCTGCGGCGATCATCTCGTCGGCCATCGCACCAAACACCATGGCACGGAACGGATTAGCAATCTGGGCGCGGTGCGACATCTGCGGCAGCGCGCTGTTCTCAGCATTTCCCATAGTTCGTTTGTATTCTTCAGACACGACAAATCACGCTGAATCACAAGCATCGTCTCACCGACGTTACATACCGTTTCGAAATCAAGAAAAACAAGAAATTAATCGAGCATACATCACGTATGTTCGGCAAGAATCACGCAATTGCAAGTAGATCGCATAAATGTCGATCAAGCAGGTTGCGTGCCGACGATTTCATGATAAAGCCGTTCCAGCCGTTCCTCACGCACTTTTTTGGCGAGCTCGCATTCCCACACCACGATCACTTTCCAGCCCATCGCTTCAAGTTCGGCATGCTGTCTGACATCTCGTTCGTGGTTGCGCAGCAGTTTCGCACTCCAGAATTCCACATTCGATTTCGGTACGCGTGTGGCTTTCGGGCAGTTTTCATGCATATGCCAGAAACAGCCGTTGATGAACACCATCGTACGGTATTTCGGCAACACCACGTCGGGATGCCCCGGATACCGCTTGTCGTTTTTGCGGAATCGCAGGCCTTTCGAAAAAAGAAAACTGCGTACCATCATTTCGATGGAGGTGTCTTTGCCTCGGATATGCGACATAATGTAACTTCTCGTGCCACGCTCGTATTTCTCTTTTTTTGCGGATTTCCGAGGTTTTCCGGTCTTCTTAACGTGTTTCTGCGCTGCCACAGCACACCATTATGGCAAGATCCGGCAAAATACGGCAAATCAGAAAAGCATCCGGACAAAACGCAATGCAAGTGCGATACGGATCAACGCGCGTTGCGATCACGCATGGCGTACGCTGGGACTTGCAACGCAGCAATAATAAATATAAATGAATCAACACTATTCAGACAGTTTACGAAAGATGGGGTTTGATATGGCTCGTATTCGTGTCGCGATTCTCGGCGCAGGCCGGATCGCACAACATATGGCTGACACGTTGGTGAAAATGGCCGCGGACAGCCGTTATGCGGATTTGGTTGAACCGTATGCCGTCGCCGCACGAGATGCGGTGCGTGCGGCTGATTTCGCCGCGAAATACGGTTTTCCAGTTTCATACGGTTCATATGAGGAACTTGTGGCCGATCCGAACGTGGACTTGGTGTACATCGCTACGCCGCACAATCTGCATGCGGAACAGGCGATATTGTGCATGAAGGCCGGCAAGGGTGTGCTGGTGGAGAAAGCGTTCGGCGCGAATGCGGCACAGACCCGTGAGATGTTAGCCGTTGCAAAAGAAACCGGCATGCTGTGCGCGGAAGCGATTTGGACGCGATACATGCCGTCCCGCGCCATTATCGATAAGATTCTCGCCTCCGGTGCGATTGGTGAAATACAGGCGATCGATGCGAACCTGTGTTACCCCACCACCGCGAAGACGCGAATCACTGATCCCGCGCTTGCCGGTGGCGCATTGTTGGATGTTGGCGTGTATCCGATCAATTTCATTGACATGATCATGCATAATGCGCCGATCGCTCGCATTGAATCGTCGATGCGAGCGTACGAAACCGGCGTGGATGCGCATAATTCCATGACGTTCTATTACGAGAACGGTGTGATGGCGACCGCGCAAAGTTCGATTCTATGCCATAGCGACCGCATGGGATCCGTGTGGGGAACCGATGGTTATATGGTGTGCCAGAACATTAATAATGTTGAGGCAATTGACGTGTATGACGGCAATCATGCGGTTGTTACGCATTATGACGTTCCCGTCCAGCTCACCGGCTACGAATACGAGGTGGCGGCCGCCGCGCAGGCCGTGATCGACGGTCGCACCGAATGCGAGGAAATGCCCCACGCAGACACCCTACGCATCATGGAACTCATGGACTCCCTGCGCCGCGACTGGAACCTCACCTACCCCTTCGAACGTTAAGCTCCAATATTAGTTTCAGCGTCGGCGAATTGCGATTCCGTTCACACAGCCGACGCTGAAGCATTCATTGGCAGCACATATAATTTCTCCTTGCACTGGTTGAGGAGGAACATTATGGGATTGCTGAGCAAGTTCATGAACGCGCTTATTGGAGAACCGCCCGTCTCCAAAACGGCGACTCAGCCCGGACCCAAGCTTGCACGGCAAAACGTTCCCAATCCCACGCAACAGCAGACGACGCAACGCAAGTCCACTGTACAATCACGTCAAACGCAACAGCTTACGCAACCATCCCAATCATCACAGTTGGCGCGATCGTCATACCGCGCGCAAACACAAACCACAGCTCGCAATACTTCCGTCACAACGAATCGTTCGCGAGCGCGATCTCATGCCAATTCACAACCGGCTCAGAAGCTTATGCCGCAACCGTTGCTTCCCGCCGATCAGATTGCGCGGGCGCGGAATATCATCGGCAAAATCGAAAAGCATGATTTGAACGACGAGCAGATCAGCGCCATCGCCGGAGCTGGTCACAATACGCTGGTGCTTGCAGGTGCGGGAACCGGCAAAACCACTACTATCGTCGGCTATATCGCATGGTTGCTGAACACAGGAACCGCCACTCCCGAAGAGATTCTGGTGCTATCGTTCACCAAAGCTTCCGCCAACGAAATGTCGAGCCGCATCACGCAAAGTACCGGCAAAGTCATTCGGGCATGCACATTCCATAGTCTCGGACTGGAAATCTGCCGTTCCTCCACCATTGCCAATCGTCCAATTATTGACGGGCACACGTCAAACAATGTGGTGCGTAACGCATTCGAACACTTGCTTGAACACAATGTTTCCTATCGTCTTCTGGCATTTAAACTCATGTCGCAACAGTTGCTCGATAAATATTCCGCAGCTGCACGACTTGAGAATTTTCAGTTACCAACAGACGATTATGCATTCAATCAATATCGTCAGAATCTTATCGATACCACACAAACCATTATCCAGCATATGCGGTCAAACAATATTGACACTGTTGGAATGCAAGCTCTTAACGAACGCTATGGCGGTAAAAACATCGGTCGTAATCGTGAGATGCTGCAGCTTATAGAACCGCTTTATCACGCCTATGTGCAGAATTTCGCAACCAATAATGGTATTGATTTTCCGGGAATGATCGTTGATGCCATCAGTTGCGTCAATAATGGCTCGTACCGTCATCCATATAAATATGTGCTGATTGACGAATATCAGGACATGTCACGACCGCGTTATGAGCTAATCCGTGCGCTTCGCTTGCAACATGATTTCTCACTATTCTGCGTTGGCGACGATTGGCAGTCGATTTATCGTTTTGCAGGCAGTGACCTTCATCTCATTCTCGATTTCAACCGAATTTGGCGCACCTGGGGTCCGACCCGCATGTTCCAGATCACCACCACACGGCGCTTCCGACAAAGTCTCATCGATGCAAGCGGAGCATTCGTGATGCGTGATACCAATCTGTATGTCAAACACTTGCATAATCCCAGCGATAAGAAGGATTATTCGTTGAAAGCACTTGGCGGGCATACTGAGGAAGAACGATTCAAAGTAATTGTCGAGCAGTTGCGCAAACTACCGAAAACCGCGTCCGTACTGTTGCTTGGCCGGTATCGCAGTGACATCAATCTCATGATTCGTTGCGATCAAGACGGTCTGTTCTCCATTGACCAGGGCACTGGGAATATTCGTTTTCTTGAAAAACCGGATATGGATATTCGTTTCATGACCGCTCATGCTTCCAAAGGATTGCAATGCGATTTCGTATTTCTGCTGTGCTGTTCCGGCGGATTGAAAGGTTTCCCAAGCACGATTCCCGAAGAGCCGCTGCTTGGTCTGCTACTGCCGGAAGTGGAGCGATGCCCGCATGCGGAGGAACGGCGACTGTTTTACGTGGCGATGACCCGATGCAAGAAGAAACTGTTCTTCATCGTGGATCAGACCCGCCCGTCGCGATTCATGTATGAACTGCATAGCAAGATCTGTCCGAACATTTTCCGAGGAGTCAAGCTTCCTCCGCAATGCCCGAATTGCGGCGAAGCCCTAAGTTTGCGGCACAATCGCAACGATCCGAACCGCTCATTCTACGGGTGCACCGGCTTCCCGAACTGCCGCTATACCCAACAAGCAAAATAAGCGTGGCATACGTGATGTGAAAGTTTAACGATTATCTGTCGTTCGTGGTCTCTCGTGAGAAGAGTCTGTCGCGCGGCAAGCATGCGTCGGCTTCGTATGTGGAGCAGCTTGAACCGGTGTCAAACGCGCAGTCTGGTGTGCTGAAAATGTTGACTGCGACTCAGTTGCGTGGTTTGCGCCCGCATGAGTCGCTGATTCTTGCGGTGTTGTGCGATTTGGATTGGCGTCGCATCAATCCGGATTGTTCCGACGATGATGCGTCACTGTTTGAACGTTTTTCCACACAGCACAGCTTGAGTTTGTTTGATTTGCAAACATTATTGTCTACGCTGTTTCCGTATGTCGATAATAATATTCAGCAGTGCGGTTCTGCTTTTTCCACGTTGAATTATTCGTATTTCACAAGTGCGAATCGCACTCGTTTCGGCAATACTTCTTTGGTTTGTATGTGCGACAACGAATCGTATGCATTGACCCAGGAATGCGAGTCAATGCTGCATCACGCAACATTCCGAACGTTCTTTACAGATACCATCGAAGCCAGCTTGTTCAATGCGCTTGCACTGTCAAGGGAAGCTCGCAAGCGTCGCATCATGCCTGATCATGGGTTCATATATGGCGAGAAATATAGTCTTGCCGATGTCATGCGATTGTGCGCGTGGAAGGATGAGCAGATTCCGCAGAATGTGGGCGGATATAAGCTTGACACCTACACGAATTCTTTGCCGATCTTCATTAAATATGAGGCAAGCCAGTATGGCGATCGTTTCTTGAATCCTGGAGAAATTGAATGGTTCAGCAAAAACAATCGTTCTTTGCAATCTCCGGAATTCAAATGGCTGCTTGATGGAACCGAGCATACGTCGGAATGGAAGAATCGTCATTTTGTTCCCATTTTTATTCGACGTAAGGCCGAGGAAAAGGAGAAATCCTACTATTATGTCGGTTCGGCAGTAGCTGTAGACGATGCGCATGAGTCAGTGAATATCGCAGATGACGGAACCCAATCAAAGGTCGTGATTTCCACACTGAAACTCGCGAAACCGGTTGACCCCGAACTCTACCGTCACCTCACCGGCAACCCAGCATTCTAGTTCCAGAAAATTGCTGACGTGGCGAAAAGTCATTGTTGAACCGACGGCCGCCACGCCTCAGACATGGAAAATGTCACCTCATCCGCAAAAAGTGACACAGTGCATCGTCGATGATCGCTCAAGCCTTTTCAAACCACCTTTTCACACGTGCAATCCACCCTACAATCATATGCAGATGTTCGTTTGAACAGAAAAGTAACATGTTTTTGCAGAACAAAAAGAACACGCTCAATGTTACTTTTTACAATGTCATTTTCAAGACCTGCAATCATTGCAACATCAACGATTCCCAGCATCATCAATTGCAAAAACAGTATTTTCCGCGGTATCACAGCTAAAAAAGCGTGCTATCGTTAGTCACGGATACAGCAAGCATCCATCAACAACATGAACCAGACTTCAAGAAATGATGTTCGTTTGCTTATCTAAACGAACATTAAAACGAACACTACTGATGTTCATGACATTATGCGAACACATCGCAGGAAAGGAATTCATCATGGCAGATGAAAAGACCGTCATCAACGTGGATCTGAACATGTTCGGCCAGGACGCGGACGCCAAGACCGCCGCAGCCAACGAGGTTGCCAAGAGCCTCGGCATCAGCGACGAAGCCCTCGCTCAGGTGGAGGAATTCAAGGCAGCCCTCACCGCGCATAACGCTTGGGACCTGCCGTTCATGGGCTACGTGAACGAAGACGGTTACGGCTACGCCTATGTGCCGGACGCAGCCATCACCATGAACCCGTATTGGGATGCGCACAAGGAATTCATGAACCTGCCGGAAGACGTGCAGACCGCTTTCGCCATCCGTATGCTGTTCACCCACCGCCCTGTCGACCGCTACGGCGCCGACATGTTCCTGCACTACCACCGCGGCTTCCAGGTCAACTTCGTCGGCAGCGGCGCCAACAAGTACTGACCGCCCCAGAGGACGTTGTATGAGCGCCCCATAGGACATATAACGATTCCCATACCGCCGCGGCGGTACTCTCCAGAAAAAGAAAAGCGCTTGGCTCGAGCCAGAAAAACCAGCTCAAGTCAAGCGCCTTTCGTATGCGCTGAAACGAAACTACCGCGCGTCTCTAAAAATCGCCCATATCAGGCGCATCGAATCCCATGCCAGGTCCTTCCGGCCCCGGACCGCCCGGGCCTCCGAGGAATTCGCGCGCTGACATGCCATTTTCCTTACGGGATGAGTCCACGGCCTCCTGCATCACCCGGCGAACCTCAAAACCATGCACCACGTTCTTCAGTACCACAACACCGTTGCCGGAAGACTGGTCGCGCGTATCAAGTACCAGCGTGCTCAAACCGAACAGGCGCTGCAGGAACGTGCGCTCCACACTAATATCCACGATGCGGAATAGTTTGATGAGATTGAATTTCTCGTTAAGGATGCCGGTTTTGATGCTCATTTCCTGATCAGTGAGCATGTACACGGTGAACGTGAACGGCGTACGACACCAATTACGCTTGCGCTGACGCCACAGAACATTACCGCTTGCAACCTTCATATCATTCCCTTTTCCTTCGATGGAAAGCCGCCCTGTTGCGGCAACACTGCCATTCTACCGGGCGCCGCCGTACGGCCATGCCGCTCATTCCAAATCATGTTTCACACATCGTTTCACACAGTATTTCGGCATAATCTTTTCGCTCAATCAAAAAGAAATGCAACAGCATTCAAGCGACTATTCAAAATCATCGGCTTTTCGCCGTGAAAAGAGCAAAAACATGCGCGACAACGGCAGCATGATATAGGCTGAATAAGGATATGTCTTGTTCCACGAAGCACCCGTCGTCAACGCGGCACATGCAATCCATGTTTTTAAAGGAAAGGCATGCAATGAGCAACGAACACGGTAGGATCAACCGTCTGGAGGAAGTCGAGGATCTCACCGAGTACATCAACAATGGATGGCTGCATTCCGGCGAATCCGACGGCCCGACGTTCCTATGGAACGACATGATCCGCGAGGCCAGTCAGGAAGATGCCGAAAACCGCAATAATGTGCCCGTAGCACAGCTTTCCGACGCGGACATGGTAATCAGTATGCCCATGCAATGGTATTTCGATTCCATCGCCGCCATGGTGCCCACAGCCGAACGCACCGATACCGGCGTGGAGATTCCAAGAATCGACATGCCAACGTTCCATCTTGATTCGCAGGCGCTTTCCGGCGTGGACGCGGTGGTCGGCAATGCCATCGTAAGCACACGTTGGCTGGATGCTGTCGGCAATCTCGCCAAAGCCGTGGAAATGACCGCGCGATTCGTTGGCAACGTCGCAGATCGAGACAATGAGGGCTTCGACTATTTGAAAGACCTGATTCAGACCGTGCGCGTGTACATGGACGCCGTGGCCTGCAATGCCGATCCCATGACCGGCGAACAGGCGCTGAATATCATCACGCAAGTGGCCTGCAATGAGGATTTTCGTCTTAACGCCATGCAAATGGTTGAACTGCTTTCGTGCGGCCTGTCGTTCGCGCAATGGGACGATACGCGCATGTTCGCTTACGATGCGTTGAATAAGGGCATTGCCACGATGAGTGATTTCGCCACGTCTGCTTCGACGTTGGCAAACTCGGCAGATGATTCCGACAGCCGTGACATGCAAACTGATTCGCAGTCTGTTGCGCAAGTGAAAACCGATTTGGGTTTGTTTGAAGACGCTGATTCCTTATCCGCAGAAGATTTGAATAATCTCGCGATGCTTGATCCTGCTTTGCTTTCAGAAAAGGAGATTGCGCAGGCCGCGCAGAATCAGTTCGATCATGCCGTACAGTTTTTGCGACATGACTTGCTGCGGATTAGTGGTGACATTGATGAGGCTGATCGTTTCCTGCGTGACAATCATACTTCCGAACCGCTCGCCGATGCGTATGCGGCACGTCTGATTGCTGCCGAACGTTGGCAGGATCTGCTCGATTTTGTCGATCTGGTGTTGCGGGACAAACCTAATCAGGTCACGATGATGTTCCCCGAAGAAGTGGTGCCCTACGAGTGGGAGACGATTCGCGAGGCCGCTTTGGAAGCGCTGGGACGCAGCGACGAACTGGTTGCCATGTATCAGGAACGCTTGGATGATACGTATGATCCCAATACCGCGCTCAATCATCTGAAACTCCACGCCTGGTTGAATCAGCAGTAGTCCCGATTCCTCCACTCACTGGAACAATCCTCCCGCCCACGGGCCTTCCGGCGTCCGTTTCCCTCCACCGAATGGAGGAAGACACCCGTGCGCGGGAATAAAAAAGGACCTTCCGGGAACCCCGATGGGGCTCGACCGGAAGGTCCATACGTTGAATGCGGCGGCGTGCTACTCTCCCACACCCTCTCGAGTGCAGTACCATC
>CAUFQQ010000014.1:0-36229 GCA_959028125.1 uncultured Bifidobacterium sp. | reverse complement strand
TCCTCAATGAAGTCCTGAGCTGATTAGCCCAGGAATGGTCTCATTCTAATCCGCTCTAATGACTAAGCGAATTAAAAACTTTGCGAGAGCGGAACAGATACCTCTCCCTCCAGTCAGTTTATCACCAGAAAAAGAGACATAAACCCTTATATTTCCTCATGCGAGAGGTCATCGCGTGTCGCAGCAATGATTCACCTCTCGTATTCCAAAATTCATAAAAAACCTTTTGAATTATCAAGCCACAATCACATAGGTGAAAGACAATCAGAGAGGTTAAAGTGAAATCAGATAACCGTCGGAATGGTTAAATCACTGTATTCCCGTCGTCCCAAGAATGACATTCCCTCTCTTGCCTGCTCTTCTTTTCCGAGAAAACAGACAACAACTGAATCCGTTGAACCATCGATTTCAACTTCTATTAGATTCTGGACAACCAGCATTTTCGCAGGCCGAATCCGCAGAAAGAACACGCTATACTGCAACCTCTCGCCATAGCGCCGTAATATTTTTGCCACGTGATCACGACGTCTATCATCATTGATGTCGTACGCCACAAGATAACTTCGTTTTTCGTCACTCATCATCCGCCTCCCGATATGAAACCGCTTCCACCGTTGCCGCTTCTACCGAATTCGTATCCCCCTGTATTCAGGTTGCGTTCCGTCAAGGTACCCCAGAATCATTCGAGCCTGAATCTCGATAATCCGTCTCCATGATGCCTTGTATTTAAATATCGGATGCGTAATCTCCGTCTCCATACGCCTCTCGTATGCCTGGATGACAGTCTTACGCGTCTTATCAGTCATACGTACTGATTCAAGCACATGTGAAAATCCGTCTACACTGATTTCGCCATTATTAATGACTGTTTGCACCACGGAATCCGCAATGGGAGCGCGAAACTCCTCCATAAGATCCAACGCCAGTGCTGGCTTGTTTCGTTTACTGCTATGCAGAAAGCCCGCATGCGGATCAAGCCCGCAGGAAATCAATGCTCTCACGCAGTCTGAAAGCAGCAGAGTGTAAGTGAAGTCTAGCAATGAGTTAAGCTCATCGGGAGCGGGACGACGCATCCTTGCGACCCAAGGCCAATCGACTCTTTTTTCAGTCTTAACAAGATGTCCAAACTGCGAAAAATAGAGCGATGCAGCTTCGCCTTCTAATCCCAAAACGTCCTGCCACCTGTTCGCGTTAGCTACCTGTTTTTCGATTTGTCGCAGCTGAGGTAGCACCAGATTGTCTGATTCTGAACGTCTGAGCAGTACGGACTGATTATGTATTTTAGCGATGATAAATTCTCTCGCGAGTCCGAGTCTGCCTTCATGAGAGGCAACGTGCTGATCCACTCGATGTTCACCGTTCGGACCATAGGATGATGTCGCCCACCCATACATCCTTCCCGTTCCGCTACACCATACGATTGGAATATCGCGCCACATCAGCTCACGAATGAGGCCGCTAGACAGATCAGTGTTTCCGTATATCTGCAGACCTTGAATGGTGTCCAATGGCACGGATGCGAGTTCTTCACCATTCTTCTGTACTATCATTCGACCTGATCGTGTAAATGCTTTGGCTCCCGGGGTTGCCAAATGCGTTACTTGGTTGTCTGGAGACGACACCATGATTCTATGCGTGACTTCGCATAGCTGACGTTCCTCAGGAAGACATATCCCAGCATGAGAGCAACGCATGCATCTGGCGCTATCTTCTAGAGGCTCGGGAGCATGACCAGCATTAATCAACGCTCTGGTTTCCTCTACCGCTTTGTGCGCTTGGTCATAATCCTCTTGGTCAAGCTCAACTTCCACACGACGATGGTGCGTGGTGAAGAAAATTTCAGTGCCCGCAACGGAGAACCCCATATCTTCCAAACAAGCCGCCTGCAAAGCTAACTGTGTTCGCATTGCTTCAGTGACTTGCATCGCACGTTTTACCGGGGTGGCCTTATATTCGCGGATGATGATTCCATCATCCGTCATGCACGCTGCATCAAGGCGCCCGGAAACGCCCCATCCCTCATGCCTGATATTTACCGCTTGAAATGAATCGGCGTCCGGAGCGCCACCGTAACGATCAACTTTTCGATGATCATACGTGCCTTGCGCAATCTGTGCCGATTCGACTTTTTCTCCGACAGCTTCCAACCATGCTCTGCGTGGGCAGAACATGTAGTTGGCAACCAAGCTAATCGGGATGGGGTCATCGTCCATGTTTTTCTCCGATTCTTCGCATTTACAGAGGAATTATTTCTCCCGGCTCAAGCCAACGTTCCGGCGCGCTAGCGTTGTCGGAAACAAACTGGTTGAACAGTACGCAGGCACACACGCCTTTTTCGCGCAACCAATCAGCAGCAGAGCTAATTGTTGTCATGTCGGTCGTCGTGGTCTTCTGTTGTATGCCAAATTCGGCGAGCGCGCTACTACGAACTACCGATCGATATTTCGCAACCGTCCAAGGCTTGTCTGTTATGGGAAGCACAGCGAAACGGATAGGTCCTTTCAACTGAAACAGAGCCGTACTCGGATCACGATCATCGTTTCCAGCACTGGTGCAAACCCACGTAGGGAAAGCAGACACGCCCATCAATGCACACCAAGCGCGAGCGTTATCGGTTTTTGACGGCGCATGCAGTCCAGTCGCAGTGCGACTCGTCGCACTATTTTTGCCCGCTTCGTCAACAATATCCTTCCCCATCAACCCATCTTGTACAGCTTGAACGGAACGCCCAGCTACCTTTTGAGCCAATGGAAGCAATCGACCTTGAACGAATTCCTGGCCTTGGTTGCGTGTAACCATTTCCCAACGCGAGGCACCTGCGTCAGACCATAACTTTTTACTCCGTTCACCTGACCAGTACGAAGGTTGGCCCAATGCCCCGAAATACCGGTAATCGCCCCAAGTTCGCAAGTCGTCAATCGCCGCTTCGCGATCTTGAGACAGTTTCTCCCAGCCACCCGGCACACCCAAAGCACTCAATCTTGGTGACATAGTGGCATGCATGGAAGAGCTCTTCCCTGCATCTCTGGCACCGGAAACCGTATAGTCTCCGCGAGATTGCAATGCCTTCATGGAAGACCATCGTTCTGCATGATTACTGACTATGACGGATACTGCTTCCATATCCAAATCATCACTTATCGTCAGTTCCGCATGACGAAAATCGACCCACCGGATCATGCAATGTCGGCCACTATCATCATCTTCCAGAATTGAAGCAAGTCCGACCATCATGAGGTGGGAAAAGGCGTCAGTAATATCCGCTGGTATCCGAATAGCCATTACAATCCCTCCTTCGAACAGGTGATGTCAGCCGCTCTTAAGAGTGCTTCCATATAGGAGACTCCCCAGAAACCATATCGTTGATTGGTGCGATCAATAAGGGCTTCCCACCCTCCAGATTCAAACAAATCATCAGCGATATTGTTCAGCGCCGGCGCTTGCGCTCTAGATGCTCCTCCGCTCTCCGGCAACAGATAGTCCGTCCCGTGTTCGAAGGTCGACCGTCCATGACCATGCGAAGTTCCAATGAGTCGTTCGATCAGCTGTCTGCGATATTCCGGCAATTGACGAAGTTCCGTTTCGGTTTCACATGCCAACACAAATTCAGCCACGGATCGCTGCTCATGACGCCACCCTCTCAGCTGACATTGGTTCCTGAACTGCTGTTCCCACGCACGAGAGCTAAATCGACTTTTGGCACGAAACTTTCGCTGCCCCTGCGGCTTTCGTCCCTGATAAAGCAAAGTCTGAAAGCGTGCATCGATTTTGCCTTCGTCATGGTATTCGCCAGCAATACGAAGATTCTCGACCATGTCATCATCAAAACCTACCATACGTGCCAAGGCCTCAGCTCGTGCCGCAACATGATCTTGGTGGCCTTCCTCTTGTCGATGAGGACCACCAAGCAATAATTCATATTCTTTAGCTTTGGCGCTCAATATCTCCTGATCGGATTCCGATCCCGAATCACTGGCATGCAAACTGACAACCACCCACCAGGTTTTGCACCCAGTTTCATCTTCTTCATACATGATACGGTTGAGCACAAGAGTATTTGCATCGGCAAAAGAATCTGAAGACATTTCCGATGCTGGTGTACAAATCAATTGCAAATCGCGATTCATCTGCTCTTGCTGCTCAGCAGTAAAATCGCCTATGTTATTCACCAACGCATAGGCCTGCGTAAAAGCAGTCTTGATTCCATCGTGACCGTCAGCTTCCTTATAGTAACGTACCATTTTCCCGAGGGCGCATGCATTGTATACATCTTTAGCCATGCTCTTCCCATCAAGGTCGAGCATTACCACTTCCCCCTCCGAAGAAAGCTCAGTGAACATTTTCACGGAAGCGTCCAAGACGATGACATCACCGGTTTTAATGCGCCCATCATATGAATCAGGTCGATTCGCATCCGCAGCACCTAGAGGCAAGACGCGTTGTCCTTCCTCGTTTGAAGCTCGATACAGGAAAGCCCTTATAGCACCACCTTCAAGACTCGCCTTCAGCTTTGCCGCTTGGTCCTGATTACGCAACGGGAACAATTCCTCATTCTCAGGTTCAGTTTCCTCAAGCAATGCGATGGCAACATTCGTGTCCTGCGGCAGATCCCTGACCACAACACCGATGTCCGGGGAATCGTCCGCCAGATCATCACGCAACCACAGATTGAGATCCGCACTCCCCTGTTGGAGCCCCGGCAACCGCAAATCAGCAGACAACTGTTCATCCGTGGATGAAAGGTTCTCAGCATCCCACGGCTCCAAACGTTGGAACAGCAGACGACGAGGCTTCTCTGCAGGAACATAATTCCCTTGCAGAATCGATTGCCGAACTGACCACGCACTCATGTTCGGTAATTCCGAATCAGTCCGAGGAAGTTTCTCCAACCAAGCCAAAGCTTTATCAAGATCCCGCTCATCGTATGGAGCCGCTGTTTTAGCAGTTAGCCGTTTCCCCTCGACGCCAAAGACATACATATCGCCTTGGGGGTTCAGCCCACGACGATTGACACGGCCAGCGCGCTGCACCAACGCAGATGCCGGAGCTAATTCCGTAATAAGGGTCGTGAAATCAACGTCCACGCCTACTTCCAACGTCTGCGTGCCAATGATGCAACATGGAGATTCGGGCGAAGCATCTAGTGACATAGCATCGCGCATTGCCGTAAGGATTTTTTTCTTATCGTAGGCGCGCATTGGACCTATGTAGCTCGCTACTGGGCGTCTGATACCAGCTTTCTTCAGCTGAGCCGACAGTTCTTTCGCCACTTGCTTGGCTTTTTTAACCGTATTGACAATACACCCGACTACGCCATTGCCAGTCTCGCCATATTCACCAGATTCTTGATTCTGGATCATTCCAACGCAGGTATCAACGATCTTTTGGATCTCTTCCTTTTCCGTAGCGCTGGTGCAATCCAGAACAACCGGCTTCGGCTTGCACAGTCGATCAGCAAGCGATGTCTCAACCGTCAAATCCTCTTGCTCGATTTCCACGCTGGTCCGTTTTGCATCCTCGCTAGCTGGAGTCGCCGTGGTTTCCACTACCTGCAGTGGAGAAACGTATTCACTGAGAGGATAGTCAGCCATACTTTCAATGCGATCCACCTGTTGCGCTGTTTCAAGCAGCTGCCGGCTTAGATGCGCTTCATCGGCCACCAGCACAGTATCATAGGCAAGCAATCCGGCTTCCATGGAGCGCATGGTACGGCTGGTACCATAACCACGAAACAGCAAACGACTGCCAAACATGTCAGGTGTAGCGCAGATGACAGCACAGGTCTGCGGATAATACCGCCAGTCTCTCTGAGAAGCTATACCTCCACGCAATTCGACAACATTCATAACGGAAGGCTTATCAGTATGAGGCAAACCATCATGCACACCAGCTCTGAGCTTGAGGCCTTCCTTATAGTGAATCATGGAGTCACTCGTGTGGATTTTGCCGCAAAGCTCGTCAGCCTCATCAAATTGGTCATCGACAAGAGAGCGACGATTCACCGTTAATGCCAAGCGCCGAGGGATGCGCCGCAACGGAAGGCAAGACAAGATCTCATGTTCTTTTCGGCTTTCGCCTTCAGCCAATCCGACCATCGCATTAAGGAATACATGGATATCAATAACGCTGGTTTTGCCAGATGCCGTTGGCACTGAAATACGATCAGGCCAGCGTCCTTCTTGCGCAACATACCGCATCAAACGGAACTGCCAGCGGTATGGAGTGCGACCATCATGAGCCAAGGCAACAAACTGAGCATACTGCTGTTCCATAAAAGCTAAAGCCTGAGTCACTTCAACCATGAAGGAACCCCCTTTTCAAAGTGTCCGTCAGGCACAATCATGTTTTTGGGAAAATCAAGAGGCACGAGGAATCCACCTCCCAAATGTCGACTCTGTCCAACAGCTAAAGCGGCACAATCAAGCGACCCTTCACCATCAGAAATGGCGATTAAAGCACTCATGGCACGTAGCACATTGGAACTATTGGTATGATGCGCATAATCAATCATGTTCACGCGACTCACCCGTCGGCAATCGAATATTCTGAAATTAGAAGACTGATCAGCAACTGCATCCACCGTCTCCCAATACCGCGATTCCCGCGTACCCTGAATATCATTGGGAACATACTTATCACGCCATACATGGCCCAGTGCCAAATACATTGATTCGGCAGCTCGCCAATGACGCTTTTTCTTGGGATCCGGTATCGGTCGAGTCTCCGCAATGGCAAGAGGACGAGGCATCCAGTAGCGCACGAAATCGACGCTTACTGGTTTCCATAGATGTTCCGCATCGATCAAGGCAGACTCCCCTAATCGCAGCTTTGGAACAGCTTGAGAAAAGTACAGAGTTTTCCCCTTCGAACGCTTACAGACATCGTACAGTTTCTGCATGTCATGTTGCGGCATGTCTTTGGGAAGCATGATAAGGAATCCCGGAAGTTTTCTCGCAACATCGTCACGCAATTGAATTCCATAGCTCGATTTCAATTCTGAATCGAGAATCTGAATAGCAACATTGTTCGCCGGACGCTTTATCCCACTAACATATTTGCCAACCAGAGATGGAGCGGGATCAACACCCCATTGCTTCACCAAGAAACGATGCAACGCAACTGCCCAACCGACGTACTCCGATTCGGAAGGTTTCCACTCCGACTTTTCACCCTGATGACCTTCATCAACAGTCACGCTCATGACAATCGCTCTTGTCCACGGGGCTTCAAGGGCTCGCTCCGAATGGACAAAAGGAGGCCGGTAGCCGGCCAAGCCCTCAGTCTCCTTTGGAACATAGTCATTAAGAAAGTTCTGCTCGGCCTCCTTTGCCCTTATCTTCGACTTGGCAGCATTCTTTCCTTTGCCTTTTCCCTCGGGATTCGCGGCCATATAGGCACGTTTCAGCTCTTCCAGCCTTCCTGTTCCCGGCACGGCAAACACACGATTATGTCTGGAAATTCCGGACAGCATCGGGCCTTTCTCCAGCGTCCATGTCTTGTCGCGTTGGACCTCCGGTATACCCCCACCAGCTATGACCTTTAGTTCCACAACAGAACATGCCTCGCCCAGGTAAGGGACCTCGCCACAAAGCAGGTTAAGAGTGTTGATGACCTCTTGGTTAGGATTCTCGTCCCACTGCCATGTCAATAACAGGGATTCCACCGCATTCTGGCAATACGACATCGCTTTAGAGGCTTTATCCGGGCTCTTCTTTACTTTCCCTTTTTCTAAATATCCCTTGTCTCGGTATGAAATAGCATCGCTAGTTGGTGGAATAACGCGGGGCAACAGAATACTATGCGGAGGATTATCCTCCAGCCATGCCAAAGCATTTTTAATCTGCTCGTCCGTCAGAACACGATCATCCGTTTGCCTTTCGAAATCAAACGTGTTGTATGCGGCAGCAACGCATGCCTTATAGAGTCTGTCTGGAGAAGGGTAAGGTTCCGGTCTACCGCCAGAATCGCTTCCCTGATACGTCCCCAGCAGAAAGTTCGCTGTAATAGCAAAAGCCATGAGACGTCCTTGATCTATTCCTCGGCAGAAGCATTGTCAAAAACCGCAGGATTTCCCTGTACCAAAAACTCTTGGCCATTCCAGACAATGCCGGCCTTTTCCCGAGCCTGCATATAAGCATCTTCCAGCAGTTTCTCAGTAGATTCTGCAGTGAGAGGCTCGAATTCTTCCTTTTCGCCGTAACGCTTGTTAAGTACAACCGATGGCTTGCCGGTCTCAGTCAACGCGCAATTAGCCCTGACTACTGGATTCTCATCATATCCAGCCATAGCGCGAAGCAGCGCAGCAGCAATCAAAGCACGAATGGCGGCGTCGCCTTCAACGCCCTTACCAAAGTGGAAGGTGCGAAGCATCGTAAAGCTCAGTACACGACTTGAAACGATGCCACGTACCGAAACGCCATCAAGAGCCCCTTTATCTGCACTCGGCGGAATGGCTCCTAGACCAATAATGGAACCCTTACCGCTGCCAATAAATTTGTTTTTTGTGTTTTCACTAAGATCGATGCTATCTCCGACTATTTTTTCTCGATCAGCCTTCTTAGCCACGCTCACGCTGGCACCAACCGGATCAATTCGCGCTCCGGCACGATGAATGGCGGGATCATCATCGCTTTGATCCGCAAGCACGCCATACATTTCACCAGTCAATACCGATGGGATTCGCAACTGATTCTTGCTCCTAGTGGAATCCCACCCGCCAAACAGCACCGTGACTGGAGACAGCTCAAACAGAGGCAAAAGATTTTCCAAAGTCGAATTGCGAGCATCAATGTACTCCTTCGCCTCCGATGTGGATTTTCCATCATGGACACCTACGCGAATGTGACCATCGAAACCACGATGAGGAAGTTGGCTGTCGCAATAAGTCTTGCTACCAGATTCGTCATCATACTTGACAACGATATGTGGCATGGACGCCAAGAGCCCCTCACCAGTCCTTCTTGCTTCGGTAATTGTTTCCTCAACCCTGTTGGCAAACGATCCTTTTGAGTCAATGAGAACGACTTTCTGAGGTTTTTCCTCTCCGAGATACCGCTTCTCATAAACATAAGTGGCGTTATTAGCGCCAGCATACTTTGCCGGAGCAATAATGCCGTCCAACCCCGAAGCGGGTTCTAATTCCACTCGGACCAATAAGCTTCCCGCCCCACCATTGAGGATCGCAGCATTGATGTCATCGATAGATATATTGCGCATAGCTAAATCCTTTCCATGCGTACTGTAGGGCGCACCCGTGCACCCTAATTAGTTCGAATAATACCCCTGCCATATGCGCATTCGTGGCATTCACATGACAGGAGATGTAGAGAAGTCTCTGAAATACAGAGAAAGCCAGTGTTTAGGATGCTTTTCCCTCAAAATAGACAACCCTCAATGCAGTAGCAGGCCTCACACCAAGACTTCAGTACAAGATCAAGTTAACCTGCTATACTGGCGCTGTTTCTACGGACTAGAAATAACGCAGTCTACAGGTATCGGACAATTTATCGATTCCGTCTCCTTTCTGCTCGAAAAGTGCCCGTCAAGCCCGCCAGCCTGACGGGCACTTTCGTTATGTACGCGAACAGAATATCACACTACTATAGATAGTGTCAAGCTTTTCAGCTTTTCCCTTAATATAGACAAGTATGTTATTTTAGAAAAACGGGAACCACGCGAGCGCGATTCCCGGTGTGCGACTGCTTCTCAAATGTGTGCTTGACTCACATGGATGGTACTGAGAACCATTCGCGAAACGATCTGATCCCGCTTGTACGGCTGCGCATACGATGCGATCACTCGCGTAACCGCATGTCGACGCAAGACACGTACTTGCGGAATGCAAATCAAGTCTGTAAGGCTCGAAAGCCACGTAGTTACTGTAGTCTCATGTTTGAACATTTCATGGTTGATTGTTCAGCACTACTAAAACAGGTCCCGAACTCTTTTGGATTCGAGACCTGCTACGGTTGGCGACCGTTCGCCCGTCTAGTAGTAGCTGGATGTCATCCAGATACGGCTTAGACGACGGGCCGTTCATCAACCTGAATCAACGATCAGTCGTCAGCAGCCGTCAGCCCACTCAGGCTTTGACAACCTCAACGTTCAGCTCATCGCCGGCCGTCACTTCGAAAGAGGTGGCGAGGGTTTCGGAGGAGACGAGCTCCTTGAACTGTTCAACCTTGGACACGTCTTCGGCGGGCACAACGAGCTTCAGTGCGATGCGGTCGGAGATCTGCAGATCGGCGGCCTTACGGGCGTCCTGCACGGCGCGGATCACGTCGCGGGCGTAGCCTTCGGCGATCAGATCATCGTTCAGCTCGGTGTCGAGGATCACGAAGCCACCGGTCGGCAGCGCGGCGGAAACGGAGTTGGCGGCCTCTTCGGCGTTCTTCTCCTCCACGCTGTTGATCAGCTCGTATTCGCCTTCCTCAAGCACGATCTCACCGTTCGGCGTCTCGCAAACCGGAGCGCCATCTGCGTTCACATGCCATGCGCCGGACTTGGAGGCCTTGATGGCGAACTGTACGTCCTTGCGCAGGCGCTTGCCTGCCACGCGAGCGTTCACACGCAGCTCGTTGATGATCTTCAAGCCTTGGGCTTCGGCATCCTCAAGCGTGCACAGTTCAACGTTCTTCACGTTCAGTTCGGATTTCAGAATCTCGTCGTATGCGGCCACGGCATCAGTGTTTTCCACCACCACGGTCAGCTTATGCAGTGGCTGGCGCACGCGGATCTGCTTCGTCTTACGCATCGACAGGGTGCCGGACACGACCTCGCGCACCTTCTCCATCGCGTCAACCAGAGCCGGATCGTCAACGAGCACACGGCCCAGTTCGGTCGCTTCGCCGGTCTGTTCGTCGGCAAGGAACGGCCAGTCGGCCAGATGCACGGACTCGCCGCCGGTCAGGCCACGCCACACGGCTTCCGCTTCCATCGGAGCGAGCGGTGCGATCACGCGCATGAATGCTTCAAGCACGGTGTACAGCGTGTTGAACGCGTTCGCATCCTCATTCCAGAAGCGGTCACGATTGTTGCGGATGTACCAGTTGGTGAGCATGTCGATGAAATCAGACACTGCTTCGCAAGCGTCGGAGATCAGGAAGTCATCCAGCGAACTTTGCGTCTTTTCGATCAGACGGCGGGTACGTGCCAGCAGGTAGCGGTCCATTTCCGGCAGTGCGGCGACCTCATCGGCACGCAACGCACGAGCATCGAAACCGGCACCATTATTGGCGGCGTTCGCATACAGGGTGAAGAAGTAGTACGAGCTCCACACTGGCAGCATGACCTGACGCACGGTGTCGCGAATGCCATCGGCGGTCACGATCAGGTTACCGCCGCGCAGGATCGGCGAGCTCATGAGGAACCAACGCATGGCGTCGGAGCCGAAATCGTTGAACACACCGTTCACATCCGGGTAGTTGCGCAGGTGCTTCGACATCTTCTGACCATCGGAACCGAGCACGATGCCATGGCAGATCACGTTCTTGAACGCCGGCTTGTCGAACAGTGCGGTCGCCATGATGTGCAGCACGTAGAACCAGCCACGGGTCTGGCCGATGTATTCCACGATGTAATCGCACGGGAAGTGCTGTTCGAACGTTTCCTTGTTCTCAAACGGGTAATGGTACTGGGCGAAGCTCATGGAACCGGATTCGAACCAGCAGTCCATCACGTCGGTGATGCGGTGCATGTGGCTCTTGCCGGTCGGATCGTCCGGGTTGACGCGGGTCAATTCGTCGATGTACGGGCGGTGCATGTTGACATTGCCGTCCTTATCACGCGGATAGTCGCCGAAGTCGGCCTTCAGCTCATCCAACGAACCGTACACGTCAACGCGCGGATACTTCGGATCGTCGGACACCCACACCGGAATCGGCGAACCCCAGAAACGGTTGCGGGAGATCGACCAGTCGCGCGCGTTGGCCAGCCACTTGCCGAACTGGCCGTCCTTCACATTGCCTGGAATCCAGTTGATTTCCTGGTTCAGTTCGAGCAGACGGTCCTTGATTTTGGTGACGGACACGAACCACGAGCTCACCGGCTTGTAGATGAGCGGCGTGGCGCAACGCCAGCAGTGTGGGTAGGAGTGCACGTAGCTCTTCTCCTGGAAGAGAATCGCACGCTGCTCTTCCGGAATACGCTCCAGCGGGCCGTCGCCGGCACGCAGGTTACGCAGGATCGGCTTGTTCGCATCGAATACGTACATGCCCTCATAATCCGGGCACAGCGCGGTGAACTTGCAGCCCGCGTCGAGCACGTCAACGCTCTTGATGCCCTTGGCGTTGAGCGTGTTCATATCGTCTTCGCCGTACGGAGCCTGATGCACGAGACCGGTACCTTCAACGGTATCGACATAGTCGGCGGTGAAGATCTGGTAGCCTTCCGGACCCGGGACCTTGCCTTCGACGGCGTTCTCGTCGCCTGCGAAGTACGGGAACACCGGGTAGTAGCGCCAGCCTTCCATCTCGGCACCCTTGAGTTCGCGCACGATCTCATAGTTGTCGCCGAGTTCCTTGGCGTAGGAGCCGAGCAGTGGCTTGCCCAGGTAGAACTTCTTGCCCGCGAACTTGCCTTCGGTCGGACGCACTTCCACATAGTCGATGTCGGCACCGACCACGATGGCGAAGTTGGTGGGAACGGTCCACGGCGTGGTGGTCCAGAACACCGCATAGGCGTCTTCCTCGTCGCGCAGCTTCACGGCCACGGACACGGTGGTGTCCTGACGATCCTGATACACGTCGGCGTCCATGCGCAGCTCGTGCGCGGAAAGCGGCGTCTGATCCTTCGGACAGTACGGCAGCACGCGGTAGCCCTGATATGCGAGGCCCTTGTCGTACAGCTGCTTGAACGCCCACATCACGGATTCCATGTATGGAATGTTCAGCGTCTTGTAGCCATGCTCGAAATCGACCCAACGTGCCTGACGGTGCACGTAGTCCTTCCACTCGTTGGTGTACTTGAGCACGGAGGCGCGGCAGGCGTCGTTGAACTTGTCGATACCCATTTCCTTGACCTGATCGACCGAATCGATGCCCAGTTCCTTCTGGGCTTCAAGCTCGGCCGGCAGACCGTGCGTATCCCAACCGAACACACGATTGACCTTGTGGCCCTTCATGGTCTGGTAACGCGGAATCACATCCTTGGCGTAACCGGTCAGCAGGTGGCCGTAATGCGGCAGGCCGTTGGCGAACGGCGGACCGTCGAAGAAGACGAATTCGTTCTGGCTGTGATCGCCGGAAGGACGGCGTTCAATGGACTTCTGGAAAGTGTCGTCCTTCTCCCAATAATCAAGGACGGATTCTTCCAGCTTCGGGAAACTGGGGTTCGGCGCTACATTGGCGCTCTGCTCACCCGCAGCTGCCTTCGGATACACGTTGTTTTCGCTCACCGTATCTCCTCGTAGGTTTTGCTATCTATCTCCTACGAGGACGATGGCCGTAACGTCTGCTGGACGCCGCCACCGCGGTACCACCTCGTTTGCCGCACTTTCAAATATACGTGCGACCGCTTGTATGTTCGGCTATTCGGGCCTTCCCGCCGGGTCTAATAAGTCGCTCACGCGACCGTTCTTCCGGAAGCTCCCCGCTGATAACGGATCATCGCTCGCATTTCGGTTGTCACTATAGCATGCAGCGCGAACTATTTTCGCTTGTTTTGCATGATTATGGACGATTCCACAATAGGTTTCATGACGATTCACAATAGCTCTTACGTAGGATTACATACAACAGAAATGCCGATACTGACAGCCCATCAGTATCGGCATTGTAATCGTATTTTCAATATGTATTTTTAGAACATACTATGTTCGATCATTCGGAGATTTCACCGGAAGCAAGCTTGGCTTCGAGCTCTTCGACAATCTCGTCGTGCATCTTCTCGGTGATCTTCACCTTGAAGAGGAACACGAGCAGGCTCAGCACGATGATGCCCAGCGGCACGTAGAATGCGCAGACCTTGAACATGCCGATGTTCGCGGCGGTCATATCCGCGGCGGTTGCGTCACCGATCATGCCTGCGGCTACGGCGATGAAGCCGACGATACCGTTGGAGCATGCGCCTGCGATCTTGTCGAGCATCGGGCGGACGGACAGGGTGACGGCCTCGTTACGCTTGCCGTTCTTGAGCTGACCATATTCGATGGAGTCGGTCAGCGACAGGATGGCGGTCATCTGAATGAAAGTCTGCGGCAGGTAGAAGAAGACCAGACCGACGATGACCATTGCCAGATTGCTGGAGCCGACGGCGAACAGCAGGTAGCCGACGATCATGAGCACCATGCCACCCAAGTACAGGTAGCGGCGCGGAATGCGCTTGTTCAGGATCGGGTACAGCGGAGCCATAACCAAGCCGGTGATGACCGGGATGACGCCCACGATGGAGTATGCGGCGGTGTTGTCGAGGATGTACTTGAACAAGTACATGAGCACGCCGGTGGTGGCCACGTTGGCGATGGCGTACAACAGGTAGCTCAAGGCAACCCACAGCAGCTGATCGTTCTGGGCCAGAGCCTTGAAGGCCTGCAGCGGGCCACCGTTGTCTTCGGCCTTGGCACGCAGCGTGGTGGTGCTTTCCTCGGTGCCGAACGCCACGGAGCACACGGTGAGGATGCCGAGGATGGCCACGATGATGGCGAAGCAGGTCCAGCCGGACTGGCTTTCGACGTACTTGCCGGTGAACACCCAGCTGAAGTAGGTGACGATCGGGATGACCACGACGGTGATGCCGTTGTAGCCGATGGAGCCGGTGAAGGAGCCGAGTGCGGTGTAGGTGGAGCGCTCGTGGGAGTCGGAGCTCAATGCCGGGATCATACCCCAGTAGGAAATGTCACGCAGCGAGTAGAACACGTCGAGCACAATGAAGGTGATGACGAACAGCACGATGAACAGGGTAGTATTCACGTTCACCAGACCGAACAGACCAGTGTAGACGAGCACCAGCAGGATGGCGGAAACGGTACCACCGATGAGCTGCCACGGCTTGAAGCGACCCCACTTGGTGTTGGTGTTGTCGATGATGTTGCCCAGCAGCGGGTCGATGAAGATTTCTGCGATACGAATCACCACGACCAGGCCGGTGATGATGCCAATCAGCTTGGTGGCGACGCTCTTATCGACGCCAGAGAACAGCGAGCTCGTCACGTAGACGATGAAATAGGTGCTCAGTGCGTTGTAGAACGCGGACTGGCCGACGTTACCGAACGAGTACGCCACGCGAGACAAGAGGTTCCCGCCTTTGGAACCGTTGTTGCCATTTCCCATCTTTGCTTCTCCTTAGAAGTCAGATACAGGTCCTTCCTTGACCTAACTATCAGTATATCCCCTTACCTAAAGTTAGTAAAATTTATCACTGAACATATCGCCTATCGGCGTGTCATATTTTGTGAGATTCTGTTCGAAAGATAGCTAAAAACGTTATTTTTCCGCCATTTACACAACAAAATAGGCAAACTGTCGCATTATCTTGTGGCAGCTTTTACCAAAATCGATATTTACGATATGCAAAAGCTTCCACGTCGAAACGAAACCAAGCCAATCTGGAAATAGCCCGATTACTATACAGAAGTAAAGAAATAACCGCTATTTTGCCGGCATAAAACTATCGCGCACCACCAGCGACGTCGACAGGTACGCATGCTGACGAATCGTGCGTTTGCCGGAAATGGCATCACCCAACATCAGCGTCGCCACGCGCGCAAGCTCGTTCTGATCGATGGAGAATGTGCTCAACGGCGGCGAGGTCAACTGCGAAATCGTTTGATTGTTAATGCTGATCACGCTGATATCGCGCGGCACCAGCACGCCAACCGCATTGAACGCCTGCAGCACGCCAACCGCAATCACATCGGCAGCTACGATCACGGCATCAGGCAGCACGCCATTATGGTCGCGCACGAATTGCTCCCCCAACGCACGGCCGTTGCTCACGGTGAACAAGCCGTCGGAATACACCAATCCGTCGGATTGAATACCGAAACGCCTTGCCTCACGACGGAAATATGTGGCGCGATTCTCCTCATCGACCTCATAAAAGTTCATCAGGCAGCCCTTGCCTCCGATGAATCCAACGCGCTTCATGCCCTTGGCAGCACAGGCCGCGACCGCATCATGCATGGTCTGCTGCAAATCAGGCTGCACGGAATCGAACAGATTCGGCGCCGGATTCACGTCAATGAACACGCCATACGGCATGGCCCTATGCAGCCGCTCCAAGTCTTCCTCGCTGATCTGGTCGGCGCCGATCGCCATGAACCCGTCGAATTTGGAACTGCGAGCGATCATATCGTCGAGATTGTGGAACACCGTCATTTCCATGCGTTGCTGTTCCGCATTGCGTTCGAGCGCTGAACGCAAATCGGTGAAATAGGAGTCCCGCAACGCCTCGTCGGACTTTTCATTGTCAAGCAATGCAACCTCATGAGGGATGACGATGCGCTTGGTCTGCACGCTATAGCCGAGATCCTCGCTCGCCTGAATGATCTTGCGACGAGTCTCTTCACGCACCGATAGGGTGGGATCACCGTTCAGAAGTCGAGACACCGTAGCCTGAGAAAACCCGGTACGTTGCGCAATCTCTTTAATCGTCGCCATGTCTCGCTCTCCAATTTAGTAAATCGTTTACCCATGAAAGGATAACCTATTATTGACATAACGACAAACCAAGCGAGATTTATGCAACGATTACGCAAGCCAATTATAATCGCTGCTCATGCAGCAGTCTCATGAACGTATGACGGAACCGCCTTCACGGAAGGCGGGCTGGCCGCAGCCGAATACCGTGCATGGCAAAGACAATAAGAAATCCCTTGCTTCAAAATCGCAATTTCAAAGCAAGGGATTTTCCAGAGGATCCGTGCCGTTCAAAGCCACCGGCCATAAGGGCGGTATCAGCCGACAGGGATCGAAGCGCGGCTAGTGTAGAACGCTAGCGTGTGCTCGCATCGCTCCAATTCAGGAGACTATTTAGATTATTCGAGTTCTACGGCACCTGTGTAGAGCTGATAGTACTCGCCCTTCTGCGCGATGAGCTCGTCATGCGAGCCGCGTTCGATGATGCGGCCATGGTCGAGCACCATGATCACGTCGGAGTTGCGCACCGTGGAGAGGCGGTGGGCGATCACGAACACGGTACGCCCCTTCATGAGGTTGTCCATGCCGGCCTGCACCACCTCTTCGGTACGGGTGTCGATGGACGAGGTGGCCTCGTCGAGGATCATGGCCGGCGGATCGGCCACGGCAGCACGTGCGATGGAAATCAACTGGCGCTGGCCCTGGGACAGGCCGGAGCCGTCGCCTTCGAGCACGGTCTGGTAGCCGTTGGGCAGCATGCGGATGAAGCCGTCGGCGTTCGTGAGCTTCGCGGCGGCGATGCATTCCTCATCGGTGGCGTCGAGGCGACCGTAGCGGATGTTGTCCATCACCGTACCGGTGAACAGGTTCACGTCCTGCAGCACCACACCCAGCGAACGGCGCAGATCCGGCTTGCGGATGCCCTTGACGGAAATGCCGTCGTACAGGATCATGCCGTCCTGAATGTCGTAGAAACGGTTGATCAGATTGGTGACGGTGGTTTTGCCAGCACCGGTTGCGCCCACCAATGCGATCTTCTGTCCGGGCTTGGCGAACCAGGTGATGTCGTGCAGCACCGGTTTGTCGGGGTTATAGCCGAAGTTCACGTCAGTGAAGCGCACATCGCCCTGCAGGAGGGTGAGGCGACCGTCCGGTAAGGTAATGGCGGTTTCACGGGCTTTCATGGCCACTTCGGCGGCACGCGGGCTCAAGGATTGCGCGGCCTTGAGCGAACGGGTGCCGTCATCGCCTTCCTCGCGCTTCCACGCCCAGTGACCGGTTTCATGGTCAACTTCGGTCATGGTGCGTCCATCTTCGCCGAGTTCCACGTTCACCAAGGTCACGGAACCGCCGTCGTCCTCCGGCTGCTCGTCCATAAGCGCGAAGATGCGGGATGCGCCTGCAAGCGCCATCATCACCATGTTGAACTGCATGGACACCTGGCCAAGCGGGTTCACGAAAGAGCGGGACAGCGTCAACAGCGAGATCAGCGTACCCAGGGTGAGCGGGCCAGCACCGGACAATCCGAAGTTGCCAAGTCCGGAAATCGCTGCGGATCCGCCGAAAATAGCCAGCAGAATGTACAGCAGGTAACCCATGTTGCCTACGATTGGCATGGTCACGTTGCCCCACGTGTTCGCTTCGGCGGAAGCTTCGAACAGTTCTTCGTTCTTCTTGTCGAAGGTGGTTTGGGTGGCGTCTTCATGGTTGAAGACCTTGATGACCTTCTGGCCGTTGACCGCTTCCTCCACGAATGCGTTCACGTCGCCGATGGCGATCTGCTGCTTGACGAAGTAACGTCCGGAGCGGGAAACGACCTTGCGCACCACCACAAACAGGATCACGGTGAATGCGAGCACGAAAATGGTGACGGGCACCGACAGCCACAGCATCGACACGAGCGCGGCGATTGCGGACACCGCGGACGAGAACATTTGCGGGAACGATTGGCTGATGGCCTGGCGCAACGTGTCGGTGTCGTTGGTGTAGCGGCTCATGATATCGCCGTGTTCGTTGGTGTCGAAGTAGCGGATCGGCAGGGTCTGCTGGTGGGCGAACATGTCGTCGCGGATCTTCTTCAACGTGCCCTGCTCCACGGTTACGATGACCCACTGCCACAGCCAACTGCAGAAAATGCCGGCCGCATACAGGCACGCCATGAGCGTCAACGCGCGCAGCAGCGGCATCCAATCAGGATCGGAGGCGCCGACCATGGGCAGAATGTACGTGTCGATCAACGACTGCAGGAACAGCGACGATCCGGCCTGCGCCGCGGCACCGACGAGAATGCACACCACCACGAGCGCCACACGCCACTTGTATTGGAAGACGTAGCCGAAGATACGCTTGGTGGTGCCGGGTGCGGCTTTCTGCACCGGCGGTTTGCCATGCGATTGCTGCATCTGATTTTGCGGCTTCCGCCGCTTCGCCTGCTTTGTCTGGTTGCCGGCCGCGTTGTTGTTGTCTTTGGATTTCAATGCGGAAGTTTGTTCAGTCATCTGTTGCCTCCTTTCACTGCAGTTCCTCAGGTTGAGCCTGATTCTTGGTTTGCGATTCGTAGATGGAGCGATATTCGTCGCAGTTTTCGAGCAGTTGTTCATGCGTGCCGGCCGCCATGATGCGGCCATGATCCATGACGAGAATCATGTCGGATTCCTGCACGGAGGCCACACGCTGGGCGATGATGATCTTCGTGGTGTCGGGAATCTCATGATGGAATGCGGCGCGAATCAGCTGATCGGTTTTGGTGTCGACCGCGGACGTGGAATCGTCGAGAATAAGGATCTTCGGCTTTTTCAGCAGCGCACGCGCAATGCACAAACGCTGGCGCTGACCGCCGGAAACGTTGGTACCGCCCTGTTCGATGTACGTATCGTACTTGTCGGGGAATTCCTGAATGAAGCCGTCGGCCTGCGCAAGCTGGCATGCGTGACGAATCTCTTCATCAGTGGCGTTCGGATTGCCCCAACGCAGGTTTTCGGCAATGGTTCCGGAGAACAGCACGTTCTTCTGCAATACCATGGCGACCTGATCGCGCAATACTTCCAAATCGTAATCGCGCACATCCACGCCGCCGACCTTCAGCGAGCCTTCGGTCACGTCATACAAACGTGGCACAAGCTGCACCAAACTGGACTTTGCGGAACCGGTGCCGCCGACGATGCCGACGGTCATACCGGAACGGATCTTCAAATCAATATCGTCAAGCACCGGCTTTTCGGAAGTGGCGGAATAACGGAAGGTGACATGGTTGAAATCAATCTCACCATTCTTCACTTCCATAACCGGATTTTCCGGATTCGTAACCGTGCTTTCCTCGTTCAGCACCTGGCAGATGCGTTCGGCGGAGGCCTGCGAAATAATGCACATCACGAAAATCATGGACAGCATCATCATGGCCATGAGAATCTGCATGGCATAGGTGACCAATGCGGTCAGATCGCCGGCGGTCAATCCAAGGGCCGCATTGTTGCCGGATGCCACGATCTGCTGGGCACCCATCCAGGCGATAAGCAGCATGGACACGTACACGCACAGCATCATGAGCGGATTGTTGAAGCTCATAATGCGTTCGGCCTTGGTGAAGTCCTTGAAGATGCGCTCGGAAATGCGGTTGAACTTTTCGGTTTCGTGGTTTTCGCGATTGTAGGACTTGACCACGCGGATGCCCTGCAGGTTCTCGTCTACCACGTTGTTGAGCTTGTCGTACGTGTGGAACACGCGCTCGAACACCGGATGCACCAGTACTGCCAGACCGCACAGGCCGATGGCGAGCACCGGAATGCAGGCGAGGAACACCAGCGAAATGGATGGGCTGATGCGGAAGGAGAAGATCCACGCCACAATCACCATGATCGGAGCGCGCACACCCATGCGGATGATCATTGAATATGCGTTCTGCAGGTTGGTCACATCAGTGGTCAGTCGCGTGATGATCGAACCGGTGGAGAAACGGTCGATATTGGTGAAGCTGTAGCCCTGCACCTTCTCAAACTGGTCGTGACGCAGGTTTTTGGCGAATCCTGCGCCCGCAATGGCCGAGAACTTTCCGGCCAAAAAGCCGGATGTCAGCGAAACCGCCGAACAAATCAGCAGAATCAAGCCGAATTTCAAAATTGCCGGCATGCTGCCACCGCTGATGCCCTCATCAATCAGCGATGCCATGACGGTCGGAATAAGGATTTCCAGCACGCTTTCCACGGCTACGAATACCGGGGAGAGCAGGCTGGCTTTTTTGTATTCGCGCAGGGATTTGCCCAGTGTGCGAATGACGTGTTGCTTTGGTTTTGACGTTGTGGACGTCGTTGCGTTTGCCGCTGTCACTCCTTGTCCTTTCTTTTTCGTACTTACTTGCTTGCGTGTGTTACCTGAGGTTGTTTGCGATCGCCATTTCCTGCGACATTCGCAGTATGCGCGAAACGTATTCATCATGAGAATCGCGATTATGCGGATTCCGCCCATCGCATGATTCTTGCGATTCTTGCGAAACCTGCGGCTTTTGCGAAACCTGCGATTCGCCAAAATCCTGTTCCTGTATTTCCAAGCTTGAATATCGGCTTTCGTCTCCGATCAAACCTGTTTTCACCAGATTCGTCTGCATGACGTCAAGCATGTGCATGAATTGGCGGATCTGGTCGTCATCAAGACCTTCCAACAGGATTCGTTCCATGTTTTTCGCATTGTCGTGCAGCACTTCGGCAATATGCCTCGATTTGTCTGTCAATACGATCTTTTTCAGACGTGCGTCACGCTTCACCGACTCGCGGGCGATCAGCCCCTTCTGCTCCATCAGTCCCAACACTCGGCATGATGTGGATCGGGTCACGCCGAAACGTTGCTCGATGTCTTGAGGGAAGATCTCCTCGTTATCATGTCTTGCCAAGTACACGATGATGTCAACGTTGCCGTTGCTGACGTCTTCCGCCTCTTCGGGACGGGTGACGCGCAAATACCGGTTGACCACGTTGTGCAGCGAGCGAATGGCCACGCTGGGAGGCTTGGTCAGGCCACTTTCCCAGACTTCGGCAAGTCGTGAACCTGACGGTTCCTTGTATTGTTCATTCGTCACTTCTGTCACACCACACATGCTAAACCGTTGCATATACAACTGTTGTACATGCAACGGTTTAGCGTGTCGCGCATCTCATCGTCCGCGACAAAAAAGGCCGAGGAATCAGATCCGCACCGGTTCAGCGTTAACGGATCGAATCCCTCGGCCTTAAGCCTTGAATCCTACGAAACTACTTGGTGAGTTCAGCGTACTTCTCAAGCATGTATTCGAAGATCTGCTTGCCATCGGCGCCCATCAGCACCGACATGCTGTTGATCGGCATGGAATCGAGGAACAGGCGGGTCATGTCGTTGTCGGGCACCACCGGCATGCGGCCGGCTTCGCCCTCGGCACGCAGGATTTCAAGCACCTTGGAACCGAGCGGATCCTTACGCCATTCCATGAAGTTGGACCATTCGGTGAGCGGCTGGGCCTTGCCGTCGCCGTCGAGCTCCACCACCGCGGAACCGGCGATGTCACGGCTGGACGTGCCGACCTCGATGGTGTATTCGCCGCTCTCCACGTGCCAGTCATTGAACCTCTCAGACCAGTAGGCAAAGGCGCGATCATCGAGCTCGAAGGAGACTTCTGCGGATTCGCCAGCCTTGAGGAATACCTTCTTGAAGCCCTTAAGCTCGTGTTTCGGGCGAACTACGTCGGCCTTGCCAGGAGCCACGTACACCTGCACGGTTTCGGCGGCGTCAACGTTCGAGGTGTTCTTGACCACTGCGCTGACGGATGCGGTACAGGCACCGGTCTTGACAGCCTTCACGTCGCTCACTTCGAACGTGGCGTAGCTCAGGCCGAATCCGAACGGGTAGTCGACGGCCTTGTTGTAGGTGTCGTAATAGCGGTAGCCCACGAACACGCCTTCGCCGTAGTCGACATGCCCCTCTTCGCCCGGCCAGTTGATGGTGCTCGGATCGTCGTTGATGTCGAACGGAATGGTCTGCGCGAGCTTGCCGGACGGGCTCACCTTGCCGAACAGCACGTCAGCGAGCGCCGGACCGCCGGACTGGCCGAGCAGCCAGGATTCGAGGATGCCCTTGGCGTTCTTGGCCCACGGTGCCACGGTGACGACGGAGCCGTTGGAGAGTACGACCACAACGTTCTTGTTTTCGGCTGCGACGGCTTCGAGCAGTGCGATCTGCTTGGCCGGCATGTCGAGGGTCTCACGGTCGAAGCCTTCGGATTCGGCTGCTTCGGGGAGCCCCAGGAACATGAGCACCACGTCGGCGCCCTTGGCAGCGTCGACGGCTTCGGCTTCGAGTGCCGGATCGGCCGGTTCGAGGTCGAGGGTGAAGCCTGGGGCGAACTTGGCATCCACGCCGCGTTCGGTGAGGGTGTCGAGGAAGCTGGTCATCTTGGTTGGGGTGATGTGCGAGGAGCCGCCGCCCTGGTAGCGCGGAGTGCGTGCGAATTCGCCGATGACGGTGACCTTGGCATCGTTTGCGACCGGCAGGATGGCGTCGTCGTTCTTGAGCAGCACCATGGATTCGATGGCCGCCTGATGTGCGACTTCGTCGTGGGCTTCGATGTCGAAACGATAGCCTTCGATGCTCATGGCCGCGCGGGTCTTGTTGACCAGGTCGATCATGCCTTGTGCCATGCGGTCGAGCTGTGCCGGCTGGATGCGACCGTCGCGTGCCGCGTAGACGATCTGGTCGTCGGTGTAGCTTGGCGGCATTTCGAGGTTGAGGCCCGCGTTGAGGGATGCGACGCGATCATGGTCGGCGCCCCAGTCGCTCATGACGATGCCTTGGAAACCCCATTCGTCGCGCAGCACGTCGGTGAGCAGCCAGTGGTCCTGGGCGGCATGCACGCCGTTGATGCAGTTGTATGCGCACATGATGGTCCACGGCTGGGCTTCCTTGACGATGTGCTCGAACGCCGGGAAGTAGATTTCGCGCAGCGCACGCTGGGAGATGTTGGCGCTGATGCGCAGACGATCGGTTTCCTGGTTGTTGGCGGCGAAATGCTTGAGCGAAGTGCCCACGCCCTTGGATTGCACGCCGGCGACGATGCCGATGGCTTCATGACCCGCCAGGTACGGGTCTTCGGACCAGTATTCGAAGCAACGGCCGCCAAGCGGGTTGCGCTTGATATTCACGCCCGGGCCGAGGATTACGGCGACCTTCTCCTGAATGCACTCTTCGGCCATGGCTTCGCCAACCTGGTGGATGAGTTCCGGATTCCAGGAGCTGGACAGACCAGCCGCCGGCGGGAAGCAGGTGGCAGGCACGCAGTTGTTCAGGTCGACTTCGCCGGTGGTGGCCGAGTTGGACTTGCGCAGGCCGTGGGGGCCATCGGTGATCATATAGCCGGGAATGCCCTTGGCTTCAACACCCTGCAGATGCCAAGCGTCGCCGCCGGAAGTCAGGGATGCCTTCTCTTCAAGCGTCAGATCATTGATGGAAGGATAGGTTTTTTCGCTCATACGTTCCTCTTTCGCATCGTTTTCTTGAGTTCGTATCGGTTAACCGATCTGCATGAGACCTCAACCCCGAAATCTCTACTAACCGGTTGGTAGGTACTTTATCAAAACCAACACCGCAACACGCCAATCTTCTTTGAAAAATCAATTAACCGACCGTAAAGTAACTGCAGTATTTACAACTTGAGAGAAATGACGATTCATAAGCATTGCAGCGCACATGAATCGCCATCAATGAAGGGCAAGAGAGGGAATCATCATGGCCAACGAAGAAGTCGACCGAAGGGCGGAGATTCTCAACGCGGCCGTCGAACTGTTTGGAACGCTCGGCTATTACGGCACTTCCCTGCAGAAAATCGCCGATCGCGTAGGACTCACCAAGGCTGGCGTACTGCATTATGTCGGCAGTAAGGAAGGACTGCTCACAGCCGCGCTGGACGAAGTCTACGATTCCGAAACGGAAGACATTCTTACCGACATGGTACGTGAGCCACGACCGTTGATCGCCGACATGTGGCGCAGAATCGTGGCGGTGAACGCACGCAGACCGCTTCAGGTGCACATGTTTTCCACGTTGAGTGCCGAAGCGATCGACCCGAACCACCCTGCACACGAGTACTTCGCCAATCGTGAGCTGCATAATGCCGATACCGCGCTCAATATCCGTTGGCGTGTGCCCGAAGGCGTTGATACGCGTCGGCTGCTTAATGCGGGATTCGCCATGATGGATGGCGTGCAGCTGCGTTGGCTGCGCACGCCCGGCCAGGACCTGAACGCCATGTGGGCGGAATGCGAAGACGCCCTGTTCCCCCTGCCCATGTGGGAGGGCTACCGATAAGCCTCTGCCCCGGCACTGCATTAATGTATGGATGCAGACGTAAAAGGAGGCATATATGCGGATTTTGCTGGCACCGGACTCGTTCAAGGAGGCCGCTTCGGCTGAAGCAATCGCACAGGCGATGGCTCGCGGCATTAAGCGCGGCGACCCGCAGGCCGAATGCCGGCTTTTGCCGCTTTCCGACGGTGGCGAAGGATTGACGCACGCCTTGGTTCATGCCACTGGCGGCACGTTGCATGATGTTGAGACGGTTGATGCGGTCGGTCGCCCGATTATTGCGCAGTTCGGGTTTCTTGGCAATAAGCACACTTCCCGTACCGCCGTGGTCGAGTTGGCTTCGGCAAGCGGACTTGAGCAGGTCTCCCCTGCCGACCGTGATCCAATGGCTGCATCCACGTTTGGCACAGGCTTGCTGATTCGCGCTGCGATCGACGCCGGCGCGGATCGCATTGTGCTCGGCTTGGGAGGTAGCGCCACCACGGATGGTGGCACGGGATTGGCTCGCGCGCTTGGATTTCATTTTCTTGATACGGCAGGTCATGATATTCCGCTTGGTGGCGGTTCTCTTGTTGATTTGTCGAGGATTGATGATTCGGAAGTTCCCGATTTTGTAAAAAATGTTCCGATTGTTCTCGCTTGCGACGTCACCAATCCTTTGACCGGCCCGGAAGGTGCCGCCCATGTGTTCGCCCCGCAAAAAGGCGCGACCGCAACACAGGTCGAGCTTCTCGATCAGGGGCTTGCGAATCTCGCGCGCGCAATCATGCAATATAACGGCCGCGATATCGAGCACACTCCGGGAGCGGGCGCTGCGGGAGGTACCGGAGGTGGCGTGCTTGGCCTGTTCAACGCAACAGTGAAGCCGGGAATCGAACTCGTGCTTAATCTTGCACATGGCCGTGAAGCGTGCGCTTGGGCTGACGTCGTCATCACCGGAGAAGGTTCTATCGACAGTCAAACGCCATACGGCAAAGTGCCAAGCGGCATTGCAAAATTGGCGCAATCGCAAGGAAAACCAACCATTGCCATCGGCGGAACGGTAACCCGTGACCCACACACCGTCGAAGCGCTGAACAAAGCCGGCATTATCGCAACATTCGGCATTGCGCCCGGGCCAGCAGATCTTACAACGTTGATCGCCAACACGGAACGCAATGTCGAAATCACCTGTGCCGCAATCGCCAGCACATTGCGCATCACCGCAGCTACTTCACCCTGCGAATCAGCATGATGAACACCGCACCCAGCAGCACCGCGACCACAGCGATCGGGAACAGCGCCGCATAACTGCCAGTGGCAAGCACAATCGCACCGACAACCACAGGCGCAAGCACCTGACCAACGGTGTTGGCAAGATTCAGAATGCCCAGATCCTTACCAGCTTCTTCCTGACTTGGCAACACATCGACGTTCAACGCCTGATCGACGGCAATGTAAATGCCATAACCGGCACCGCCGATGCCTGCAAACAGCATCATGCCCAAAGCATTCGGCATGAAACACGGAATGGCCACACCAATCGCGATAATCACCGAACCGATCGCCACGATGACCTTGCGGCGCTGCAGACGGTCCGACAGCGGACCCGACACCATGGACGTGACGATCAGCACAACCATGGAAATCACCGACATGGTGGAAATCGTCGCCGCGGAATCCTTTACGCTCAACCCGCAGTATTTCTGCAGAATATACAGCTGATAGCCGGAAATCATGTTCCAACCCAAGATAAGCAGCAATCTGCCCATCAATGCCAAGTAAAAATCTCGGCAATTCTTGGTAGGAGGAATGAACGAACGCAGCAACTGCTTGACGTCGAGCTTTGCGGTGGCATCCGAAGACTCGACGGAAGCCACAGAAGCAGCCGAGGAGCGTTCGCGCGGCCAGATCAGCACGGTCACGATACCGGTGACTGCGAACAGTGCCGCACCGATCGCAAATCCGGTGCCCATGTTTTCAATGAATTTCGATCCGAGGAACGTTCCGGCGGATGATCCGACGATCTGCGCACCACCATAGAATGCGGAGAACGTACCACGCACGTTTTCCGGAATGCGGTCGGACAGCACTGCCACAGCCGGAGCGATCATCATGTTGACGCCGACCTGCACAATGCACCATCCGGCCACAATACCCACCAACTGCGCATTGGAGAAGGCGAGCACATAGCCGGCTGCCGTAATCAGACCACCTGCCACAATCCATGGCGTGCGCTTGCCGAAACGCGAGCGCGTGATGTCGCTTAACGCACCAAAAATCACGTTGGAGAACAGTGCGAATACGCAGCCTACGGAATTCATGGTGCCGAGAATCACTTCGGGCACGCCTATGTTCAGTTCGGTGAATCGTTGCGGCAGCAGCACGGCCGATCCGGAAGTGCCTGCGACCATCCAAATCAGCGAGAAGAGCACGAAGCCGACGCCGAATCGCCATTTTTCGGTGGATGTCAGTTTGCGGCCGCTGTCAGGTGCGATATCACTCAATACTGCGGTGCTTGGCTCGCGTGATGCGTTTGCTGTCATGATTCCCCCTTTGGAAGCATGTTCTTTTTTGAAATATTGAAATGATTTGAAATATACGATGAAGAAAGCTTTTTTCATTTTTGGTATGATCGCAGTCCTGCCGACGCCGACTTTTATTTGGCTTCAGCTTCGGCAGGACTTTCGTTCATATGATTTCACACGATTCCGTACGATTACAGCGCCATCTGCAGATGATGCGTTCCCGCAACAAGATCGACGCGCTCATGGTCGACGATATCCACGAATGCCGTGGTTCCGGCAGGTACCGCAACCGTCAGATCAAGCACATTGTCGTTGACTTCCCATTGCACTTCCGCCTTGCCATATGGGGTGATGTGAGAGGTTTCGGCATGGGTGAGACCTCCCCCGATCACCGGAGCGATACGGAACCGCTTCCAGCCGGGTTCAACGGCTTCAAGGCCGCCGATATGCGCATGCATCCATTCCGCCACCGATCCGAGCGCGTAATGGTTGAACGAGGTCATGCCGCCGGGGTTCAGCGAACCATCGGCCCGCATGGAATCCCAACGTTCCCACGTGGTGGTGGCCCCCATAACCACTTGGTAAAGCCAGCTTGGGCATTCGGTGGAGGTAAGCAGCGCGTAGGCCTCGTCGTTATGGCCGGTCATGGTCAACGCCGGAAGCACGAATGGCGTGCCGGCGAATCCGGTGCTTACCTTGCCGCCGGATTCGCGCACCAGGCAGGCGAGTCGATTGCCGGCCTTCACGCGGCGCACCGGTTCGCCGTCAAGCAGTCCGAAGGCGATGGCGAGCGCGTAGGCGCACTGGGTGTCGGATGTCATGGTGCCGTCAAGGTTGGTGAAACGCTGCAGGAATCCATCAATCACACGGTCACGCAGGGCGGCGAATCGAGTTTCATCATCGGTTTTGCCGAGAATATGCGCGATGTGCGTGCCTTGCATGCAGCTGCGTGCGTAGAACGCGGTGGCGACCAGTTCCTTTTCGGTCATGGCCTGCGTAGGATCTTCCGGAGGCGCGGTCGGATCAAGCCAATCGCCAAGCTGCCCGAGCGGATAGTCCGGCTTGCGATCCCATACGCCATCGGGCGAAAGGTACCCTGCCACTTCATCGATCCAATCACGGATCAGATCGTAGGAATCGGCGAGCACCTGCACGTCCCCGCTTTCCATGTACAGCGTCCACGGCACTTCCACCGCCGAATCGCCCCACGTGGAGATGGCTTGTGGATGCGCCCATACGCCCAACGGCACGAACGGCACGTAGAACGGCACAGTGCCCCACTTGACCTGGTCGGCACGCACGTCTTTCAGCCAGCTTTTCAGGAACCCGTATACGTCATACAAATAAGCCGCGGTAGGCACGAACAGGCAGATGTCTCCCGTCCAACCCATGCGTTCGTCGCGTTGCGGGCAGTCGGTTGGAATGGACACGAAGTTGGAACGCATCGACCATACGGCGTTCTCGTGCAAACGGTTGAGCAGCGGATTCGATGTGGTCAGTTCGCCGGTGCGTTCCATCACGGAATGGTAGACGCGGCAATCCATGTCGGCTGCGGTCAGTTCTCCTGCGAAACCTTCGATCTGTGCATAGCGGAAGCCGTGCATCGCGAATCGTGGCTCCCACCAAGCGTCGGAACCGTTGGAAGTGTACACATCGCACTGCTGGCCTCTGCGCAAGGTTCGCGTGGCGATGGATCCGTCCGGTTCCAACACTTCCACATGACGTAACGTCACGCTTTGTTCTGCTTCAAGATCGCGCATATGCAGGCGGATGCGCTGCGAACAGTTCTGTCCGAAGTCAACCAGCCATATGCCACGACCATCTTCCGTGTTGCCGATGCGTTCGATGCTGACCGGCTCATGCGATTCATGCGCGCGCACCGGCGATGTTTCAGGATTTTCAATACGTGCCGGGTCATACATGACTTCCGCGACCGGCTGCCAGGAGCTGTCGTCGAATCCTGGTTTCGACCATCCCGGCTGTTCCAGTCGAGCGTCATATCGTTCGCCTTCGCACAGATCCGAGCAGACGATCGGTCCGAGCGTCGCCTTCCATTGGCGGTCCCATGCGTTGGAATATATGTTCTGCATACTGCCGTCGGCATATTCGACCTCAAGTTGCGCGAATACGGCAATACGATCGCCATAGAAGTTGGAGTAACCGCCATCGAAGCCGAGGCGTCCGCGGTACCATCCGTCACCGAGCCAGAATCCCAATGCGTTGGCACCGGACTGCAGTTCGTCGGTCACATCGTAGGTGAAGCATTCCACGCGCTGGTTGTAGTTGCTCCAGCCTGGTACGAGCGCGTCATTGCCGACTTTGACGCCGTTGATTTCGGCTTCCACAAGACCGAGTGCGCTTAGATATAGGCGTGCGCGTTTGGGTTGTTCCTTCAGTTCGACTTCGGTGCGCACTAATGGCAGGTGACGATGGTCAGTTTCGGATTCGCTCCACGATGGTCCGACGAAATCGGCGACATGCTCATGTTCTTCCAATAGTCCGACTTCGAAATGCAGGGTTGTGCTCGGTTTGCCCAATGGCTGGTGACTTGCCGAAACGGCCTGCATGGTGGCGAACACTTCTTCGCGTGAGGCGAGCGGCGCGAACTGCCATGGAATAAGCACGGAAGTGTCAGTGGGCAGGTAGGTGCGTTCTTCCACAGGTTGCCCGCCGGGAACACGTCGTGTCACTTTGAGCAGGATCTGCGCGTCGATTGGCAGCATGCCGGAGCACACCCATGTCATGCGTGGGGCTGCGGTGGCGATGCCGAGCGCATCTCCCGGGTAGTGTTCCACGGTGAAGCTGATGATGTCAAGATCCGAAGCCAGCGTACTGGGCACAATCTGCGGATCAGTAATGGCCATGATGACCCCTTTGCCTACAAAAATAATAGATCACTTGTTTGCGATGGAGGGAAGCCAAAGTCCGAGCCATGCCGCAAGGAGAGAGAAACGAACGGCGACGATGGCTGGGACTTTGGCTGGCAATCGCAAGGTATTGCATAACTGACTTGCGATTGGAGATATTGAGTTGTTATGTGATTGCTGTTGCTAATCAGGCTGCGATCTTGCGTGCCTGACGTTCTTCGTCGGTGCCGTACTTCTTCTGAGCACGGATCATGATGGTACCGGCGATGCCTTCGATGATTACGATGCCGAAGAAGCACCACATAGTGGTCTGAATGGTTTCAGGAAGCACCAGAGCCGGGGTGATGAGCGCGAACAGGCCACAGCACAGGCGGGAGAAGCCGTTGATGAAGCCCTGGATGGAGGCGCGAATCTCGATCGGGAAGGATTCCTGGGTCCACACCTTGTACAGTGCTTCGCCTGCCAGCGGGGATCCGAGGTTCATGAAAGCTGTCGCGCCGACGATGACCCATAGGTTCGCACCGCCCATGGCCATGGCGGCCATGGCGATCAGCGAGATCACGATGCCTGCGAAGAACGCCTTGTTACGATATTTGCCGCCTGCGATGGACGCGAACACGATGTTGAGCACGAGCGTCACGAAGTTGAGGATGATGCCCAAGCCGGTGGCCAGGGACTGGGCGGCTCCGGCCTTGGAGAACATGTAGGTCTGGAACTGGCCCCACGTGTTGGCCAGCAGGTTCCAGCCGACGTAGAAGATCACGATGGCAAGGAAGTAGGTGAGCAGCACCTTCTTGTCGGCGCCGAACAGCACCTTGGTCACGGAAACCTTGCCGTTGCCTACAACAGCCGGACGTGCGGCGTCACGAACGTCGGCAGCTTCATGGAAGCGGCGGAAGGTCGGAGAAAGCAGTCGCCACAGCCATGCGATCACAGCGAATACTGCGAGGATGGCGAACACCACACGACCACCGGTGGCACCCTGCATGGCGGAAACCAGGAACGCACAAATGAAGGAGATGAACACACCCACCTGCCAGAACACCTGGGTGGTGGAGACGAGCTGTGCGGCGGTGGCCTCGTCTGGAGCATCATGGGAGACGATGGTCATGGAAACCGGCAGATCCGCGCCGGAAGCCAAACCTGCAATGATCAGGCCGATCAGTAGTACAGTGAAGTTCGGGGCGAACACGCAGATGGCGGCACCGATGGCGTAGAACAGGTTGATCCAGTTGAAAAACAGCACGCGGCCGATCTTGTCGGCCAAGCGGCCTCCGAACAGCGAGCCGAAGGCGATGGCGAAGGTCAGAATACCGGAAAGCAGGCCGACCTGCGTGGTATCGAGTCCAAGGCCTTCCTGCCAGACCACAATGGTTGCCGACAGACCGACGATGATGCCGGATCCCAGCATCGATCCGATGCCTGCGGCGAAGGCGAGCGGCATGTATTCGCCCAATCCTTTGCCCTTCTTGGTTGAAGTATTCATTGCTCTTTCCTTACTTTTTCATACTTGCATGCGTTTTTTCACACAAGTATGTCCTTCTTTTTTTCAAATGGTTTTCACTGCATTTTCAAATTGCCGAGGCATCTCCTTTGATCTGTCCAGCATTCAGAAAACACTGCGATTCCATTGTTTTATACACCAGAACATCCTGCCGTCCTCAGCAGCACCTCCAGTGATGTTGTAGTTGAAATACTACATTCGTTTTTGAAAATTTCAAAATCGTCGCGCGTTTTTCAATATACAATTTCAAAAGAGAGCGCGTAGACTATTGATACATCAAGGAATAACCGGTTTATGTACGAACAGGAGCAATCTCATGCCAGCAGCAAAACGTGTGGGCGTTTCCGACATCGCCAAACATGCCGGCGTCTCCATCGGCACCGTATCCAACTATCTCAACTACCCCGAACGCGTATCGGACACCTTAAAAGAGAAAATCGGCGCAAGCATCAAAGAACTGGGCTACACCCCCCGCAGAAACACGCTTCTCCCCCAGCGAGAGAACGCCGTACCGCGCCTCATCGGCTATATCATGACCGATATCGAACATTCCCTGTTCACCTTCATCCATGAAGGAGCGCAGGAGGTCTGCGAAGAAAACGACCTGCAGCTTATCGCCTTGAACGCATCATCCGACGCGCAACGGCAAAACGAACTGGTGAAAACACTCATCGACATGAACGTGGCCGGAATTCTGCTCAGCACCATATCCGACTCCCCCGAAGACGTGGCCGCGGCACGAGCGGCCAACATTCCCATCATCCTGCTCGACCATACCAATCCCCGTCACGCCGATCAGGTGTGCTGCGTGCTTGAAAACAATATGGCGGCCGGGCAGATCGCAGCCGATGAACTCATTCGCATCGGATGCAGCCGCATCGCGTTCGCCGCACACTCATTCGACTATGAATCCGTACAAGATCGGCAGATGGGCGTCGAAAAAACCATTGCGCGCACGCATGGAAGCACGCAATTGGAACTCATCAATTCCAAAGGTCTGATGTTTGAAGACGGTTACCAGCTCGGCCTGGACATCATCGACACAATGAAGCGTAGCGGCCTGGACGCCATTCCAGACGGCATCATCACCGTCTCGGACGCGCTTGCCGCCGGCGTGCTGTCGGCATTCCATGACCATAACGGCCCACGGGTTCCAGAAGATGTTTGCGTCATCGGCATGGAGGGGGCACGGTTGGAGACCAAATGCCCCATGTCGCTGACCGTAGTGAACGCGCCCGCTATCGACATGGGGCGCAAGGCCATGGCGCAGATGCTCGACTACATCGACAATCCCGCCGCACACGTGCACAGCACCACGCTTATCGAGCCGACTCTAATCCGACGCGAATCCACACGCGCATAATCGCATGCGGAACACTGTTAGCACAGCCCAACTCGACGCAACACAACGGCAAGGTGGGTCTCCTTACCTGGCGAAACCCACCCTTACTACTATTCTGCAGCGTTTGAAAATTTCAAACCATCAGACTGCGGCACGGGACTTGTCTTGCAAGTCACCGAATACCGGTGTGGCCGAACCAAGCCAGTCGCGCTGTTCCTCATTGCCCATGGCATTACCTCCTACCGCCATTCATCGTCGAAGCGGCATATCATTCAGGCTCCGCATCCTCACGGAGCAACCTCACGGAATGATAGACTTTGCCCCGAGGGCAAGGTCAACACGAACAGTGAAGCCCACGACAAGGAAACAATACGTGGCCGGCGATGATGACGAGCTGCTGACGATTGGCGAAGTGGCCAAATTGGACGGCATCACCGCCAAGGCGTTGCGCTATTACGATGCGCATAACATCTTGAAACCAGCCGCAGTAGATCCGGCTACCGGCTACCGGCTACCGGCTACCGATACTACACCCCGATCAAATGCTTGACGTCGATGTGATGCGTATCTGCATCGCCGCCGGCGTGCCATTGGATTCGTTGGAGAAATTCCGTTTCGAAGACGGTTCGCTTGATTGGCGAGCGTTACTTGCCGCAGCGCAGTCGCAGGTGGATGAGCGCATTCAGCAATTACGACGATTGCAGACGTCAATCACCGATTATTCCGGGGAATTGGTACGCAAGGCCTTCTCCCCCGAAGATGGGTTGGTGCGTGCCGATTTGCTGCCGACTTGGCTGGTTGCACAACCTTGCCTCTACGGTAATGTTTGCGATATAAAACGATATTTACGCATAATGACGTCGTTGCGTACCTTGATTCGCGATGCGCAGGCACCGCATTTGCTGCGCAGAGGCATACTGTTGGATTTGGTGGAATGCAAGGCGTTCGCTTTTCAACAGTTCGCGCCAACGCAGCGCATGCTTGATATTTTCCATTCCGGCGATCGTTCGCGAGTAACCTACGATTACCACTTTCCCACTGGAACCGTTGTTATCAATCCTCCCGGAGGTCCTGCGGAAAGTCGCGTAATCGAGCGTGAATCGTTGGCGCAATGCTTTGAGGATGGCATGGCGTTGGCTGAATCGCTCGACGCTGAGGATTGGCCACATGTCACCATGACTGAGATTTGGGGCAGTCATGCCCCAAATGGTTCGGCTTGCAGGCTACTCCTGAGCACGCTTCACCGAGAAGCGGAACATGAGCAACGCCAGAATCTCACTGCATACGGCCATGCCGAAGAACACCCACATGCTGGTGGAGAAGCCAGCCACATAAGCGTCAGCCTGCTGCATGCCGGCATTCACGTTGGCGGCCGAGAATTCGGAAATCAACGTGGATGCCACAGCCGTGCCGATGGCGCCTGCGAGCTGCTGCATGGTATTCATCACCGCGGAACCGTCGGCGTTCATGGAAGACGGCAACTGGTTCAACGCATGCGTCTGATCGGGCACCAGCACGAATCCGGAAGCGGCCATGAACAGCGCGTATGCCACGGCAATGGCTCCTTCGTGCGAGCCGCCAAGCATCATCGCCACATCCATCACCGCCACGCCAACAAAACCGCAGGCGATGAACTTCGGCGGGAAATGCTCTTTCAACGCGCCGCCGATCAGTGGAGCCGACACCGCGCCAATCACAGCGCCCGGCAGCAAAATCAAAGCGGCCGTCATCGACGTATGCCCCAATCCTCGCTGCAGCAGAATCGGCAGCAAGAAGTTCACACCAAGTACACCGCCGGAAGACATGAGCAGAATCACCATGCCGAGCGTGAATCCCGAATATGCAAACGTACGCACTTCCACCAACGGATGAGCCATACGCAACTGCAATACGGCGAACACCGCCAACACCACAATGGCACCGATAAGCACACTCCAGAATCGCCAATCGCCATTCCATTGCGCGAAGAAACTGGCCGCAACAATAATGCCGGCCAAGCCAACAGCCACCAACAGCAGTGATGGCACCGACAGATAGCCCTTCTCACCGTGACGGATGTCAGGCACGGTAGCCGCGCCAAGCACGAACGAAATCACCAGGAACGGAATCATGGCATAGAAAATCCAATGCCAGTTCAGGAATTCCATCACCAATCCGCCGAACACCGGCCCGATGGCCGGAGCCGCGCACGTCACCAAACTCACCAACCCAAGCATCATGCCGCGCTTGTGGAATGGAGCCTTGTCGAGAATGATGTTGGTCAGCAGCGGCAGGGAAACACCCGTGCCGAGCGCCATGATCAGTCGTGCGGCAAGCAGCATCGGAAAGTTCAATGCGAGCGCGCCGACGAGCGTTCCCACGGAAAACAGCGCGATGGCCATAACAAACAACGCTTTGGTCGGGAATTTGCGCACCATGAACGGTGACGTCGGAATGGCCACGGAAAGCAACAGCAGATACCCGGTGGTCAGCCATTGCACCACGTCGGCGGAAATCGCAAACTCTTCCATCAACGCCGAATATGCGATGTTCAGCGAAGTTTCCGACAGAATGCCGAGGAAGGTGAGAATGGCGAGCGTCACCACCACGATGGTGAGTTTGCCTTCGCTCATACACTTGTCGTTGATTGCGCCGCTTTGTACGCCATTGGTGGCGGAAACCGTGCCGTTTTCGGCATGTTCGATGGGTATGTCTGATGGTGCGTTCCTCTTATCCGTAGACACTCTGCTCCTTCGATAGAAAGGTTGTGTAATAGTTTTTGCTTCGAAATTGTCGACGATATTCGCATGCCGGCGCGGCTACAGTTTGCGCCGGCACACACCACACATTACGTAAGGCAGAACATTATGTAAGGCAGAAATGTTACGTGAAATTGCATGAGCCGCCTACGATCAGCATTTCGTAGGCGGCTCATATCAGTCTGGCGTGTCGATTATCGAGTTCTGCGACACGGTTTATTTTGGTTGCTTATGCGACGGTGAAGGTGGTGCGCTTCAGGTCTTCGCGACGGCTGGAGTGACCGATAAGCACTTCGAATTCGCCCGGCTCAACGATTCGGTTAGCTTCAGAATCGACGATGGTGCAATCGGAAACCGGAATATCGAAGGCAACGGTCT
>CAUFQQ010000013.1:0-37242 GCA_959028125.1 uncultured Bifidobacterium sp. | reverse complement strand
CGACGTTGTACTGTGCGTGCCAGCCCATCTCTTCGTTGATGCGCTTCGGGGAGCCAATCAGGTGCGGCGGATCGCCAGCGCGACGGCCCATGACGGCCTCCTTGAACGGCAGGCCGGTGACCTTCTTGACCTCATCGACGATCTGGCGCACGGAGGTGCCTTCGCCGGTGCCGACGTTGAAAGCGTCGTACTTGCGCTCATCGCGGTCCAGATACTTCAGGGCGGCGATGTGGGCGTCGGCCAGATCGGAAACATGGATGTAGTCGCGCACGCAGGTGCCGTCCGGAGTCGGGTAGTCGTCGCCGAAGATCGCCGGAGCCTTGCCCTTCTTCAGGCGGTCGAACAGCATCGGGATGAGGTTCAGGATTGCCGGATCCTCGAGCTCGACCGGGCCGCAGCCGGCTACGTTGAAGTAGCGCAGACCACAGAAGCGAATGCCGTATGGCTCTTCGCAGGCGCGAGCCATCCATTCGCCGAACAGCTTGGTCTGGCCGTACGGGTTGATCGGCAGCATCGGAACGACGTCTTCCGGCACCACGTCGACCGGCGGAACGCCGTAGGTGGCTGCGGAAGAGGAGAAGACGAGCTTCTTGGCGCCGGAGTCGCGCATGCCGATGAGCACGTTGAGCATGCCGTTGATGTTCTGCTGGTAGTACCACAGCGGCTTCTCAACGGATTCGCCGACCTGCTTGCGGGCGGCGAAATGAATGACGGAGTCGACGCCTTCGGCCTTCATGATTTCAGCGAGACGTTCGCCGGCACCCGGAGCGGCGATATCCATGCCGTACAGGCGGGAGCCTTCGATGCGGGTTGGCTTGCCGTAGCTCAGATCGTCAACGACGACGACCTGTTCGCCGGCCTGATGAAGAGCGTGGACGACGTGGGCACCGATGTAGCCGCACCCACCAGTGACGAGAACTGTCATGTTCTGTCCTTTCCTCCAAAATGAGCGTTAAAGCGCTTTGGTTCGAAAAACAAACGTCCAACGAACGTTGTTCACTTTTGCTCTAGTTTGTTACCTTTTGAACAATTTGAGTATAACACATGAACAGGAACGCACATAATCGACCCTTTCCTGCGTTTCCTCTATAAATTAGGGTATGCAAGAAGATGTGAACACGCCGACTGAAAATCAAGTTAACGGCGAAAACGAACAAAATATGTCAAAAACGCAAGATGAACAACGGGCTGATGCTGGCCAGCGTCCTGCCTTGTATGGGCGCAAGGTGTTGTCCTTCGTGCGCCGTTCCGCCAGGCTCGACGCACGCTTGCAGCGTGCATGGGATGCCTATGCAGATACGTATCTGCTGAAAATCAACGCGGGCGAGGGGTCGCTTGATGTGCGAGACGATCTGGTGTTCGATCGGGCGTATATCGCGGATGTGTGGGGCAATGTCAATCCTCTGATTGTGGAAATCGGTACCGGCCAGGGGGAAAACGTTGTTGCGGCCGCTGCTGAACACCCCGATATGAACTTCCTGGCGCTTGAGGTCTATGATCCGGGCGTGGCGCATACCATACTGCTCGCAGGCAAGCAGGGCCTGACCAATCTGCGCATCGCGCAGGTCAACGCTCCTGAGCTCTTCAAAGCCGCGGCGGATGGCTCGATCGCTGAAGTGTGGACCTTCTTCCCTGATCCGTGGCCCAAGATGCGCCACCACAAGCGTCGTATCGTGCAGCCGGAGCTTGCCGGCGAGATTCATCGCACGTTGCGGGATGGGGGAGTGTGGCGTATCGCCACCGACATCGAAGACTATGCATTGCATGTGCATGAGGTGATGGATGGTCTTGAAGGATTCCATAATGACGGCATGCTTACGGTGAGTTTGCCGGTCGAGCATGTTGGCAAGGGAAATGCCGACGAAGCGGCCGGTCTGCGACACGCCGATTTCACCGAATCCGAGCGTTTTTCCGGACGAATTCTCACGAATTTTGAGAAAAAAGGACTTGCTGCGGGTCGTGTGATTCATGACCTCACCTATCGCTGCGTATAGTGCCGGTTGGCCTGTTGTTGAAGTGCTGAAATGGCTTGATTTCAACGATTTTCAGCACTTTGGCAACGGGTTGATGGCGATTTTGCGACGCTGCGACACGCCGAGATTTGCATGTTTCGAGGATTCGCGTATAGTTAAGCGAGTTGTCAAGCGGAAACGCTGAAAGCGCCCCCTTCGTCTAACGGTTAGGACACCAGACTTTCAATCTGACAACGAGAGTTCGACTCTCTCAGGGGGTACTTACCTTGGTAACAAGGTGGCAATGGCCCCGTAGCTCAGTTGGTTAGAGCGCCGCCCTGTCACGGCGGAGGTCACCGGTTCAAGTCCGGCCGGGGTCGCTCGAACAGGTTCCTGTTCATGGCTCTGTAGCTCAGTTGGTAGAGCGAACGACTGAAAATCGTTAGGTCAGCGGATCGATGCCGCTCGGAGCCACCATGGCTTTGAAACCTCGGAAACATCCGAGGTTTTTTTGTTTTTGCCCACACGTATGACGATTGCGGCCGTATGTCTAGCGCCAAGCCACTGATGCCGGCTGTTGGTTGAATACGCGCTCGCATTGCGGGTAAGCCCCCTAAAATGGTCGACGCAAGTCATGTTGACTTGCGAGTTACTGAGAAATGACTAAGAAAACCTCCGTTAGAGGGGGAGTCTGTCTGCTGTTTGGCTACACTGGAACACCGTAAGGCAGTAACAATGGGGGTTTGTGGGCAGAGTTATGCCGTAACCCCGTTAAGGGAGTATTCGCTGGGGTGACGGCATGGAAGTGCTTCTGGTCGGCAACACCGACTTCATTACCAAGCAGTGGATTCAGCATGCCTTTCCCCGAGACCATGTGGTGATAGCGGAACGAGAAGGCACCGTAGACGGCAATGACCGTCTCAGAATCGTCAACATGTCTGACGCCAACACCCTTGCCGAAACTCTTACCACATACGAATTCGATCGCATCGTATTCTTTTCCGAAGGCCTCACCCCGCGAAGTGAGCGTGACGGCGATCTCGGATATCTTCGCAGATTGCTGCACGCCATACGTAACAGATCCACGCAAATGCTGATGGTATGCGGACCGGAATCCGAATTCACCTATCCGGAAAACGCCGACGTACGTGATACCAGCAAAAGTCTGATGTCTCGAGCGTCGGAAGAACTCTGCCTGTATTACGCGCGCACCTACCGTCTGGAAGCGAAAATCATTCGCTGTCCATACTTGTATGCACCCGAGCGCAATGGAGCAACCGCATATTTCGGCAGACTGTTCGAACAGGCATCGGCAGGGTCGATCTCATTCTGCGAACGCAAACAGCAACAGACATGCTTTCTCTGCGCCGACGATCTTGCCGAACTGATCTACCGCATGTTCGACGATTGGACCGCCGAAAGCGAAATCTTCCATGTGCCCAACGTGTTCGACTTCACATACGGTGATTTGGCTGATGCGATCAGCGTGGCATTTCCCGGATTATCGGTGACTTTTGGCGAAGACAGACCCCAACATTACCCAGCAGACGATCATGTGCTGCGATTGCGCTATGGCTGGTCGCCGCGATATTCGCTCAAACAGGATCTTCCCCCTGTGCTTCAGCGCTGGAAAGAAGCGCGTGCTCAGGAACAATCCAAGAAGCACCCGGTCTGGGATTTTCTACGCAACCATTCGAAACCATGGATCGCATTCGAAATCTGCGTCACGTTCATACTGGAGGAATTGCTTCGCACCGCGGTACAAGGCAACAGTCAGCTGGGAACCGTGGATTTGCGCCTGTTTTTCGTGGTGATCGTCGGCACGATGTACGGACTGAACGCAGGCGTGTTCGCGGCCGCGCTCGCATGTGCCGGCATGGCGTTGTCGTATGCATCGAAGGGCGCTTCATTCGCTCCGCTGTTTTACGATACGTCGAACTGGCTTGCGTTTGTGGTGTATTTCGTTGCCGGCGCAGTATGCGGGTATGTGCAGCTGCGTAATCGCGAAAACCTGCGATTCATGCGTGACGAAAACAGTTTGCTGCGTGAACGACTTGCGTTCCTGCGTGACCTGTACCACGATGTGCTCGATGATCGTCGTATGTTGCGCGGGCAGATTATCGGCAGACGCGACAGTTTCGGCAAAATGTATGCGATGACCCGTGAATTGGACGAAGTGCAGCCTCAAAAGCTGTATCGTGCGGCCATTCGCATTATGCAAGATACGTTGGGCGGCGATAGTTTCGGTATTTACCGAATCGATAATGGTGGTCGTTTCGCGCGTTTGATGGCCGCAAGCCCGCAGACTGAATCTTTGTTCAGCAAATCGGCGTTGCTTGAGAATTATGCCAACGTTGTCATTGCTTTGGATCATGGCGGATTGTGGGTAAACCGCAATCTCGAACAAAACCTTCCGATGTATGCGGCAGGCGTGCATGCCGATGGCAAGCTGGCCGTGGTGATTGTGCTTGCCAAAGCTCAGCCCGACCAAATGAATCTGTACTTCCAGAATCTGTTCACCATCATGTGCGGCTTGGTGGAATCCGCTATGGTGCGTGCTTTCGATTATGAGAATGTTGCACGGCATGCGATGCTGGTGCCCGGCACTGAATTCTTGAACACCCAGGCGTTTCTGCCTAAAGTGTTGGCTGCAAACGAACTCAAGCACGACCATATGGGCGATCACCTGCTGCTGCGTGTGGATGATGCTTGGCAAGACAATGGCAGCCGTCTCATGGGGGCCATTCGTCAGACGGACGAGGCGGGTGTACTGCAAGACGGCAACGTGTATGTGTTGATGAACCAGGCCGGCAAGCATGAGCTGCCTATCATCAACAAGCGTTTGGCCCAAGCTGGATTGCATGTGACACGCGTTTCCGGGCAAGAGGAAGACGCGCTGCTGGATGAGGCTTCGGAACAAGTGGCCGCTGAATCGCAAGCGGATGAAACGCTGCGCAGGAACGTTGCGCCGAATGATTCTGCATCGCATGAAGGCGGCACAGTGTGAACGCGACGGTGATGGCGATGCTGCTTATCGCCGTGCATGTAATGATATGCGTGCTGCTGTGCGTATTGTCTCGCGTTGGCGTGCTTCGCGTGGAGGGGCGGCTGCTTCCTTTCATGCTGCTGGTGCCATTGTGGGGGCCGTTATGCGTGCTGATGCTGCATACGCGCACGCTGATGCGCGCTGGCGAGCACACGGCTCCGGGGCTTGAGCAAATGCGTGTGGATGATGAGGAACGTCGAAGCATCCTGGTTGAGGAACGAGCTGATTTCGCCAATACCGTGCCGTTGGAAGAGGCGTTGATCGTCAATGATTCGAGTCAGCGGCGCAGTCTGGTGATGTCCATTCTCAACGACAATCCCAGCCGTTATATCGATGTGCTGTCGCAGGCCCGACTGAATGAGGATGTGGAAGTCGTGCATTACGCGGCTACCGCCTTGGCACAGATCAGTGCCAAGGAAGATCTTGCATTGCAGCGCTGCCGCAACGATTATCTGCAGCATCGAAATTCCGAAACGATGTTGGAACGCTATTGCGATGCGCTGGAACGATATATCAATTCCGGTATTGCGCAAGGATACGCATTGCAGTTGCAGAAGCAGCGATATGCCGAAGTATTGCAGGAACGACTTTGCCAACATGGCGATTATCACGTTGCGTGCCGTCTTGCGCAAATGCAGATTGATCTTGGACTCTTTGATGATGCCGCGCACACCATTGACGGCGCTATGGAACGGTGGCCGGATCAAGGCGATGTATGGCTGATGCGTCTACGACTCGATGCCGCACGCAATGATGGCGATGCGTTGCGCCACACCGTTCAGCAGATTGAAAGCAAGCATATTTATCTCGGTGGCCAAGGAAGACGCACGCTGCGGTTCTGGACTGGAGCCAAGGAGGCTGAACGCGCATGATCAGAGGATTCCTGTCAGACGTGTTGGCCAAGTGGAAGCGATTCCGCTGGCAAGGTCTGGTCAAGGTCTGGGCTGTGTTCATGGCCATCGCATTGGTGTTGCTGGTGGAAAGCTTGGGCGTGCATTACGGTGCCACGCGGTTCGACATTACGTATTTGGATCGAAACAAAGCCATTCCTGCTGCCAATGCCATCGCTGGCGAAAAAGCTACGAATCTGTTGGTGGTCGACAGTTCGCAGGAGGGTGTCAGCGATGCCGAAGCCATGCTTGACCAGATTCTGCTTGATATGAAAGTCCCCACCACTACGGTTGACGTGGCTGACGAAAACGCTGAATTTCCAGCGTTGACTCACTACAGCACCATAGTGGTGGCCATGCCTAATCTCGACCGTCTGGGCGAGCATGTGCTGCAAATCATGCAATGGGCCAAAAAGGGCGGTGGCGTCATGTTTGCCATGACTCCGGAGAAAACCGGCTATTTGGATGTGATCGGCCCGCAGATCGGCATTGAATCGTCCACATACGAATATGTGGCGACTGAGGGAATTACACCGTCCGAGGATTTTATGTTGGGTGGCGGTCAGACGTACACGTTCAGTGACCCGTTCAAATCGTCGCTGAGCGTCGCATTGGATGATCGTGCACAGGTGGAAGCGGTCAGCAGCAATGGCAGAACGCCATTGGTGTGGAGGAACGCGGTGGAGTCAGGAACGGCTGTGATGTGCAATATCGGCATTTACGGCAAGGTGTTTCGAGGATTTTACGCTTCGGCGTTCAGCCTGCTCGGTTCTGCCACGGCCTATCCGGTGATCAACAGCGCGGCGTTCTACTTGGATGATTTTCCCTCTCCGGTACCGTCCGGCAATGGCAAATACATCAAACGTGACTACAACATAAGTATTGCTGAATTCTATTCTCAAGTATGGTGGCCGGATTTGGTGCGTCTTGCGGAACGGTACGGTATTCGTTTCACCGGTGTGATGATTGAGAGTTACGGCGATGACACCAAGGATGATCCGGTACGGCAGACGGACGGCGCACAATTCGAGTATTATGGGGGATTGCTGCTTCGGCAAAACGGCGAAATCGGATATCACGGGTACAACCATCAGCCGTTGGTGTTGCCGAATACGGATTACGGCAACGAATACACGTACGTGCAATGGCCGAATCGCAGAGCCATTGTGGCATCATTGCAGGAACTGATCGCATTCCAGAAAGACGTATTGCCGGCCGCAACATCGTCGGTATACGTGCCGCCGTCGAATATCCTCTCCCAAGAGGGACGGAAGATCATAGGCGAGGATGTGCCGCAGATTCGCGCCATCGCCAGTACGTATATGCCTTCCGACAGCTCCTTGCCGTACATACAGGAGTTCGGTGTTGCGGCCGATGGCGTGGTGGAGGCTCCACGTATCGTGTCCGGCGGCATGGTGGGCGACACGTACATGCGTCTTGCCGCGGTTTCCGAACTGAACATGCACTATGTGAGCACGCACTTCATGCATCCCGACGATCTGCTTGATGAAGATCGTGGAGCGAAAGAAGGATGGAAGAAGTACTACCAGGGATTGGAAAACTATCTTGACTGGCTGGAATCGTCGGCACCGTCCATTCGTATGCAGACAGGCACGGAATGTGCCGCAGCCATCCAACGTTTTTCGGGATTGACCGTTTCGATGGAAACGTCCGACGATAGTTGGGATCTGAAACTTGGCAACCTCACCGATCAAGGATGGCTCATGTTCCGTGCCAACAATGGCACGCCTGGCAGGGTTCGTGGCGGAAGCCTCACCAAGCTGACCGGCAACTTGTATCTGCTCAAAGCCACGAACGCCACGGTTCATATCAAACGCAAGACTGGGGGAGAGGCATGAGAATCTGCCTGGTTTTGGAAGGATGCTACCCGTACGTGCATGGTGGAGTGTCCACGTGGATGCACAGTTATATCGAAGCGATGAAAGAGCACGAGTTCGTATTGTGGGTGATCGGCGCCAAAGCCGAAGACCGCGGCAAATTCGTATATGACCTGCCCGACAATGTGGTGGAAGTGCATGAGGTGTTCCTCGACGACGCCTTGCGTCTGAGCGGTGAACGAGCGCAAGTGTCGTTCACCGAAGAGGAATTGCGGTCATTGCGCGAACTGGTGAATCTTGGCAGCCCAGACTGGGATGTGCTGTTCAACCTGTTCCACACCAGAGGCGTGCATCCGCTGTCGTTCCTGCAAAGCCGTGAATTCATCGACTTGTTTACGAAAATCTGCATGGAGGAATATCCGTATGTGGCCTACGCCGACGCTTTCCATACCGTGCGCTCCATGTTGCTGCCGGTGTTGTACTTGATGGACTGCGAAGTGCCGGAAGCGCAGATCTACCATGCGATTTCCACTGGATATGGCGGATTGTTGGCCTGTTTGGGCGGTTCCATCAACCATGCGCCGGTATTGCTTACGGAACATGGCATTTACACGCGCGAACGTGAAGAGGAGATTATTTCCGCCGAATGGGTGTCGCCCGCTTTCCGGCCGCGTTGGATCCGTTTCTTCTACATGCTTTCGGAACAGATCTACCATCGTGCGTGGCGCATCACCAGCTTGTTCGGTCGTGCCCGTCTTATCCAAATTGGCATGGGTGCGCCCGCCGATGCCTGCCAGGTGATTCCCAATGGCATTCAATACGAACGTTTCTGCGATATTCCTTTCAAACCCGACGACGGTTGGGTTGATATCGGCGCGGTGGTGCGCATGGCGCCCATCAAAGATGTGAAAACCCTGATTCACGCGTTCCATGAGCTTTCCTCTCGCGTTGACAATGTGCGCTTGCATATTCTCGGCGGTGTTGACGATCAGGAGTATGCCGACGAATGCTATGAGCTTGTGGAACAGTTGGGTGTGCGCAATCTTGAGTTCACCGGCCGTGTGAACGTGGTCGAATACATGCGCAAGCTTGATTTCACCGTGTTGACCAGCATTTCCGAAGGCCAGCCGCTGTCGGTGCTGGAATCGTTCGCAGCCGCACGCCCCTGCGTGACCACTGACGTCGGCTGCTGCCGTGAGCTTTTGGAAGGCGAGGAAGGCGACGATTTCGGCACTGCCGGTTTTTATGTGCCTCCCATGTACCGCGAAGGCTTAAGCGGGGCGATGGAACGCATGTGTTCCAGCCGCGCGTTGCGTGAAACCATGGGGCAGATCGGACGCAATCGTGTGAATGCCTATTACCGGCATGAGCGCATGCTTGACGATTATCGCAAGCTGTATAGCGATACCGCGGATCAGTTCGGATTGAATCAGTTCGGATTGGAGCGCTGATATGGCCGGTATTGGATTTGAACTGAAGAAACTGTTCCACCGTAGAGGCTTGATGGCGATGCTGCGAGCCTACGGCTATGCCGGCGTGATTTGCGCTGGTCCGATGCTGTTGGGTGTACTCCTGCAGTTCGGCGTGCTGATCGTGAGCAGCTGGTGGCAGGTGGGCCGCTCCGACCGCGATCTGCTCGTATGCATGATCACCTACACGCTGCTTGCCTCGTTGGTGTTGACGAGTTTTCTGTCGATGCCGGTCACCCGTTTTCTGGCGGATATGTTGTTTGATCACGATGAGAAGATGATTCTGCCGTCGTTCTGGGGGTCTACTGGCATCATGCTGGTGGTGGACGCGGTGTTGTACACGGTTTTCCTGCTGTTTTCCGGTGCCACGTTGATGCAGGGCGCGTTGTGTTTGTGGCTGTTTCTTGAAATGATCGTCAACTGGAATGCGATGAGCTATTTGACGGCCATCAAGGATTACAAAAGCATTCTGTATTCTTTCGTGGCTGCGGTGTTGGTGGCGTTCGTTACGTCATGCGTGTTGCTTGCGTTGGCCTGCCCTCCTGTGGAGTCGCTGTTGTTCGCAGTGGTGCTTGGCTATGGTGTGATGCTGGTGTGGGATGTGCTCTTGTTGCATCGTTATTTTCCGCAAAGTCGTAAGCATCCGTGGCTGTTTTTGCAGTGGGTCGATCAGTTTCTGCCGTTGGCGTTGACCGGATTGCTGACCACCATCGGCCTGTTCGCCCATTTGGTGATCACATGGTGCGGTCCGCTCGGCATCAAGGTGAAAGGCCTGTTTTATGGCGCGCCATATTACGATGTGCCCGCCATGCTGGCGTTTTTGACGATTCTGATCACCACGGTGAATTTTGTGGTGTCGGTGGAGGTCAATTTCTACCCAACATATCGGTCGTATTACAGTCTGTTGAATGATGGAGGCACGGTCAAAGACATTACCGTTGCCGAAAACGAAATGTTGGCTGTGCTCAATCGAGAATTGCATTACACGGCGTTGAAGCAATTGTTGGTGACCGCTGCCGTGATTTCATTGGAAAAAACAGTGCTGAACGCGCTTCCTTTAGGATTCAGCGATGTGATGCACGGATATTTCCGTGTGCTCTGCGTGGGGTATGCCCTTTATGCGGTCGGCAACACCGTGATGCTGATTCTGCTGTATTTTACCGATTATTCCGGTGCATTGACGGCGTCGGCATTGTTTGCGGGTTCGACGGTTGTGTTCACAGTAATCGGACAGTTCTTCACTACGTCGCTGTTCGGTTTCGGTTTTCTGATGGGGGCATCGCTGTTCGCCATATATGCGACATTCCGGCTCGCCTCATACACCGACAATCTGCCATACCGAGTGCTGGGGCAGCAGCCGATTGTGGCGCAAACGAAACGTGGACGTTTCACCGAACTGGGCATACTGCTTGAACATGGCGAACAGCGGGTCGACCAATCATTGCATCGCTCAGGGCATGCACGGTCTTCTGACAAGGCGAATATTGCAGAAACGGATGTCATAATCGGGAGGAATCGTAAATCATGACATGGTGGAACCGACGCAACACAAAAGCCATTACCATGCTTGTCAAGCAAATAGCGGCATTGACGGCAATGCTGACGGTGCTTTCCTGCGCCGGATGTGCGACTTCGTCACCCAACGATAATGAACAATCGCAATCATCGGATTCGTCACAGACGCATGAGCAAGTCAAGAAAAGCGCTGAACAAAGCATCGACGGCGCACACTTGCGCGACAACGAATCGTTATACAAGGTGTATGACGACAGCGGTGTCGAAACCATGTATCTGACGGTATCGCGCGGTAATTCGTCGGAAGGCACCGACCATAGCTGGAGCGAAATCAACCAGTATTCCGTTGATGACTATGCGGCCATGGGCGTTGACCGCTACAAGGTCAATGGTTTGCTGCAGGTCGGCGACGAACAAGGACCGGTTTCCGGGGAGCTTGGTTTTGGTGAAAGCGCGCCGAACGCCACCGTGCAGATACGTGGCCAGTCATCGAGCAAAAACGAGCAGAAGAATTACAAGATCGAGTTGAAAAGCGGCAAAGGCAAGTGGCGTGGGCAGCGTACCATCGCATTGAACAAGCATATGGGCGAAGGTCTGCGTTTCCGTAACAAAATGGCGTACGATCTCATCAAAGGCATCGACCAGATGATGGGACTGCGCACGCAATTCGTGCACTTGTACGTGAAAGACGAGACCAGCGGATCGGATTCCTTCGACGATTACGGTCTGTACACGCAAGTCGAACAGCTCAACAAAACCGCATTGCAGGTGCACGGACTCGATAAAAACGGACAGCTGTACAAAGTCAATTATTTCGAATTCTATCGAGACGAAGACGTGATCAAACTCGCCGATGATCCTGACTACGATCAAGCGAAATTCGAAGAAAAACTGGAAATCAAAGGCGACAACGACCATACCAAACTGATCGCCATGCTGAACGATCTCAATGATTATTCAGTGCCGATGAGCGAAATCCTCGGCAAATATTTCGATACCGAAAATCTCGCATATTGGATGGCATTCCAATTGCTGACCGGCAATATCGATACGCAAAGCCGCAATATGTACCTGTATAGTCCCACGAATTCGGATACGTTTTACCTGCTCGACTGGGATAACGATGGTATGCTCATGCGCAAGGAATACGAGATCAGGCAACGTTCCGAGGGCCAAAGCTGGGAGAACGGTGTCAGCAACTATTGGGGCAACATACTGTTCCGACGTTGTCTGCAAACCAAGTCGTTCCGAACCGCGCTCGGCAAGGCCGTGAAAGACGAATACAAGTATATGAGCGCCGATCGCATCAATTCCATGGTGCGGCGGTACCGTTCCATCGTTGAACCATACGTGCGGAAGATGCCCGACTCCATGCATGAGCCTCTGACGTCAAGCCAATACGACACGGTGGCAAACCAATTGCATAGCGAAATCGAACAGAACTACCAGACGTACCGAACCGGGTTCAATAAGCCCATGCCGTTCTATATCGGCAAGCCGACTCCTACCAACGGCAAGCTCAAACTCAGCTGGGATGTCTCCTATGATTTCAACGATGAGGATCTGCGCTATAGCGTTACCGTGGCCAAGGATTACGAAGGCAAAGACGTGGTGTTCACACAGAGCGACCTCGTATTGCCGGAAGCCGTGATGGATATGCCTGGTGAAGGCCAGTACTTCATCAAGGTGAGCGTGCGCAATGCATCAGGCGAGACGCAGGACGCGTTTGACTACTACGTCACCGACGGCAACAAGATCTACGGCACCAAGTGTTTCTATGTGAAAGCCGACGGCAGCATTGTGGAGGATGCCAATGTGCAGTGATGGTGGCAATCGCGGAACGTCGCTGCTGCAACGTATCAAACATCGCGTCGGCGAGGAATTATCCGTTCCACCGCGCACAGCCAAGGAACGGTTCCGTCATGAGCTCAAATATCTGATCTCATACGCGCAAAAAGCCGACTTGAACGTGCGTATGGCGCCGCTGCTTGGCCTCGACAAGCATGCGAAAAACGGCGGCTATATGATTCGCAGCCTGTATTTCGACGATTATTGGAACACCGCATATCAGGAAAAAGTCGACGGTGTGCTGCTGCGTAGGAAATACCGTATTCGCATCTACGATTACAGCGATCGTGTGATCAAACTGGAACGCAAACGCAAAAGCGACAGTTGGATCTACAAGGAGGATGCACCGCTCACGCACGAGCAGTTCGACCGTATTCTTGCCGGCAATTACGAATTTCTGCGTGACAGCGAGTATCAGTTGTGCCGCGAGTTTTATGTGGAATGCATGTGCAATGTGATGCGCCCTCGCGTGATCGTCGATTATGAGCGCGAACCGTGGATTCTTGACGCCGGAACCGTACGCATCACCTTCGATATGAACGTGCGTGCGGCGGTCGGCGGATTCGATATTTTCGACTCCACACTGCCGGTACTGCCCGTGCTTGAGCCGGGCAAGCTGGTGATGGAGGTCAAATTCACCGAGTTCCTGCCGCAAGTGGTGCGTGATCTGCTGCCCGGCAAGGCGCAGGAGTTGACATCGGCTTCGAAATACGTGCTCTGCTACGACAAAGCCTCGTATTTGCGGGGATTCGACTACTGGCAGGAAGGCTGGAGCGTGCCAAGCCTGTAAAGCCAAGCCTGTAATCGGCTGGCATGTTGACTGGCATTCCAGCAAAAACAAACGTTACGAATCAAGGAAGCAGGAGAGAAAGAAACCATATGAGTGTCAATGACATGATCAAAAAGTCGGTGCTGAAATCCTTCGGCCAATACAATGTGCCCAAAATGGCGCTGGCGTTGCTGGTGGCGTTGATCGTCGGCATCGTCATTTACTGCGTGTACCGCCGTTTCTACACGGGTGTGGTGTATTCGCGCAGTTTTGCCGTTACGTTGGTGGGCATGTGCGTGCTCACTTGCATGGTCACGCTGGCCATCAGTACGAATATTGTGATTTCGCTTGGTATGGTCGGTGCATTATCGATTGTGCGCTACCGTACCGCGGTCAAGGATCCGATGGATCTGTTGTATTTGTTCTGGGCGATCACGTCTGGTATTGCGGCGGGCGCCGGCATGTATGTGCTGGTGATTGTTGCCGGATTGGTGATGATCGGCATGCTGGCTCTGTTCTACTCGCGTCAAGACAAGGGGCGCGTGTACATTGCGGTGATCCACTATGTGGGCGATGTAGTGGGAGATGAGATCACGCGCGCGTTCGGACGCACCAAATTCTTCGTAAAGTCCAAAACCATGCGTGGCGAACGCACGGAAATGGCGGTTGAAGTATTCTGTGATGATAAGGACATGACGTTCGCGGAACGCGTTCGCGCCATTGAGGGTGTCGAAGACGTGACGCTGATACAGTACAACGGTGAGTATCATGGGTAATCAATTCGATGTTGCCGCAGGCGCGCGGCTGGAATCCACGGGCAGGGCGCCCAGCAACGACGAAATCGTACCCAGATTCTCTCTTGACGACATCAACCAGGCGTTTGACAACAACGAATTCTGCTTCTACCTGCAACCCAAATGCAATGCTGAAACCGGCGCAATCGTGGGTGCGGAGGCGTTGGTGCGTTGGAATCATCCGGAATATGGCTTGGTGTCTCCCGGCGAATTCATTCCTCTGCTTGAACGTGAGTCAATGGTCACGCGGTTCGATTTGTTCATCTGGCGTTCCGTGTGTGAAATGCTGTCGCGTTGGGATGGGGAGGGGCGCAATCTGGTGCCGGTGTCCGTCAACGTGTCGATGACGGATATCGAGTCGATCGATGTGGCGCGAGTGCTTGGCGACCTGCTCGATCGGTTCAGCATCGATGCTCGCCTGCTGCAGGTGGAGATCACAGAAAGTGCGATCGCACATAACATGGATGTGGTCGAAGAGACCATTCGGGACCTGCATGCGCGAGGCATTGCCGTGCTGATGGACGATTTTGGGTCGGCGTATTCGTCACTCAACATGTTGAAGGACATCAACGTCGATGCCATCAAACTCGACATGAAATTCGTTGACCTGAATGCTGACAATGCGGCGAAAGGTTTGAAAATCATCGAATCCGTGATCGACATGGCCTACCAGCTGAGACTGTCGATCATTGCGGAGGGTGCGCAGACCGCCGAACAGGTGAGCAAGCTGCGTGAGCTGGGATGCATGTACATCCAAGGATATTATTTCTACCGTCCGCTCACTGTGGGAAAGATGGAGGATTTGCTGGAACACCGCCCGGATGACCAGCATTTCTGGAATATCTCCAAAGATCTGATGCATCGCGACTACCGCATGTCGACGAACGGCCGCAGCATGCTCGAATCGTCGTCATTGTCGGCGCATATTTTTGACATCCTTAACAAGGGCGTTGCGGAACTGTCCCGACTGAATCTCATCACGGGAGAATATCGCACCATCAAACGCGATCCGAAACTTCCGGACGTGTATGCGGATGATTTTCATGATTACTGCCATGCATTGGTTTCAGAACGGATCATTCATCCAGATGATGCCGGAGAATTCCTGAAACACACGCGATTGTCTGATTTGCGCGACCAACTATTCAGTAAGAAAAAATCGGAATTCACATATTTTAGAAGCGAGGTCGAGGCGAAAACCAGCGTGATCGCATTCGGTATGCTGGTACCCCCTGATTGCAGTGAGGCCAATCCGTGGGCCGTGGTGCTGATCGGATTCGACCCGTCGCTCGACCTAATCGCCAAGAACATGAAGGAAATCTATCGGCAGGACTCCTTGACGGGATTGCTCAACCGCAATGCATACGACAGCGATGTGGAGCAGCTGCGGAGCGCCGACATCGGGGCGGTGGTGTGCGTGTATGCGGATATGATCGGCCTGCACGAGGTGAACAACCATCTCGGGCATAAGCAGGGCAACCGCATGTTGTGTGAGTTCGCGGACGCGGCGCGCGCGTTCTTCGGCGATGACCGGTTGTATCGCATCGGCGGCGACGAATTCGTGATAATCAGTTCCGCGCATACGGAAGCGCAGACACGCAAGCAGCTGAACTACATGCGTGAGCGCTTGCATACGCAAGGCTGCGAGATATCAGTGGGCGTAGCGTCGAGCGAGTCGACTTCCGATCTGCCGAAAATCATCGAACAGGCCGAAAACGAGATGCGCCGCGAAAAGAAGGAATACTACGTGCGAGGCGGCAGCAAACGCCAGCTGCGCGGGCTCAACAAAAAACTTGAGGACATTCTGGTGCGTAATCAGGATATGGAATCGTTGCTGCGGCATTTGAACGGACGCTATTCAATCGCATGCATGGTGAATCTGCGTACTGACTCACAGCGTGCGATCATGGTGCCCGACTATTTCCAGAAGATGCTTGACGCGCATGACGGTTCGTTCAAAAGCGCGCTGCATGACTATTGCGAACGATTGGTGGCGCCGTTCTGCAAAGACAGTTTCTCCCTGCTTATGGATTACGACTTCATTCATGCCCGCGTCGAGTCGGTCGGCGTGTTGCAGTACGGGTACACGCGAAACGACGGAGAGAAGTTCCTGCTTACGATTTTCGCCGATCGACGTTCCAAAGACGAGACCATGTGGGTGTTCTCCAAGGATGATCTGCCGCAGGTCGAGCTGGAATTATTCGAGTCATAAGGCCGTATTGTCTGGTTTTATGCGTTTTTGTGTGATGCGTTCGCATATTTTGTGAGAACGCTCACAGAAAAGGTTGTGTCGATTTCCAGCCGAATCGCAAAATGGGGTCTATGATGAGAATCGTTGGTCATGGCAACGGTTGCTATGACACGGCGAACAAGCACAGTCGCTTAAAGGAGACATCTATGGTCTATCGCATGATTTTCAACCAGACTGCATACTTCGGTCGCGGCGCCATCAAGGAGATCCCGGGCGTTGCCAAGTCCCATGGCTTCACCAAGGCGTTCATCGTCACCGATCCGGTACTGCTGGAAACCGGCACCGTCAAGAAGGTCACCGATGTGCTTGATGAGGCAGGCATGCCGTACGAGGTCTTCGACAACGTCAAGCCGAACCCGCCGGTCGAATGCATTCAGGATGGCGTTGCCAAGTTCGCCGCATCCGGTGCTGATTTCCTGATCGGTCTGGGCGGCGGCTCCCCGCAAGACACCTGCAAGGGCATCGGCATCATCACCGCCAACCCGGAGTTTGCCGATGTGCTCTCCCTGGAAGGCGTTGCCGACACCAAGAACCCGTCCGTGCCGATCTTCGGCGTGCCGACCACCGCAGGCACCGCTTCGGAAACCACCATCAACTATGTGGTCACCGATACCGCCAACAAGCGTAAGTTCGTGGCCGTCGACCCGCACGACATTCCGATCGTCGCCTTCGTCGATCCTGATCTGACCGACTCCATGCCGCGCGGCCTCAAGGTCGCCACCGGTCTTGACGCCCTGACCCACGCCATTGAAGGCTACATCACTCCGGGCGCCTGGAGCCTGTCCGACTGCCTGAGCATGCAGACCATCCGCATGATTGCCAAGAACCTTGCCAAGAGCGCTGACGGCGACGTTCCTGCAGGCGAGCAGATGGCCTACGCCTCCTACATCACCGGCATGGCCTACTCCAACGTCGGCCTCGGTCTGGTGCATGGCATGGCCCACCCGCTGGGCGGCCGCCTCGGCGTTGCCCACGGCGTTGCCAACGGCATTCTGCTGGCACCGGTCATGGAATACAACAAGGACTTCACCGGCGAGAAGTATCGCGACATCGCCGACGCCTTCGGTGTCGAAGATGCCTACACCGGCGATCTCGAGACGGTTCGCGAAGAAGCCGTCCAGGCTGTGCACAAGCTCACCGTCGACCTGAAGAACCCGACCACCATCTCCGAAGTCGGCGCAACCGAAGCCGATCTGGAAGCACTGGCTCACGACGCCTTCAACGACGTGTGCACCCCGGGCAACCCGCGTCAGGCCACCGAAGAAGACATCCTCGCCATCTACAAGAGCCTGATGTAATGCGAAAACTCTCACGAATCGGCAATCGCATGCAGCGAATCTGCAGTGAAACCCGATTGTGAGAGAACATCGCTGAAAGCATTAAAAATCGTGGTGCGAAACTTCACAAAGCATTCGCACCACGATTTTTATATCTGCACATAAATTACGGATTAATCGAAATAATGTAAACAATAATCCGTGATTATCAATCGCAAGTATTGGAATTACTCGTGCTTTTCGCTCCACTCCTCATCGGTGGGAGTGTCATCGTACCATTCGCGGCCTTCCTGCTCGGCCAATTCCATCTGCTCGTTGATCCACGCCGCCTCCGCAGGATTGATATCGGCGGTGTCAAGCACCTTCTGCCATACCGGATACAGCAGATGCATCACCGGATATAGCGCGGTGAGCAGAATCTCCGGCTTATGCTTGCGCGAATGCTGTGGATGCGCGTCGAACGTGTTCTTGAAACGACGCATGTAATTGTTGAACGACGTGAGCGACGTGTCCATACGGCGGGCGCTGATGCCGGCGATCATACGCGGGCAGTACACGGTTTTCAGATCCTTGCCCAGCAGATGCAGCGAAATATCGATATCCTCATGCATCACATCGGCCTTGTCTCGGCACACTTCGTCAGAAATTTCGCGCCAAGCTGAAGCGCGGACCGCCATATTCGAGCCAAACAGCAACGGCTGGCCGCCATCGGCCTTGTAAATACGCTTGCGTGTGGAATTATCCCCACGCAAACCAAAATGGCGGCTCGGCAGATCGTAATACATCACCGGACCAGTGGCACCCATGGCCTCCGGGTCCTCAGTGAAAATGCCGGACACCACTTCGACCCAATCCGGGCGAATCATGCAATCGGCGTCGAAACGGCCCAGAATGTCGCCGGTGGCGTGGTTCAAACCATAATCGCGCGTCGGAATCAGCCCCTGCTCCTCATCCTGATGCAGCAGACGGACGGGTGCTTCCGGGTGGTCTTTGATGAACTGCTCCACCATGGCCACCGTCGAATCGGTGGAACGATTGTCGACAACGATCACTTCATGGGGCATCACGGTCTGCCTAGTGGCATTCAACAGGCAATCGTTGATACGCTCCTCTTCATTCCAAGCGGGGATGACAATTGAAACGTTCAGCATAACTACCACAATAGCTCAGCCTGTACACGACGCCTATCGCTACAATAGGGAGCCATGAGCGACAGCGAACAGCGAATGAACAATACGCAGAGCGAAAACGGTGCGAACACCAGCGAACAGCGATGGGACCTCGGCACCCTGTTTCCAGCCAAAGGAGATCCCCGAAAACCACCGGAATGGCTGGGACGTGCGCTGCTATACATCGCCATAGCCATTGTGGGGTTTACTTTCTGCTGGCGCAGCTGGGGCAAAATCGAATACCTGGTGATCGACATCATCGTCTCGCTGTTCATCGCGCTCGCGGTGGAGCCGGTGGTGGTGCCGCTGGTCAAGCATGGCTGGAAACGTTCGTTCGCGTCGCTGTTCTCGCTGCTGATGCTGGCCGTGATGCTCGGCGTGCTGTTCACACTGTTCGGCAACCTGTTCGTGCAGCAGATGATCGCCTTGGTGAACGGTCTGCCCGACCTGTATGAGCAGATGTGCCAGTTCGCCAGTCAATACGCGAATTTCCAGCTTCCTGAGATCAATAATCTCGGCAATGAGATTCTGAAGAACATTCAAACGTCGTGGGTCACTGATTTCGCGGGTACCGCGCTGAATACGGTGTCGGGATTGTTTTCGTTCCTGATTAACCTCATGACGATAATCATGACCACGTATTACATTTCAGCGGCTGGTCCGAAACTGCGTCGTGCCGCATGCCAGTGGATGGCTCCGGCGGCTCAGCGGCGATTCCTGTTCGTATGGACGGTGAGCCAGAGCCAGATCTCGTCGTTCCTGTTCTCCCGCGCCATTCTCGCGTTGCTGAACGCGTTCTTCACAGGAATCTGTCTGATGCTGCTGCACGTGCCCTATTGGCTACCGTTGGCGCTGTTCTGCGGTGTGGTTTCGCAGTTCATTCCTATGTTGGGTACGTATATCGGCGGCGCGTTGCCAGTGCTGTTCGCATGGGGTAGCTGCGGATTGTGGCAGGCCGTGGCGGTGCTGGTGTTTATCTGCGTGTATCAGCAGATCGAGAATCTGATTTTCGCGCCGAAGATCTCCCAGCGCACCATGGATGTGAACGATGCCGTGGCGTTCCTCGCGGTGCTGGCGTTCACCTCGCTGTTCGGCGCGTTGGGCGCGTTCCTCGCATTGCCGGTGGTCGCATCCGTGCAGACGATCTTCCGCACCTATACAAAGCGGTACGAGCTGGTCGATTCCCCGCTGATGGACGATCCGGTGCCTGAAAAGAAGTCGAAGCTGGTGGAAGGTGCCGAAGTACTCAGCGAGCATCTGCACAATATGCCTCGCGCGGTGCAGGGATCCAGTGCGCATGTGCCTATTCCCGACGAAGTGCGGCAGTTGCAGGAGCAGGCGTACAATATCACCCGTTCCGAGGAATCGCTGGAATCGGACGAAACCGTCGCCATTCCGAAGCACGTGTTGGACAAAACGGAACGCAAGCCATTGCAGGGTCTTGAGAGTGAAAACACATCTCAGGAATCCAACGAAAATCCGGAATCCGGCAATGAACGGAAGAACGGCGAGTCGCGGGAAGCTGAAGGAAGTACGAAAAACGCGGATGACAATCCAAGAAGTAGGTGGCGTTAATGGTACTGCTGAGCGTACTTGACATTCTGCTGGTCATCGTCGGTGGCGCAGGGGTGGTCTATCAGGCGGTGTGCATTCTCATCTCCCTGTTCACCAAGCCGATCAAATTTCCCGACGCGCCGATGGACAAGCGTTACGCGGTGCTGATTTCCGCACGAAACGAGGCGAACGTCATCGGCAACCTCATTACCTGCATCCAAACGCAGACCTACCCGACCGAACTGGTCGACATTTGGCTTGTCGCCGACAATTGCACCGACAATACCGCCGAAGTGGCGCGCAATATGGGCTGCCATGTGATCGAACGCTTCAACAAGGAGCTTGTGGGCAAAGGCTACGCGCTGACGTATCTGCTCGATCAGATGAACGATTCCGGTGCATCCGACCCGTACGATGCGTTCTTCGTGTTCGACGCCGACAACAAGCTCGACAAGCATTACGTCGAAGAGATGAACAAGGCGTTCCAGTCGGGATTCAAGATTCTCACCAGCTACCGCAATTCCGTGAATTTGTCTGACAATTGGGTCTCTTCCGGTTCTGCATTGTGGTTTATCCGTGAATCTCGATTCCTGTCGGCCTCGCGCATGTGGCTCGGCAACAGCTGTCATGTAGGGGGTACTGGCTTCATGTTCTCGCAGGAGATCATGCGTCGCAATAATGGTTGGAAATTCCACCTTTTGACCGAGGATTTGGAATTCACCATGGATTCCTTGCTGCACGGCGACCGCATCGGCTACTGCGGTACCGCGATTCTGTATGACGAGCAGCCTGTCACCTTCGCGCAAAGCTGGCGTCAGCGTTTGCGTTGGAGCAAGGGCTTCCTGCAAGTGTTCCGTTATTACGGGCCGGCTTTGGTCAAACGCGCCATCAGGGAACGCGATTTTTCCGCCGTTGATTTCACGCTGCTGTTGTGTCCGTTCACGGTGATCGGTATTGCGCGCGTTCTGCTGGGACTGTTGTTCGCGACCTGCGGATTCGTGACATGGCAGAGCCAGTTGAGCTCGTTGACCGGTTGGACGTCCGGCATTGTGACGTCGGTGATCGGCATGATGGCGTTGGCCGCGTTGACGATTATTGTGGAACGCGATCAGATTGGCGCCACCAACAAGGAGCTGTTCGCGTATGTGCTGAGCTTCCCGATCTACATGTTCAGTTATGTGCCGATCTCGTTCCAGGCGATGTTCGCCAAGTCCGAATGGAAGCCGATCGAGCATAAGGGATGACGTTCGTTCGCTGGCTTGCGCGTTCCTGCCTTTTCGTTTTCATTTCGATTTCCTCTTATGACTGGAGTGTTGTTGTTCCATGGATGATTCGGCTGAATACCGGCATGTGAAACGCCGTCGATACATCACGGTGGCGCTTTCCGTGTCGCTCACCACAGTGTTGTGCGTCGGCTATGTCGTGGCCGACATTTTCGACAAGTTGCCGGGTGTTCTCACATTGCAGGAAGTCGAGCATGCCACAGCCAAAACGCCGGGCAATGCCATTGCGGCCGCGACGATGGTCGGAGGGCTTGACGCTTCGAAAACCGTGGATGCCGTTGCGGCAAAGGCTCTGATCAGCCAGTTTGAGACGGCTGCCTCCGATTTTGGCGGTGAATACGCCATCGCCATCGCCGACGCGGCTGGCAATGTGGTGGCCGAGCAGAATCTCGACACGCCGTATACGCCGGCGTCCACCATGAAAACGCTGACGGCGTATGCGGCTGCGGCCACGCTCGACATGGGGTCGACGTTGGAGACGCAGACCTATTTGGAGCAGCGCGAAGATGGCACTTCGCGATTGGTGCTCAAAGGCAACGGCGACATGCTGCTCGGCGTCGGCGAATCTGATTCGGCGCACATCAATGGGCGTGCCGGGCTGGGAACGCTTGCGGCAAACACGGCCCAAGCGTTGCGGCAGCGGGGCATCACTTCCGTGACGCTCGTCTACGATGATTCCCTGTTCGGCAACGACCGTTGGCCCAACGGCATCGCCGAACTCGATCCGGACCACGTGTACTACGCGCCGACCGCATCCATGGCCGTGGATGGCGGGCGAAACTGGAACGGTGCTAATCCTACGGATCCCGATACGTTCAGCACATATCCCGTTTTGAGCACGCAGCCGGCTCGCGAGGCCGCGCTGGTGTTCGCGCAACGCCTGACTGAGCGGGGCATTGCGGTGAACGGTTCCGTGGAACAGGGAGCCGTTCCCGACGGGACCAGCCCCATTGCGACGGTGAGCTCCGCATCGCTGAACGAGATCATGGCGTTCATGCTTCGGCATTCCGACAATTCGCTGGCCGAGGAATTCGGCAGACTGCTGGCTTTGCACCTTAACGCCGGCAATTCACCGGCCGGAGCGGTGCAGTCGGTTGAACAGGTACTGGCTCAGCGGGGGATTTCCGCCGAAGGCCTCACCATGGTTAACTGCTCGGGACTGGCTGCGGATTCCAAACTCACCGCGCATACCCTGCTTGACGTGCAGCAGCGTAATCTGACGAGTGGATCCGGTTCCGCCGCCGCTGAGGGGCTGTCGATTGTAGGATTTGTAGGCACTGCTGCGAATCGTTTGAACGATGCTGACGAAGCTGGTCTTATCCGTGCCAAAACCGGCAGTTTGGGAGATGTGACTTCCATGACCGGCAATGTGTCGCGCCATAATGGCGGTGCGTTGAGTTTTGCCGTGATCGTCAACGATCCTGATGATTCCGAAGCCGCGAAATCAGCTATCGACACATTTGTGGCAGCACTACCGAAGTTGTGACGCCATGGTGTATTCGTCACGTTTGCGCAAGGGAATCGGCGAACTGCGCGCCGCGTTGGAATCGGCCGGTTTGGGATTGCAGGATGCCCGTTTCGCCCGTCATGGCGAGCACGCGCCCGATGTGGACGCTCCGCTGATTATGGTGTCCTGTTCCGGTGGGCGCGATTCGATGGCGTTGGCTGCGGTTGCTGCGAAAACGTGCGCTTCATTGGGATTGCGATGCGGGGCGATTATCATCGACCACCAGTTGCAGCAAGGCTCTGCCGGTGTTGCGCGGGCAACCGCCGATCGTTGCGTTGCGTTGGGTCTTGACCCAGTTCGCGTTCGTGCGATTGACGTACCCGACTCCCGTGGCATCGGTGTTGAGGCAGCGGCGCGTGAAGCACGCTATCATGCGATTGTCGACGCATGCTCCGACGCTTCGGCCGTGCTTCTGGCTCATACGAAAAACGATCAGGCGGAAACCGTGATCATCGGTTTGTTGCGTTCCGCGGGCCTCGATGCGGTTTGCGGTATGAACGGTTCCTTCATACGAGACGGGGTGCGTTTTCTACGCCCATGGCTGAATGTGACCCGCGAAGAAACCACCGGCATCTGCGAGGATCTGCGGCTTGCCTGGTGGGACGATCCCACAAATGGGCCGGATGTGGGAGATTCGGGTGGAAATGAGCCTCTTCCCGCGAACTATCCGCTGCGATCCCGAATCCGGCACGATCTCATGCCATATCTTGCATCATTCGCGGGAAGCGACGTCGTGTCGAAACTTGCGCTTGGAGCGAGGCTTGCCGAAGACGATCGCGCATATCTTGACGATGTGGCGCAACGCGTGTGCGAGCAAGGCGTAACCGTGAACAACGGCGAGATAATCATCGACGTGCGTGCGTTGCAATCGCAAGACATTGCCATCAGAAGACGGGTGATTGTGCGCTCGCTTGCGGAAGCAGGCATTTCGTGCATGGCACGGCAGGTTGAAGGGATCGACAGGCTGATCTGCGACTGGCACGGCCAGAAAGGTGTGAATCTTCCCAGCGGATATTCAGCATATCGCCAGAAACACGTCATTCGCGTGTGCCAAGATGGTGGGCATGCGAATCGCTGACGTACAAGAAGATATTGATCACGAGCTGATCAGTAAAGAAGAGATTGCCGACATCATCAACCATGCTGCAGCCCAGGCCAGTGAAGACTACCGTGGCAAGAACCCGCTGCTGGTTTGCGTGCTCAAGGGTGCGGTGAACACGCTTGCGGCGTTCTCGCAGGCCATGAGCATCCACGCGGAGATGGATTTCATGAGCTTGTCGAGCTACGGTTCCGGCACTCAATCGAGCGGCAAGATCACCGTGCGGCAGGATCTGTCGACCGATGTTCGCGGTCGTCACGTGCTTATTGTGGAAGACATCATCGATTCGGGCGTCACGTTGGCGTGGCTCGTCGATGAGCTCAAAAGCCGTGGTGCCGCTTCCGTGGAGATTTTTGCGCTGTTGGAAAAGCCGGCGCGCCGTAAGGTGGATGTTCCTGTGAAATATAAGGGACGTGAGATTCCCGATGAATTCGTGGTCGGTTTCGGCTTGGATTATGACGAGCGATACCGCAATCTTGATTCGATCGCGGTGCTGAAGCCGGAAGTGTATGAAGGAGGTCAGGCATGAGTTTTCCTGGTCCGGGCCAGTCGCCGAATAACAACGGCGGCGGCAATAACCCGTTCACCAATCCGTTTGGACGCAATAATAACGCCGGCAATGGCAACGATTCCAACGGCAAGGGTGACAAGTCCAACGGCAACGGATCCAATGGCGGTCCGCGTCCGTTCTGGCAGTCCCCATGGCTGTGGGTTGTGGTTGTGGCATTGCTTGCCGTGACCATGTTCCAGATTTTCGCCGGAACCGGTTCCCAGACCATCGACACCAAGGACGGTCTGCAGATTCTCAACGGCAACAATGTTGAATACGCACAGATCGTAGACAACACCCAGCAGGTCAAGCTCAAGCTTAAGAGCGACTACTCCGCTACAGACCCTGATACCGGGCGTATGAAGAACTACGGCAAAAACGTGCAGTTCTACTACACGTACGCGCAGTCCGCAACCGTGGTCAAGGCCGTACAGAAGGCTGATCCGGTCAAGGGCTGGACGGCGACCATGCAGCAGAGCAGCATTTGGACGTATCTGCTGACCTCGCTGCTGCCGTTCCTCATTATCTTTGGTCTGTTCTGGTTCATGATGAGCCGTATGGGCGGTGCTGGCGGCATGTTCGGTATGGGCGGCAAGAAGAACAGCGGCAAGCTGCTCGAAGGCCAGACCCCGACCACCAAGTTCGCCGACGTGGCCGGCGAAGAGGCTGCCGTGCAGGAAGTCGAGGAAATCAAGGACTTCCTGAAGGATCCGTCTCGTTACAAGGCTTTGGGTGCCCGCATTCCGCGTGGCGTATTGCTCTACGGCCCTCCAGGTACCGGTAAGACGTTGCTGGCACGAGCCATCGCAGGCGAAGCCGGTGTGCCTTTCTACTCCATGGCAGGCTCCGACTTCGTGGAAATGTTCGTGGGTCTTGGCGCCTCCCGTGTGCGCGATCTGTTCGATGAGGCCAAGAAGAACGCTCCGGCCATCATCTTCATCGATGAGATCGATGCCGTCGGTCGTAAGCGTGGCGGTTCCGGTATGAGCGGCGGCCACGACGAACGTGAGCAGACGCTGAACCAGCTGCTCGTTGAGATGGACGGCTTCAATAACGACACCAATCTGATCATCATCGCCGCGACCAACCGCCCCGACGTGCTTGATCCGGCACTGCTTCGCCCGGGCCGTTTCGACCGTCAGGTAGCCGTCGAAGCGCCTGATTTGGAAGGCCGCGAGGCTATTTTGAAGGTGCATGCCAAGGGCAAGCCGTTCGTGCCTGATGTCGATCTGCGTATGATCGCCGTGCGTACGCCGGGCTTTACCGGCGCTGATCTGGCCAATGTGTTGAACGAAGCCGCATTGTTGTGCGCCCGCGCCGGTGCGCAGCTGATCGACAACCGCGCCATCGACGAGGCCATCGACCGCGTGCAGGCGGGCCCGAAGCGCCGTTCCAAGGGCATGGCGCTCGACGAACTGCGCAACACCGCATACCACGAGGGTGGTCACGCGCTGGTGGCGGCTGCCATGAACGATACCGATCCGGTCACCAAGGTCACCATTCTGCCGCGTGGCCGCGCACTTGGCTACACTGCGGTGATGCCGACTGAAGATCGCTATTCCATGTCTCGCAACCAGCTGCTCGACCAGATGGCGTACGCCATGGGTGGTCGCACCGCGGAGGAAGTCGTGTTCCACGATCCGACCACCGGCGCTTCCAACGACATCGAAAAGGCGACGAACATCGCACGTCAGATGGTGCTCGACTACGGCTTCTCCGACAAGCTGGGTGCCATCAAGTGGTCCGATGACGAACAGAGCGACCTTGGATCGCTGAACCACAAGTATTCCGCACGCACCGCCGAAATCATCGACGAGGAAGTGCTCAAACTGGTGGAAACCGCGCATACCGAAGCGTGGAACGTCATCAACGAGAATCGTGAGATTCTTGACGAGCTCGTACGTCAGCTGCTCGTCAAGGAAACACTCAACGAAAAGGAACTTGCGGAAATCTTCGCTAATGTCAAGAAGGCGCCGAAGCGTGAAGTGTGGCTGAGCGACAGCAAGCGCCCGGATTCCGACATTCCGCCGGTTCCGATTCCCGAATCCCTGAAGAAAAGCGCAGGATTGACCAACTGATGAGCGATACCGAAGCATTCGATACCCTCTTCGACGACAAGGCCCGTGCCGCCCATGCGGCCGGGCCTGTCGGCTATGACGAGGAAGGCGTGCGCCAGGCAGTACGCCTGTTTCTGAAATCCATTGGCGAAGACCCGGACCGTGAAGGCCTGCTCGACACCCCCGACCGTATTGGGCGTGCCTGCAAGGAGCTGTTCGCAGGCCTTGGACACGGCCCCGAGGAAGTGCTCAAAACCAAGTTCAAAGTCGATACCGACGAAATGGTGCTGGTACGCGATATTGAACTCTTCTCGGTATGCGAACACCATCTGCTGCCGTTCCATGGCGTGGCCCACGTCGGCTATATTCCGTCGAACGGCCAAGTGGCGGGCTTAAGCAAGCTTGCACGACTGGTGGAACTGTATGCCCGACGTCCGCAAGTGCAGGAGCGCCTCACCCAACAGGTGGCCGACGCGTTGATGGAAGGTATCGAAGCACGTGGCGTGATCGTAGTCACCGAATGCGATCACATGTGCATGGCCATGCGTGGCGTAAAGAAGGCGCAATCGCGTACGGTTACATCGGCGGTGCGCGGCTGCATGCGAGACGCGACGACGCGAGCCGAAGCCATGAGCCTGATCCTGTCGCAGCATGCGTGATCGGCGCGACTGCAGCAAGTCGAATCGTAAATACCAATAACCGGATATAGGAGGGGAAACCGGATGACCATTGATATGAAATCGATTCATGATAGTGACCGTACGCTGGTGATGGGCGTGCTCAACATTACGGAGGATTCGTTCTCCGATGGTGGGTTATGGCTCGATCCTGCGAATGCGAAAGCGCACGGCGAAGCGATGATGAAAGATGGGGCTGACATCATCGATATCGGTGCCGAATCCACTCGCCCCGGAGCCAAACGTGTCAGTGAGGAAGACGAGCAAAACCGCGTGCTAGGTGCTGTGGATGCGCTGATTCCGGAAGGCGCGGTGCTGTCCATCGACACTACGCGCGCATCGGTGGCTCGCATGGCGTTGGAGCATGGTGCGCAGATCATCAACGACGTGTCCGGCGGTCAGCTGGACCGCGAAGTGCCCCATGTGGTGGCCGAACACGCGGAAAGCCTTTACATTGTGCAGCATTGGCGCGGCTGGCTTGCCGGCTCCGCAGGCGACGTGCCTGACGCTGATACGTCCGTGTACGCCAATGGCGTGGTGGATGACGTGTATGACGAACTCATGAAGCAGGTCGACGACGTGCTTCAGGCAGGCGTCTCGCCGTCACAGATCATCATCGATCCGGGTCTTGGATTCTCCAAACCGAGCGTCGAACATAACTTCCCGCTGATGGTGGCATTGGGGCGGTTCAACGCCACCGGATATCCGGTGCTGATCGGAGCCTCGCGCAAACGATTCGTCGGCGCGGCGCTTGCCGATGCCGGTATTGACGAGCCAGACATGGATAGCAAAGACAATGCGACCGCCGCCATCAGCGCCCTGTGCGCCGAACATGGGGTATGGGCCGTGCGTGTGCATGACGTGGCAAAAAGCCGCGATGCGGTGGCGATCGGCAATGCGTGGCGTGCTTTCGCTAACGCCTGATACGCGCGGTGGGTGCATACGTTCGTATGCTCTTGACTGCGTAGGCACGGCAACGCCTCACATCACTAAAACCTTGAGATATGCAAAGAAAGGCTGGCATGGATCAGATTCGATTGACTGGCGTTCGCGCGGTCGGCAAACACGGTGTGCTTGATTTCGAACATGAGCGTGCGCAGACGTTCGTCGTCGACGCCACGCTGTTTCTGGATCTTGCGCCAGCCGGGCATTCCGACGATCTGCACGACACCGTCGATTACGGTGCCATCGCCAAAGGAATAGTCGCCATTATCGAAGGCGATCATGTCGATCTCATCGAAAAACTGGCCGATCGCATTGCCAGCATGATTCTTGAATATCCTGCTGTGGCGCGAACGCAAGTGACCGTGCACAAGCCGAGTGCGCCAATCGTCGTACCATTCGACGATGTGAGCGTAACCGTGGAACGTTCTCGTGAAACAGCGTCCGCAGCATCGCAAGTGCATCATGCCATCATTGCCATGGGTGGCAATCAGGGCGATGTAGTGGCCACCTTGCGTGACGCGGTGCGTTCGATCGACGGACTGGCGTCCACTCAGGTTACGGGCATTTCGCCGCTGTACCGTACCGATGCGTGGGGCATGCCCGATGGTACCCCCGACTTTTACAATGCGGTTGTTTCCGTGACCACCAAGCTATCGGCAATGGAGCTGTTGCGAGGATTGCAGCGCATCGAAGCCGAACATGGTCGAGTGCGTACCGACCATTGGACTTCGCGCACACTTGATCTGGACATCATCGATTTTGACGGTCAGAGCAGCGACGATCCGGACCTGACGCTGCCCCACCCCCGTGCATGGCAGCGTGCGTTCGTGCTGGGGCCGTGGCTGGCACTCGAACCCGATGCCGAACTGCCGGGCGAACATGCCGGTTCCGTGGCTCAACTCCTCCATGAATCGACCGATCGCGACCATATCGACGAAATCGCAGATGATTGGATGGTGGAAAGCCCGACCGGCTACGGTACCGACGACCTTGCCTGCGATGCCAATAATGCGGGCGATGCGGATGATATGGGCGAAGCGTATGATGCGATCGATTCCAGCGATTTGCCGGAAGGAACCGCCGCAGCCAAAGTGGCCGCACTCGCTTCTGCACAGCTAGAACCCGCATCGAAACGTGCGGTGATCTCACTGGACAGCCCAGCAACCGATGCCGAACAGCAGTTCCGCATGGCCATCGTCACATTGGACGGCATTCCCGGCAACCAAGTCGAGGGCATCTCACCCCTCTACCATGTGAGCCAACTCGACGGACTCCCCGACAAAATGGCCGCGGTAATCCAGATTTCCACGCGCATGGGCGCCCATGATCTGATCGAAGCATTAAGCAATGTGGAAGCCTCCGTCGGCGAAGACTTCGATCTCGACCTGATCGACATGGAAGGCGTGACATGCGATGAGCCTGACTGCAAGGTGCCGTGGCCCACCGCACGCAACCATGCCGCAGTGCTTGCGCCATGGCTCGACATGGATCCCGATGCGCGACTGGGCAAGGATCCGGTATCATTCCTGCTGGCCATGGCCCCCGATACCGCGCAAGTGGGACTGCTGACCGACAATTGGATCATCGGAGGTACGCTATGAAAGCGCGCAGAACCCCTTGGTGGTGCTATGTTCTCGCTGCCGCATTAGGATTGCTGGCCGGTATGGGATTGGCGAAATATGGCGAGATTTCAGGTTTGCCATTGGTCGGCGCTCCATGGATCGTGCCCGTGGTGTTGGCGATTCTGGGATTCGTCGTGCTGTATATGGCATTGCAGATCCACAAATACACCACCACAGATCCCGAAAAACGCGCGCAGCTGAAACCTTTGGACCCGCAGAAGGCGTTCGCCACACTGGTGTCATGCAAAGCGTTGGGCGTGGCAGGAGCGGCGTTGGCCGGCTGGTATGGTGGACAGCTCATCATGAGCCTGCCGCATGGTGAGGCGACGTTCTACAGTCAGGCCATCCTCGAATGCGCGATCGCGGCAATCGTATGCATCGCTGACATGATCATCGGCATTGTGGGGGAGTGGTTGTGTCAAATCCCACCAATCGACGGTCCGGAAAGCCCGAAAATGAAAACGGCCACGCAACGAAACCGTTACGCGGCCGCGGCAACCAAATCGGCAACCCAAACGAAAGCCTGATTGTCCTTACTTCTTCAAATCCTCCTCAGGAACACGGATCATCGCCTCCTGAGTCATGCAGGCAACAAGCTCGCCATCCTGCGTGTATACCTTCGCCTGCCCCAAGCCACGGCCGTGAGCCGCGGTAGGCGTATCCTGCACATACAAATGCCACTGATTGATGTCGATATCGCGATACCACCACATCGAATGATCGATCGAAGCGAACGAAATGCCAGGCGTGGCAATACTTAACCCGGCACGACGCAACACCGGCTCCAGCATCACCTGATCGCAACCCATAGCCAACATCGCACGATGCATGACCTGCGGAACGTCAACCGTGCCGTCGGCCTTCATCCACACCAGCTGCTTGCCGGAATCGTTACTGGCGCTCTTCTTATCGGCACCCAGCATGATCGTGCGCGTCACATGACGAATGTCGAACGGCGACTTTTCCGCATAGTATTTGGCATACGAAGACTTTTCGGCAAACGGCTCCATCAGCTGCTTCGCACTGGTCAACGTTTCCGGCTCCGGCACGCCTTCCGGCATGGGATCGGCGAACTCAATGCCATCCTGACCCTGCTCCTGGAAGCTGGCGATGGCCGTCAGAATCGAACCCTGAGCCTGCGTGACATTCACGCGACGAGCGGAAAACGAGCGGCCATCACGCAGATTCTCCACATCAAACAGCAAATCCTGACGAATATCGCCGGCGGAAATGAAATAGCCATGAATCGAATTCGGCAGACGAGATGGCGGAACCGTTTTGGATGCGGCCATCATGGCCTGCGCGATCACCTGACCGCCGTACACGCGGCCAGTGGGGAAATACAGGCTTTCGCCATTCACATATGTGTGGCTGCGGTACGTGGAAGGCGTGCCCAGCTGAAGCACCTTCGCCAACCGTTGTAACGGAGTTATTGCTGTCTGCGCTGTCTGTGTCATAACGGGCCTCGATTCTTTGAGTCGCATACGATAAACGCTTCGTTCTGGAAACGAGTCTACGCAAGGGCGGTAAATTTCGCCGGATTGTTTTGTAACGAATGCGTGAGAAGCGTGAACGGCAGGTAATCGTCAAACGATTCACATACGGCAAAGCGCCGCACTTCGTAACGAAGCACGGCGCTTTGCTGAAATTTGCGAGTAACGTTCGCAATTATGGTCTTGCTTCGCAAGGCTCATTGTTGCCTTCGTTCGGCTGTCGCCTCACTCAGGCCAAGCCTACAGACAGTCCACAGGACTGTCTGCTTAACGGCTAGCCTGTGGCCCTGCAATTATGGTCTTGCTTCGCAAGGCTCATTGTTGCCTTTGTTCGGCTGTCGCCTCACTCAGGCCAAGCCTACAGACAGTCCACAGGACTGTCTGCTTAACGGCTTAGCGCGTTAGCTTGCGATGGAGACGGTGGGGGCGAGCCGCGTCTTCGCCGAGACGAGCGACACGGTTCTCCTGATAGGCCTGGAAGTTGCCTTCGAACCAGTACCACTTGGCTGGATTCTCGTCATCGCCTTCCCATGCGAGAATATGCGTGGCCACGCGGTCGAGGAACCAACGGTCGTGAGAGATCACCACAGCGCAGCCCGGGAAGCCAAGCAGTGCGTTTTCAAGCGATTCAAGAGTTTCGACATCAAGATCGTTGGTCGGTTCGTCGAGCAGCAGCAGGTTGCCGCCCTGCTTCAGGGTCAACGCAAGATTCAGACGATTGCGTTCACCACCGGACAGCACGCCGGTGAGCTTCTGCTGGTCGGAACCCTTGAAACCGAAGGACGCCACATACGCGCGGGTCGGTACTTCAACGCCAGCAACCTCAATGAAGTCAAGACCGTCAGACACGGCCTCCCATAGGTTCTTATTCGGGTCAAGACCGGCGCGATTCTGATCCACATAGCTGATCTGCACGGTTTCGCCGATCTTCAACGAGCCAGACGTCAACGGTTCAAGGCCAACGATGGTCTTGAACAGGGTGGACTTACCCACACCGTTCGGGCCGATCACGCCGACAATACCGTTACGCGGCAGCGTGAAGCTCAGATCGTCGATCAACACACGGTCGCCGAACGCCTTGTGAATATGCTCGGCTTCCAGCACAGTAGAGCCCAAGCGCGGGCCGGCCGGAATCTGAATCTCGGAGAAGTCAAGCTTCTTGTTGTTGCGTGCCTCCTGCTCCATCTGGTCGTAACGCTCCAGACGAGCCTTGTTCTTGGCCTGACGGGCCTTCGGCGAAGAGCGCACCCAATCAAGTTCGCTCTTCAAACGCTTGGCGAGCTTGGCGTCCTTGGCGCCCTGGATCTCCATACGCTTGGCCTTGGTCTCCAAATACGTGGTGTAGTTGCCCTTATACGGGTACAGCTGGCCACGGTCGACCTCGCAGATCCACTCGGCCACGTTATCCATGAAGTAACGATCGTGGGTAACGGCGATGACGGCACCCTTGTACTGGTGCAGGAACTGCTCCAACCACAGAATCGACTCGGCGTCAAGATGGTTGGTAGGCTCGTCAAGCAGCAGCAGATCAGGAGCCTCCAGCAGCAGCTTGCACAATGCCACACGACGGCGTTCACCACCGGAGCACACCGTCACCGGAGTATCCGGATCCGGGCACTGCAGAGCATCCATAGCCTGCTCAAGCTGAGAATCAAGATCCCAACCGTTTGCAGCATCGATATCGTTCTGCAGCTTGCCCATCTCATCCATCAAAGCATCGAAATCGGCATCCGGATTGGCCATCTCTTCGCCAATCTGATTGAAACGAGCCACCTTTTCAGCGATCTCGCCGAACGCCATCTTGATGTTCTCGCCAACAGTCTTGGTGTCATCCAGCGGTGGTTCCTGCTGCAGAATGCCGACGGTATAACCCGGAGTCAAAGAAGCCTCGCCATTAGACACGGTGTCGAGTCCGGCCATGATCTTCAGCAGCGTGGACTTACCCATGCCGTTCGGGCCAACAACGCCAATCTTCGCGCCTGGCAGGAAGCTCAAAGTCACGTCATCGAGAATCACACGGTCGCCGTAAGCCTTGCGGGCCTTGATCATCTGGTAAATGAATTCAGCCAATGTTGTGTTCCATCCTTAAGAAACGTTGGAATTCCAGCGTGTTGCATGAGCGGTCAACGGAAACTCAATCAAGGATTCCGGAACGCAACCCACGCACAATACCGTGCATAATTATCCCATACCCCATCTACACGACGGTATGGGCGAAAGTCGTGCGCTCAGGCAGTAAGCGGAAGCAGCAGATGCTCATGCAAAGCAGGACGAACGATATTGTCGAAATCACCAGATTCCGGGCATTGAATCGCAACAACCAAACCCTGCTTCGGCAAAACCGTAGTAATCTGACCGTACGCACCATCCGCACGATATGCCCCCTCATAAGGCGACATCCAGAACTGATAGCCATAACCGCACGTCCAAATATTGCTATACGGAGTGTCGATCTGCTTACCGGAAGCCTGCTTGACCCACGATTCGCTGACAATGCGCGTGCCATGCCAAGTGCCATCATTCAAATAGACCTGGCCAAGTTTCAACATATTCGCAAGCGACATGTAGATCCCGCCGCCTGCAATCGGATGACCTTGCGGATCACATTCCCAAACAGGCCAACCCTGATCCAACTTGGAAAAAATCGTGCCATACAAATACTCGCCAAGACGCATGCCGGCAGCCTGCTCCAACATGCGGCCCGCCAAATCAGAATCCGCAGACGAATAGCAGAACGTGCTGCCGGGCTCCACCTCAACCCTGCGAGAGAACATGTACCGTAAATAATCAGGCGCACCAACACCACTGCGCCGGTCAGGGTTCATCAAATACGCATGATTGAAACCGCTCGACATAGTCAGCAAGTGCCTCAGCGTGATCTGGCCCAACTCCAGTTGCGCATCGGAGGGAACATACTCGGGGAACGAGTCGACCAATCGCGAATCGAGCGACAGCAAGCCATCTTCAATCGCAATGCCAATAGCCGTCGAAACATAACTTTTCGTATGGGAATAAATATTGCGATCCTGGTCGGGAACGAAATGACGTTCCGCGATAATGGCGTCGCCATCCGCAATCGCAACGGCTTCGACGGGCAGGGACTCGCTTTCAATGAGTTTGACGAAATCGTTGAACATATCGATGGCACCCATGAAATCTCCTTTGACACTGCCCTACGGTGCATTACGGAAACTGTAGCGTAAGGCGGTTACGTACGATTGTTACATCAAACGATTTTTCCTAAGCCTGTCGCTAGATGGAGCGCCCGAAAAGCCGCTAGGTGCCATGTCTGAAAAAGTCGTTAAATGATAATGCCTTCGCAATGATCGATCTCGTGCTGGATGATCTGCGCGGTGAAACCAGTGAATGTGGCATGGCGCTCGCGGAACTTGCGATCCGCATACGAGACCTCAATGCGCTGGAAGCGGACCGTGCGGCGCTCGCCTTTGAGAGACAGGCAGCCTTCGGAGGCGTCGTAGGCGCCGTCTTTCGCAGTGATCGTCGGGTTGAACATTACGAAGATGCGACCGCCGAAATCCTCGTCCACGAATGCAATGATGCTCTTCGAGACGCCGATCATGTTTGCGGCCATGCCGACGCAGCCATTGCGATGTGCGTCAAGCGTGTCTTTGAGATCCTGTGCGACGGCAAGATCCTCGGGCGTATTGAGCGCCTCCGTCGACGGCTGGCTCAAAAACGGAATGGACGTCATGATTTCGCGCTGCATGTGGTGCTTCCTCTCGCTGGTTCCTTTGCTGGTCTGCCAACATTGTATGGCGTCATTGTGCGACGCCGTACGGCGATGGGACGGATGACCGGTTCGCGCCTATCCATTTACGAAATGTCTCATGGCGATTTTGAAATGTGGGACCGCAATCGATGCAATATGCTTGGAACCATGGATGACATGCCTCAATATCGGAAATACATGACGCAGGCGCTGGAACTGGCCCATAAGGGAGCCGGTTGGGTGAATCCGAATCCGTTGGTCGGCACGGTGGTGGTCCGCGACGGCGAGATTCTCGCAGCCGGATACCACGACCGCTACCGCGGACCGCATGCGGAACGCATGGCCTTCGACTACGCCGACGAGCATGGTATCGACATGCATGGAGCCACGGTCATCGACACTCTCGAACCTTGCTGCCATGTCGGATCGCAGCCGGCATGCACCGATCTAATTCTTTCGCACGGCATAACGCGCGTCGTGGTCGGTTCGATCGATCCGAATCCCATCGTGGCCGGCAAAGGACTTCGCATTCTTGAGGAAAACGGTGTGGAAGTGGTATATGACGTGATGCGGGCGGAATGCGACGCCATCAATCGCCATTTCTTCCACTACATCACCACAGGAATGCCGTACATTGTGGACGGCAGAAAACATGCGGAGGAATCTGATGCCGAATACGCTGTACGTCGACGCGGGCTATATGACACGTATGCGGCGGTGTTGGGCATATGTCCGACTGGTGGCCGTGCGGGTGTCCCGGGTAATTCGAACGGTACGGAAGGATCGGTGGGAAGTGCCGCACGCCTTCCGGGTCGGACGGATCAGTTGGATGTTTCGGATGGTGCCTTTGCCCATTTCGACGGGCCGGTCCAAGCTGTGGATGCTAACGAGGTGGTGGTCGGAAGGCACAAGCCGTTGCATCTCGACGTCCGTGCGCTCGCTGATGCGGAACCTGACGAATGGCTGCGCGAACTCGGCCGCCGCAAAATCGATAGCCTCGTCGTCGATGATGATGACGTTTTCGAAATGCTGTCTTCGATCTGACGAAAAGGTGATATGCCTATGCCGCGTTTTCAGTTTGAAATGTCCTATATGTGGCAGTTTTTGGCATTTCAGAAAAATGATTTCCGTTATATGTGGCAGTCTCCCAAGGAAAATCTCGTCTAGGGGGTGCTGATTGGGGTCTTTTGAAGCTTGAAACCAGTCTGGTCTGCCACATATAGCGGTTTTGGTTTGTCCGGGGATGGCAAATCTGCCACATATAGTGGCTTTCAGATGAGAATCTTTCTGCTTCCATTGGCGAGAGACGTTATGCGGATGTGTATCCTTCCCGAGGGCATTCTTTGACAGAGCATGATGGGCTTGCTTAATCGTTGGCTCATCCGGTCGGCCACGCGTTGCGCGAGTGCCCGTTCCTCGAAGTCGTTCATAAGGTTTTCGGCGGTCACTTGAATGTATGCCCAACCGTCATCTTCCAAGGCTTCACGTCTCTTGCTGTCGGCGAGCCATTGGCCGGCATGATGTCTTCCGTCGTATTCGATGGCCACTTTTATATCTGGATAGGCCATATCCAAAAGCGCGATTTTCCCATTGTTCAGTCGAACCTTCCAGTTGACTTGCGGACATGGTAGCCCATTGCGAATCAGAGCGATCCTGCAACGGCTTTCCTGCGAGGAATCCGTGCCTTCGCGCATGAACTGTAACGCATGTTGCATTTTTCTGATTCCTCGGATGGGACGTTGTCTATTCGCATTCGAAAAACAGTGGATAAGTGGATAACCGAGGTTATGCGCAAAAAAATGTGGATAAACAGTCGGCCGCCGGCATGCCTGATTGAGACGAACGTGCGCTGCTGCGCTGCTGCGGGATACCATGGCACGGGTAGAACATCACGTTGAAATGAGGAT
>CAUFQQ010000012.1:0-49645 GCA_959028125.1 uncultured Bifidobacterium sp. | reverse complement strand
GTAGGATGCAATACATTCCACACGGCCGGCCGCCGGGCGAACGCCGATAATCGGCAGTCGGCAATCGGACAGGGAAACACGGGGAAGGGTCGGCGGATGACACGCACCGGCCGGAGCGGAAAGCTCACGACGGGAAATATCAACTGAACCATTTTGGTTCAGTTGATATTCTGAACTTCCGCTGATTGTTCCGAATTATCGTTCCGAATCTTCTTATCCTTGTGACTTCCAGATCTGGGTCCGTCATATCAGGTCCTTCCACGCGTCAGCGTCGGCAGGGACGCCCGATTCGGGGAGAATTGCAATAGCGCATGACAGTTGATTCGGCAAAACCGGTCAGACCTATATGCATGGCGTTTTTTTGGAACCTTAACATGCATCTGAAACGGCATCTAGAACGGAAAAACCGGAAAGGAACTTGGTCAGACATCTTCGTCCGTTCCCTTCCGGTTTAATCAGGATGCAGAAGCGTTCTGTTATATGGTCTTTCCTGGTGCTTCATTCGTCTTGGGAGCCAGTGACATCCACCAAAGAAGCAACATAAGCAGCATGAGATCTTTCGAGTCCAGGTGGGGGAGCCCATTCTCAGACGGCTCTGCGGCGAACGCCGCAGAGCCAATTTTTTTTTATTTTTCTTGAGCGCACTTAGAGGAGTGTATGCCCGGTAACATAACTTTATGTGAGCATATACGAACAAACATGATCATTATCTTTCAGTGAAGGCTAATGCCGTTCATTTTTACTAAGCGTTTTTGAGACGAACTTAGGGTTTTTCGCCAAAGAAGGATTCTCTTTGTTTTTTCAACGATATGCCACCCTTTTTTGTAATGTTTTAGGGGTATAAAATTTATCTTTAGGGTGTTCTAAAGTGTTTGAAATATCTGAAGTTATCCACTTATCCACAAGAATCAAATGTCAACTTGACGGGGGATGGCTTTTGTGCCTTAATGGTTCTTACACCCCCTCTCAACGATGAGTCGGGCGAATAAGAAAGGGATTCATCATGGATGATTCATGTGAAAATGATGTTCCGCCGCCGGAGGCTAACGAGCCCTTCTCGGAGGTTCCACCTTCTGACCAGGGATCAGCGGCCAATGCGAAGCGCGCTGATAAAAGTGGGAAGAAACGCGAGGGAGAAAACCTGACAGAGTGGGAAAGGATATCTCTTGAGCTTGGCAGAAAGCCGGTTTTCGATTACGATAAAACGCTTCCCTCGTATGATGGGTTTCTTAATTCAGATCTTTTCGGCAGGAAAATACCATTCCATTACATCCAGATAATGCCTGGGCCGTGCGATGCTGAATTTGCCTATTCCATGAACATGTTCGCGGCGCAGTTGATCTGCAATGTTGTCGATATCTTCCGTGGCAGGCAGAAAGAAGCACGCGTGGAAAGGGTATTGAGCGAGGCCTGCATGAGAAAGCTGAGAAATGCCTCCGCTCAGATCGCAGCACAGATGAAGAAGGATGTGAGGATATACGCGCAGTTGGGTCTGCTTCCGATCACCGTATATTACGTTGACAGCTGGTTGGTCTCTCCGACATGCTTCGAAAGCACCGTGCTGATGGGCATTGGAGGACGAAGGCTGTGCAGCAATTTGAAGTGCGTCCTCAAGGGATCTGCTTGGAAGTGCGAAGTCGCTGATTTCGGCGTGTGACGTATAACAAGTAACCATTCAAAACCCTTGGAATTGGCTGAATTCAGCCGTTTTCAAGGGTTTTCAGCGTGCCTTGAGCATACTGCAACTACTATAGGGACTCATGTTGAGAGAATTTGTACCGGAACCTGCGTATAGCACTACGGATGAGGATACCGTTTTCGCACTGCTCTCCAGACGCGCTAAACGTGATCCTGATGATCTCATCGCCCAATGGCAGGACGACGAGACTCGTCGATGGCATGACGTTACGGCGGGGGAGATGCTTGAGCGTGTGCGCGCGGTTGCGAAAGGTCTTCTTGGCCTAGGGGTCAAGGCCGGAAGCATGGTAGTCATCTATTCGCCTACCTGCTACGAATGGGGAGTCATCGATTTTGCCTGCGCCGCAATCGGCGCGGTAAGCGTGCCCGTGTATGAAACCGATTCCGCCAGGCAGGCCGCGTCCATCATCGAAGAGGTGGATCCGATCATCGCCTTTGCCGGTGATTTCGCGCATACACAAACGCTTGAACAGATTCGCGATGAGCACAGCAGCCTGCGCTACGTCTTCAACTTCAAGGCGGATGGTCTTGATGCCGTTGCTGATTTTGGAGAAGGTGTCGGCGAGGACACGCTCGATCAGGTGATTTCCAGGGTCAAGGCCGATGACATGCTCACCATTGTGTACACGTCTGGTTCCACTGGCAAGCCCAAGGGAGCGATGCTGTCTCACCGGAATTTCACGCATATCGTGCTGAACGGCTACATCATTCTCGATGAAATGCTATATCAGCCGAATCGTCTGATGTTGTTCCTGCCGTTGGCGCACTGCTTCGCTCGCTATATTCAGTATGTTGCGATTGGCGGGCAGGGGGTGGTCGGCTATCTGCCCGGAGCCAAGCATCTGCTTGCCGATCTGCGTAGCTTCAAGCCGACCTATCTGCTGGGAGTTCCCCGTGTGTTCGAGAAAGTGTATAACGCGGCTTCGCAAAAGGCCGGAGCGGGTATTCGTGGAAGAGTGTTCGCCAAGGCTTTCGATCATTTTGTGCAATGGTCGAAGGACGAGCAGGAAACCGGACGCCATTCCATTGTGGCTCGTGCCGAACATTCGTTCTTTATGTCTGTCGTAGGCAAATCCATTCGTTCTGCTTTGGGTCCGAACATGAGATATCTGGCTTGTGGCGGCGCTCCTTTGAACGTCGATCTCGCCCATTTCTTCAACGGTATGGATGGCATTACCTTCATTCAGGGCTATGGCATGACGGAAACCGCCGCTCCCATGATTGTCAACTGGCAGGACGCCAACCGCGTCGGTTCCGTAGGCAAGCCCGGGCCGGGCATGGGCGTGCGCACCGATGACGACGGCGAACTGCAGGTGATGGGCCCCAACGTGTTCCTTGGCTACTACAAGAAGCCGGAGCTGACAGCCGATGTCAAGATGGCTGATGGCTGGCTGAAGACCGGCGATTTGGGAACCATCGACGACGACGGATTCGTGTACATTACGGGTCGCAAGAAGGATATCATCATTACGGCCGGCGGTAAGAACGTCAGTCCGGCACCTATGGAAGATGTCATCAACACTTGCCCGATCGTGTCGCATGGTGTGGTGGTCGGTGATGGCAAGCCGTTCATCGGAGCTTTGATTGAGCTTGATCAGGAGATGGTTCGTTCCTGGCTTGCACAGCAGGGACTTGATAGCAACATGCCCATGGAGCAGATCGCGAAGAACGATGCCGTGCGCGCATTCATTCAGCAGTATGTCGAAAAGGCGAATGCGAATGTCTCTCGTGCTGAATCCGTTCGCAAGTTCGAAATCCTCGACGAGGAGTTCAGCCAGGAGAAGGGCACTCTGACGGCGAGCCTGAAAGTTGTCAGGCCGAAGGTGCTTAAGCGGTACGAAAATGTCATCGACAATGTGCTGTATGCGCCGAAGCCATCCAACAAACCGCTGCCAAAGACGGTGCAGATTCTTGACCGAACCACCGAAACGGTCAAGCAGGCTTCCGAATCCATGCGTCAGGCTTCCGAATCCGTAAGTCCGAAGGTTCGGCAGGCATTTGATACCATGCAGGAGAAAATTAAGAAGCAGACCGAAGACGCCGGCGAGTTCCAAACGCCGGAAGACTCATCGGAAACTGAGGAAACAACCATGAACGAGGAGCGATAATCTTGGCAATTCGTGAGATTCGAGTCGTACCTGATCCGGTGCTACGTACCCCCTGTGATCCTATCAAGGAAATTACGCCGGCCGTGCGTCATCTGGTACAGGATCTGCTTGATACCGTTGACGATCCAGGAAGGGCTGGCTTGTCAGCTAATCAGATTGGCGTGAATCTGAGGGCATTTTCCTATAACATCAACGGCAAGATCGGGTATGTGCTCAACCCTGTCCTCGAAGAGACCAGCGGTGAACAATACGGAGATGAGGGATGCCTGTCTGTGCCGGGATTGTGGTACAAGACCCGTCGCGCCGATTACGCTCGTGTGCGTGGCATCGATTTGGAAGGCAAGACGGTCGTGCTGGAAGGTCGTGGCATTATGGGCCGCATGTTGCAGCATGAAACCGATCACTTGAACGGTCATGTCTATCTTGATCGTTTGGAGAAAGAGGAACGCCGAGAGGCGATGCGCTACATGCGCAATCACCACAAGTGATTGTTCGCATCTCACCGATATGACGACTTGGGGTCACGTCTTTGCGAAAAGACGTGACCCCATGGTATTTTATGCCTTGTGTGCCATCCGGCGAAGGGCTTTGTCGTGAAAGTCCTGAGCCACCCAATATTGTCAACCGGCATACAACCAATTCGCGTCATGTTCGCGACGACCTGTGTCGGTCGGCCGACGCCGCAAGGCTTTGGCTGCACGCAGGAACGCATGACCAGGCAAGAACCGACAGAAAGAGGTAGTAATACCATGGCTCAGATCAATATGAGCGACATGCTGAAGGCAGGCCTGCACTTCGGCCACCAGACCCGTCGTTGGAACCCGAAGATGAAGCAGTTCATCCTCACCCAGCGCAACGGCATCCACATCATCAACCTGTTCAAGTCGCTCGACATGATCGACAAGGCCTACGACTTCATCAAGGCTACCGTCGCTCACAACGGCACCGTGCTGTTCGTCGGCACCAAGAAACAGGCTCAGGAAGCCGTTTCCAATCAGGCTGTCCGCGTGAACATGCCGTACGTTTCCGAGCGTTGGCTCGGCGGTATGCTGACCAACTTCCAGACCGTGTCCAAGCGCGTCTCCCGTCTCAAGGAACTCGAAGAGATGGACTTCACCGACGTGCGTGGTTCCGGTCTGACCAAGAAGGAACTGCTGCTTCTCGAGCGCGAGAAGGACAAGCTGGCTAAGCAGCTGGGCGGTATCCGCAACATGAACCGTACTCCGTCCGCCATGTTCGTGGTTGACGTTAACAAGGAAGCTTTGGCCGTTGAGGAAGCTCACAAGCTGGGCATTCCGGTCGTTGCCATCGTCGACACCAACGCTGATCCGGAGTCCGTCGAGTACCCGATCGCAGCCAACGATGACGCCATCCGCGGCATCGAACTGCTGACCAGCCTCATGGCTGACGCAGTGGCCGAAGGCCTGCTGGAGCGTTCCGGCAAGGCCGCTAAGGCTGAGGGCGAGACCGAGCAGCCGATGGCCGCTTGGGAGAAGGAGCTCCTCACTGAGGGCGCTCCGGCCGCCGATGCACCGGCTGAAGCCGAAGCCGAAGCTGAAGGCGAAGCCAAGGCTGAGTGAAAATATCCACTATGATGGGAGGTGTTGTGCCTCCCATCATATGGGGCATCACTATTTTTCAGAGGAGACAAATCAATGGCAGCAATCACTGCAGCTCTGATCAAGCAGGTGCGCGAGGAAACTGGCGCCGGCATGATGGACGTTAAGAAGGCTCTGACCGAGGCTGAGGGTGACGTGGCTCGCGCCAAGGAAATCATCCGCGCCAAGGGCATCCAGGCCGCTGGCAAGCGCGAAGGTCGCAAGGCTCAGGAAGGCACCATCGCCTCCCAGGTCGTGGAATCCGCCAATGGCCAGACCGGTTACGCCGTCGAACTGAATTCCGAGACCGACTTCGTGGCCAAGACTCCGAAGTTCGTGGAGTTCGCTGACAGCGTGCTCGAAGACGCCGTCAAAGCCGAGGCCGCTTCTGTGGACGAAGTGCTGGCAGCCGCTTCCGGCGAAGCCACCGTGAAGGAAGCCGTCGAAGAGGCGGCCGCTCTGTTCGGTGAGCACGTCAAGGTCGGCCAGTTCGCCAAGGTCGAGGGTCCACACGTTGAGATCTACGCCCACAAGAAGTCCGCTGAGATGCCGCCGAGCATCGTGGCCATGATCGCCACCGATGAGGCCGGCGCTGCTGTGGCTCACGAAGCCGCTCTGCAGATTTCCGCAATGGGTGCCCAGTGGCTGACCCGCGAGGACGTTCCGGCCGATGTGGTCGAGTCCGAGCGCCGCGTGGCCACCGAGAAGTCCTTGGCCGAAGGCAAGCCGGAGAAGATCGTTCCGAAGATCGTGGAAGGCCGTCTCAATGCCTTCTACAAGGAGAACGTCCTGCTCGAGCAGTCCTATGTCAAGGATCCGTCCAAGACCGTTGGCGACCTGTTCAAGGAAGTCGGCGGCGCAGCCGTGGCTTTCGCTCGTGTCGAGGTCGGCAAGGGCGAGGCTGAGTGAATTCGGCTTCAATGGTGAATCCGTGCGTTAGACGCTAGAGATTCCATGAGGTTGGCCATCATCCACAGGGTGATGGCCAACTTTGTTTTCTTCTCGACGCTGTGTCGTTGCGGTGTGGTGTCTGTGTTTGCCGATACTCTTGAGAGCGGTAAATTTCGTGAGTTCTCGGGCAAGAAAGGCTTTTCATGACTGGCGAAAACACTGGTGATAATCCACGCAGAGTGCTGCTCAAACTATCCGGAGAGGCGTTTGGCGGCGGCAAAGTCGGCATTGACACGTCCGTCATCCGCCGTATCGCTGAGGAAATCGTTCCCGCGGTGCAGCAGGGCGTTCAGGTCGCCATCGTCGTCGGAGGCGGCAACTTCTTCCGCGGCGCGGAACTTCAACAGGCTGGAATCGACCGCTCCCGCGGCGATTATATGGGCATGCTGGGCACGGTGATGAATTGCCTCGCTCTGCAGGACTTCTTGGAGCAGGAGGGACAGGCCACGCGCGTGCAGACCGCCATCACCATGGGTCAGGTCGCCGAGCCGTACATTCCGCTCAAGGCCATTCGTCATCTGGAGAAGGGTCGTGTCGTGATTTTCGGCGCTGGTGCCGGTATGCCGTATTTCTCCACTGACACTGTGTCCATTCAGCGTTCTTTGGAAATCCATTGCGATGAGGTGCTGATGGGCAAGAACGGCGTGGACGGCGTTTATACCGCCGATCCTCGTAAGGACGAGAACGCCAAGCGTTTCGCCACATTGAGCTATAATCGTGCCCTCGTCGACAATCTCGCCGTTATGGATGCATCCGCGCTTTCCATGGCCCGCGACAACAAGCAGCGCATCCGTGTTTTCGGGCTCGAAGGCAATGGCAATGTGACCCGCGCCCTTCTCGGTGAGGAAATCGGAACTATGGTTTCCACCGCGGAGTCCACACTCGCTGAATAACGACATTCAACGTCGAATATCGATCAAACAACCAACAACAAGGAGTACAAATGGCAACTATTGTCGAACAGGCCAAGGCACAGATGGCCAAGTCCGTGGAATCCACCAAGGAGAACTTCTCCGGCATTCGTACCGGCCGCGCGAATCCGGCGCTGCTCAACGGTATCACCGTTGATTATTATGGAGCTCCGACCCCGCTGAAGGCCGTCGCCACCATCGGCGTGCCGGAACCGCGTACCCTGTCCGTCACTCCGTTTGACGCGTCCCAGGCCAATGCCGTCGAGAAGGCGTTGCGTGATTCCGATCTGGGCGCCAGCCCGCGTCGCGACGGCAACGTCATTCGCCTGACCATGCCGGAGCTGACCGAGGAACGTCGCAAGGAATATGTCAAACTCGCCAAGGGCAAGGCGGAAGATGGCAAGGTCGCAGTGCGCAACATCCGACGCAAGGCCAAGGAATCCCTTGACAAGGCCATCAAGGACGGCGAGATGGGTGAGGACGAGGGCGATCGTCTGCTCAAGGAGCTCGACAAGATCACCAAGCAGACCACTGATGAACTTGATACCCTGCTCGAAGCCAAGCAGAAGGAGATCATGGAGGTCTGAGAGACCTTCATCTCCTGAAAAGAATCGACGCACAGCCAGACAGGGAACATGATGGAACATCAGGAACAGCTCGAAAAAGAAACCGAAGAGGCCATCAACGCCATCAACAAGAAGACGGGGCGTAATATGCCGCAGGCCATCGCCACAGGGGCGGTGCTCGTCATCCTCATCTTGGCGTGTCTGCTGATCAGCATTGACTTGTTCGTCTATCTGGTTGTGCTGTTCATGGTGCTTGCCCTTTGGGAGCTGCGCGTCGATTTCGCCACTGCGGGACTTCATATTCCCGTGGCGGTGTTGTGGGTATGTTCGGCGGCGACGTTGCTGTCCACCTATTACAGCGAACGTCATATCGTCGCCATGACGGTATGCGTGCTGGTGTCTTTGGTGGTCGTAGCGATCGCCGCCAGCGCTAAAGTGACGTTCGGCAGCCGCATCTCTCTGGCCGTGGCGGATAAGCTTTCCCACACCGATGCAGGCGCAAGACTTGAATCCTCCTTCAACCATGAGCAGGGAGAGGTAAGCCATAGCAGGCTGAGCCATGTCGCGGTCTCCATGTTCACCGTGCTGTACATTCCGCTTCTGGCTTCCTGCCTCATCATGCCGTTGACATTCAATGATCATCCCGTCGCGCATGCTATTATGATGGTATTCATGCCCGCGTTGAGCGATACCGGTGGTTTGTTCGCCGGGGCATGGCTGGGCAAGCACAAGCTAAGCCCCCGCATTTCGCCGAAGAAATCGTGGGAGGGTCTTGCAGGTTCCATTCTGTTCTCCATGATCGGATCTTTTGCCGTGATGTTCTGCACGTACGGGTCGGATGTGTGGATTTCCCGCTGGTGGGTCCCTGTCGTGGCCGGTTTCATGATCGGCATCGCCGGAACGTTTGGCGATTTGTGCGCATCCATGTTGAAGCGAGATATCGGCATCAAGGACATGGGACACCTGCTTAAGGGACACGGTGGCGTGATGGATCGTGTGGATTCCATTCTGCTGTGCGCGCCGTTCGTGTGCGTGCTGCTGTGGGCAACTGGAATGTGAGAAAGGCAAACACAAGCATGAGCGACTCCGTGAATTCCACGAAGGATTTGCCGGAAACCGGTATTACTCCAGGAGGCACTACCGGTGCCTTCCGCGACGTGCTTTCCAAAGATCATGCGCGTCGAGGCAAGCCGCCGCTGCATTTTGCTGATATGACTGAAGACGAACGTATCGCGAAAGCCAAGGATCTTGGACTTCCGAAATTCAGAGTCAAGCAGCTTGCCAATCATTACTATGGGCATTTCGACGTCGCTGCCGAAGAGTTCTCTGACTTTCCTGCAGCGAAACGAGCCGAAGCCGCAGAGGCGTTTTTCCCAACGCTCATTACCGAAGTGACCCGTCAAGTGGCCGATGAGGGCACTACTATCAAAACGCTATGGCGTCTGTTCGACGGTTCTCTTATTGAGTCCGTGCTCATGCGGTATCCCACCCGCACCACCTTATGCATTTCCAGCCAGGTAGGCTGTGGAATGGGCTGCCCGTTCTGTGCCACAGGTCAATTGGGTCTGACGAGAAACATGTCGGCAGGCGAGATTCTGGAACAGGTTCGTGTGGCCGCGAAAGCCATGCACGACGGCGAAGTCGCTGGTGGTCTCGGGCGCCTGAGCAACATCGTGTTCATGGGCATGGGCGAACCTATGGGCAATTACAAGTCCGTATTGAGCGCTGTACGCCAAATCAGCGCCATGCCACCTGAAGGTTTCGGCATTTCGGCACGCAACATCACCGTCTCCACGGTCGGTGTGGTACCAGGTATCAAGAAACTCACGGCAGAAGGCATTCCGGTGCGTTTGGCCGTGTCCTTGCACGCTCCGAGCGATGAGTTGCGAGACGAGCTCGTTCCAATGAACAAGCGTTTCAATACTACGCAGGTGCTTGATGCGGCACATGACTATTACTTGGCTTCGAAACGTCGCGTAAGCATCGAATATGCTCTGATGCGCGGTATCAATGATCAAGCCGAGCATGCCAAATTACTTGCTAAGCGATTGAACCATTACGGTGACAATTGGGCTCATGTCAATCCGATTCCGCTCAATCCCATCGAAGGATCGAAATGGACCGCTTCGAAGCCTGAGGATGAACAGCAGTTCCTTGATATCCTTCATAAAGCAGGCATTACTGCGACGTTGCGAGACACACGCGGGCAGGATATCGATGGTGCATGCGGGCAGCTCGCAGCTAAGGAACAAGATTAGATTTCAAGGAAAGATGCTTGTTCTGTCCGCTACTCGGACTTCCGACGAACATGCGTAACGTAAAACGGTTACTCTTGCATTCGTTGCACACATGATTATGCGCGAAGGAGTAAAACAGCATGTCACTGGCAGTCCGAGTCATTCCATGTCTTGATGTTGATGCGGGACGAGTAGTCAAGGGCGTGCATTTCGAGAATCTTCGCGATGCCGGCGATCCGGTTGAACTTGCCGCGGAATACTACCGTCAGGGTGCCGACGAACTGACTTTCCTCGATGTGACCGCTTCGAGCTCGCATCGGCAGACCATGGTCGATGTGGTGAGTCGAACTGCCGAACAGATTTTCATCCCATTGACCGTGGGTGGAGGCGTACGTGCCCCTGAAGATGTGGATTCTCTGCTGCGTTGCGGAGCTGACAAGGTAGGAGTCAACACTGCGGCCATCAATGATCCGACGCTGATTGGCCGTGTCGCAGAACGATTCGGCAACCAAGTGCTCGTATTATCCGTCGATGCACGCCGTGAGCAGGGCGAGCGACACACTCAGTCGGGCTTTGAAGTAACCACCATGGGAGGCCGCAAATCCACCGGCATTGACGCTATCTGGTGGGTCAAGCGTGCTCAGGAGTTGGGCGCGGGGGAGATCCTGCTGAATTCCATGGACGCGGATGGTACCCAACAGGGTTTTGACTTGGAAATGATTAAAGCCGTGCGTAAGGAAGTGAAGATTCCGATCATCGCTTCCGGAGGTGCGGGCAAGGCTGCCGATTTCCCCCCGGCGATCGAAGCCGGAGCGGATGCCGTGTTGGCCGCGTCGATCTTCCATTACGGCAAAGTCACCATCGGCGAAGTCAAGGATGCCATCAAGGCCGCCGGCTATACCGTGCGATGAAAGCCGAAAACCGCAAAACAGGCGAATAACGTAATCAATAATCGAAGAAACAAATCAATAACACCATCATGACCAACGAAGCATACGACAACAGCACTATTCTTGACCCACGAATCGCAGAACGTCTCAAGAGGGACGATAAAGGACTGGTGGCAGCCGTCATCCAGCAATTCGACACCAAAGAAGTGCTGATGGTCGGCTACATGAACGACGAAGCCATACGACGCACCCTGATGACTGGTCGCGTCACGTTCTGGTCGAGGTCCAGGCAGGAGTACTGGCGCAAGGGAGACACTTCCGGACATGCCCAGTATGTGAAGTCCTTCGCACTGGATTGCGATGGGGATGCCATTCTGGTTGAAGTCGATCAAGTGGGAGCGGCCTGCCATACCGGCAAACGATCCTGCTTCGAAGAAGGCGGGCAACTGCCCGTGGTCGTAGGATACCGTACCAAGGAACAGGAGGGCCAGCGATGAGTGAATGCAGCGTACAAGCACTCAAGTGGGGCGCCACCTGGCCGAGTCGCGAACAATTCCACGAATTGGCTGATCAGGGATATCGTGTGATTCCGATTGTGCGCCGACTTCTGGCTGATTCGTTGACTCCTGTCGGATTCTATGAACGCCTTGCTGCAGGACGTTCCGGCACATTCATTCTTGAATCCGCGGAATTTGGCGGCACGTGGAACAGATACAGCTTCATCGGTGTGAATTCCATGGCTCAGTTGCGTTCCAACAACGGCAAGGCCGATTGGTTGGGTCAGGTTCCCGCAGGCGTGCCTACCGAAGGCGATGTGATGGAAGTCGCGCATGCTGCGCTGAAAACACTGAAAGCGCCGCATGTCGAAGGACTGCCGAACCTGACCAGTGGTCTGGTCGGTACCGTCGGTTGGGATGCGATTCGCCATTGGGAACCGACCTTGCGTGCCGAGGCGCCGAACGAGACCGGGCAGCCGGAAACAGTTCTGGCATTGGCCACGGATATTGCTGTGGTCGACCATGTGTCCGGATCGGTATGGATGATCGCCAATGCGGTGAACGTAGACGATCGATCCACCCGTGCCGATGCGGCATACGACGAGGCGGTGGCGCGATTGGATGATATGCAGCGTAAGGCCGCCACGCCTGTCGAAGGTGAAGCTCGCGTCAATGTGTTGGATGAGACCATTAGCCAGCCCGAGCTTCGTTTCCGTACGGAGAAGAGCGATTATGAGCGTTCCGTTGAAATCGCCAAGCAGCACATCATCGATGGTGACGTGTTCCAGGTGGTCATTTCCCAGCGTCTTGACATTGATTCGCCAGCCGATCCATTCGACGTGTACCGCGTGCTTCGTACGCTCAACCCCAGCCCATACATGTATTTCATGTCGTTGACCGATGCGCAGGGGCGTGACTTCAACGTTATTGGATCCAGCCCGGAAACGCTGATCAAAGTGGACAATGGCCATGCCATGACCTTCCCGATTGCCGGTTCGAGGCCTCGTGGCACCACTATTGAGGAAGACGAGCAACTTGCCAAGGATCTGCTTGCCGATCCAAAAGAACGTAGCGAACACATCATGCTCGTTGATCTTTCCCGCAATGATCTGAGCCGTGTATGTCTTCCGGAAAGCGTGGAAGTCGTATCCTTGATGGATATCAAACGATTCAGCCACATTATGCACATCTGTTCGACCGTTACCGGGCGAGTTAACCCCGACATGACGTCGTTCGATGTGTTCACGTCGGCATTCCCAGCCGGAACGCTTTCCGGTGCGCCAAAACCACGTGCCATTGAAATCATCGACGAGCTTGAGCCCGCAGATCGTGGCATTTATGGCGGCACTGTCGGCTATTTCGATTTTTCAGGCAACCTCGATATGGCAATCGCCATTCGAACGGCATTCATCCGCGACCATGAAGCGAGCGTGCAGGCCGGAGCCGGAATCGTACTTGATTCCGTGCCGGCCAGTGAGTGGCAGGAGACTCGCAACAAGGCCGAGGCCAGCGTCGAAGCGGTGCAGATCGCCTCGCAGCTTCGCCAGTTGTGAGTCAAATCAAGCTAACCAATCGAGTAAAATGCTGAAAGGAACACCATGTCTGTACTCGATGAACTGGTGGCGGGAGCTGTCGAAGACCAACGAGCACGTGAACAGAACATTTCCCTTGATGAGGTGAAGCGTCAGACATTCGAAGCGCCGGCCCCTATTGATGCGCGACAGTGGCTGAAAAAAGCGGATGGCATTCCGGTGATCGCGGAGATTAAAAGGGCTTCGCCATCGAAAGGGCACCTTAGCGACATTCCTGATCCTGCCGCATTGGCCAGAGAATACGAAAAAGGAGGTGCCAGCGCGATTTCCGTGCTTACCGAGGGACGTCGCTTTTTGGGATCGCTAGATGATTTCGATAAAGTTCGTGCAGCTGTGAAAATCCCGGTATTGCGTAAGGATTTCATCGTCACGGAATATCAGATTTGGGAAGCGCGTGCGCACGGTGCCGATCTGGTGCTATTGATCGTCGCCGCGTTGGACGACGGCAAGCTCAAGTCCTTGCTTGAGCTTGCACATAGTCTCAATATGACGGTGCTGGTCGAAACGCATACCCGTGAGGAAATCCAGCGTGCCATTGATGCGGGAGCGCGAGTCATCGGCATCAACGCGCGGAATCTCAAGGACCTCAAGGTCGATGTGAACAAATACAACGAGCTGGCCGCTGATTTGCCGAACGATGTGATCCGTGTAGCGGAATCCGGAGTGTTCGGTTCGGTTGAGCTGGAGGATTATGCCCGCGCCGGAGCCGACGCGGTGCTGGTTGGCGAAGGTGTCGCAACCGCAGCCAACCATGAGCAGGCTGTGGAGCGACTGGTAAAGGCAGGAGCAAGAGTGAAAGCATCCGAACAAACCCCATTGGCAAGCCACGAAGGACCATATTTCGGCCAATTCGGCGGACGTTACGTGCCGGAAGCGCTGATCACGGCGCTTGACGAGCTTGAACGCGTCTATGAGGAAGCCAAGGCCGATCCGGAGTTCCATAAGGAGCTGGCACGACTGAACCAGCAGTATGTTGGACGTCCATCACCGTTGACTGACGCTCCGCGTTTCGCCGAGCGTCTCAAAGAAAAAACCGGTCTCGACGCGCGTGTGTTCCTCAAGCGTGAGGATCTCAACCATACCGGCGCGCACAAGATCAACAATGCGCTTGGGCAGGCTCTGCTGGTCAAGCGCATGGGGAAGACCCGTGTCATCGCTGAAACCGGCGCGGGACAGCATGGCGTGGCCACCGCTACGGTGTGCGCCATGCTCGGCTTGAAATGCCGCATCTACATGGGTCAGATCGATGCGCGTCGTCAGGCGCTTAACGTCGCTCGCATGCGCATGCTCGGTGCCGAGGTGGTGGAAGTCACTTTGGGAGATCGCATTCTCAAGGACGCCATCAATGAGGCTTTGCGAGACTGGGTCACCAACGTCAAAGACACGCACTACCTGCTTGGCACGGTCGCAGGTCCACATCCGTTCCCGGCAATGGTGCGCGACTTCCAGAAGATCATCGGTGAGGAAGCCAAGCAGCAGCTTCAGGATTGGTACGGCATCGACCATCCGGATGCGGTTTGCGCATGCGTCGGCGGCGGTTCCAACGCCATCGGCATCATGAACGCTTTCCTTGATGACGAACGCGTGAATCTGTACGGCTACGAGGCGGGCGGCAATGGCCCCGAATCCGGGCGTCATGCCATTCGTTTCGCTCCGGGAACCGGCGAACTGGGCATGTTCCAAGGTGCCAAGAGCTATCTTCTCGAGAATTCCGAAGGCCAGACCCTCGACACGTATTCCATCTCCGCCGGTTTGGATTACGCATCCGTCGGCCCGGAACACGCATGGCTCAAAGAAATCGGACGCGTCAACTATTCCTGGGCAACCGATGAGGAAGCGATGAGCGCTTTCAAGGATCTGTGCGAAACCGAAGGCATCATTCCGGCGATTGAAAGCTCTCATGCAGTTGCTGGCGCATACAAGGCAGCTGAGGATCTCAAGGCCAAGGGATACGAGCACCCAGTCATGATCATCAACATTTCCGGTCGTGGAGATAAGGACATGAACACCGCTGGCAAATGGTTCGGTTATTTGACCGATGAACAGGCCAAGGCGCTCGAAGCCAATGGAGCCCAGGGCAATAACGCGGACGGCGAGTGAAAGAAGGAGTATCCATTATGACGAACGCAACAGTAACCACGCCGTCCGGGCAGCCTCTCGGCATCAGCCATAAGCCGAGTCCGACGGAAGCCATGTTCGATGAATTCAAAGCGGCGAACAAGCCTGCATTCATCGGTTATCTTCCATATGGATTCCCTGATTCTGACTATTCGTTGAAAGCATTCCGCACCATGGTTGAGCATGGCGTCGATGCCGTCGAGATTGGTCTGCCGTATTCCGATCCGGTTATGGATGGTCCCGTCATCCAAGCGGCTTCGCAGATCGCCATTGACAACGGCGAGAAAATCGCGAACGTGTTCAAAGCCGTCGAAACCGTGGCCAACGCCGGGGGAGTCCCTCTGGTGATGAGCTATTGGAACCTCATCTACCATTACGGCGTGGAACGTTTCGCACGCGATTTTGAAAATGCCGGTGGCGCCGGCCTGATTACTCCGGATCTCATTCCAGACGAGGCAGGTGAATGGATCGAAGCTTCGGACCGTCATGGACTTGACCGAATCTTCCTCGTGTCCCCGGACTCCACCGACAGCCGTTTGAAGGTCGTGGCAGGCAACGCTCGCGGCTTCGTCTATGCGGCAGCCCGTATGGGCGTCACTGGCGAACGCTCCACCATCGATGCTTCTCCGGAAGAGTTGGTGGCACGCACGCGCAATGCCGGCGCGAAGAACGTCTGCGTTGGCATCGGCGTTTCCACCGCCGAACAAGGCGCGCGAGTCGGCTCATACGCTGATGGCGTCATCGTCGGATCCGCATTGGTGCACACCATGCTTGACGAATCCGGGAAAAACGCAGTCGATGAGGCCACGGGTCTCAAGGCGTTGGCCGCCAAAGCCGAAGAGCTTGCGGACGGCGTCCATAACGCGCGTGTCGCAAAGTAAACCATTCTGACGATTTCGGTGGTCCACGCACCATATCGGATGCGTGGACTACCATCAGGAAACCATGACACTTGCATACATTCCATCGCCAACGATTTCGCAGTTTTCCATCGGTCCAGTAACGATTCATATCTATGCGTTGTGCATTTTGATGGGAATCGTCCTTGCAGTATGGATAACCACCACACGTTGGAAAAAGTTGGGTGGCAATTTCGACCAAGTGCTTGATATCACTCTGGTCAGCGTGCCTGCGGGCATTATCGGCGCACGACTTTATCACATCATCACCACGCCTGAACGTTTCTTCGGACCGGATGGCGACTGGGCGGAAATGTTCCGCATTTGGAATGGCGGACTTGGCATCTGGGGCGGCGTGCTGTTCGGAGCGCTGGCCGCATGGGCATGGTGCCGTCATAAGCACTATCCAATGGCCTTGCTGGCTGACGCCATCGCTCCGGGCCTGTTGGTAGCGCAGGCTGTTGGGCGTTTGGGCAACTGGTTCAACCAGGAACTGTATGGCGCTCCGACAACGCTTCCATGGGGTTTGAAACTCAACATGGAAGGCACTGCCATCGGGCATAGCGAACAGTGCTATGACGGAGCCACATGCCCGAGTGGCACGCTGTTCCATCCGACGTTCTTGTACGAGATGATCTGGAACCTCATCGGCGCCGCGATTATCGTATACATCGGTTCCAAAGCCATGAAGAAACTCAAGGCAGGTTCCCTGTTTGCCGTGTACATCATGTGGTACACCCTGGGACGCACTTGGATTGAATCCCTGCGTATCGATTATGCGCACGAATTCTTGGGCGTGCGCATCAATGTGTGGGTCTCCATGGCGGTGTTCGTGCTCGGCGCGGTGTCATTCATCGTCGTGCAGCAAATGGGCAAAGACACTGACCTGTTGGCGGAGAAGCTTCGTACCGTCACCGAAATCGAGCAGCGTCTTGAAAACGGTGAATCGGAGGATTCTTCGGATTCCGTGGTGTCTTTCCCCGAGCAAACGGTTGATGAAATCAAAACCAACGATGCCGAAACTGTCTCGAATACCGACAAGCAGCCCGGCATCAAATAACAGCAAGTCGATTACCTTTCATAGAATAAGAGCCATGACTATTCAAATCGCACCAAGCATCCTGTCCGCTGATTTCTGCAACCTTGAGCGCGACCTCAAGACCATCTCCAATGCAGATCTCGTTCACGTCGACGTGATGGATCATCATTTCGTTCCGAATCTGACCTTGGGCGAGCCGATTGTGGCTCGTATCTGCGAAGTCACCGATCTTCCGGTCGACGTGCATCTGATGATCGAGGACCCGGATCGTTGGGCACCCGAATATGCCAAGTTGGGCGCTGCATCCGTAAGCTTCCACATGGGGGCAACCCACGCTCCGGTGCGTCTGGCGCGCCAGCTGCGCGAGATGGGTTGCAAGGCTTGCTTCGCGGTGCGTCCGGCCGAACCTGTCGAGCCGATTTTCGATATTCTCGACGAATTCGACATGATTCTTATCATGACCGTCGAGCCCGGCTTCGGTGGCCAGAAGTTCCTTGACAACCAGATGGCCAAGGTACGTCGTCTGCGTGACGAGATTACCCGTCGCGGCCTCGCCACCAAGATTCAGGTCGATGGCGGTGTCAGCCCGAAGACCGCGCACATTGTAGCCGAGGCCGGTGCCGACGTACTGGTCGCAGGTTCCGCCGTGTATGGTGCCGAGGATCCTGCGGAAGCCATTGATTCCATCCGTGAGAAGGCTGAAGCCGCATTCAAGGCCTGAACCTACCAATATTTCGAGGATAGATACGAATAATGAAGACTTTTGAATCCCTCTTTGCTGAATTGAGCGAGAAGGCCGCAGCCAAGCAGGCTGGCTCGCTGACTGTCGACGAACTGGGCAAGGGCACGCATTTCATCGGCAAGAAGATTGTCGAAGAGGCGGGCGAAACCTGGATCGCAGCTGAGTACGAAGGCGCCGATCGTACTGCGGAAGAGATGAGCCAGCTCATCTACCATCTGCAGGTCATGATGATCGACCGAGGCATCACACTCGAAGACATCTACAAGAATCTGTGAGTTTTTGGCCGTGCCATAGGAGGCGTGGCCTTTTTGGGAGGGAAAATGCTGAGAATCGCCGTGCCCAACAAGGGCATGCTGTCCGAACCTGCATGGAACATGCTTGCCGAGGCCGGCTATCGCCTGAGGAGCAATCCGCGTCAGCTGGTTGTGGAGGATCCCGACAATGACGTGGAGCTGTTCTACCTGCGTCCGCTCGATATCGCTGTCTACGTTGGCCGAGGCACCATCGACGTCGGCATTACCGGTCATGATCTGCTGCTCAACTCCGGTACGGATGCCAAGGAGCATATGGAGCTTGGCTTTGGCGCTTCAACGTTCCGTTTTGCAGCCCCCAATGATTCTCCGATTAGCAAGCTCGAAGATATCGAAGGCAAGCGCGTCGCCACCAGTTTCGACAAGCTTGTGCATGATTATCTGGCTGAGCATGGCATCAACGCTGAAACCGTACACCTTGATGGTGCCGTCGAATCGTCAGTGCAACTCGGTGTGGCTGATTTGATCGCCGACGTGGTATCCACGGGCACCACGCTCCGTAACGCCGGCCTGCGTATTTTCGCGGAACCGCTGTTGCATTCTGAAGCTGTGCTCATTCGTTCCCCGCGTCTTGCTGAAGATGATGATCGTTTGACGATTCTTAGCCGTCGTCTGCAGGGCGTGCTCACTGCTCAGCGTTACGTGCTCATGGATTACGATATTCCAGTCGAGAAGGTTTCCGCGGCTGTGGACATCACGCCTGGATTCGAAAGCCCGACGGTTTCCCCGCTTCATGACAAGCAGTGGGCGGCCGTGCGTGTCGTTGTGCCGAAGGCCAAGGTCAACCAACTCATGGACCAGTTGTATGAAGTTGGTGCTCGTGGCATAATCGTCACCGCTTTGCAGGCCTCGAGAATGTAATATTGCTCGAAGTATGAGCAAACTGATTATCAAAAAACAGTACAGTCCGGAACCGCGGGATATCTATTTCACGGTTCCGAACCTTATCAGCCTGTTGCGAATCATTTCGATTCCCTTCATCTCGGTATTGGTCTCTCGCCATGAGATGGTGCTTGCATTGATTGTGCTTGCGCTGTCGGCGGTGTCCGATGGCTTGGATGGTCTGATTGCACGCTCGTTCAATCAGGTGAGCAAAATCGGGCAGATCCTCGATCCTATTGCAGACAGATTATTGATTTTCTGCAGTATTCTCGCGCTTGGAGTCGCTGACATCATTCCATGGTGGATGCTGATCGTCGTCGGATTGCGAGATTTGATCATGGCGATTCTTGTACTGGTTTTGGCGCAGCGTGATTACGGTCCGCTGCCGGTGCATTTCGTTGGAAAAGCAGGCACCGCCATGCTGATGATTGCCATTGTCGCCTTGATTTTCGCAGATATCTGGTCTAATTCGGCTACGGATACTTTGCATTTGTGTGGTCTCGCCACCGGCATATGGGGTGTGGGATTGTACTGGCTTGCCGGCTATATTTACATACGTCAGGGAATCCAGCTTCTGAAGAACGATAAGGATTGACTCACATGATGCATGATGCTCCGGAACGTGCGTCGTTCCCGGTGTCTCCGGAGAATACGCCTACGAAGCGGCGCGCCGTTTTCTCGGCGTCCTTCGCCGGGCTGACTTCGCATCATGTGCAGCCTGATATCGTGACATCCACTTCGCGCAGAAGGCGGAATCTGGATGATGACTCATTGCGGCTTATTGACGATTTGACCAATCGTCCGATGGACGTGATGTACACGGACTCGAGGTTGGCCACCAAAACTCCGTCATTGTTTTCGGTCTGGTTCACCCGGGTTTTGGTATTCCTTATCTGCATTGCCGTAGGCACGGCGGGAAGCGTGTTTGTCCGACAGCTGAGTACCGATCCACGTAAGGAAGTACGCAAGCAACTGTCAAGTCAGTTATCTGATCAAACGAAAAACGTCGAAACCCTCACCAAAGACGTGAACGCGCTGCGAGCCCGGGTTGAGGAGGAATCGAAATCCGTGTCGAACTGGTCTCTGAACCAGACCATACAGGATGACGAAATGGTCAATGGCGTACTTCCTGTGCAAGGCGAAGGCATCACGCTCACCATCGCCAATCCAATATCGGTGAGCGGAGACAACGCGGATTCGTCACTGCCAAGGGAAAACGGCAGCCAAGTCCGTGTGGTCACGGATTCCGATCTGCAGGTGCTTGTCTCGCTGCTTTGGCAGTCCGGTGCGGAGGCGATCGCCATTAACGGGTATCGTCTCGGTGTGCAGACTTCCATACGAACGGCAGGGACGACGATCCTTATCGGCGTCAATTCCGTGCAAAGCCCCTATCGCATCGAGGCGATCGGCAATTCCAGTGCGCTTGCCAATGCGGTGAGCAAGAAAACGCAAAAACGTTTGTACGATGATTTCAAAGAAGCCGGTATCTATCCTCAGGTGAGCAGAAGCAAATCGATTACGCTGGAAGCGGCGGTGACCGGCGAAGTGACATATGCAAGGAAGGTCAAGTAATGGCAGCGGTCTTGGGACTTATCATAGGCGTGGTCATTGGCGTGTTCGTCCGGCCGGACATTCCCATTGCGCTTCAGCCGTATCTGCCGATTATGGTGCTGGCGGCGCTCGATGCGCTGCTCGGTGCCGCCCGAGCCTATTTTCAGCGTAGCTTTTCCGATAAGGTCTTCGTGATTTCCTTCTTCTCGAATGTTATTACGGCAACATTGTTGGTTTTCCTAGGCAACCAGCTTGGCGTCGGTTCCCAGCTGCAGACTGCGGTCATCGTCGTGCTCGGCATTCGAATCTTCACCAATGTGTCATCCATCCGACGTTTCATCTTCAAGGGATGACGGCGTATGAGCAGACGCAACGATGCCAACAAGGATGTACTCTCCAAGATCCACGAGCAGATCGTCAAAGACCAAAACAACGACAGCACCCAAACCGGATCGTTTCCTGTGGTCAGGCGCAAACCGAAGAGGGTTTCGCTGAATGCGAAGGCCACTCGCGCGCGCCTGTATTCAAGCGTGCTCGTAACCGTGCTTTGCGCGTTGCTGGGCTTCAGCTACGCTATCCAGCTGAACAACACGACCTCCACATATGAGACGATGAGCGAGGACGAGCTGACCAAGCTTATTAGCGAAACGAGTACGCAGGTGCAAAAGCTCGAACAGCGTAAAAGCGAACTATCCAATCAGCTTGACTCTCTGAAGGATACCGCCGACAAGAACGAGAAGGCAGCGGAAATCGCCAGGCAGAACGCTGAATCGAATGGCATTCTTTCCGGGCGTTTACCAGTATCCGGCGAAGGCGTGGTCATCCGTATTTCTAAAGGATCAAAGCGAGATATTGACGCGTCGATTTTATTCACCCTACTTGAGGAACTACGCAATAGCGGCGCGGAAGTCATTGAAATCAACGATATTCGCGTGATTACCAGTACATACATCAGCGATACGGCGGACGGTCTCGATTGCGACGGTACGAATATCAAGGCGCCGTTCATCATCAGGGCGATTGGAGACAGCGACAATCTGCAGAACGCGGTCAATCTCGCTGGAGGCGTCGGTTCACGTTTGAAAGTGAAATACGGAGCCACCGTGTCGATCGTGCCATCCGATAAGGTGGAGATCACGTCGACACGAAGCGCGCCACAATACACGTACGCGCATGTCGTCGAATAGCATCAAATACGATCCGTTAAAATATAATCGCGCTGTAGCATGCTGTTCACTCTTTCAGCGTGCCGATGTCTGCACTCAACCCTATCTTGTTCATCGTTGACATACAGTCCAGGCCTGCACATTAGTACCGCGGACCCCGATAGCAAAGGACAACTCATGGCTGAACAGACCATCTCCATTACACTCAACGGCGAAGCGAAGGAGGTGGCAGCAGATCAGACTGGCGTCCAGCTCTTCGCGGAAGACAAGAATATCATCGCAGTGCGTCTTAACGGCGAACCCCGCGACCTGTATACCGAACTGCACGACGGCGACGTCGTGGAACCGATTGCATTGGACAGCGAAGATGGCCTGGCCATCATGCGTCACTCCGCAACCCACGTTATGGCACAGGCCGTGCAGGAGATCCGTCCTGATGCCAAGCTCGGCGTCGGCCCGGTCATCAAAGACGGTTTCTATTACGATTTCGATGTCGAGACTCCGTTCACTCCTGACGATCTTAAAGAGATCGAAAAGCGCATGCAGCGCATTATCAAGTCCTCCCAGTCCTTCCGCCGCCGCGTGGTGACCGAAGAGGAGGCTCTGGCAGAAGAGTCCGATCAGCCGTACAAGATTGAACTCATCAAAGACAAGGAAGCCCACCTCGATCCAGAAGCCGCCACCGAAATCAGCGGCAAGGAACTGAGCTTCTACGACAACGTCGACCGTGACGGCAATGTGGTGTGGAAGGATCTGTGCCGCGGACCGCACCTGCCGAACACTCGCTATATCAAGGCGTTCAAGATCGAGCGTTCTGCAGCCGCATACTGGCGCGGAAGCGAAGCCAATCCGATGCTGCAGCGCATCTATGGCGCGGCTTTCGCCACTAAGGAGGACCTCAAGGCATATCAAACCCGCCTTGAGGAGGCCGCCAAGCGTGACCACCGTAAGCTCGGCGCGGAAATGGATCTGTTCTCCTTCCCGGACGAGATCGGTCCGGGCTTGGCTGTGTTCCATCCGAAGGGCGCCGCTGTGATCAACGCGATGGAGGATTACTCCCGCGAAATGCATCGCAAGCACCACTACAGCTTCGTGCAGACTCCGCACATCACCAAGGGCGGTCTGTATGAGACTTCCGGCCACCTGCATTGGTACAAGGATGGCATGTATCCGGCAATGCGTTTGGACGAGGAAAAGGATGAGAACGGCAACGTCGTCAAGCAGGGCTTCGACTACTACCTGAAGCCGATGAACTGCCCGATGCACAATCTGATCTTCAAATCCCGTCAGCGTTCCTACCGTGAGTTGCCGTTGCGTCTGTTTGAATTCGGCACGGTGTACCGCTACGAAAAGTCCGGCGAAGTGCATGGTCTGACCCGTGTGCGCGGCTTGACTCAAGACGATTCCCACATCTACTGCACCCGCGAGCAGATGAAGGACGAGCTGAAGAACCTGCTGACCTTCGTGCTTGGTCTGTTGAAGGACTTTGGTTTGGACGACTTCTATCTGGAGCTGTCCACCAAGGATCCGCACAAGTACGTCGGCTCCGACGAAATCTGGGAAGAGGCCACCAATACGTTGGCTGAAGTCGCCAAGGAATCCGGACTTGAACTGGTTGACGATCCATGCGGCGCAGCCTTCTATGGTCCGAAGATCTCCGTGCAGGCTCGCGATGCCATCGGCCGTACGTGGCAGGTGTCCACCATCCAGCTTGACTTCAACCTTCCGGAACGTTTCGGCTTGGAGTACATCGCTGCCGATGGCACCCACCAGCGTCCGGTGATGATTCACCGTGCACTGTTCGGCTCCATTGAGCGTTTCTTCGCCGTGTTGCTGGAGCATTATGCCGGTGCTTTCCCGGCGTGGCTCGCTCCTGTCCAGGTGCTTGGCGTGCCCGTTGCCGACGAATTCGCCCCACACCTGCAGCAGTTCATTGCCAGCTTGGAAGAGGAGACGGTTCGTTGCGAAATCGACATGTCCGATGATCGTTTCGGCAAGAAGATCCGTAACGCTTCCAAGTCGAAGGTGCCGTTCATCCTCATCGTCGGCGAGGAAGACATGAACAACAACGCGGTGAGCTTCCGCTTCCGTGACGGCAGCCAGCTCAACGGTGTGCCGGTCGATGAGGCCAAGGCGCAGATCATGACCGTGCTGAAGAAGCGCGTTCAGGTCAACAACGTCGACGATTTCAAGGCCGCCATCGCAGACTGATCTGATTCGTTCACGTTCGGTCGCATACGGTTATGAATTATGGGGGGCGTGCAAGCATCACATACTGACGCTTGCACGCCCTTTTGCTTTCCGAAGAACAGGAATTCGCATGTTAGAACATCTCCGTGCACCATTCAAAAGACTTATCGAGCCATTCGCCAAGGCACTGGTATCCCTTGGCCTGACAGCGAATGCGGTGACGGTTATTGGCGCTATTGGAACCATTGTGGTGGCTTTCGCCACTGGCATTACGGGATGGTTGTTCGCCGGAGCGGTGGTGCTGACGTTGCTGGTGCTCGCCGATTCCCTGGATGGCTCAATTGCGGCACTGACCACGGGAGGCACCCAATTCGGTGCTTTTTTGGATTCCACATTGGATCGTATCGCTGATTGGGCATTGCTTGCCGGAGTGGTCATCTTCTTCATCCTGCATGCCGATTGGTGGTATGACATCAACCGGTCAAGCCCGGATTGCATTAGTTGGATTGGTATCGCCGCAGCCATGGTGTCGATGATGACGTCGTTCGTGACGTCGTATGCGCGCGCCCGTGCCGAATCCGTCGGTTTCGAAGTGAAAAACGGCATTGCAACGCGTGCCGACAGATTGGTCATCATTCTGGTGGGCATGGCGATTACCGGGCTCACGCACCAAGGGTTATGGCTGGCCATCGCCATGGTATTGCTTGCGGTTTTGGGACTCATTACCGTATTCCAACGCATTCTTGAGGCTCGTTGCCAGATGGCCGTCGGTCATAAGACGTATCAGTTGTGAACCGGCTGCATGAAACGGCCGTTGACGCGCCTGACATACGTATGTCGGGCGCTTTGTCTTAGAACCGCTTTAGAATCGTTTCGTTTGAAACATCCGCAACCTGCCTAGGAGCATTATGTCAGGTCATTCCAAGTGGGCGACCACCAAGCACAAGAAGGCCGCCATCGACGCAAAGCGTGGCAAGCTGTTCGCCAAGCTGATCAAGAACATCGAGATCGCAGCACGTATGGGTGGTGGCGATCCTGACGGCAACCCGTCCCTGTACGACGCCATCTACAAGGCCAAGAAGGCTTCCATGCCTGCCGATAACATCAAGCGCGCAGTTAAGCGTGGCTCTGGTGAAGAAGCCGGCGGTGCCAACTATGAAGATATCGTCTATGAGGGTTACGCTCCCGCAGGCGTCGGTCTGATCATTGAATGCCTTACCGATAACCGTAACCGTGCGGCCGCCGAAGTGCGTTCCACCCTGACCAAGGGCAATGGCTCTTTGGCTACCTCCGGTTCCGTGAGCTTCAACTTCGAGCGCAAGGGCCAGATCATCGTTCCGGCCGAGGGCGTCGATTTTGATGATCTGTTTGAGAAGGCCGCAGAAGCTGGCGCTGAAGATGTTACGGACGACGGCGACGTGTTCACTGTCGTCACCGGTCCGTCCGAGATGATCGACGTTCGTAAGGCCCTTCAGGACGCTGGATTCGATTATGATTCCGCTGATCTGGTCATGATGCCGAAGAACGAGGTCGAATTGACTCTCGAAGATGCCCAGAAGGTGTCCAAGCTGATCGACAACCTCGATGATCTGGACGACGTGCAGAACATCTACTCCAACTGGACCGCCTCTGACGAGGTCATGGCTCAGCTTGACGAGGAGTAATCAAGCGTGATTATTCTTGGCGTCGACCCCGGGCTGACTCGCTGCGGGGTCGGCGTGATCGAAGCCGGCGCATACCGCCGGCTTTCTTTTATTCATGTGGACGTGGTACGTTCCGATCCGAAAATGTCGCAGGACTTACGTCTGTTAGCCATCTATAACGGTTTGGTGGAAAAGATCGAACGGTTCGCACCGGATACGGTGTCCATCGAGCGTGTGTTTGCACAGGAGAATCGCAACACCGTACTGGGGACTGCACAGGCCGCCGGACTGGCCATGCTGGCTGCGGCCCAGAGGGGCATTCCCGTCGCCTTGCATACGCCCACTGAATCAAAAATGGCGATTACCGGCAACGGCAAGGCCGAAAAGATTCAGATGGAACGCATGGTCGCCCGTATTCTGGGGCTCAATACCTTGCCTAAGCCCGCCGATGCCGCCGATGCGTTGGCTATAGCGATTTGTCATGCGCTTCGCCCCGCAGGCGCGTTACAGGGGGGAGAGCGTGAACAACACTTGACCGATGCACAGCGTCAATGGGCTCTGGCCTCACAGAAGGCGGCGCGACAACGCGGCGTCCGTAGGGGAATGTAGACTATCGAACAGATGTTCTACAGTTGTATGCGGGAGGTGACGGCATGATAGGCATGTTGCATGGCCAGATCGATTTCATTGACGCCGCTTCGGCGATTATTGAGGTCGGGGGAGTGGGATATGAGACCCGTATGCCTTCGGCGGATTTGGCGTCCATGCACGCCGGGCAGACGGTGAAGGTATACACGTCATTGAATGTTTCGCAGGATGCGATTACATTGTATGGGTTTTCCTCGCTTGCTTCGAAACGCATGTTTTTGCAATTACAGAAGGTCAGCGGAATTGGTCCGAAAGTCGCGCTTTCCTTGCTTTCGACGTTGCCTCCGGAACGTTTGGCGAAAGCTGTGGCGGACGGGGATGCCACCGCGCTGGCGAAGGCGCCTGGTCTAGGCAAGAAGGGTGCGCAGAAGATTATTCTCGAACTCAAGGGGTCCATCGATCTCAGTCAGATCGAGGGGGCTTCCAAAGAGGTTCGTTCTGCGGAAGATGCCGGTTCGGAACAGGTCGTGGAAGGTCTGATGTCACTAGGGTGGCGTCAGCAGGATGCCTTGCATGCCGTGCAGACAGTCTGCGAGAGCAATCATATCAATGTTCCATTGAGGGACGATGATGTGCCCCGCGTGCTCAAACTTGCATTGGCTTCTCTTGACCGAGGTAGGTGAAACGCATCATCATGACGAACGACGTCGCATTCGAACAGTCGAATACCGGTGCCAATGAGGAATCGCTTCGCATGGTTTCCGCGTCGCCTGTCGGCAACGAGCCGGTAAGCGATGAGGAACTGCGTCCTCACGTCCTCGATGGTTTTATTGGACAGCCAAGACTCAAGGCGCAATTGCAGCTGTTTTTGGATGCTGCCCGTAAACGTGACGTTCCCCCTGACCACATCCTGCTGGCGGGGCCTCCGGGCTTGGGAAAAACCACGTTGGCCATGATTGTAGCCAACGAGCTTGGAGTGCCGATTCGAGTCACTTCCGGACCTGCTATCCAGCATGCTGGTGATTTGGCCTCGATTCTAAGCTCCCTTGACGCAGGGGAGGTGCTGTTCATCGACGAGATCCACCGCCTTCCACGAGCGGCCGAGGAGCTGCTGTATATCGCCATGGAGGATTTCCGTGTTGATGTGATGGTGGGCAAAGGGCCGGGTGCTTCCTCCATTCCCCTTACTTTGCCGAGATTCACGGTGATTGGCGCCACCACTCGCGAAGGCATGCTGCCATCACCGTTGAGGGCTCGTTTTGGTTTTACCGCGCATCTTGACTTTTATCCGCATGAGGAGCTTGAAAAGCTCATCGAACGATCCTCTTCGGTGCTGGGCATCAGTCTCGAAGAGGGAGCGGCCCATCAGCTTGCCATGCGTTCAAGGGGCACGCCGCGTATCGCCAACCGATTGCTTCGCCGCGTAAGGGATTGGGCCATTGTGCACGATTTAGAAACTGTGCATCCGGACGATGTCAAGGAGGCGTTGGCACTGTACCAGATTGATACCGAGGGCTTGGATCGTTTGGATATTGCGGTATTGAAAGCCATTGTCACCAATTTCAACGGCGGTCCGGTCGGTCTGAACAACCTGTCGGCCATGGTCGGTGAGGAATCGGAGACCGTGGAAACGGTGTGCGAGCCGTATCTGGTCCGAGAAGGATTCCTTGTGCGCACCCCGAAAGGGCGTGTGGCGACGCGCAAGGCATGGGATCATCTCGGCTTGACTTCTGACGAATCTCAGGTTGATGTCAGCAAGCTAGCTTAGACTCAGTGTTCTGGACATAGAGTCCTGTTCGAGCGTCCATCCCAAGGAGTTGTGCTTTGGATTACATGTTTCTTATCGTCATCATTGTCGTCATGTTTGGCATGATGTTCTGGCAGTCCAAGAAGGCTAAGCAGCAGCAGGCCGAGCGTCAGGATTTCCGTGCCAACCTGCAGCCGGGCACTGAGGTCATCACCATTGGTGGTGTGATCGGCAAGGTTGTTTCCGTCGATACCGAATACGAGGAGATCGTCATCGATTCCGAAGGCTCTCAGATTCGTTTCGGTTTCAACGCCATCAGCCGCGAATACGTGCGTCCTGCGTACGTACACGACGATGAGGTCGATGAAAACGGTAATCCTCTCACCGATTCCACAGACGAAGATCAGGCTGCTCAGGAGCCGATTGAAGGCGAAATCGAAGCGGCGCAGACTGAGACCGAGCAGAAGAACAGCTGACAAGCTCATTAAGGCATCGGCGAAAATCTCATTTTTGAGGTTTTCGCCGATTTTATTCCTGACGGAAACCTATAATGCAAAGTGCCGTAGCACTACAAAAGAAGGACAATACAGTCATGGCATCGTCGGATATTACCGTTTCCGGTCTTAGCAAGATTGGAAACGAAAACGCCGAGTACCTTGTTTCAAAGATTCGCACCATTCCGGGATTCCCCAAGGAAGGTATTCTTTTTCGTGATTTCATGCCTGTTCTGGCAGATGCGCGTGCCTTCGGATTGCTACTTGACGCACTCGAAGCCGCGTTGCCGGTCGCTGCCGATGAATTCGATATCATCGCAGGTTTGGAAGCCCGCGGATTCCTTTTTGGTCCTGCGTTGGCAGCGCGCCTGGGCAAGGGCTTCATCGCAGTGCGCAAGGCTGGCAAGCTTCCTCCGGAAACCGTTAGCGAAAGCTATGACCTTGAATATGGGCAGGCCACCGTCGAAATCGAGACGAATATCGTGCATGAGGGATCTCGTGTGCTTGTCGTTGATGATCTGATTGCCACTGGAGGAACAGCGCGTGCGGCTGCTTCGTTGATCGAAAAGTGTGGCGGCACGGTGGCAGGTTTCAGCTTCGTCATGGAGCTTGTCGGCATTGGTGGCATGGCATCGCTGGGAGACTGCCCGACAAGTTCACTGATCACCATGCCTGCGTGAGTTAAGTACATTCTTCGTAAATAACCAATAGCATCAAGGGAAAAGAATCCATGGATCTCTATGAGTACCAGGCTAGGGAACTGCTTGAAGAGCAGGGTATTCCAACGCCTAAGGCAGTGTTCGCGCAGAACTCTCACGAAGTGGCTGAGGCTGCCGAGCAGATTGGCTACCCCAACGTGATTAAGGCTCAGGTGAAGATTGGCCACCGCGGTCAGGCTGGTGGCGTCAAGCTGGCGAAGAATCGTGATGAGGCCATTCTTGCATCCGAAGACATCCTGCCGATGACCATTCACAAGCACAAGGTCAGCGGCGTGTTGGTGGCCGAGGCAAAGAACATTCTTCACGAGTATTATGTCTCTATTTCCGTGGATCGTTCGTCTCGCGATTTTGACGTGCTCGCTACTGCGAATGGTGGAACCGAGGTCGAGGAGATCGCCAAGGAACACCCGGAATCTGTGAAGCGTCTGCATATCGACGCTCTGGAGGATTTCGATATCGAGGCTGCGACCAAGATGGCGGAAAGCATTGGCTTCTATCATGCCGACGTCAACCAGGCAGCACAGATTCTGCTGAAGATGTGGCAGTGCTTCAAAGAGAACGACGCCACGCTTGTGGAAATCAATCCGCTTGCCAAGATCGGCGATCCGGATGACGAGTCTTCCAAGACATTGTGCGCCCTGGACGCCAAGATTTCTTTAGATGACAATGCTGCGTTCCGTCATGATGGCTGGAAGCGCTTCGCTGACCCAGTGCATGTGGATCCGTTTGAGCAGAAGGCGCGAGAGCATGGTCTGCACTATGTGCACCTTCAGGGTTCCGTCGGTGTCATTGGCAACGGTGCTGGTTTGGTGATGAGCTCACTTGACGCGGTTTCCGGAGCTGGAGAAGATCAGGGCACCAATGTCAAACCGGCAAACTTCCTTGATATCGGTGGTGGTGCGTCCGCCGAAGTGATGTGCGGCAGTTTGGAGATCGTGCTGTCCGACCCGCAAGTCGAATCGGTGTTGATCAACGTGTACGGTGGCATCACATCCTGCGAGCAAGTTGCCAAGGGCATTCTGGAAGCCCTTGACAAGCTTGGCAGTTCCAAGCCTCTGGTAGTCCGTTTCGACGGCAACGCGGCGGCAGAAGGTCTACATATTCTGGCTCAGGCCGATCGTGTCAATCTGCATGTTGCACAGACCATGGAAGAAGCCGCACAGCAGGCCGCGCGTCTTGCGGCCAATGGCAAGGAGGTTCGCTGAAATGACGCTTTTCATTGAGGATGGCGCACCTGTCATCGTGCAGGGTATGACCGGACATCAGGGCATGACCCATACCGCCCGCATGCTGAAGGCCGGCACCAATATCGTCGGCGGCGTCAACGCCCGCAAGGCCGGCCAGGAAGTCAATTTCTCAGCGGCCAAAGACGGCGAGGATGTTACGTTGCGTGTGTTCGGCAATTGCGCCGAAGCCGTGGAAGTCACCGGCGCCCAAGCGAGCGTCGTGTTCGTGCCGCCGCGTTTCGCCAAGGATGCCGTGGTCGAAGCCATTGAAGCCGGCATCAAGCTGATTGTTGTCATCACCGAAGGCATTCCTGTTGCCGATAGCGCGTACTTTGTTGAACTCGCATTGCGCAAGGATGTGCGTATTGTCGGTCCGAACTGCCCTGGTCTGCTTACCCTGCCTTCTACGGAAGGTGTGAATGGTTGCAATCTTGGCATTATTCCGGACGGCATCGTCTCCCGTGGACCTTTGGGTTTGGTGTCTAAGTCCGGTACGCTCACCTATCAACTGATGGGAGAGTTGTCTGACATTGGTTTTACCGCATGTTTGGGTGCTGGCGGAGACCCTATCGTCGGCACTACGTTGCAGGAGGCGCTTGAGGCGTTCGAAAACGATGATGCCACCAAGGCTGTCGTGATGATCGGTGAAATCGGCGGTAGTGCCGAACAGGATGCGGCCAAGTGGGCATCCGAGCATATGACCAAGCCGGTTGTTGCCTATATTGCAGGCTTCACCGCGCCGGAAGGCAAGCAGATGGGCCACGCTGGTGCCATCGTTTCCGGAGGCAAGGGAACTGCGCAAGATAAGAAGGAAGCGCTCGAAGCCGTGGGTATTCGTGTTGGACGCACTCCGGGGCAGACCGCTGAAATCATGCGCGAGGTGCTCGCTTCCAAGTCGATATGATGGCGAACCTGAAGTATTGGTTGAAGGGGCTTGCCGTGGCGGCATTGTCCATGGTCGTCTATGCCGGTGCCCTAGGCTGCTACATTGCGCTGATGCTTCTGGTTATTTCCATGGAAGAAGGCGGCGACAATCTCTCCGCCTTCTCTGTTTCCTTGACCGAGGCGGTTGTGCTTCTCAGCCAAGGGAACGGTTTCAAAACCGGATCCATCACTTTGACGATTATGCCGTTGCTGCTTACGGTTTTGCTGATCGCTCTTATCGCATCGCTCGCCAAACGCGTCGGAACGAGTCTGTCCGGATGCGTGGCAGGAACCATAGGCTGGGTGTTGATCAATGTGTTCTTCGCCAATAGCCTTGACATCAAACTCGTTGATACGACGGGCGTGGTTGCTGTGAAAACAGCGATCGTCTTTGTACTTGGCTATGCCATTGCCGCGATTCCCGAATCACCACTGACCAAACGAGATTTGGATTGGATCAGCGAGCATGTTTCGTCTCCGGTCCGTAAAACCGTCACCATTGGTGTTGCCTTGGGTGTGCTGTTGATCACGGTCTATCTGGTCATTGGACTGATTGTGGTCTTGTACTGGGCATTCAGCAACCAGTCGGCCATGGTGAAGTTGTATGAGCTATCGGGAATGCAGAACGGTTCTCGCATCCTCACCACGATCGCCATGATCGCTTGGATTCCAAATATCGCGATTTGGGCTATTTCCTGGGTATTCGGGGCCGGTTTTTCGATTGGCGATCTAGCGGAATTCACCATGTGGAGCGGTCAGGGGTCGGCATTGCCGTCTCTGCCGATATTCGGTTTGCTTCCTCAAGCGATTGAAACGAATTGGATTCGGATCGCGTTGATGTGCGTTCCTTTGGCTTTAGCTTGTGCCGCGGGCATGGTGGTCATGCTGTTCAACAAGGGCTTTCATATCAGAGTAGGCAACTCCGATCAGCAGATTGATGTCAAGAGGGTAGTGCTTGGCTTTGCCTATCCAGCGGGAGCGTTCTGCATTTCCTGCACCGTTGTATCGGTATGTTCGAGTCTGCTTTTTGCCATCTCCAGTGGAGCGTTGGGCTCAAAACATCTTGCGCACATCGGCGTCGACGTGATTTCATCGACCCGTAAGATTGGACAGCCTACTGCCGTGGGACTGTTTTCGTCATGGCTGCTGACTTTGGTGGCCGTATCCATGTTTTTTGGAATACGCTGGATAGTAAAGCGTGTCCGCGAGAGCAGGAGTGGTGCGTCCACTGCGGCTCTTGAATCAGATAATCGTGAGGTCGCCAATGCGGCCCGCACAGTGACCTCAACCATCAATAACAAGGAGGATCAGGGTGACAACAACGAATCGACCGATACGGCGAGCTCTGGTATCGGTCTTCCATAAGGAAGGCATCGAGGTTCTTGCCGAAGCGTTCATCAAGGCCGGCACTGAAGTGGTTTCCACTGGTTCCACTGCGAAGCGTCTTGCGGAACTTGGCGTCAAGGTGACGGAAGTCTCGGAAGTAACCGGCTTTCCGGAGTGCCTTGACGGTCGCGTCAAAACCCTCGACCCGCATATCCACGCGGGCATTCTCGCTGACATGACCAATGAGGACCACGCGGCACAGCTGGAAAAGTTCGGCATCAAGCCGTTCGATCTGGTGGTCGTCAACCTGTATCCATTCGCCGATACGGTTCGTTCTGGCGCGGATGAGGCTGCCACCATCGAGAAGATCGACATCGGTGGTCCGTCCATGGTTCGCGGTGCGGCCAAGAACAGCGCCACTGTGGCCATCATCACCGATCCGAACGATTACGCACTGGTAGCTGCGCGCATCGAAAACGGAGAGGGCTTCTCTCTCGAAGAACGTCGTTGGCTGGCCGGCAAGGCGTTCGCCCATACTGCCGCCTACGATGCCACCATTAACGAGTGGACTGCAAAGCACTGGCCGAAGCCTTTGACCGTTGAGCAGCCAACCGCCGAAGACGAGCCGGAAGTGAATGAGACCAAGTTCCCGGCCGCATTCACTCGTACTTGGGACCGTGCCCACGTGCTGCGTTACGGTGAGAATCCCCACCAGCAGGCCGCGCTGTATCTGGATCCGCTGAACCAGGATGGTTTCGCGCATGCCGAACAGCTCGGTGGCAAGCCGATGAGCTACAACAACTATGTTGATGCTGATGCTGCTTGGCGTGCCGTATGGGATTTTGCTCCCCAGATTGCCGTCGCCGTGGTCAAGCACAACAATCCGTGCGGCCTCGCCGTTGGCGCCACTGTTGCGGAAGCGCACAAGAAGGCACATGCCTGTGATCCGATGAGCGCCTATGGCGGTGTGATCGCCGCGAACAGCAAGGTCACCATGGAAATGGCGGAAAGCGTCCGCCCGATTTTCACCGAGGTGATTGTTGCTCCCGACTATGATGCCGACGCTCTCGAACTGCTGCAGACCAAGAAAAAGAACCTACGCATTCTGAAGGTTTCCGAGCCGCCGAAGTCCAAGACGCAGTTCCGTCAGATCGACGGCGGTCTGTTGGTGCAGTCCACGGATCTTATCGATGCTCCGGGCGACGATCCGAACGCTTGGAAACTGGTTTCCGGCGAGCCTGCTGATGAGCAGACCGTCAAGGATCTGGTTTTCGCTTGGCGGGCCATCCGCTGTGTCAAGTCGAACGCTATCCTGATCGCCCACGATCAGGCCACTGTTGGCATTGGCATGGGTCAGGTGAATCGTGTCGATTCCGCGAACCTGTCCGTCGAACGCGCCAACACGCTGGCTGATGGCGCAAACCGCACCAAGGGCGCTGTCGCTGCATCCGACGCGTTCTTCCCATTCGCGGATGGTGCGGAAATTCTCATCAATGCAGGCGTTAAGGCTATCGTTCAGCCGGGCGGTTCCATTCGCGACGAGGAAGTGTTCGAAGCGGCTCGTAAGGCCGGCGTCACCATGTATGTGACCGGCACCCGTCACTTCTTCCACTGATACGCCGCCTCTCATGTGAGGGGTATTGGTCAACGTGGCGTCCGATTCCGTATTGGTTTCGGACGCCACGTTTTATTATGATTACGGTTGTTGTACAGCAAGCAAGATGAAAGGCCCCGGAATGAGCCATCCTTACGTTTCCGAAGATCATGAGGGCAAACCGTGGTTCGAATGGATCGTCGCCGCGGTAGTGATTGTTGCGACGGTGCTTGCGGTCGCAGGATATACAAAAGCCGCCACCGCTGCGATTGCGGTGACGGCCATAGCGACTGGACTGGTCAGACTGGCATTGCGTGAGCGCAGTCCATGGAAGGTTCGGTCAGTTGCTTTCGACGCTTTCATCGGCATTGGCTTGGGCGTAGGACTGTTCATCCTGCTCACCATCGTTCCCGTCGGCAACTGACGCTTCGCCAAGAACGGTATTGCCTTCGACCTTATCGATTGTCTCGACAGTATCCGGCACGTTCTTCTTCGTACCAATCATGCCGGCGACGATGACGACGAGAGCAACAACTGCAGCGGCAAGAACAGGGCAAATCCAGAAGACCCACAGCTGTTGCAGCGGCTCTTCATTCAGTCCTTGATTCTGTGCGAAAATGGCAATGCCCGTGGCACGTGCCGGATTCAGTGCGGCTCCGGTCACCGGATAGGTGATAGCGGTGCCGATGCCGTAGGCAAGGCCCATGGCAACGGCGTGGTTTGTTTTGGACTCGCCGTGTCCGTCCGTGGTGCGCAGTGCGGAGGCAACGATAATGATACCTGCGACGACTTCAACGGCGATGGCCAGAGTGATGCCGAGGGTCACTCCATAATTGCCGAGGGTGGAGTAGGAGACGGAATTCTTATCGAAACCGTTGACCGTTGGTGTCATCCAGATCTTGAATGTCACCTGCTCGGAAGTCGGCAGAAGGAACCGGATAGCGGCACCCGCGCCGATACCGCCGAGCACTTGGGCAATGATGTACAGAATGCCATCAAGCACGTGGGTTTTGCCAGTGAGCATGGCGGCGACGGATACGGCCGGATTGAACTGTGCTCCGGAAATGGAACCGAAGATTACGGTGACGGCGGCGTATACGATGCCCGTCAACAGGGCGATGAACGCCATGTTAATGCCATACACCGCGGAACCAAGCGAGCAGATCGCATAAATCGCGAAGCAAATGATGAAGCTTCCCACAAGTTCCGCTCCGACACGAAGTGTCAACGGCTTGCTTTGTTCTTCCTTGGTTATGGGCGTTGCTTCAACAGCAGTCATAGTCTTTCCTCTGTCATATAGTGGACAAGTTGCGATTTTGGGAAATCGCCAAACGACTGCCATAGTACCAGCAGTCCCTATAAGTATTATCCGGCCACGTTGGGAGAACGATGCCAAACGCATATTCCCGCGCCGCGAAGGCGCACACACACGATAATGAAGGTATCCGTCTGCAGAAGCTTCTTGCTCAGGCAGGATTCGGATCCCGTCGCAAATGTGAAGAGATCATTACTGAAGGACGTGTCGAAATCGACGGCGAGCTTGTTACCGAATTGGGCACTCGCGTCGATCCGAAACATCAGGAAGTCCGTGTGGACGGCTCCCGTGTTCGCGTGAATCCCAATCATGTCACGCTCGCTTTGAACAAGCCGAAGCGTGTGCTGAGCGCCATGGAGGATCCGAAGGGACGCTACACCCTGAGCGATATCGTCGGCGACAAGTATGACCGTATTTTCCACATGGGCCGTCTGGATTATGATTCCGAAGGCCTGATTCTCATGACGAACGATGGCGAGCTCAGCCAGCACGTCATGCACCCCAAGTACGAGGTTGAGAAGACCTACATCGCCACGTTGGAAGGTCGCATCAGCGGTCAGGTGTGCCGCCGACTGGTCACTACAGGCGTGCAGCTCGACGATGGTTGGATCAAGCTCGACCGTTGCGCGATTCTTGATGCCAGCCGCGACAGCACGCTGGTCAAGGTTGTGCTGCATTCCGGCAAGAACCGTATCGTCCGTCGCATTTTCGGTTCGATCGGATTCCCGGTCAAGCGTCTGGTACGCACCCAGATCGGCCCGATTAAGCTTGGCGATCTGAAATCCGGATCGTACCGTGTGCTTTCGCAGACCGAGGTGCGTTCCCTGTCCAAGGCGGTGGGCCTGTGATTCGCGTAGCGATTGATGGACCTGCGGGTGTCGGCAAGTCTTCCACATCCAAGGCGTTGGCCAAATATTACGGTTTCGCTTACCTCGATACCGGTGCCATGTATCGTGCCTGCGCATGGTGGTGCATGAACAAGGGCATTGACCTTGACGCGGAGACGATCGATGAACAACTGGTCACCGAAACCGTGGGAGAGTTCTTTACCGAAGGTCATTTCGACATCAGCGTCGATCCAGACGATTCGAAGGTATATGCCGACGGCGAAGACATCAGCGACGTTATTCGTTCCTCCGAAGTGTCATCCCATGTGTCCAAGGTGTCGAACATCATTCCCGTCCGTCACGTGCTGATTGCCGCTCAACGCGCGTACATCGCACGCGAAGCTGCGTCTGACTCTTTTTCTGAGGGTGCCGGAGTGGTCGCCGAAGGCCGTGACATCACTACGGTTGTTGCGCCGGATGCTGAAGTGCGTGTGTTGCTCACCGCCCGTGAAGAGGTGCGACAGGCTCGTCGTTCCGGTCAGTCAACTGATGGTGTCGGATCAGAAAATGTTGCGGCGCGAGATGCAGCTGATTCCAAGGTCACGAATTTCACATCTGCCGCGGAAGGCGTGCTGACCGTCGATAATTCCGATTTGAATTTCGGCGAAACGCTTGATGTGCTTGTGCGCATTGTCGACGATGCCATCGAAGAGCAGCAGTATCGCCAGTACGCTTCCAATCTTGACGATTATGAGTTGGATGAGGGCGATGAAGGACTGATCGATGGATCGTCGTTCGTTGGCGGCGAACGCCGGTCCGGCCCGAAGCCGGTTGGCGTGCTTGCCGTCGTTGGGCGCCCTAATGTCGGCAAGTCCACGCTGGTGAACCGTATTCTCGGCCGCCGCGCTGCTGTGGTGGAAGACACTCCCGGCGTGACTCGAGACCGTGTGAGCTACGATGCCGAATGGGCCGGCACCGATTTCAAGCTGGTTGATACCGGTGGCTGGGAAGCCGACGTCGAAGGTATCGAATCCGCCATCGCATCCCAGGCGCAGATCGCCGTTCAGCTTGCAGACGCTGTGGTGCTTGTGGTGGATGGCCAGGTTGGTCTTACCAACACCGACGAGCGCATTGTCAAGATGCTGCGCGCCTCCGGCAAGCCGGTCACGCTGGCGGTGAACAAGGTTGATGATCGTGAGAGCGAATATTTGACCGCTGAATTCTGGAAGATGGGCTTGGGGGAGCCGTATGGCATTTCCGCCATGCACGGTCGCGGTATTGGCGAACTGCTTGACGCTGCCTTGGATTCGTTGAAGAAGGCTGAGAAAACATCCGGTTTCCTTACTCCGTCCCATTTGCGCCGTGTGGCGTTGGTCGGTCGACCGAACGTCGGCAAGTCGTCTTTGCTGAATCAGCTGGCTCACGAGGAACGTACTGTGGTCAATGATTTGGCAGGTACCACTCGCGATCCAGTCGATGAAGTGGTGACGGTTGATGGGGAGGATTGGCTGTTCATCGACACTGCAGGCATCAAGCGTCGCCTGCATAAGCTGTCTGGTGCCGAATATTTCTCATCCTTGCGTACTCAGGCCGCGATTGAGCGTTCGGAACTTGCGCTGGTGCTGTTTGATGCTTCCCAACCGATTTCCGATCAGGATTTGAAGGTGATGAGCCAAGCAGTGGACGCCGGTCGATGCATCGTTTTGGTGTTCAACAAGTGGGATTTGATGGATGATTTCGACCGTCAGCGAATGGAACGCTTGTGGAAGACAGAATTCGACCGTGTAACGTGGGCTCAGCGCGTAAATCTGTCGGCTAAAACCGGATGGCATACGAACCGTCTGGCCAGAGCCATGCGTGGAGCGCTGGAATCATGGGACAAGCGTATTCCGACCGGTAAGCTCAATGCGTTCTTGGGTAAAATCCAAGCCGCCCATCCGCATCCACTGCGTGGAGGCAAGCAGCCGCGTATCTTGTTCGCGACGCAGGCTTCGACGCGTCCACCGCGTTTCGTGATTTTCGCTACCGGCTTCCTTGAGCATGGTTACCGCCGATACATCGAACGTTGCCTGCGCGAGGAATTCGGTTTTGAAGGTTCCCCGATTCAGATTTCGGTGAATATTCGAGAGAAGAAGAAACGCAAGTAAGTTTCTATGGATGGTGGCCGCACACCATTCCTTGGGTGTGCGGCCACCATCCATATTTGCTAGATCAGTGCACGCCAATCATGCGTAACTCATTGTCACATGCTTAAAACAGCGGCTGTTCCTCAGTATCCCGTTGACGTAGATATCCGCTGATCGCACGCCGCGCGAGCGAACTCAAGGATATGCCTTCCTCGGACGCGCGCTCCCGTGCCATCTTGCCGATGGCATAGGGGAGTTTGATTTTCCATTCGTCTCCGAGCTGTTCTCGACCGTCGGTGTTCTTCGGTCTTCGTCCAGGGCGGACGGTGTCCGTGGTCTCATTCAGATCGTCGCATTCAAGCGCCTTGCGCGTCAGTTCGGTAAGGGTGATGCCATCATGCTTCGCCCGCTCCCTGGCCGCTACGCCAAGTTCCCGGGACAGACGTATCTTCCACTCATCCTCAAGCTCGGATGAGTCAAACACGTGGGCAAAGCCGTCAACGTCGTCAAACTGTGGCTGGGCGTCCATCGACTTCAAGACAATCACCCCTTACCTGCATGCGTAAGACTGACATCCTAAAAAAGAAAACCCGAAATCGCATGAATTCGGGTTTTTCTGGTCGGACCAGCGGGATTTGAACCCGCGACCCCTTGACCCCCAGTCAAGTGCGCTACCAAACTGCGCTATGGTCCGAACGATGCAAAAAGCACCGAACATGAAACATAGCACAACCTGCTCTATTTTTCAAATTCATCGTGTCGCACGATTCGCGAAACATGATAAAAGAGTTCTTGGGATGTCATTTTTGTCAAGAATTTTCCCTTTTTGCCACCAAAAGCCCCCGTCATGGGAATTTTGTCGTAGTATTGCCTAGGTACGATGAGAACAGGACGCCCGCACGAAAGGGAAAGACATTGACTGAGGACGCATTTGAACATTCCGCCGCAAAGATGCGGGACAACGGGATGACCGATATGGCCATTGCGCAATTCAAACGACTGTACGAGGTTTGGCGCAGTGAGGAAGCAAGCACATGGATCCGTGAGGATGATGTTGAGCCTCTGGTGGGAGTGCCTAGCTTCCATGATGTCTACGAGACCATCAACCATGACAAAGCCGTCGATGCTTTTGCCAAAACCGCGTTCCTCAAACTTAATGGTGGCCTCGGCACGTCCATGGGCTTGGATTGCGCCAAGTCCTTGCTGCCAGTGCGTCGCCATAAGGCACGTCAGATGCGCTTCATCGACATCATCATCGGTCAGGTGCTGACTGCACGCACTCGTCTGGGTGTGGAACTGCCATTGACGTTGATGAACTCCTTCCGCACGTCGAATGACACCATGAAGGTGCTGCGTGCCAACAAAAAGTTCCATCAAGAGGACATTCCTCTGGAAATCGTGCAGCATCAGGAACCGAAAATCGGTGCGGAAACCGGTCTTCCTGTCAGCTTCCCGGCAAATCCGGAACTTGAATGGTGCCCGCCAGGCCATGGCGACCTGTTCTCCACCATTTGGGAATCCGGCCTATTGGACGTCCTCGAGGAGAAGGGCTTCAAATACCTGTTCATCTCGAATTCCGACAATCTCGGCGCACGTCCTTCGCGCACGCTGGCGCAGCACTTCGAAAATACCGGTGCGCCATTCATGATCGAGGTCGCAAAACGTACTCCAGCTGATCGCAAGGGCGGGCATATCGTGCGGGACAAGGCGACCGGCCGCTTGATGTTGCGTGAGATGAGCCAGGTGCATCCGGACGATAAGGATGATGCGCAGAACATCGAAAAGCATCCGTATTTTAACACGAACAGCATCTGGGTGCGTATCGACGCTCTGAAGGCCAAGCTGTCCGCATATGATGGCGTGCTTCCTCTTCCGGTGATTCGCAATAACAAGACCGTCGATCCGACCGATCCGACGAGCGAGCCGGTCATCCAGCTGGAAACAGCCATGGGAGCGGCGGTGACGTTGTTCGACGGGGCTACCTGCGTATGCGTTGACCGTATGCGTTTCCTGCCGGTGAAAACCACCGACGATTTGTTTATCATGCGATCCGATCGATTCCATCTGACGGACCAGTACGAGATGGAAGATGGCAATTACGTCTTCCCGGATGTTCACTTGGATGCGCGGTATTACAAGAACATCCATGATTTCGATACGAGATTCCCTTATGGCGTTCCGTCGCTTGCCGCGGCCAATTCCGTCGACATCGATGGTGACTGGACCTTCGGCAGGGACGTGATACTGTTCGGTGACGCGCGGCTGACCGACACAAGTGAGCCGAGTTATGTTCCGAATGGCGAATACGTTGGCCCGCAAGGTGTTGAGCCTGATGATTGGGTCTGATTCGAGGGGTAGCCTCAACACGAAAAACTGTATTTTTTCGTAAAATAGACACAATCTGAACGAAAACCCTCTATCATAGAGAGGTGTGTGCAGAGCCTGAACCGGCTAGGCACTTAAGATGAAACGTTAACGAGACGTGAGGACTAATGGCAGAGGGCAGTAACGGAAGGCGTCGTTTCTCCGACAAATGGGGCAAGCACGAACTTGATGTATTGGCTGTGCTTTCCTCAGCTTTCCCGCAATGGCTCACTTCCCGTCAGATTGCCCAGCGTGTGAAGGCGTATGCCGATTCCTATGGGGAGCTGGCTGATCAGGCGGCGAAGGCGGCTTTTGCCAAGCAATTCCAGCGTGACCGTGCCAAGCTTGCGGCCATGGGCATCGCCATCGAATCGAGGCAGCCTGAGTATTCATCTAAGTCGGAAGGCCAGGATTTCGCATCCTATCGTCTGCAGCTTGGAGATGAGCCTCGCGTTCGTCTGCTGTTCGGCGACGAGGATTTGCCGATTCTTGCCGCGGCCAACTATCTGGCCCGTTCCATGTCGATTTCCTCAGCTCCCGCACATGAGACGCAGCATACGTCCCGTACCGCGCCTCGCGTCCCTCAGACTCCGACTCCAGGGCTTGGTCTTGATTCCATCGCTCCGGGTCTGGGAACGCAATCCATTCCCGACGAATTGGTCAAGGTCGTTGACCAGCGTCGTTTCGCGGCGACTGTAGATGTTGACGGCGAGCATTTGAACGTCGCCTACACCGATTCCGATGATCTGGCCATGTTCGTGCTTTCTCATCCGGGTGCTTCCATCGTCAGTCCTCAGGAGGCTGTCGACGCGTTCAACCGCCGTTTGAATGCCGCCACGCAGTTCGTGCCTGCCGACGAATCCACAGGAGGCGATAGCTCCACTGTCACAGCCATGGAAATCAACCGCAACAGCGCTGACGACGATGCAGAGGAGGGCAAGGGGCGTCCGAAGAAGAATTCCGCATTCCAGACGGGTAGTGAAGTCGACCGTCGTCTGCGCCTGATGCTGTTCCTTTCGGCGCACCTCGGCGAAGAATATTCGCTTGAGGAACTTGCGGAACGTTTCATTGGCAAACCGAAGTCCGATGACGAGCTGAAGAAGTTCGTCAATGTCATTCATAAAGACATCAACACGCTGACTACGGTTTCCGACGATGGTGAGATGGCAGGAAGCCAGTTCTTTGACATCGACTGGTCGTTGCTTGACGCTGAAGGCATTGTTTCCGCCACGAATTCGCTTGGGCTGGAACGCTTGGCAGGTATCTCCCAGCAGTATTTGAGCATGCTTACCGCATCGGTGAGCTATCTTGCGCATTCGTCGTTGCTGCCGGACAAGTTGCGTGAACAGGCTGAATCGTTGTACAGCCGTCTTCGTCAACATGTTGAGCCGGGGGACATGCCTTGGCTGAGTCTGACCGGTTATGAGATGGAACCGCGTAATTTCTCCATTGTGAAGAGCGCGATCTCCAAGAGCTTGCTGCTTGACATGGAATATACGGATGGCGCCGGAAGGACCCAGCGTAAGCTTGTCGCGCCAGATAAGATCTTCGTCGATGAGGGAGTCTTCTACGTTGCCGTATGGACTGACGTCGCTGCCGCTGCACCGGCTGACAAAGCTAAGTACGTGAAGAAAGACACCACGATCAACAAGGCCACAGGAAAGCCTCGCATCTGGCAGGTGCTTCGCATTTCCCGCATTGAAAAGGCCGAACTGGTTGAACCTACCGCGAAAATCGACATTCCCGACGTTCCCGCATCCGAATTGCGCAAATGGAGCTTCGATAATGGAACTCCAGCTGTGTTCGTCACCAATCAGGATGATCTGTCATTTATTGACGGGCTGTCGGGAGCAACAGTCGAAAAGTGCGGAGAGGGCGAGAAGGTGCATCTGATCGTCTCGTCCGATTCCTGGTATGTCGCATTCTGTATTTCCCACGCACGGCATATCACTGCCGTAGCTCCCGAAACGTTGCGTACCATGATTGTCGCCCGTGCCCAGCATGAGCTGAGCATTGGCGATCGTGAGAATGAAGGCTGACGGGGGAGAGACTATGCCTTGGTGGATTTGGCTGTTGCTCGCTCTGTTCATGCTTGCAATGGTTGTTTCCGGAGTCGTCTACGCATGTTTACACGGCTATCGAGCATTCAAGGACGTGGCGAAGCTGGGTGAACGGACGGCAAAACGAATCGAGGCGATGGGCAAACCATTGCCCCAAAACAACGAGAATGAAGCGCCTTTCTTTACCAGACCTTTAAAGGATGCTGCAGATCGTTATGCGGATGCCCATGCCGGAGTCATTGAGAGGCATGAAGCGAAGCGAAGCCGTCATGCTCAACAGTGGGCACAATGGCGTCATTGTAACGATTGACCCAACCATATTAAGGAATCATGACCCATCATCGTCGCCGTAATAACGGTACTGACCCGTCGAAAATCAATGAGACCGTGGAGTTGTCTCCCGCGCAACGGTATGCCGCATTCAAACAAACGCAGGCCAAGCAGCGCACGGTTGCGGCCGAATTCGCAAGATCCATGCCATTCGAGCTTGACGAATTCCAGATGCAAGCCAACGATGCGTTGGAGGCTGGCGATAATGTGCTCGTGGCAGCTCCTACGGGAGCAGGCAAGACTGTCGTAGCCGATTTCGCCATCTATCTGGCGCAGACGCGGAATGTCAAAGCCTTTTATACCACGCCGATCAAAGCGCTGAGCAACCAGAAATACCATGATCTGGTCGACCAGTATGGAACGGATAAGGTCGGATTGCTGACCGGAGACACGTCCATCAACTCTGAGGCGGATATTGTGGTCATGACCACGGAAGTGTTGCGCAATATGCTGTATGAGCATTCCGTGACGCTTGAAGCGCTTCGTTATGTGATCCTTGACGAAGTGCACTATCTTGCTGACCGTTTCCGAGGGCCGGTCTGGGAAGAAGTCATTATCCACTTGCCGAAAAACGTGAACATCATAGGTCTTTCCGCGACGGTTTCCAATGTCGAGGATTTTTCCGAATGGATCGAATCTGTTCGTGGCAAAACCACGTTGGTCATGTCGGAACAGCGTCCGGTACCGTTGGAGCAGCATGTGCTCGTACAGGCAGATGACCATACCGAACCAGAACTCATCGACCTATATCGGCGTGACGCCAATGGCGAACAGACGGTCAAACTCAATGCGCAGCTGATAAACAGACTTGATCAGCTTGATCGTCAGGCGGAACGGCGCAAGGGCGAGCGACGTCCTGATAAGCGTAGGGCCAAAGGTAAAGGTGGACGATGGGACGATCGCCCGCATAAGGTCGAACGCCATACGCCTCGACGCTGGGCGGTTGTGGACGAGTTGAATTTTCTTGACATGCTGCCGGGAATCTACTTCATTTTTTCAAGAAACGGTTGCGATCAAGCGGTTGACCAATGCATCAACGCAGGCTTGGAACTCACCACCAGCGACGAAGTGCAACAAATCAGACGGATCGTCGATGAGATGGTCGAAGGCCAGTTGAGCCAAGAAGACTTGAAAGCGCTGCATTTCTCGCAATTTCGTTTCGCCCTGGAAGAAGGGTTCGCTCCGCATCATGCGGGAATGGTCGCATTGTTCCGCCAGATTGTCGAACGCTTGTTTGAAGAAGGCTTGGTTAAAATGGTCTTCGCCACGGAAACGCTGGCTTTGGGCATTAACATGCCCGCACGGTGTGTGGTGGTTGAAAAGCTTGAGAAATTCGACGGCACCGGGCATGTTGGGTTGACTCCCGGCGAGTTTACCCAGTTGACCGGTCGTGCGGGACGACGTGGCATCGACACCATCGGACATGCCGTTGTGGTGGACCACCATGGTTTTGTTCCCGCCACTGCGGCCGCCTTGTCCAGCAAACGAGTGTATCCGCTTCACTCAAGCTTCAGACCGACCTTCAATATGGCTGTCAATCTATTGAATTCCAGCGACTATGAAACAGCTCGCGTTACGCTTGACCACTCCTTTGCGCAATGGGAAGCCAACGAGTCGGCATGGCAGCTTGAAGCACAGATGGAAACCTTATGCAAGGCTCTGGAAGGATACGAGCAGGCTTTCCAGTGTGAATTCGGCGATTTCAAAAAATTCATGCGTTTGCGGATGCGTTTGAGTGATTTGGAGAAGAACGAACGTCGCAAACTCAAGCATGAGGTGTTCCGTACGCAGAAGGAACGCAGCCAGGCGTTTATGGATCTTGACAAACGCATCAAGAAACTCAGAGAAGAAGACCGCGACCATCCATGCCGTAAATGCCCTGATGTGCAGAAGCACTTGAAATGGGGACATCGTTGGGCTCGTGAGATGCGCGAGTTGGAACGGGTACAGCATCGTTACGATTCGCGAACCGGTTCCGTGGCACGTCAGTTTGATCATATTTGCGCTGTGCTTTCCAATCTCGGCTATCTTCAGCCGGTACGGGAATCCGCGGGCCATGGTGATTATCAGCTCACGGAACGTGGCCAGCTGTTGCGGCATTTGTACAGCGAGCTTGATCTAGTATTGGCGCAGGCGATTGACGATGGCGCATTTGACGGGTTGAACGCCTGTGAATTGGCCAGCGTCGTCGCATCGTTGGTGTTCGAAGCCCGCAGGGGAGGCGGGGGAGAGCCGCGTCGTTACCCTGGAGGCATTCAAGGGAACGTCGCCGTGTGCGCAGCGCAGCTTAAGGGCGTCCATGCGTCGATTGCCATGTTATGTGAGGATCACATGCTTGAGGAGCCTCGCCAACTCGATTTTGGCATCACCGATATCGTCTACGATTGGGCGCAAGGTGAAAGCCTGTCGCAGGTGCTGTACGGCACCGATCTGACGGGCGGCGATTTCGTGCGTAACGGCAAACGGCTTGCCGACGTGCTTCAGCAGATAGCCGTGGCTGGACCGTATCTTGCGGATCGTGCCGAAACGTTGGCGCCAGTCGCAAAACAGGCGTACGATCGCATCAATCGTGGCATCGTCGCATACTCCGGCGTCGACTAAAATCGAACATCAAGCAGACGAATAAGGAATAAAAGACACGTCCGAACTGTTCTGTAGCTTAGACAGAGCAGACAATCCAAGGAGGCAAAGGCAATATGGCAGAACGCAGCCTGCGAGGCATGAGCATCGGCGCAAAGTCGTTGGAATCTGATGACAATGTGGATTTCGCGGCGCGAAACGACGTCGCATATGTGTGCCCAAAGGGACACCGCACGATTCTGCCGTTCGCTGAAGGCGCGGAGGTTCCGGAGGAATGGGAGTGCCGGTGCGGCATGACCGCGCATCGTGAAGGCGACGAGGATCGTGAGGCCGACGAGATTTCCAAGCCGACCCGTACACACTGGGACATGCTATTGGAACGCCGTACTGAAGACGAGCTGAAGACGTTGCTTGAAAAGCGTCTGCAGATGCATCGCGACGGCTGGTTTCCAGACTACGAGTAACCAGTAGTTGAACGACACTTGAACTGCATGCCCGGTCAGTAAGACCGGGCATAATTGTTATCTGAACAGTTCACATTGCATCGAGCATTTAACAAGGAGTGCATTAATCTCATGTCCGAGAAGACCAAGCAACCCAAGAAAGTCGTTCTGCTTGACCTTGACGGCACATTGACCAAGTCTGATCCGGGCATCATTGGTTGTGTGGTGAAGGTATTTGAGGAACTGGGGTATCCAGTGCCTGATGATGAGGAGTTGCAGCGATTCATTGGTCCTGCAATTGTCGAGTCGTTGCAGCGCAATAATATTCCGGACGACTTACTCGATGAGGGCATTGCCATCTACCGCAGGTATTATGCGCAGGAAGCGGTGTTCGATGATCCGAATAATCCGGGTCAAAAGGTTCCGGGCCGTTTGAACAATACCATTTATGACGGTATCCCAGAACAGTTGTCCAAACTGCGTGCTGACGGATACTACTTGGCGATCGCAAGCTGCAAGCCGCAGTATCAGTGCATTCCGATTTGCGAGCATTTCCATTTGGACACCATGGTCAACGGCATTTACGGTGCCAGCGAAGATAATTCGCGTCTCGACAAAGATCAGGTTATTCAATGGGCGTTCGACCACATTGGGTTTGACGAAGCCGCTGGCGATAAGGCGCTCATGGTCGGTGACCGTTGGACCGATGCTGACGGAGCCAAAGCGTGCGGTCTGGATTGCTTGGGATGCGGCTGGGGTTATGCCGAGCCTGGCGAGCTGAAAGAACATGGCGCGTATAAGGTGATCGATTCGGTTAGTGAGCTTGCGCAAACCATCGAAGACTATTTCGTCTGATAGATAACGGCTGATGCACGAGCGGATCATCTTGTGCATAAAGACAAAGAAACCCTGGGTATGCATGCCAGCGATGACATTTGCATACCTGGGGTTTTGAGAGATCGCGTACATCTCAAATACCCCCTGCACCTGCTCCCACTTTTGTCCGATAATGTACGTTATGTCAGAAAAGCTACAGCAGTTTTCGACTGACGCTCTTTTCTGTACATAACATCGGTGGGTTATGCCAGCACGTCCCTTTCGGGACTTTGCTCGACATAACCCACCGGCATGATGGATGGTGCGTCCTCGCTTCGCTGGACGTTTTTCCACACGGCTGCGTTTTCGCTTCGATGGATGTCTTTTGGCTAGTCCTTAATGGCTTGGCTGAGTTTTCTTTCCATTTCGCTTTTCATGCCGTTTCGGGCCTGCAGATACATAAACACCAGTTCCGTGGCGATGAGCATAACCATCAGTGCTGCCGACGGCCAACCAACCTGTTCGTAGAAATGCTGAAATTTCAAGGAAAAGCTGGGTTTGAACATCGTATATATCGGATACGGCAGAGCTCCGATGATCAGCGATGTGAAATGCAATCCGACAATTGACCAGCGTACCGGATATACGTCACTCTTGGTTTTTGAGAAGATATTTCCTCGAATTGCAGTAATCGAACAAATGTTCAACGATATGACCGCTGCGACAATCCACAGCAATGCCGGCAGAATATCAAACATGTATTGCTCCCCTGTTGTATGTCTGTCTGTACATATCTATCTCATATCAACGACTCGTACATCCGTCTTAGTCCGCATCAACCATACGGCATGCATTCTGGTATGTTACAGTGACGCGGCGGCGCGTGTCTGATGTTGCGCCTCGAAGTTCTTTCTCATGCGCATTGCAGTGATATCGTCAACAGGTCGGTTTCCACCCATCATGGAAGGCATGGTGGTCAGATCGACGTATTCCTCGTGGGCAAGAGTCTCTCTGATCTGCTTCCATAAAGATCCCACCGATACGCCGAATACCGCCCGACCGCTTTGCAACAACGCCACCATTTGCTCACTATCCGTACATTCGTGCACTTGCTGACCGTCGCACATAATCGTGATATTCTCAAGTTGTTCCGCGGTACGCTGCGTCAGAAAACTGATGGCAGTCGTCACATTTTGCAGATTGATGCCCGCGTCAAGCAGTCTTTTCGACACAGCAAGGATCACCACGTCCTTGAACGAGTACAGCCTGCGCGAACCGGATCCATGCGACGGCGTGATGGAAGGTTCCACGATTTGTCTGCGAGCCCAATAGTCAAGTTGACGATAAGTGATGCCTGCTACTTTTGAAGCCACCGTACCCTTGTAGCCGCGCGTCACCGGCTGAGTGCCGGTCGCGGGGAATAACTCCCCCTGCACCGCAGTCGACACATGCAGACGCAACCGCGTTGTTGGCTCTGCTTCGTTCATCACGCTCTCCTACGACATCTACAATAACGCCCATGAGCATTCGTGCGAAGCTCATGGGCGCGAAGCTGTTGTACACAGTCTATCCCGCATAACGTGGATCAACCGGCAATGACGGCTTTATTGTCGAAATAAACCAGACGGAACTTGCCAAGAATAATCTCATCGCCATTCTTGAGCTCCTGCTGATCAACACGCTGGCGGTTCACATAGGTGCCGTTCAAGCTGCCCGCATCAATAACGGAATACCTGCCGTCAGACCTGCGGAACACCGCATGGGCGCGGGAAACCGTGGAATCATCCAAAAGAATGTCCGCTCTTGGATCACGGCCGACGGTAATCTCATCCTCGTCAAGAAGATACCGCGACCCCGACACCGCTCCCCTAGTCGAGATCAGCAATGCCGTGCCATCGGCAAGACGCATGATGGTTTCAAGGTCCTCTTTCGTCAGAGGACGGTCTCCGGTGGAAGTCACCGGTACGGTTATTGCAGGAAGGCCAATGATGGTCGTTTCACCTGCGCTTGGAATCGGATCAGTCATAGTCGCCATTCTAGTCATTACCCTTGCAAATAGCCGGTATTGAGACCGGCATGGTCACGAATCATACACCGTAAAGTGGGTCTTATCCCTCAGTCTTGTCGATAATTGACACGAACTGGTCGTTTGGCAACATGTCATCATAGCTGCGCCAACGGCGTTCCAGCTCACGATTCGCCTCGTCATGCTGCTGTTTGCCGAGCCTGGCATAAGCCTTCAACTCGTTCGGCCCCATGTCTTTGACCGGCTGATTGAGATTCAATGCTTCGTCACTCACAAGCTGCCATTGTAGCCGTACACCTTGAAAGAACACGGAAAAAGCCCGGATAGTGTGTATTCCGGACTTAAAACTGTATTCGAAGTTATATTCGTCGCGGGGATTGATTTCAGCTTTGCGCCGCACAGCATGGACCACGCGCCACCCGTTTCCGACATGCCGCACGAAACGGCGGAAACCCAACGAAACCAACAAAAAAGGCGGCACGACGTGCCGCCCGATGGTGGGTGATATAGGAATCGAACCTATGACCCCTTCCGTGTGAAGGAAGTGCGCT
>CAUFQQ010000011.1:0-74518 GCA_959028125.1 uncultured Bifidobacterium sp. | reverse complement strand
TTAAGCACGCCGCCAGCGTTCATCCTGAGCCAGAATCGAACCCTCCACAAAAAACTTCATGAAGAGAACCAATTGAATGACTCTCAAAATAAGAAAATTGACGATCGCCTTATAAGGAAAGGCGCATCGCACGAAAACCTCACCGTCCTTCAAGGCCTCCCGGCCACTCGCGAACGAGCGGACGATGAACTGGCAATCATTGACTATAAAGAAGTAGTACAAATACGCTCTTGAGTTCTCAAACCACCACCACTCACCCACCTCGCAATCCGGAACCATCCGGACCACTCGCTGAGCGGCAGCAAGGGATTAACTTACACGAACCCGTCCACTTGCGCAAATCGGCATTCCGCAAACCCCGTAAAAACCCTTGCGGCGCAACGCATTCATCGGCGTGTCGAAAACCGCCTATCGCACGCCACATCATCGCAGAAATGCTTCAGACAAGCCTCAAAACGGCCTGAAATTCATCAGAAAAACCTGTCTACGGGCGTGTCGTGAGCCTGCAACGATTTCCAAATACGGTCGGAAAGCCGAAAAAGACGCATACGGAGGAAACCGCGCGGTGGTATGTATGGAGGTATGAGCAAAAAAATCGCAGTATTGACGGGCGCAGGCATCTCCACGTCCGCAGGCATCCCTGACTTCCGCGGCCCGGACGGCGTCTGGACCAAACATCCCGAGCAAATGAACGTGTACGACATCGACGCGTTCCTAGCCAATAAGGAAGACCGCGAGTATTCCTGGCGCTGGCAAAAGGAATCGCCAGTATGGAACGCACAGCCGGGCACCGCACACAAAGCGCTCGTCAAGCTGGAACAGGCAGGGCTGCTGACGCTGCTCGCCACGCAGAATTTCGACGCACTCCATGAAAAAGCAGGCAACAGCAGCAACGTCATCGTCAACCTGCACGGCACCATCGGCACTTCGCATTGCATGAAATGCCATGCGAAATACAACACGGCGGACATTATGGCGAATCTCGACAACGAGCCGGATCCGCACTGTCATCGCAAGCTGCCATACAGCGGCAATATGCCATGCAATGGGCTGATCAAAACCGACGTCGTCTACTTTGGCGAAGCGCTGCCGGATGGTGCGATTGAAAAGTCATACCGTCTGGCGGCGCAGGCCGACGAATTGTGGGTGATCGGCTCCACGCTGGAAGTGATGCCGGCGGCAAGCATTGTGCCGGTCGCGGCACAGGCGGGCGTGCCGATCACCATCATGAACATGGGACGCACGCAATACGATCGCTTGGCCACACGGCTTATCCGCGACGATATTGCGATTGCGCTGCCGCAGTTGGTCGACGAGACAATCGCCGCGGAACAGGGCAAATAACACCGAATGAACAAGCAAGGCTCCTCAACCTGATTGGGTTTGAGGAGCCTTCTTTGATGCGGAAGATATGCGAGAATCCGCGCTTATCCACCGTGGGAAATCAGTAGATGCGCTTGGGCCGGAAACCGGCCGCGCGCATCGCGTCAAGGATGCGGTCGATGTGCTCAGGGCCGTTGGTTTCAACGGTGACGCCCAAGGAAACCGAATCAGTGTAATGGCTGGAAGCCTTGAACTGGTCGTGATCGAGTGCGATGACGTTAGCGCGCTGCTCGGCCAGAATCGTGGCCACCTTGACAAGCTGGCCAGGGGTATCCGGAAGCTCAACCTCGAAGTTCATGATGCGGCCACGGGCAATCATGCCCTTCTGAATCACCGCGCTGATGGAGACAGTATCCTCATTGCCACCGGAAAGAATCGGCACCACCACATGCGGACCCTGTGCTTCGGCGAACTTGCGCGAGCGCAGATTCAGGTGCTCAAGCGCGGCCAGAGACACGGCACCGGCAGCTTCGACCACCAGCTTGTGCTTCTCCAGCATGAGCAGAATCATCTCGTTGATGTCACGCTCGGTGACGGTGACCAGATCGTCGAGGAACTCGTTGAGCAGCGCGAAGGTCAGGTCGCCCGGACGCTTCACGGCAACGCCTTCGGCGGAGGTGCGCACCTGGTCGGCTGCGACGACGCGACCGGCGGCCAACGAATTCTTCCATGCCGGGCTGCCTTCCGGAATGGCGCCGATCACGCGCACTTCCGGCTTGAACGTCTTGATGGCGAGCGCCACTCCCGCGCCCAGACCGCCGCCACCAAGCGGCACAACCACATCGGTGACGTTAGGCACGTCTTCGAGAATCTCAAGACCGATGGTGCCCTGTCCGCACAGCACTTCGTAATCGTCGAACGGCGGCACGTAAATCATGCCTTCGGTATCGCTGAGTTCCTGCGCGTGGGCGGCGGATTCATCGAACACCTCGCCGCACAGCACCACATCAGCGCCGTAAGCCTTGGTGGCGTCCACCTTCAACGGCGGCGTGATCTGCGGCATGCAGATGGTGGCCTTCGCGCCACGCTCACGGGCCGCGTATGCCACGCCTTGGGCATGGTTGCCTGCGGAAGCGGTGACGATGCCATGCGCAAGCTGCTCGTCGGACAACGATGCGATCTTGTTATACGCGCCACGAATCTTGAATGACCCAGTGACCTGGAGATTCTCCGGCTTGAGCAGAATCTCATGTCCGGTCATCTCGGACAGCACCGGGGACGGAATAATCTCCGTGTGGCGTGCGGTGCCCTTCAGTCGTTCGGCGGCCAGTTTCAATTCAGCGGCATGATCACGCCGCAATGCTTTGAGCACCTCGTTTTGTTCCATGGACGTTATTGTAAGCGCACGTCTGCCGAAAATGCCGTGCGATTGCCGAATCGCAATCGAATCCCGGCCGTGCCTCAGAATCGCACGGAAAAAGAAACGTCCGACAGGTTTCGTGATGAACCTGCCGGACGTTCCGCAGAGAGTTTATAGGGAAAGATCGATCAGAGCTGAATCACGACTCCCTCCCAGCGAGCGAGCTCGCCACGAGCGATCGATTTAACACTATGCATAGCATCATAGGTGCTGAGCAGTACTTGCGGATCGGACACGCCGTCGGAAAGCAGCTCCGCCACGTCCGAAGGCAGCGCCGCGGACCTGTCGGTGAGGTTGACCACGACAAGAATCGTGTCGTCGCCATTGGTGCGCGTGAAAGCATACACCTGATCGCTGTCGGCGGCGAGCAGATGCCATTCGCCAGTGGAGATGGTGGCGCTGTTGTGCCGCATGGCGATGAGCTTCTTGTAGAACGTGTACACGGAATCCGGATCGTCGAATTCCTCGGCCGCGTTGATTTCCACATGATTCGGGTTGACGCTGATCCATGGTTCGACGGGCGCGTCTGGCGCGGTGAAGCCGGCGTATTTGGAGGCGTCCCACTGCATGGGGGTGCGCGCGTTGTCGCGGCCGATGAGGGCGAGGGCGGCCATCATGGATTCGGACGACTGGCACTTGGCTTCCTCCACGCGCTGGCGATAGCCGTTGAGGGCTTCCAAATCGCGGTATTGTTCCAGCTTGGTGAAGTGGGCGTTGGTCATACCCAGTTCCTCGCCTTCGTAAATGTACGGGGTGCCGCGGTGCATGTGCAGCACCATGCCGAACGCCTTGGCGCTCAGCTCGCGCGAATCGCGGTCGGAGTCGTTGCCCCAACGGGAGACCACGCGCGGCTGGTCATGATTGCAGAAGAACAGGCTGGCCCAACCGGCCTTCCTCACGGCCTCCTGCTGCTCGGTCATACGGTCGCGCAGGTTTTTGACCTCGAACGGCACGGTATTCCACTTGGAGCCTTCCTGGTCGATGCCGACATGGTCGAACAGGAATAGCATGTCAAGTTCCTTGTTGGCCGGATCGGTGACGTGCTCGTTACGGGCCGGGGTGATGCCCGGAGCCTCGCCCACGTTGATGTAGCCTTCACGGCCTTCGAATACCTCACGGCGCATTTCGGCGAGGAACTCGTCGATGCGCGGACCGTCGGAGCAGAACGGGAACGGGCTGGAATAGCCTTCTTCGCCGACCGGCAGATCGGCGATTTCGGAACCGTCCTCGCCCGGCAGCCTGCCGTTCTTGTCGACGGTCTTGGAGATCTGGGTGATCACGTCCATGCGGAAGCCGTCGATGCCGCGATCCATCCACCAATTCATCATCTTGTAGACGGCCTTGCGCACCTCGGGATTCTCCCAGTTGAGGTCGGGCTGCTTCTTGGAGTACTGGTGGAAGAAGTATTCGCCGCGCTTCGGGTCGTACTCCCATGCGGAGCCGCCGAAGTAGGAGCCCCACTGGTTCGGCTCGGCGCCCGGGGTGCCCGGCTCGTGGCCCGGCCTGGCGGGACGCCACCAGTACCAGTCGGCGTGCGGGTCGTCCTTGTCGCGGGAGGCCTGGAACCAGGCGTGCTCGTCGGACGTGTGGTTGACGACCAGGTCCATCACGATCCTCAGGCCGCGCTTGTGCGCCTCGGCGAGAAGCTCGTCCATGTCCTCCAAGGTGCCGAACAGCGGGTCGATGTCCTGGTAGTCGGAGATGTCGTAGCCGTTGTCGTCCTGCGGGGACCTGTACACCGGGGACAGCCACAGCACGTCCACGCCGAGGTCGGCGAGATAGTCGAGGCGGCTGGTGATGCCCTTCAGGTCGCCGATGCCGTCGCCGTTGGAATCCTGGAAGGAACGCGGGTAGATCTGGTAGACCACCGCGTTCGCCCACCACGGATTCGGGGTGGCGCCATTCGAACGGACGGTGTCAGGAAGAGTGGAACGATTGAAATTCGTCATCGCGATTGAGCTCCTTTGCCTAAGTGGAATGGATGAACTTTGCTATATCCCATGGTACGTAAAGCGTTTTTTCTTTCTTGCCTGCGGCGCGTTTTGCAAAGCAGGAAATGAAAGATATATTGCAAGCGGGATGCGCCCTTCGGAATCACATCAATGCATACGAAAAGCGGGAATCCTCGAAAAAGGGGAAACGAGGATTCCCGCTCGGCGCTGTGAAGTTTTACTTCACAAGCAGACGGCCTACGGCCGCGTTGTTCCTGCCTTCGCTCGCCTATCGGCTCGCTCAGGAGGAACCTATGAACAGTCCACAGGACTGTTCACTTCACGGCTCCTCTCATCACACCACCGACGACCCACTTTTGGGCGAAGACGTAGACGATAAGCACCGGGGCCATGGCCATCAGGTAGGAGGCGAAGGCCATCGGATAGTTCGACGTGAACTGGCTCTGGAACACGTACTGCGCCAACGGAATCGTCTGATTGCTCTGGTCGGTCAGCGTGATCAACGGCAGAAGGAAGTCGTTCCACGCCCACAGTGCGGTCAGGATGGCGATCGTGGCGTTGATCGGGCCCATCAGCGGGAAGATGATCGTCCAGAAGATGCGCCAGGTCGAAGCGCCGTCGATGCGCGCCGCCTCTTCCAACGAAATCGGAATCGAACGGATGAAGCCGATCGCGATGAACAGGTTCGTGCCGATGCCGAGAATCGTGTACAGAATGATCAGACCGAGCTGGTTGTCCAGGTGCAGGGTGCCCATTTCCTTGGCGATCGGCAGCATGACGACGGTGAACGGCACGAACATCATGGCCAGGAAGAAGTAGTACAGGAAGCGGAAGAACCGCTTATCCATGTTCCTTGCCACGGCGTACGCGACGAACGTGTTCGTCAGCAGCGTCAGCACCACAGCGCACACGGTGATGATCGCGGAATTGAGCGCGGCCTTCGGATAGTTCACCTTGTTCCACGCGTCCGCGAAATTATGCCATTCCCACGTGGTCGGCAGGCTGAACGTGCCCGCTTCGCCCGGCGTCTTCAGCGCGGTGACGACGGCGAAGTACAGCGGCACGAGCACCGTCAGGCTCAGCACGGCGACGGCCGCCGTCAGCCACCAGTTGATGCTGTGGTCCTTGCGGATCTTCTCCGGCTTCGCTTGCGATTGTCCGCTTTGCGCGGCGGCCGGCTTGGTTGCAACAGTTGCGCTAGTCATGATTTCTTCCCCTTACTCTCAGACCTTTTCCTTGCCGCTGAAGAACTTCAGCTGCACGAATGCGAGGATTGCCAGCACGATGAAGAACGTGACCGCGTTCGCCATCTGGTAGGAGTATTCGCCGTTGCCCAGGCCGTTCTGGAAGATCAGGTAGGAGACGGTTTCGGTCTTGGAATCCGGACCGCCCTTGGTCAATGCCATGACCTGGTCGAACGCGCCGAGCGAGTTCTTGAGGCTCAGCACCATGTTGATGGTGAAGAACGGGCCAATCAGCGGGAACGTGATCTGCCAGAAGTTCTGCCAGGCGTTCACGCCGTCGATGGACGCGGCCTCATAGATTTCGTTGTCGATGGTCTGCAGACCCGCCAAGTACAGCAGCGTGGAGTAGGCCACACCCTGCCAGATGGACAGGAACACGATCGGGAACCATGCCAGATCCGGATTGGAGATCATGGACGTGGACAGCCAATCGATGTGCAGCGCCTGGCCGAGGGCCGGCAGCGGGGTCATGAAGATGTACTTGAACACGTAGCCGATGACCAGCACCGACAGGGTGTACGGAATGAAGAAGATGGCTCGGAAGCCGTTCTTGAAGGCGATTTTGGAGTTCAGCAGCACCGCCAGGAACATGCCGAGGATGTTCGTGCCGAGCGTGATCAGAATCGCGATGAAAATCGTGAACAGATACGCGTGGCCGACGCGTGCGTCCTGGAACATCGCGATGTAGTTCTTGAAGCCGATGAACTTGTAATCGCCGTAACCCTGCGAATTGGTGAACGAGTACATCGCGCCCTGCAGGAACGGCAGGTACAGGAAGATGCACACGAGAATCATCGCGGGAATGGTCATCCAGTAGAACGCCGGATCGACCTTGCGCTTGGAGTATTTCGAAACCTTCTTCGGCTTCTTTGCGGCGGCCTTGTCGGCCTTGGCCGAGATATTGCCAGTCATTGTCGCTCCTCCCCTCACCTGAAGTTCCTGGCTTCGATCTTGTCGTATTCCGACTGCATGCTGTTCAGGAATCGTTTAGTATTGCCCGACTGCACCAACGTCTGCAGGAAACCGGCGAGGTTGATGCTTGCCGGCACGTAGTGGTCACAGAAATCAGCCAGCTTGCCGGCCTTGTAGAAGTCGAGCACGCCATTCAACGCTTCATCGCCGACGTACGTATCCTTGTACGGGGTGAACGCAGACTGCTGCTTGGAGTAATCCTGCACGTTCTCCTCGCTCATCAGGAAGTCGACGAATTCGCGAGCCTCGGTGTAATGCTTCGTATGCGCGCCGATCGTCAGCATCACGTCGTCGCCGGCGGTCAGCTGCTGTTCCTTGACGTTGTCGGTGGCCGGCATCTGCGCGAACCGCAGATTGGCGTCCTTGTTGATCAGACGGATCTGCGGAATCGCGTACGTGCCGAGCGGCAGAATCGCGGCCTTGCCGGAAGCGATGTCCTGCGTAGCCTGCTGGTAGGTGACGGCCGGATTCTTCTGCGTGTAGTTCTGGTAAATTTCAATCAGCTTGCCGCTGACGGGCGTCCACAAGTCGGAGAAGGTCTTGCTGCCGTCCTTGAGATACGCGTATTCCGATTCCGGCACCAGCGTCGAATTCAGCGATGCAAGCGGCGCCTGCAACGTCCACGGATCGGCGGTGCTCGCCTCAACCGGCGTGACGCCCTTGGCCTTGAGCCGCTTGAGCAGCGCGATGAATTCGCTCCACGTCTGCGGCGGATTGTCCGGATCCTCGCCGGCCTGCTTCCACACATCGGCGTTGATGATGTAGCCGCTTGCGTTGCCCGCGTACGGAATACCGTACAGACGCTTCTTGGACTTGTCGGTGGTCTGCACGAGGCTCTTCGCGATGTTCACCATGCCCGGATTGAGCTCGTCGACGATCTCGTCGTCGGTGAAATCGTGGAAGACGCCCGCTTCGGCGAGCATGCCGTAATTGATGTCGCCGTTGATGGTGATGACGTCGGGTTCGCGGTTCTTCACCAGTCGCGTACGCAGATCGGTGGTGGCGTCCGACGAATTGTTGACATTGACTTTGATGTTGGAATGGGTTTTCTCGAATTCACGCGCCTTGGCGGTGAACCAATCCGCCGCCTCGGACTTGAATTGGAAGAAATCCAAGGTGACCGTGCCGGCGGTGCTGTTGCCGCAGCCCGCGAGCCCAACCGTCAGCACAATCGCGCATGCAGCCGTAATAGCACGGCCCGCGATCCGCCTGAAGGTGCCTGTGTTGGCATTGGAATCAGGTTTCATTCTCTCGACTCCTTTGTATTTTCCTTTTTCACGGCAGGCCGGCTTCATTACCAGCCTCCGTTGCTTTTTAATTGTAGAATCGGCTTGTTTTCATTCCCAGTTTCCGCGCGCCCGCACTGTACGGAAATAAAAAACGGTTATTTTGTTATTCTTGGAAAGAAAATAGACGGTAAGGACGGTCCGATATGGCGATTTCCCCGATTCCACACTGGTTTGAAGGCTCGGAGTACACGCATAAGGTTGCGGCCTGCATTATGAAGTACGGTCCGATTTCGCGCATCACGCTGGCACAGATCCTTGGCCTTTCGCAAGGCGCGGTATCGCGCATCACCAGTGATTTGATTTACGCTGGCGTGATCGAAGAGACGCCAATGGCAGCGGGGCATGGCGGCAGGCTGCCGAAGGATTTCGTACGGAAAAATTCCCAAAAAGCGGCGCAGAAGTCGGGACAGAAAGAAAATACGGAACGCCGCGGCCGCCCGCAGACCGGATTGCGCATCGTGGCCAACGCACGCACGTTCGTCGGTATGAAAATCAACACCACCCATATCACCGCCGTGGCCGTGAACGCGATCGGACAGATCGTGACCGGCTGCCATGACCTGCCGCTCGACGACGATTCGCCGGAATCGGTGGTCGACGTCATCAAACAGCTGACCATGGATTGCGCCGACGAGGCGGTCATGTCGGGCCTGCCCGCACCGTGCGCGGTCGGCGTCTCATTGGGCGGACATATCACGGACGATTCGGTGACGACGTTCGCACCGTTCCTGCACTGGTCGAAGCCGGTGGAATTTTCGGCGATGATTCGCAAGGCGACCGGCCTGCCGACCGGCATTTACAACGATATCGATTCGTTGGCGGTGGACGCATGCCTGTTCGGCTCGGGCGTCGGATTGAACAGTTTCGCCGTGGTGACGATCGGCATCGGCGTAGGCTACTCGCTCACCGTGAACGGCGAGCCTGTCAACAATCCCGATAAAAGCTACGGACTGGTCGGGCACATTCTTGTCGATCCGGACGGACCGCGCTGCATTTCCGGACATAAGGGATGCGCGACGTGCCTGACTGACAATTCGATCGCAACGGAATATTCGAAGATAATCGGCCGGCCGGCCACATTCGACGAATTCGCGGCCGCCGCGCGCGCCAGCAAAACACAGGCCACGAATCTGGTGAACCGCACCTGCTTCCGGTTGGGCACGCTGATCGCGACCATCGCCAATCTTGCCATGCCCGACAAAATCATGATCGCCGGCGAATCGTCGTTCATCGCGAAACTCGGCGTGGGCGACCTGCGCAACGGCATCAATATGTACCGGCACAGCCAGGCGGCGCCGGTCGATTTCGAAATCGCCGACCACGACTGGGCGATGTGGGGCAAAGCCGCCGCCGCGCAGGCGATTCGGCAGTATGTGGGCTGACTACGCAGACCGATACAGCCGATACATAGGCTGATTACACGATTTGCCGGCGCTGAAGGGGGTCAGTGCCGGCAAATCAAAAATAAATCGGAAGCGAATCAGAAAGTAAACCAGTTACTTCAGACGCGCACCACCTTGAACAGGACGGCTTGCGCCGGATGAATTGCCGGCGGACGGATGCCGTAGGTGGCGAGCGCGCGGCCGGTCATCTTCACACCGTCGGCGGTCCACCAGCCGAGCGGGCTCTGGCCGTTGCCGATGTCCTGCTTGGCCAGGTCGAGGCTCACGTCGAGCGGGGATACCTCGTATACGGCGTCCGGATCGAGGCCGGGCAGCTTCACGGGAGCGGCCGGGTAGGTCTGCGACGTGGTCAGCTGCGTGAAGCGGTAGATCGCGGCAGCCTTGTTCGGCATGACGCAGCCGTCCACGCGCACGGCCGGATCGGCGGCGTCGGAATGCACCGCGGTGTCGACGGCGAACCATTCACGATGCTTTTTGAATTCGGCCGTCCATTCGGCGAGCTTGTCGATGTCCTCCTGCGGTTCCTTGAGCAGATTCCATTCGATGCCCATGTGGCCGAAGAAGGCCATGGCCATGCGCATCTCCTGGGAGGTGGCGCGGTGCGTGGAATGCGCCGGGGAAGCGCCCACGTGCTCTCCGATCATCTCCGGCGGCACGAGCAGCGACGTGTAGCGCTGGATGTCGGCACGTTCCACCGGGTCGACGCAGTCGGAACCCCAGATACGATCGGCGACTTCGAGGATACCGAGGTCGACGCGGCCGCCGCCGGACGAGCAGCTTTCGATTTCCAGACCGGGATGGGCCGCTTTCAGGTCGGTGAAGATCCGATACACGGCGAGCGTCTGGTTGTGCACGGCGGGACGTCCGGTGCGCGGCGACACCGCTTCGGTGACGTATTTGTTGTGATCCCATTTGATGTAGTCGATGCCGAGTTCGCCGACGAGCTTGTCCATGGCGCCGTAGATGTACGCGTACGCGTCAGGATTGGTGAGATCGACGACCTGCTGAGTGCGCCCCTGCATCGGCAGACGGTTGGCGGTGGGCTTCAGCACCCAGTCCGGGTGGGCGCGGAACATATCGGAGTCCGGGTTGACCATTTCCGGTTCGAACCACAGGCCGAACTCCATGCCTTTGCCGTGCACGTAGTCGGCGAGCGCCTTGAGGGACTTGTCCCCATCGGGCCAAACGTCCTGTGAGATCTGCCAATCGCCCAGACCGGCGGTGTCGTCTCGGCGGGCACCGAACCAGCCATCATCCACGACGAAGCGTTCCACGCCGCTTTCCACGGCCTTGTCTGCGAGCGCGGTCAGGGTGTCGTAATCGTGGTTGAAGTAGACGGCTTCCCATGTGTTGAGGATGACCGGACGCGGCTTGGGCGCGATGCCATGGTCCACGAGCCAGTCGCGGTGCACGCGGCGGATGTAACCATGGAAGCGTGAGGCGACTTCGTTGAGCCCCTCGCCGTAAGAGCCGACGAGCCATGGCGTGGTGTAGCTTTCACCGTGTTCCAGACCGACTTCGCCGCCGAAGAGCACTTCGCCGCCACCGATCACGCCAGTGGTGTAGGGCAGTCGTTCCGCGGACAGCACGCTGTTGCCGCTCCATGCCACGTGCGCGGAGTAGACGTTGCCGTGGGTGAAACCGAAGCCGTGTTCGCCAACGCTGAGCAGCAGGGTGGCGTCGAAGTCGGGGCGGCCGATCATGGAGGATTTGGCGAAGCGCCCGATGGTGAAGTCCTGGCGCTGTGGGGAACGCTCACGCAGATGGTGACCGGTGGTGGTGAGGATCTCGTTGGCGTCGGCGGGCACGCTGAATGCAAGTTCGATCTTGCCGATCTCGAGTCGTCCCTCGCCGGTGTTCGTCACCTCCGCATGCTGGCGGATGAGGCCGGTTTCATCGAGCTCACAGGTCCACGTAAGTTTCACGCATTGTTCCACGTCCTCGGCAGTGACGGTGACGGTAGGCGTCTGCTTGGGCTCGGAGGCCACGTTCCAGCTGGGGTAGCCGTCTTTTTCGGCCATGGTGTAGGTTTTGCCGGCGGCCACGGTTTCGGCTTTGATGTCGGTGACCTGGAACTTGCAGAACAGTTCCACGCCGTCACGGCGCACGTCGAAACGGTCAGAGCCGGACCACGCTTCGGACTGTGTCGGCAGCACGCTCGGCCATGCGGTGTAGTCGAGGGCTCCGGAAACACGCTGCGGAGCGAGCGCGTCGAACGTGTTGATCACGGTTTCCGGTGCGGTGAGCGGGCGACCCCAATGCACGAATCTCGGCAAATCGCTGCCGGGGAACACCAGAGCAAAAGCTGCGGCGGCAGCCGGCTGCTCGGCATACACGGCGGTAAGGGGTGTGCCGTTGGAAGCGGTGCCGTGGAAAGTCTGAATGAGCGTCATTGCAGCATCCTTTTCTTGCGATTCTTGGTTGGTATGACGCTTTGATGATACTGCATACCGCTTTTCTTCTCGTCGCCCTGCGTGTTTGTTTCTTTCGGAAAGTAATTAGCGTCGACGCGCGAAGAAATCGGTCATCAATCGCCCGCATTCCGCTTCGCGCACACCGCCAATCACTTCCGGTACAAGTCCGACGTGCGGATCGCGGGGAATATCCCATACCGAACCGCATGCACCCAACTTGGCATCCCACGCACCGAACACAATACGTCCGATATGCGTCTGCAGGCAGGCACCGGCGCACATAGGGCACGGCTCCAACGTAACGACAAGCGTGCAATCAGCGAGATTCCAAGTGTCAAGCGAGGCGGCCGCTTCAGCCATCGCCTTGACTTCGGCGTGGGCAAGCGGATCGGCATGCGTCTCACGCAGGTTCCGCCCGCGGCCAATCACCTGTCCGTCAGCGGCAAGCACGACGGCACCGACCGGCACCTCGCCATCCGCGGCGGCTTCGCGGGCCAGCGCAATCGCCGGTTCCATATCATCGTCCCATCGCATACGCCACAGTGTAGCGGCGGCCATACGACCGCTCCGCACGACTGGTCCGCACGTCCGACCTGCATGCCCGACCTGCGCGCCCAACCGAAGCGGCACGAACGTCAGCCCATGGCGAAACACGCTCATAACCGCCTCTTGGTAGGCTGGAAAAGGTTGGAAACACGCGCGAAGGAGGCACGTTGGCGGTATTCGAGTTGATTCTATGCATCATCGCTGCCGTCGTATTATCCTCCTTCTTAAGTCGTTTCATACCCAAGGTCTCCACGCCGCTCGTGCAGATCGCGTTGGGCGCGCTGGCATCACAGCTGCCGTTCTTTCCGGACGTGACGCTCAGCCCTGAACTGTTCATGGTGCTGTTCATCGCGCCGCTGCTGTATTTGGAAGCGCATGAGATTGACAAAACCGAGCTACTGAAATCCGTCAAACTGTCATTGTCGCTGGCGATCGGCCTGGCGATCGCGACCATGGTGGCGGTCGGTTTCACATTGCACACCGTCTGGCCGGCGATTCCGCTCGCTGCGGCACTTGCGCTCGGTGCCGCGCTCGGGCCGACCGATGCGGTCGCAGTGTCGTCGCTCGGCAAGGAGGCGGCGCTGACCGAACGCCAAACGAGCGTACTGAAGGGTGAATCGTTGTTCAACGACGCTTCCGGTATCGTCGGCTTCCAGTTCGCCATCGCGGCGGCGGTCAGCGGCGTGTTCGAAGTGGGCGAATCGGCCGCGCAATTCGTGATCTCGTTCTTCGGCGGCGCGATCTTCGGCCTTGTGGTGGGCACCATGGCCGACCTGCTGTTCGAATCACTGCGCTCCCTCGGCTGGGAAACGACTACCAGCCGCATTCTCATGGAGCTATTCCTGCCGTTCATCCTGTATCTGGGTGCAGAGGCGGTCCACGTCTCCGGCATTCTGTCGGTCGTGGCCGCGGGCCTGATCATCCGATTCGACCGCACCGGCATCGGACCGAATGTGGCACGCACGAACATCGTATCGTCAAGCGTGTGGGGCGTGCTGTCGTTCTCGCTCAACGGCACAGTGTTCATCCTGCTCGGCATGCTGCTGCCGAACGCGATGTCGGCCAGCTGGGATGATCCGCACATCAGCAACGGCCTGCTGATGTGCGCGATCCTCACCGTCTCCGCCGTGGTGATCGCCATGCGGTTCCTGTGGATCTCGCTGATGCTGCGGCTCGCGCGCGACACCACCACCGGCAAGCGGCGCAAGATGACGGCGAAACGCTGGCGGTCCGCCGCGGTGATGACGTTCGGTGGACCGAAGGGCACCATCACGCTGTCTCTGATGTTCACGATTCCGTACACGCTGGCGGCCGGCGCGGATTTCCCGATGCGCGACGAACTGATCTTCATAGCCGGCGGCGTGATCGTGGTAACGCTGCTGCTGGCGAATTTCCTGCTGCCGCTGCTTGCGCCGAATCGTGACAAGGACACGTCGACGGAAATGACGGAGATCACCATCGAAGTGCTGCGGCGGACGGTCGAAGAGCTGTCGGGCCGTGTCACGCCAGACAACCGTCGGGCGGTGCTTATGGTCATCGATTCCTATACGAAACGCATCACGCGGTTGAAACAGCGCACTGGCGAAATCGATCCGCAGGGGTATATGCAGCTGCAGATCGACGCGCTCAACTGGGAGAAGGAGTACGTCAAGAACCGTCTGGCGGGCGTGCGCGCGGCGATCAAGGCGAATCCCGCCGAGAACCGCGCCGCGAACGATCTGGAGGCCGAGGCCTGCGAGCGCCTGCTCGACCAGATCATGAGCTCGCTGCGCCACATCGAAACCGCACACAATTCAGGCCGTATGATCTGGCGCGTCAAAGGCCGGTACAAGGCGCTGCAGCGGCGCATGGGCACGTTGGCGAAACGCATGAACAGCCGTATCCGGCGCACGACCCCGCTGTTCTCCGACGATGAGCTGTTCGCGCATACGCGTGTGGTGCAGGTGGATGCGATCGAACATGTGATCGACCGACTGTATGAGGAGATGGGCGGAGACACGTACAACACCGAGCATTGCTCCGGCCTGCTGTTGGACTACCGACGCAGCGAATCCGCGTTGAGGGCGCGTCCGAATATGGGTATCAGCGCCGAAGCGCAGGAACAGGCCGAGGAGGTCAAGCGCGAAAGCTACGGCATCGAGCTGGGTGTCATCCAGGACATGTATGAGGCCGGCGACATCACGCGTGCGCAAAGCAAGCAGCTGCGACGCAACGTGTATGTGATGAGCGTGGATGCGGACGCGCAGATCTGACCCGGGTTGCGCGCTCAGGATACACGTTTCCCTCGCACGTTCATCGTGCTTAGCGGCCACGGCATATACCTGTATTACCAGCGCGAACAGCCAATCCCATGTATCCCTCCTACCGAGGAAAAATACCTCAAGGAACGGAAGAGCAGGGATCACGCGTCCGCATCCGAAAATCATCGGAACAGAACCCAAGAGCGCTTTTAAAACTTTTGCATATGATAACGCATGAATATTTGAGACAAAGTAGGTATCTTGGAATAAAGATGAGGTTTTTCACTTCATCCGGTCGGAAATAAGCCGAAGTGAAAACAATGTGGATAACTCTGCAAAGATGAGAATTATCTGTTTCATTTAGACACGAATGCTCCTTTCGAAAAGATGATTGACAAATACCCCTAATAGCCTATTGTTTAGTCATGCTTCATCGGCATTGTAAAGAAAGGGGATTGAATGAAAATAGTCAAGAGAATATCTGCCCTTTTCATTGGTCTAGCACTTATGGTGGCTCTGCCTGTCACCGCTCATGCGTCTACAAACGATGATCAGCAAGACATCGCATCATTGGATATGTCCGTCATCGACGTGCAAATACAATCACGCGGCGTTATGACCGCGGAAGATCTGTACGACTTCCTCCAATCCGATGCAGAGAAAACTGTTGACATCGATGCTGAAACAGGGAAAATTACCGCCGTGAGCGAAGGTATAACGAAGCCTAGGATTACGGTCAACAATATTTGCAATGGCCATGACTCATGCCTTATCCACAATCGTGTTCCTTATGCGGACTTCGGATTTAGCGGGACCGGAACGAAGACCGGGAATTGGCCCTACCGCATCTCTTGGGAGACTGGTTCTCATACGGCAAAAGCTTGGTACAGACATGGCTATGACGTTGTTGGATGGGGCACTAAGTTCGGACCTCACACCAAGGCCAATATGAACGCTCCTGTCACGGCTGTTCAAGTCAGCAATTACTCGTGATCCTGCATGAGTTTCTGACGCGGAAGATAAAGACGGCTCATCAGAATTCTGATCCGCCTGGACATATGCCGCCGAATTCTCAGGAAGTTTTCAGAAAACACCAGACATGCGCTCAGCATCGAATGGTTATATATGAACTGTCAGCACAACGAGCCGACCAGGAACACAAGAGTTCCCGACAATTGAACCCTTTCTTCTTCTCTCTCCTTTCTCTCCCCGGCGGCCAATCCCGCCGGGGTCTTCTTTTTTCGCCGCTTGCTTCGCCTCCCTTTCCCAGCTTGTTTCACGGCTTGTTTCACGTCCCTTTTCACGGATCTTTTCGCACTGCGAGCGTACGCCACAATCGCACGCTATATTGGAAATCATGAGCGACGCAATCGAAAACACAACAGGCAGCGCAGACAGCAATGATAAGACCAAGCTGATCGGCCGCGAATCGGACGTGGTGCCGGGACGTTTCGGTGAACCGCTGCAAATCACGCATGTGCAGTATTCGCGCGGCGGCGGCAACACCGCGCCGAAACGACCGTTGTTCCTGTGTCTGCACGGCTGGGGGTCGAACGAGACGGACTTGGCCGACATGATGCGCTACGTCGCGCCATACAACGATTTCGCCTCGTTGCGCGCGCCGCTGACGTTGCAGCCGGCTGGCCGCTTTGCACCCGGCGCGTACTCGTGGCTGCATGATTGTGTGGATACCGGCGAGGATTTGGACCGTGACGCATTCGCCGCAGCGAAAGCAATCGACGATTGGGTTTCGGCGAACATTCCCGACGACCGTGCCGTGGTGCCGATTGGTTTTTCGCAGGGCGGTCTGCTGGCGATTCACTTGCTGCGCGTGCACCCGGAACGCTACGCGGCGACGATTTCGTTGTCCGGTTTTCTTGCGCCCGGCACTGTTGCGGGAACCGCGCCGGCGGACGATCGCGTGGCTGAACTCAACATTCCGACGTTCTTCGGCTATGGCAAGAACGATACCGTGATTCCCATGCCGGAACTGTTCGCGACCGCCGCGTGGCTGGACGAGCACACGTTCCTTACGGAGAAAAGCTATCGTGGGCTCGACCATTCCGTAAGTATGGAGGAGTTCAGCGATTTGCGCGATTGGCTTGCCGCGCACAACATCGCGCCGGGCATCCTGTAGATCCGGGTCAGTTAGAACAGTCGGATTAGTCGGTGATGTCGGCCTTATAGAAGTTCACGTAGGAACGGCTCGGGGTCGGACCGCGCTGGCCCTGATAGTGCGAACCGGTCGTGGCGGAACCGTACGGATGCTCGGCCGGCGAGCTCAGCTGGAAGAAGCACATCTGGCCGATCTTCATGCCCGGCCACAGCTTCACCGGCAGTGTCGACACATTGGACAATTCCAGCGTGATATGACCTTCAAAGCCAGGGTCGATGAAGCCCGCGGTGGAGTGGGTAAGGATGCCGAGACGACCGAGCGAGCTTTTGCCTTCAAGACGAGCCGCGATGGATGCATCGAGCTTCACATACTCCCATGTGGACCCGAGCGCGAACTCGCCCGGGTGCAGGATCCACGGTTCGTCCGGTTTGACTTCGAACTGTTCGGTCAGCTCGCCCTGATTCTCAGCCGGATCCACGTACGTGTACGCATGATTGTTAAACAAACGGAAGAAACGGTCCAATCGCACGTCAATCGACGCCGGCTGCACCATCTCCGGGGTCCACGGATCGAGTGAGATATGACCGTCGGCCTGTGCGGCGAGAATGTCGCGATCGGACAGCAGCATCGAAATTCCTCCAAAAAACGCCGGAACAATCGTCATACGAACGGACGCGCAACCAATGCGCGCCCGCCAATCGCAATCCAGTCTAGCGCGGCGGCGCTATAAGACGGATGCGAAACGACGGGCGCGCGAACGACGGCGTCACTCCATGTGCGCACGGTAACCGGGGACCGAATCGATCTGCGCGTCCACCAACGCCTGGGAATTGTACTTGCGGTACCCTTGGGCGGGCTTGTCCTGGTCGATCATCAGCCAGTCTTGCATGGACAGGGAACCATTGTCGTTCCACGTGCTGTCGACGGTACGCCAGGAACCATCCGATGCCTTGACAAGGTTCCACGCGTGAGCGCCGCCCTGTCCGTCATCGCCGTACGCGTTGCCCAATACGACGATGCTCCTCAGGCCGGCCTCATCGGCAATGCCCTTGAACGCGTAGGCATACGACATGCACACGCCCTTACCCGTCGTGACCGCCGTGGCATTCCACGCATGCGGATACTGCTGGTCCCGTTCCGTATTGGTCATCTGCCCGGCCTCAACGGATTTGCTGGCATTGAATGCGTCGTAATCGTAATCAATATGCGCGCAAACCCATGCGTCGATGGCCGCAGCCTTCTGCTCCGGAGTCATGCCGTCATTCGTTATCTCGGACGCGACCCGCTTGAACAGGGCGTTCAGCTCATCACGTTCGGATGTCGGGCTCGCTTCCGGAGTAGAGTACAACTTGACGATTCCGATCGAACGACCCTTGGATTCGGTGACCTGCGTCGCATAGGTGCCGGCGAGGATTAGCGGATTCTGGTACACGGCCTCGCCCACAGCATCGTCGAACGACGTGGAGCCAATGCCATCATTCTTGAACTTGGTGATGTCCATGACCTGGTTCCCCGCCAACAGGTTCGCGGCGATGAATCTGACATACGGGGTGGAACCGTTGACCTTGTAGGGAACATCAGGCGTCTCGGTGGACGGCTTGACCTTCTTGTATTGCTCGGCTTCGGCGTCCGTCATCTTGGGCATGGAACTCAGGCCGCCGGTAGTCACTCCCTGCTTCTCGTAGTCCGCGAACGTGGCGGAGGCGATGGATTTGACCTGCCCGATATCGTTTCCGAAATCCTCAAGGTCGACGCCGATATAGCCTTTGAGCACCGCATTGTTGATCGTGAAGGGAATATAGATCTTCGACGGTTTGTCGGCCTTCTGGACCACATGGTCGAAGTCGAGTTTTTTGGCCACGCGTTTGACGGTGCCGTCGGCCATGCTCAGATAAGCGACGAGCTGGCTCTTGAACTCATCCACGGGCTTGTCCCAGAGATCCTTGGCCGCTTCTATTTCCGTGAAGCTAGCTGTCCGGACCGGTATTCTGGACAGCAGACCGTTGATGGAGGTGAACTGGAACGGGGAACGGCGTTCGCCCTTCACCGCAACGACGGACACCGAAACGCGTTTGACGTTGTCATTGCCAGGCACGTAGTTGCTGAGTTTCAGGCCTTCGTCGAAACCTTTGTTCTCGGCGATTCTACGATTCAGAATGATGTCATCCTCGGTATCGCCCACCACGAAGTGGCTTAACGAATCGTTCTGATCATCGAAATCCCAATTGGGCATATACCCATCGGATCCCTGGGTTTTCTTCGCGTCCGCCTGCGCTTTCTTCAGTTTCGTATCGAAATCGATCGAATCGAACGAGGTCTTGTCTCCCTTGAGCTTGCCGATCAGAGAGAAGGACGATCCCGCGTTGCCTTCCTTCCGTGAGATGGTGGTGTTATCGTCCTCGCGCATATAGATTCGGTATTCATCCGCACCGGAGACCTTGTCCCAGCTGATACTCAGGCCGCCCTTGGGGCTCACGGTCGTAGACACGTTTGTGGGTGCGTCCAGACTGAATTTCTTGGAATTCACATCGTTCTGCACCGTGAAATACGTCATTTCGGGACGTTTGAGCTTCTTGCCGTTGGCACCGTAATAGCGGACGAGATAGTATCCGCCGTACCCGTACCAAGTCGATCCGAAGTCTTTGTCTCGCTTGTTGTTGACGTCGCTCTTGTCTGCTTTCTGTCCCGTCTGGTCGTACAGGAAAACATTGCCGGGAGTCACCCGCACCTGATGAGGCTCATCGTCGAATACGGTGAGATTTGTGGGGATTTCCTGGGTCAAACCGGCATCCGCATACACTTTCGCATATTTGCCATCGACGGCTTTGGAACCACCCCAATTGTCCAGCTCGCTCTTGATGCAGTCGAATTTGACGCCGTCATCGAATTGAAGCTCGAACGCATTGTCTTCGGGAAGGTCGATTTGGGGTTCCTGAAGATCGTAATTCTTGCTGTCGAGGTATTTGGAGTACGCGATCTTCTTCTCGTTGTTATAATCGGTCACGCGATAGGCGGCGTAGCCGACGCAACCAACGATGACGAGCACGACCGCCACGACGGAAGCGATGATTGGCGTGCGGAACGCCTTCCAACCAGTCTTTTTATCCGGCTTCTTATCGGTTGACTCATCATCCGGTTTCTGTTGCGTAGGCTGCTTTGCCGACTGTTGCGCGGGCCGCGACGTAGGCTGCTGTGCGGTCTGCTGCGTTTTCGGCGCCCGCTGCTGGAACTGCTGCGGCGACTGCGGTTGTGGCATAGCCTGAGCCGATTGCGGACGCGCATATTGCTGCGATTGGTACAGCTGATATGCCGGCTGCCCTTGCGCCTGTTGCACAGGCTGCGACTGCGGCTGCGGCATAGGCGGGCGCTGTTGCGATTGCGGAACCTGGTACCCGAATTGTGGCGCAGGCACTTGCTGAGGCTGGTAGCCCGACCGGGGAGTGCGATAGCCGGGTTGCGGCTGCTGCGGCGGCCACGCCTGTGCAGGCTGGTATCCGGGCTGCGGATACCCCGGCTGCGGCATGGATGGCCGTGAGAAAGCCTGCTGAGCCTGCGGTTGCGCAGACGGCTGCGCAACCGGCTGCTGCGGATATGCGGCACGCGACTGCTGGGCTTGTGCCCGCGGCTGCTGCGGAGCCGCAGGCTGAACAGGCTGAGCAGACTGGGCGGACTGAGCCGGCTGGGCGGACTGAGCCGGCTGGGTCGGCTGAGACGGCATATTCGGAGTGTTACCACTTGATGCGTTGTGATTGTTATACGCCGAATTGCCGCCCTGGGGGTCGTTGTTCAACATATTCTTCCCTTGAATGATGATAAACGGGCTGCTTTGAGCAGAATACCCTTTCCGACCCCCGTTGCGGGTGATTCGTATCAGTAGTTGGACTTGCGCATCACGCCTTACGTTTCACATTATGTTTCACGCTCGGCACATTGCATTGCGCGTCACGCCTTGCTCATCATACGCAGGACGCACTTACGCAACTCGGACGCGACGAGCACGACCATCGCCAATCCAAGGCATTCGACCCACGCGCCGGCGGACAGAGGCATCGTGCCGAACGCGGTGTTGAGGAACGGCACGTAAATCACCACCACCTGCAACAGCGCAGACAACGCAATCGCACCCCACAGCCATTTGTTAGCGAACAGTCCAACGAACACCGATTGGTCGTGCGAGCGAGAGCACAGCGCGTTGAGCATCTGCGCAAACACAAGGATGGTGAAGCCCATCGTGCGCGCCTCAGTCATTTGCGCATCATGTCCGACAGCATCCACGGAACGGTCGGTGAACAAGCCTCCGGCGAGGTGCATGTCCATGCCAATCAGCGTGACGGCAGCCATAATCAAACCGATGAAAATGATGTCGCCCCACATCTGTCCGTCGATCACGCGATCGGTGAGTTTGCGCGGTTTGCGTGCCATCACGTCGTCGGTGGACGGGTCGACACCCATGGCGAGCGCCGGAGCTGCGTCGGTGAGCAGGTTGATCCACAGCAGCTGCGTGGCGAGCAGCGGCACGGTCACGCCTTGGCTGCCCGGCTGCGTGATGCCGAGGAAGCCGGCCAGCATCACACCGCCGAAAACCGTGAAGACCTCGCCCACGTTGGAGCTGAGCAGGTATCGCAGGAATTTACGGATGTTGTCGAAAATGCCACGGCCTTCGCGCACCGCTTCGACGATGGTGCTGAAGTTGTCGTCGGCGAGGATCATCTTGGCGCTCTGCTTGGTCACTTCGGTGCCGGTGATGCCCATGGCCACGCCGATATCCGCGGTTTTGACGGCGGGAGCATCGTTTACGCCGTCGCCGGTCATAGCCACGATATTGCCTTGCCGTTGCAGCGATTCGACGATTTTCAGCTTGTGTTCCGGCGCAACGCGCGCGTACACGGAGATTTCGCGGGTGGCCTTGTCGAACGCTTGCTCGTCCGGCAGCTCGTCGAGTTGGACGCCGGTGAGCACTTTGCTACTAAGGTCGGCGCTGCCGACCGAGCTGCCGTCTCCGTCCGTTTCAATAATGCCCAGATCGCTGGCGATGCGTGCCGCGGTAAGCGGATGGTCACCGGTAATCATGACGGTGCGGATGCCGGCGCGATGCGCTTCGGCGACGGAATCGCGCACTTCGGTACGCGGCGGATCGATGATGCCGACCATGCCGACCCAGATCAAGTCGCTTTCCAGCACATCGCTTTGGTCGGCGATGTCCGCCACGTGACCGGCGGCGTTGATGCGCACGCCTGGCACTGCGGCGAGCGACGCGGTGCCGAGTGGCCGGTACGCCTGGCCCAGCGTACGATACGCTTCGGCGGACAGGCGTTCCACGGCGGCGAGGATCTGCTGGCGATCGCCTTGCGTCATCGGTCGTACGGCACCGTTGACCGCGATGCGGCTGCAGTAGCCGAGCAGTACGTCGGGGGCACCCTTGGCGAAGACGGTGAGACGCCCGGCATCGGCGTTGTCCTGCGCGACGACGGCCATGCGTTTGCGGTCGGAGGTGAATGGAATCTCGCCGACGCGCGTGTAGTTGGCGTATTTGCGATCGGCCTTCACCTTGCGTGCGGCGACGATAAGCGACACTTCGGTCGGGTCGCCGACGGCTTCCCACGTTATGTCGGAAGCAGCGGAACCATCGCCGGCACCTGTGTTTTCGCGCAATTCGCCGTCGTTGGCCAGCGAGCCCACGGCGAGCGTGGCGACGGCTTCGACTTGTGCGGCGGAAGCGGCGGAACCAGACAGAGCAGCGTCGGGAATCGCAATCATTCTGCCTTCTGGCGCATAGCCGTTGCCGGTCAGCTGCACCTCACCGCTCGGCGTGACCACGCGTTCCACCGTCATCTCGTTGCGGGTGAGCGTGCCGGTTTTGTCGGAGCAGATCACCGACGCGGAACCGAGCGTTTCCACGGAATGCAGTTTCTTGACGATCGCATGATGTTCGGCCATGCGGCGCACGCCGAGCGCGAGCACGACTGTCAGAATCGCGGCGAGCCCTTCCGGCACGGCCGCGACGGCCAGCGAAACGGATAGCAGCAGCGAATCGATTACGTCGTGGATGTCGTTGAAGCCTTCGGTCAGCGCAAGCGCCACCAGCACGACCGCCGCGATAATGCACACCGCGATGCCGAGAATCTTGGAAACGTAGTTCATTTCCTTCTGCAGCGGACTGTCATCATCATCCGTGGCCTGCAGAAGGTCCGCGATTTTACCGACCTGCGTGCGCATGCCGGTGCTCGTCACGATTGCGCGGCCGGTGCCTTGCGTCACGGACGTGCCGTTGAACACCATATTGGCGCGATCACCGAGGGCTTTGGCCTCGGCAAGCGTATCGACGTTCTTGCCGACTGGCACACTTTCACCGGTCAGGCTCGCTTCCGCCACGCGCAGGCTGGCGGAAGCGAGCAGACGTCCGTCGGCGGGAATGGAGTCGCCTTCACCGAGCACGACCATGTCTCCCGGCACCACGTCGACGGTGTTGATGCGTGCGATTTTGCCGTCGCGCAGCACGTTGGTTTGCGGCGCGGTCATTTGGGAGAGCGCTTCGACGGCTTCTTCCGCTTTCGATTCCTGAATGTAGCCGAGTACCGCGTTGACGATAAGGATAAGCACAATGACGATGGCGTCGAACGGCAGTATTTCGCCGCCTTCCGCGCCTGGCGCAGCGTTGGCTTTTTCGATGAACCATGCGACAAGCGAGATGCCGGTGGCAGCGAGCAGCAGGTAGACGAGGGGGTCTTTGAACTGCGCCAGGAACTTCTTCCATTTTGGCACGGGTGGTGCGGATGCGAGCTCGTTCGGCCCGTATTGCGCGAGTCGGCGTTCAGCTTCGGCTTGGCTCAGACCGGTGTTCGGATCGACGCCGAGCGATGCGGCCACGGCTTGCGCGTCGGCAAGCGACGGGTCGATTTGTGGCGGCTGCTGGTTTTGCTGATCCTGCCGAATCTGCGTGCGATCGCCCGTAGCGGAATCGCCGTCAAAATTGGCATGGGACTGGATGGACTGATCTTTCTTGCGATCATCCATGGTGATCTCCTTGGGAGCGCCGCGGAGTAGTCAGCTCTCCCCCGTCTTACGTATGCCTCGAATCGCGGAAATCGAAAATCCGCGGAATCGCAAGCATTTTGCAAAGGCGAGGCAACGCTGCGCGGTTGTGGGCACCGGGCGGACGCCATCGGCGCATCCTGTTATTATCGCACATCCTCGGCGTGTGAAAAATGGACATGTGGCGGAACGATGCATGGCACGCGACGGATGCACGATACCATGAAGTGTGATATATTATCGGTAGTTAGTAAAATACATTACTAAACGGTCGTGCAACATCGCACGGCGCAACCGCAACGATGCAGTGACACCAAGTAATACAGGGGGATGCAAGATGGCAGATACAGCCGAACTCGCAATCGTACATGCAACCACGGCAAGTGCAAGCTGGCTCACCGATCCGACGGTGTTCGCAGCGAACCGCAAGCCGGCACATTCCAGCCACCGATATGTCATCGGCGAGACGAGCGAGCCGAAGCAGAGCCTCGACGGCGAATGGAAGGTTCGTATCGAACAAGCGCGCAACGTGGACGTGGAAAGCGCTCCGTTCGCGGCCGTCGATTTCGAGGATGGCGATTTCGGCGCGATCGAGGTGCCGGGCCACTTGCAGATGGCCGGCTATCTCAAGAACAAGTACGTCAACATCCAATATCCGTGGGACGGTCACGAGGATCCGCAGGCGCCAAATATTCCGGAAAACAACCATGTGGCGATCTACCGCCGTCGATTCGCGCTCGACGCGCAGCTTGCGCGCACGCTGGAAAACGACGGCACGGTCAGCCTCACCTTCCACGGTGCCGCCACCGCGATCTACGTATGGCTTGACGGCACGTTCGTGGGTTACGGCGAGGACGGATTCACGCCGAGCGAATTCGATGTGACGGAAGCGCTGCGAAACGGCAATGGCAACGCCGCCGATTCCCCCGAAGCCGAGCATACGCTCACCGTCGCCTGCTACGAATATTCGAGCGCCTCTTGGCTGGAAGACCAGGATTTCTGGCGACTGCACGGCCTGTTCCGCACCGTCGAGCTCGCCGCCCAGCCGCATACGCACGTCGAAACCGTGCAGCTTGAAGCCGACTACACCGCAGCCGACACCGCCGGTAAGGCCGACACCGCCGAACTCAACGCGGCACTCACCTTGCGCAACCCCGCCGACGCGATGACTATCGAAAGCACGCTGCGCGACGGCGACGGAAATGTCGTATGGGAATCAACGCAGGCCTGCAACGGCGAAATCGCCCTTAATTCCGGCAAAATGACGAACATCGCGCCGTGGAGCGCGGAATCGCCGACGCTGTACACGCTGACCGTACGCGTCGTCGGACATGACGGCGCCATCATCGAAACCGTGACGCAGAAGATCGGCTTCCGCACATTCCGCATCGAAAACGGCATTATGACGCTCAATGGCAAGCGCATCGTGTTCAAGGGCGCGGACCGCCACGAATTCGACGCGAAGCGCGGGCGTGCGATCACCCGCGAGGACATGCTTTCCGACGTGATTTTCTGCAAGCGGCACAACATCAACGCCATCCGCACCTCCCACTACCCCAACCAGGAGTATTGGTACGACCTGTGCGACGAGTACGGTCTGTATCTGATCGACGAGACGAATATGGAGACGCACGGCACGTGGGTGGCAAACAATGTCGAGCGTCCTGAAGACGGCATCCCCGGCAGCCGCCCCGAATGGGAGGGCGCGTGCGTGGACCGCATCAACAGCATGATGCGCCGCGATTACAACCATCCGAGCGTGCTGATCTGGTCGCTTGGCAACGAGTCGAGCGCGGGCGAGGTGTTCCGTGCGATGTATCGCCACGCGCACACGATTGATCCGAATCGTCCGGTACATTACGAGGGTTCCGTGCACATGCGCGAATTCGAGGATGTGACGGACATCGAAAGCCGTATGTACGCGCATGCTGACGAAATCGAACGCTATCTGAACGACGGCAGCCCGGCACATACGGACGGTCCAAAGAAGCCGTACATTTCCTGCGAATACATGCACGCAATGGGCAATTCGTGCGGCAATATGGACGAATACACGGCGTTGGAACGCTACCCGATGTACCAGGGCGGTTTCATTTGGGATTTCATCGACCAGGCAATCGAGACCAAGCTGCCCGACGGCACGACACGCATGTGCTACGGCGGCGATTTCGGCGATCGTCCAAGCGATTACGAATTCTCCGGCGACGGCCTGCTGTTCGCCGACCGCACCCCCTCGCCGAAAGCGCAGGAAGTCAAGCAGCTGTATGCGAACGTGAAAATTGCGGTTTCGGTCGATGAAACGCGTATTACGAACGACAATCTGTTCGTGTCTACGGGCGATTATCGCTTCGTGCTGCGGATTTTGGCCGACGGCAAGCCGGTATGGTCGACTACGCGCCGTTTCGACGTGGCCGCCGGCGAGAGCGCTTCATTCGAAGTCGATTGGCCGGTTGATGACTACCGCAGCAACGCCGAAGAGCTGGTTTTGGAGGTATCGCAGCAGCTTGGCAACGCTTGCGATTGGGCACCGGCCGGCTACGAGCTGGCGTTCGGCCAGTGCGTGGTGGCAGGTGCGAAGACCACTGCAGATGCCGTTGACGCGGCCGGAGCTCCGGCCGACGGCACCGTCACCCTTGGCCGCTGGAACGCCGGCGTGCGCGGACAGGGTCGTGAAGCACTGTTCTCCCGCACACAAGGGGGTATGGTTTCATATACGTTCGGCGAGCGCGAATTCGTGCTGCGCCGCCCGTCGATCACCACGTTCCGTCCGCTGACGGACAACGATCGCGGTGCTGGACACGCTTTCGAACGTGCCGCGTGGGCGGTCGCAGGAAAGTATGCGCGTTGCGTCGACTGCGCGATCGCAAATCGTGGAGAAAATGCCGTGGAAGCCACGTATACGTACGAATTGGCGATTCCGCAGCGCACGAAAGTGACGGTCCGTTACGTTGCCGACACGGCCGGCCTCGTTTCGCTCGACGTCGAGTATCCAGGCGAGAAGAGCGGCGATCTGCCAACGATTCCGGCGTTCGGTATCGAATGGGCGCTGCCGGTGGAATATGCGAACCTGCGATTCTACGGCGCCGGTCCGGAAGAGACGTACGCCGACCGCAGGCACGCGAAGCTGGGTGTATGGAGCACGACGGCTGGCGATGATTGCGCGCCGTACCTGCTGCCGCAGGAAACCGGCAATCATGAGGATGTGCGTTGGGCGGAGATCACGGACGATTCCGGCCACGGTGTGCGCGTGAAGCGCGGTGCCGGCGCAAAGCCGTTCGCGATGAGCCTACTGCCGTATTCGAGCACGATGCTGGAAGAGGCGCTGCATCAGGATGAGCTGCCGAAGCCGCGTCACATGTTCCTGCGTCTGCTGGCCGCGCAAATGGGCGTCGGCGGCGACGATTCGTGGATGTCGCCGGTGCATGAGCAGTACCAGCTGCCCGCCGACCAGCCGCTCAGCCTCAACGTTCAGCTCAAGCTGTTCTAGGTTCGCGCGGATGTTGTGGAAGCGTATTCGCACATCAGCAACATCCGCACTTACGCAACGTGGCGCGGCCTGCGAGACAATCGCCGGTCGCGCCACGTCCTTCTTCCCCGCTGCCTTACGTCGCGCAGTGCAGTGCGTCCTGCGCCTTGCCGTACAGTTTTCGGCGTTTTGTTGAAAGCTGAAATTGGACATGATGACTAAAATATGAGACACGACTTTAAAACAACAGTGGTTTTAAGGCGCATCTCAAAGAAAAAAGGGGGACATTATGAGCAACCCGAACATGAATCCGAACCCGCAAAGCGGCGGACAGGACGACGCGCAAACCCCGCGTTATTTCGATAATCCTTACGGCTATCCGTATGGCTATCCATACGGTCCCGGCCAACCCAATCCGAACGATTCCAACGGCGAATGGAAGCCCGTAAGCCCCTTCAAACTGATGGAATCGTGGCTGCCGCAGCGTGCGAAGAACGCGATTCGCGGCGCGTACGGCATCATCGGCGTGATCGCCATCGTACTCGGCTTGGCGCTGTTTATTTGGCCGGGTGCGACGCTTAAAATCGCAGCGATCGCGTTGGGCGCGTATTTCGTGGTTTCCGGCGTGGTTCGTATCGTCACGGCGATCGTGGAACTCGGTCTGCCGGGCGGCTGGCGTGTGCTGGATATTCTGGTCGGCCTGCTGTTGTCCGTCGGCGGCGTGGTCATGCTGAAGAATTCGGCGCTGTCCGGCGCGACGCTGGCAGTGGTCGTCACCATGGTGGTGGGCGTCGGCTGGATGATGGAAGGCGTGATGGCGCTGGTGGAATCGTGGCGTATGCCCAGTTCCGCATGGGCTGTGATTTACGCGCTGATTTCGATTATCGCTGGCTGCGTGATGCTGTTCTGCCCGGTGGCGTCCACCGGCTGGATGATCATCTTCGGCGGCTGCGCGCTGGTGGTGCTCGGCATTGTGGCGATCGTCCGCGCGTTCACGTTCGGCAAGGTGGGCAAGAAGGGCTGATTTCCCGCAATCGCAACGCCGGCCACACCACCGGTCGCATTGCCTTTTTCTGTCGCACGATTCGGCGTTTCGATACAGACGCCGAATCGTGCGACTTTTTCTTTATGCCGCCCCGCATCGCCGGCAAAATACGATACGAAACCAAAGACGCAACGGAAGATTGACAGCAATCGTAACGCTGCGTTATGCTAGGTGAAACGTTTCGACGAAACGATTCGACGCACAGACGCGCACAGTACGGAACAACCACAGAAAGCGAGCTGAATGACAGGCATCAAAGACGTCGCCCGCGAAGCCGGAGTATCCGCCAGCACCGTTTCCTACGTGCTGTCCGGCAAGCGTTCGATTTCCGCGAAAACCACCGAAAAAGTCATGGCTGCCGTAGACAAGCTCGGCTACACTCCGGACGCCAGCGCCCGCAAGATGCGCGGCATGCGCAACCAGCTCATCGCGCTGAGCTCCCCGATTCGCGGCGACATCAACAAAGCCCGCTACAACGCCTACTTTCTGCACACCGCATGGGCCGCAAGGAACGCTGGCTATGACGTGATGTTGCTGACCGGCCCGGACGCCACGAAAGACATTCGTCGCGTGACGCAAAGCAATCTCGTCGATGGCGTCGTCCTGCTTGACGTCGAACAGGACGACGAACGTGCGGCCGCGGCCATGACCTTCCCCAAGCCGTGCGTGGCGATTGGTTATCCGTCATCGCATGCCGGCTGCGCCTGCGTGGACATCGATTTCGCGCTGATGGGCCGCAAGGCCGTCGATTTTCTGTACGAAAAGGGGCATCGCACCGTCGCGTTCCTGCGCAACAACGAATCCGATTACGACCGCCGTTCCGGTTACGTCATCCTCTTCCGCGAAAGCCTGCTGGCGCACGCGAAGGAGCGTGGCATGACAATCATCGAATCCGAGCATTACGAGGAAGATAGTTTCGATGCGAAGCGGTTCGTCCGCACCATTTTCGCGCGGCCCGACCGCCCATCCGCCATCATCAACCAGGCGAATGCGGGCGTGCTCAGCCAAGTGTTGGTGGAGCTGCACGACAATGGAATGACGATTCCGCAGGACGTTTCGGTGCTGTCGTGCGGCACGTATTTCGAGGGCGAGCCTACGCGCTTCCCCATCACCGAAATGCCGGTCATGCCGGAGGAACTGTGCGCCGAAGCCGTGAATCTGCTGACTTCCGCCATCGAGGAACGCGCCGATATCAACGGTTCCGTCAAGCTCATCGAACCCGCGCTGAAGCGCCGCGGATCCGTTGCGGAAGCGGGGTCCGGCGACACACAATAAATTTTCTTGCGATTGCCAGCACCGCAGTCGGACACCAATCGCAAGGCCAAGCAATATCGGCAGCATAATTTCATACGGATAATCGAAACGTTTCAACATCGGCCGGCCCCGTTCGGCCGATTGCCAAGATTTTCAGATTTCCAAGTAAGGAGAACAAATATGAATACTATGGCGACTTCCGGTTTCGGCAACGGTGCCCTCGATTCGCTAGCAATCGCGACGGACCACGGCCGTACACGTTGCGTCAACGCCGAAAACCCGACCGGCGGCAAGGGCACTGCAGCCACCGCCGCCAGCGCGCTCGGCCCGTCACGTAAGGGCAGCCCTTGCATCCAGACGATCAAGGCGGGCGATTCGGTCACGCTGATGGACGTCGATGGCCCGGGCGTGATTCGCCACATTTGGATGACGGTCACCGACCGCACTTCCCCGACCGGTCCGAACGTACTGCGCAATCTCATCCTCGAATTCTATTGGGATGGCGAGGAGACGCCGTCCGTGCAGTGCCCGATCGGCGATTTCTTCTGCTGCGGTCACGCACAGGCCTGCCGTATCAATTCCATCCCGATCATGGTGGTGCCAAATCGAGGTTTCAACTGCTATTTCGCCATGCCGTTCGAGCACGCGCGCATTGTGCTGCGCAACGATCACAACGAGGACGTGCCGGCCTTCTTCTACCAAATCGACTACACGGAATACGACGCGCTGCCAGCCGATGCGATGCGCTTCCATGCGCAGTGGCGCCGCGAACGCGTCACCGAAATTGCCCGTGACTACACGATTCTCGACAATGTGCACGGCCATGGCGCGTACATCGGCACCTACCTTGCGCTGACCGCGCTGGAAAGCCGCTGGTGGGGCGAAGGCGAAGTCAAGATGTACATCGACGGCGATGAACAGTACCCGACGTGGTGCAGCACCGGAGCGGAAGACTACTTCGGCGGCGCGTGGAGCTTCGCCGACTTCGACGAGCATGGCCGCATGCGCGAGAACACGTTCACCGGACCGTACCTGGGATTCCCGTTCTATTCGCAGCGTCTTGCCGCGCACCGCGAAAGCGACTACTGGGATGTGGCCACACCCGTCATGCGCGGCCTGTACCGCTGGCACATTCCGGATCCGATTTATTTCGATTCTGACCTGCGCGTCACCTGGCAGCAGATCGGCACCGAGGAAGCCGGCAATTTCGAGCGGCAGGATGACGTCGCGTCGGTGGCATACTGGTACCAGCTTGAACCGCACACGCCGTTCGATCCAATCGGTGACCGTCACTTCCGTCAGCCCCGCTGATTTACGATTATTCCGCTGATTTACGCCGATATCGCCGTATCGTGCGTTGACATGGGAATGGATATGTTCCGTCTCGTGTCAGCGTACGATACGGCGATTGTGTTGTTATGCGGGCACAGTAATCACATTTTCTTCAAGATAACCCGATGATTTTACAATAGAAATGACGATTGCGGCATGCCAGACGCATACCGACGTGCGTATAGTAAAGGCACAACAGAAAAACAACAGAAGAACGAAGAACAAGAAAAACAACACAATAGCGACGCACCGCACGATGTAGAGAAGAAAAAAAGAAGCAAGAAACCAGGCGGTCGTCCGAAAGGAAACATCATGAAGAACAACGACACTTTCAACCAGATCCTCAACTCCAACCTCGCTTCCATCGATCCGGGCTTCGGCCAGTTCGCACTTGCCAAGGCTTCCGCTGATCTGATGAAGAAGGTCCTCAACAAGTAAGACCTTCAAGCAGGAAGGCAAGCCGAACCGCGTCAGGCCATCTCTTTGAAACAGACCGCGTGAGGCAAGGCACCGCCGCAGCGAACGCTGCGGCACCGATTCTCTTCTTTCCGATTTTTTAAATCGCATAGCGGGAGGCCGCGATTCCAACCGAATCGCGGCCTCCCGCTTTTTCATACGCGCACATGCACCCCTGTCTTGCCGGCAATGTCCATTATTTGTGCCACACAATCACGCCAATACATCGCTTTCCGTCAACTTCGCACGAACTTAACAGCAACTTACCAGCGAACTTAACAGATGCGAAGTTGCCGTTAAGTTATGTTAAGTTGTCTGGCAAGTTCGGTGGCGTATCTACCGCACGCCACCTGCGCAGCGCAACCGCTACAGTTCCTCCATCGCAAGATTGCGGGCTGCGGCGCGTTCGCGGGGGCCGCGCGTCACGTAGAAGCCGATCGCCACAATTACGAACATCACCGTGCAGCAGGTCCACAGCACGTGACTGCCGAACGCGTTCAAAATCCAGCCTCCGACAAGCGGCGAAAACGCGTTGGATAGCGACCACACCAGGTTGTACAAGCCCTGATACGTGCCGCGTACATCCTTCGGCGCGATATTCGCCACCGTCGTAGCGGCAATCGGGAATGTGCCAAGCTCGCCGAGCGTCCACAGCACGGTCGCAATCGCGAACGTCACCCACGAATCGGCGCCGATTTGGAACGCATAGCCAACCGCGGTAATGGACATGCCCAGCACCAGCACACGGGTGTTGCTCATCCGCTGGAACAGCGCGATCGCAGGAATCTGCAGCAAACACAGAATGCCTCCGTTGATGGTCAGCAGGCTGGAATATTCGTCCGTACCAAGCCCAATCTGCGTCATCGAAATCGGAAGTCCGCTGACGATCTGGTAATACGCCAGCGTGTACAGGAACATCAGCACCACCATCGACATCAGCGCGCCGTCGGCGCATGCGCGACGATAGCTGCGCCATACGGAGAACCGCTGCGGCCGCTGCGATTCGCCGGTTTGTTTCACAGCATGTTCCACGGCATTTCCCGCAGCTGATTCCGCGGATTGCGACGCCCGCGCCGGCGCGACCTCGCCCCGCGGGCGCTTGCCCAGCCCGACTTCCTTGAAGAACACGATCATCAAGATCGTGGCGAACACCAGCACCGCGGCTTCCGCGTAGAACATCAGCGCATAGGAGATCTTCACCAACTGGTTGGCGATGATCGGGCCGATCGCGAAGCCGAAATTCGCGGCCCACGTCTGCAGCGAATACGCGCGCTTCTGTTTGCGGAACGGCACCACGTCGGACACGTACGCCGCGACCGCGGGCGTCGGCATGGATGAGATGGCGCCGTAGGCCAGCAGCGCGATCGCCATGATCCACGGATTGCCGATGAACGCCAGCAGGACCAGCATCGCGGCGGAGCCGAGATTGCCGATGACGATCATCGCCGGGCGGCCGAAGCGGTCGGACAGCGCGCCGCCATACAGGCAGCCGAAGATGCCGCCGAAACCGTACATGGAGACGATGGTGCCGGCCACGCCCGCGCTGACATGCATGTCAGACACCAGATACATGGAAAGGAATGACGTGACGAAGCGGCCCATCCACAGGATAAGCAGCGTGACCCACAAGCCCCAGAACATGAGGGGCAATCCGAAAATCTCTTTGTTCTTCTCCATTCTTGCCATCATATCGAGCAATATCGAGCAGACGCGAAGCCGCCGCCTTTTCCCGGGGTGCTGGGACAATGGACAACTATGGCAATGAAAAAAGGACCGACCAAGGGGTCGGGCGGAAAGCATCGTAACGCGCTGAAGGGCAAGGGGCCGACTCCCAAGGCCGAAGATCGCGTATATCACAAGGCTTACAAGGCGAAGAAGGCGGCGGATCGCCGCAAGATGGCCGATCCGCGACTGGCGGCACGTCGTCGCGTGGCGAAGTTCACTTCGGAATCCGACGATCTGGTCATCGGCCGTAACGCGGTGCTTGAGGCGCTGCGTTGTGGCGTGCCGGCAACCACGCTGTATGTGGCGGCACGTATCGAGCATGACGATCGCACGCGCGAAATCGTGCGTCTCGCCGGCATCCACGGACTGCATCTGCTGGAAGCCGACAGGCTCGAAATGGACCGTATCGCACGCTCGTCGAACCATCAGGGCGTGGTGCTGAAGGCGCAACCGTTCCAGTATTCCTCGCTGGCAGAGCTCGTGGACCGCGCCGATAAGAAGGCGCGTGCCATGGAAGCAGCCGATTCGGAAAGCGCGCGCATCGCGGCACGTCCGCTGTTCATCGCACTGGACGGTGTCACTGATCCGCAGAACCTCGGCGCGGTCATCCGTTCCGCGGCCGCATTCGGCGCGAACGGCGTGATTCTGCCGGAACGTCGTTCCGCTTCGGTCACCGCCGCCGCATGGAAGGTGTCGGCGGGCGCCGCAGCGCATATGCCGGTGGCTCGCGTGGTGAACCTGACGAAGGCGATCGAAAGCCTGAAGGAACGCGGCTACTACAGCGTCGGCCTTGACGGCGGTGGTGACGCGCTCGTCGGCGAAACCGGCTTCGAAACCGATCCGCTGGTGGTTGTGCTCGGTTCGGAAGGCAACGGCCTGAGCCGTCTGGTACGAGAGGCTTGCGATTCCATCGCCGGCATTCCGATGTCGAATATGGTCGAGTCGCTGAACGCGTCCGTCGCGGCCGGCATCACGCTGTACGCCGTGGCGCGCGCACGTCGTGAAGCGGCTGCCGCAGCCAAGTAATCGTTATATATTTGCGATACATACAAAGAAGCTCAAGCTTTTCCAGCTTGAGCTTCTTTTGTTTTCCTGAGCTTTTCTTGTGTTAGAGGCTCCAGCAATTACGGACCATGCTAACGTGCAGAATCAGTGGCTCCACACCGCCGCGTCGGGATCGTCGTCGGGGTTGTAGCCGTCGTCATCGGGATCGTTGTACGTGTATTCGTCATCGATCACGCCGGAATCGGCTTCGTCGTTCAACACGTCCAAATCCTTCTGATCGAGCTTGTACTGCGGCAGCACGTTCTCCACATAGCTCTTCACGGCTTCGGTCATGGACACGTCGTGGCCGGCCTTCTCCGCAAGGAACCAACGATGGTCGAGTACCTCATGGAAGAACTGCGCCGGCTCGATCTGGGAGCGGTATTCGCGCGGAATCATGCGCACGGTCGGCTCGAACACCTCGCGCATCCAGTCGGTGGCCACGATTTCGAGATCCTCGCCATCACGCCACGTGGAGGTGCGGTAGGCGTCCAGATCATTGAGCAGACGGCGGGCCTGGTTCTCCTGCACGTCAAGACCGGTCAGTCGCAGCAGCTTGCGGTTGGCGTAGCCGGCGTCCACCACGCGCGGACGCACCAGCACGCGCTTGCCGTCCTCGGCGGTCTTCATTTCCAGCTCGTCCACGTCGAAGCCCAGTTCGTTGAGCTTGTTGACGCGCTTTTCGATCTTCCACATCTCGTCCGGGCTGAACTTGTCGGTGTCGGTCAGCGCGCTCCACAGCGAATGGTAGCGGTCCACCAGGCGGTTTCCGATTTCGATTTCGTCCACGTTGCTCGGCAGCAATGCGCCGGAAGACAGATCCATCAGTTCGCCGATGATGTTCGTACGGGCCAAATCCACATCGTATTCACGCTGGCCTTCGGTGAGGTTCACCTGCAGATCGCCGGTTTCGGCGTCCACCAGGAACGCGGAGAAAGCGTCGGCGTCACGCAGGAACAGCACGTTAGACAGGGACACATCGCCCCAATAGAAGCCGGCCAGGTGCAGACGCACCATCAGCACGGCAAGCGCGTCGATGAGTCGTTCGGCGGTGTCGGGACGCAGGTTGCGGGCGAACAGCGCGCGGTACGGCAGCGAGAATTTCAGATGCTTGGTGACCAGGATGGCTTCCAGCGGCTCACCTTGCGCATTATGGCGGCCGGTGACCACGGCGATCGGCTGCACGGTAGGCAGTTCCAGCTTCTGCAGTCGGCGCAGCAGCTCGTATTCGCGTTCCGCCACGTTGCGTGTGATTTCCTTCATGGCGTAGACTTCGTCGCCCACGTGCACGAAACGCACCACGTGCCTGGAGATGCCTCGCGGCAGGTTGACCAGCAGGTCCTCAGGCCATGTTGCCAGCGGCTTCTCCCACGGCAGCGTGAACATCTTCGGATTCGAACTCGCGGCGGTGATCTTCAACGCCTGCGGCTCCGGGCTCTGCGCTGCGGGGTCCTCGGCCTTCACGGAAGTGGCCTTAAGCACACGGGGATCCATCTGTGGCAATTCATGTGATTCCATAGCTCTTCAATTTACCCGCTGACCTACCCACGGCAGGCGGCAAAGGGACTACGAGTGTCACGATGAGAACAGCGGGAAAAGAAAAGCCCCGCACCAACGCGGGGCTTTTCCAACGAGACAATAAGAGAGGAAAGAGAATGTCTCGTTTAATGGTTGACGGACGTTTGCACATCCGCCAAGTATTGGTTCAACCACCCGCCAAGCGTTCCATAAGGAACGCCCGACGGTTGGTTACTCGTTATCGTCTCAGTTCAGACGCAGCTCGGTGGACGGAGCGAACAGGTGCATCTTGGACGGGTCGATCTTGATCTTGACGGTATCGCCGACCTTCGGGAGAGCACGCGGGTTCACGCGGATCGTGGTGAGCTTGTTCTGATCGGACATCATGGTGGATGCCTCGGCAGCGGAGCCATCGGTGATGATGTTGCCGTAGATGTAGCCATCGGAGCCCAGATCCTCAACGTTCATGACCTTGAGGGAGAAGGCGTTGGCGTCATCCGGGGCGGCCAGGGAAGCGTCTTCCGGACGGAAGCCGACGACGATCTGGTTGTTGTCTTCAGCGGTGAGCTTGTTGACGGCCTCGGCCGGCAGATCCACGGTGTCTTCGCCGATCTTTGCCTTGCCGTTGACCACCGGGTGGGTGTTGATGTTCATCGACGGGGAGCCGATGAAGCCAGCGACGAAGACGTTGGCCGGGCGATCGTACAGCTCGGTCGGAGCGCCGACCTGCTGCAGGACACCGAGCTTGATGACGGCGATGCGGTCACCCATGGTCAGAGCTTCGGTCTGATCGTGGGTCACGTACAGGGTGGTGACACCCAGCTGGCGCTGCAGAGCAGCGATCTGGGTACGGGTCTGCACACGGAGCTTGGCGTCGAGGTTGGACAGCGGCTCATCCATGAGGAAGACCTTCGGCTCACGGACGATTGCACGGCCCATGGCCACGCGCTGACGCTGGCCACCGGACAGAGCCTTCGGCTTACGATCGAGGTACTCGGTCAGGTCGAGGATCTCAGCGGCCTTCTCGACGCGCTTGCGGATCTCTTCCTTCGGGGTGCCGGCGATCTTCAGGGCGAAGCCCATGTTGTCGGCGACGGTCATGTGCGGGTACAGAGCGTAGTTCTGGAACACCATTGCGATGTCGCGGTCCTTCGGCTGCATCGTGGTGACGTCCTTGCCACCGATGAGGATGCGGCCCTTGTTGACCTCTTCAAGGCCAGCGAGCATACGCAGAGTAGTGGACTTGCCGCAGCCAGACGGGCCAACCAGCACCAGGAACTCGCCGTCCTTGATGTCCATATTCAAATCATCCACCGACGGCTTATCGTTGCCCGGGTAGATACGAGTAACATGGTCGAATACGACTTCTGCCATGATTTGTCATCCTTTCAGAGGCAGGTACGTGCCTCACGATCCGTTGTAAAGGGATTTCTTTTCGGTGCCTCGCCTTGCGGCTTACGACTTCGACAAAGCCACAATTCAAAGCGTTAATTTATTTCTTTGGTTTGGCGAAGGTTCTCTTCGTTGAGCCACGTTCCATGATACATACAACGCTAAAACTGTCAATGCGTGTCGCGAGTCGCGCTGTTTGCCTCCGCTGGCAAAAGGGGATTAACAGCGTAGTAAATACACGCATTTATCGCCATCATGCAAGACAATGGTACGGAGCGAAAGACAGAACAGGGAGGTTGCAATGCGCAATATTCGAATCGGCGTGGTCGAGGACGATCCCGCAAGCTGCCAACTGGTACTTGACTATCTCAACCGATATCAACAGGAAAATGGCGAGCAATTTACCGTTTCCGTATTCGACGACGGCGCACGAATCGTAGAAAAATATACCCCCGTTTACGATATCTTACTGCTCGACATCGAGATGAGCGAAATGGACGGCATGGCCGCCGCGAGACGCATCCGCGAGCGCGACGACAAAGTCGTGATCGTGTTCATCACCGCTGCCCCGCAATATGCAATCAGCGGGTATGAGGTGCGTGCGTTGTCGTACTTGCTTAAACCTCTACCGTGGTTCGCGTTTTCGCAGGAGCTCAAGAAATCGATCGACATGGTGCGACGCAATGGCGACGATTCCATGCTCATCGAAACCGGCAACGGACAGATGCGCCTGAATCTTGCCGACATTCTGTATCTTGAGTCGATCCGGCACACCATCGTCATCCACACGCTGGAAGGCAAACTGTCGATCAACGGAACGCTCAAAGACATGGAAGCCAAGCTTGCCGACCATCATTTCTTCCGCTCGAATTCCTGCTATCTGGTGAACCTCAAGCATGTGACGGGCGTTGCCGACCAGGATTGCATAATGTCGAACGGTGAGCAGCTGCGCGTGAGCCGCCCACGCAAGAAGGCGTTCATGGCCGCACTTACCGATTATATGGGAGGTGGCAGGTGATCGACGCAGCATTGCCGAATATGCTGGCCGGATTGACTGCAGGATTGGCAAGCATACTCCCTACAACACCTTCGACCACGATAACCGTGCTTTCGGTGCCGTCGATGACGCCGATCACCAACGCCCTGCCCGACATTCCTCGTTCATATACAGCGATCTGCGAATGGGCCGCTTGCATGGTGTATATCGCAGTGCTGTATCGGCGCGTTCCACTCCAGCGGTCGATCATCGTCAGCGCGGCCGGACTGCTGCTGCTGACTGCAGTGCAGTATTTTGACGGCAGTATGCCGATCTGGTTCTGGATTATCGGCATGCTGCTCGCATTCGCCTGCATGTATGCGACGATTCTGCTTGGCGCGGGCACCGGCAAACGCGAAGGCCTGTATATTACGGCACGCGCGTTCGTGCTGGCCGAATTGGTAGCGTCGCTGCATTGGCAGATCGTTACGTTCATTGGCATGCGCGATGGTTTCGCCGATTACGATTGGCCTGCAATCGTGCTGCTGGTCGTTACGTATGCATTGTGCTTCAGTTTGGCTTGGCTGGTTGAACGCGGCAATTTCAGCCAGACCGCGCCGACTTTGCCGACCGCTTCTGCCGCGATTGCGACGATGGCCATCATGATCGTCACATTCGCCATGAGCAATTTGAGTTTCGTATCGACGAACACGCCGTTTTCCGGTTCGGTCGGCCAGGAGATCTTCTACATTCGCACGCTGGTTGATTTCTGCGGTTTCGCGATTCTGTACGCGCAACAGGAGCAGGCGCGTCGCATCGAAGCGAACACGGAACTCGCGTCGATCAACGCGCAACTGGAAAGCCAGCATCAGGAATATCTTCAATCGAAGGAAAACATCGAATCGTTGGGCCGCCTTGCGCACGATCTGAAGCATCAGATCACCGCATTGCGTGCCGAAGTCGATCCAAAGCATGCCGCAGCCGGCTTCGAGCAATTGGAACAATCCGTGCAGCGCTACAGCGCGCAGCAACATACGGGAAATCCCGTGCTTGACGTTATTCTGACCACGAAAGAGCGCGCCTGCGCTGATCGCGGAATCACGTTCACCGCGGTCGCGGACGGATCGCTGTTAAGCGGCATGTCGTCGATGGATATCGCATCGTTGTTCGGCAACGCGCTCGACAATGCGATCGAAGCGACGTCAAAACTGCCGAAATGCGAACAGCGACTAATCAAACTTGCGTTATACGAGCAAAATCACTTTATTGTCATCCGTGTGGAAAATTATTACGATTCCCGGCTGAAGAAAGATGCGGAAGGCAATTTGCGCACCACCAAGCGCGACGACCAGCACCGGCACGGTTTCGGCGTGAAGTCAATTCGTCATATCGCGCAACAGTATGGCGGCGAAGTGACGATTCGCACCGAAGACCACTGGTTCGTGCTGACCGCGCTCATTCCGAAGAAAACCGGTCTTATGGCCATATGAAAAACAGCGCCTGAGTCATCTTCATTATCGGGCGCTCAACACCGGCCACCCGTACACCAACCCCCTAGTCTACCGCCTAATGCACCCTTACATGCGCATTCTTCTCAATTAGCCTCTTTTTTCACACTTTTCGATAGATGAATAGCAGCAAGCGGTCCGCCCAAACGGCTTGCGACGAATGCACTGACCGCAACCGCGAAGCCAATGGGCACAAACAGATTAATCGGAGCATCCGCAAGTTCCATCACCAGGCAGATGGCCATTAGCGGAGCCTGCTGCGAGGCCGCCAGCAATGCGCACGCGCCCAGCAGCGCATACATGCCGATTGAGTTCGTGTGGAATATCTGCATCCATAGAATGCCAAGCATCGCACCGCCGGAAGCACCCAATGCGATACCCGGTTGCAGTACGCCGCCAGAGGCGCCGGAACGAATCGTCAGCAATGTGACGATCGCTTTGGCACCAAAAGACAGCAGCAGAATCGGAATGACGGCCAAATCGGCATTACTGGAGAAGCTCAACTGTGCCGTGGCACGACCGTTACCCATGACCTGCGGCACCCAAATCGCCACCACACCGGTCAGCAAGCCAGCGAGCGGCAGCATCCACAAAATCCCCACGCCCGACGGCTTGGCTTTCTCAGCCCATTGCGAGCCGCGACGGAACAGTGCGCCGGCAGCGCCAAGAATCATGCCGGCAACCAGTGCGAACGCCATGTAATCGGGAGTGAACAGGCCGTCGGTTTCTCCGATCAGGTAGAACGTGTGCGTGCCTTTGACCAGCGACGCCACCCACGAAGCCAACACGGAGCAGGAGAACGCAAGCGTCACGGTTTCGAGGGTTATGTCGGAGAGCAGAATCTCGACCGCGAAAAACGTGCCCGCAAGCGGCGCGTTATACACGCCCGCAAGGCCGGCGGCGGCCGTAATGGCCACCAACATACGGGTGTCTTTCGCATCGAGACGCGCCCAACGCGCGAACCGCTGACCGAACATCGCACCCAACTCGCGCGGCGCCACTTCTCGACCGATCGACATGCCCGTACCGACAATGAAAATCTGCAGCAACACATGCACGACGGTCTGCCAAATCGGCATAATATCGCCATTTACCGCCTTTTTAACGGACGGCACTTTCGTGCTGCGCGTACGCAACAGCCACCAAATCACGGCCGCGATGGCCGCACCCGCGGTCACGGAAATCAGTCGACGAATCACAGGAACGTTGAACGGGCCGGATTCCTGCGAATTCTCAACATAGCCGAGTGCAAGATGCTCGACGCCGTACAGCATCAACGTCAGCAGACCGGCGGCCGCACCAATGGCCACTCCCACAATTACCACCGCCGCAATCAGCGCCGGAATTCTGCCGATCTTTGGCTGCGTTCCTTGAGAATTCTGCGACTCCTGCGATTCCCGTGTTTTTTGCGATTCCCGCAATTCCCGCACCTGCCGCACTCCTTGCACACCGTCTCCTTCGTTCAATCCACCCCCAATTGTCCCACCTGCCGCAACGTTCGTTTGTTACGCCCCGAGCGTGGCGATCGGCAGTGAAGTATCCACGAAATAGCGTTTCGGCTTCGTGCAAACTCGAGATTTTGCATGAAGAGAAGGTTCTCATCCTTTTAAATCGTCAATCAGGTGGAGACCTACAATCTCAACGGCACCAAAAGCGCGCAACAGTTTTTCCAGTCACCGGTCTGCAATGCGAGGACGATATTCCGCCATCTTCGATTTTACGCTGTTTTGACTTTCGATTTTATGCCAATCTCGTTTTCGATTTTACGCCGGCAACACTGCTGACGATTGCATTTCGATATTCAGAAATCATAAGAAACTACAGGAAAGCAGCAAAAGGGCACAAGAAAGCCCGCCCGGAAAAAGAGGGAAGACCGGGCGGGTTGAGGAAGGGAAGAAGGTTAAGGAAGGAAAGAAAAGGAAGTCAGCTATGAAGGGTTACTTGGTAGCCTCCTTGGAGTCCTTGCTCTTCGGCATAACCCAGAACTTGAGCAGCGGGTAGCTCACGATCACGGCGAGCAGGGTGTTGACCACTTGTATAATCGTAAACATACACAACAAAGTCATACGATGAAACGGCAGCACGTTGGACGGGGATGAACTCCTAGCTATTCGAATGACCAGCCGTGCACAATGGCGCGTGAAATCGGAGCCCATGGCAACACCTACACTGTCATGGGCGCATAGGCAATCCGCCGTTCGACGTACTGACGAAATAGTTGGGATACTTGTCTGAACCGTAGGTTGCACATATGTGCAACCCCTAGACTGTTCACGCTAGATACAGGCATACAGTATTCGTATCATGCGCAACCAAGGTGGTGACATATGCTCAGCGAACCAGTGAAAGCATTATTTGAGTCCAATACCAACGCCCGTCATGCCGGCGACGCAGACAGACTCGCCAAGGAGCATAAGCCGAACGGAGTGCATGTACTGACGGATCTCCCATATGGCATTCCGGACCAACTGCGCAAATTGGACCTGTACCGTCCGGAAACGCAACATGAACCTCTTCCGGTCATCATCGACTTCCATGGCGGGGGCCTCTACCATGGCGACAAACAAAATACCATGTGTCGCGATATGTATTTAGCGAAGTATGGGTTCGCTGTGGTCAATGCCAACTATCGGCTGGTCCCGCAAATTGGATTCCAAGACCAACTACACGATGCGCTTGACGCAATCATCTGGACGAACGAGCACGCGCATGACTATGGCATGGATACGAATGCTCTGTTTCTGATTGGAGATTCCGCGGCCACCCTGCTTATCTTGTACCTCACCGCCGTACTCCATTCACCGGTCGTCGCGTCACAGCTTGGCATGAGGGAAGCCTACGGAACCGCCCACATCCTCGCCATTGCGGGATGCAGCGGCATGTATCGCTTCGAAGGCGGCGTGCATGGAACTGCGATGGGATACTATGCGGAAGGCTACTTTCCAACGCTGAAGGAACGAATTCGCATCTCCCCCTATCTTGATGTCGATCGCCTTGTAGTTGACGGCAATCTTCCGCCCTTCTATCTGCAGACCAGCACCGAGGATTACCTCGCGGACAACACTCTGGAATTCGCAAGAATCCTGCAATACCGCCATCATGATTATGAACTGCGATTACTCCCAAAAGGTCTTGACCACGCTCTCGTACACGACTTCGCGGTCAAGGAGGTCGGCCTGGAGCATAATGAGGAATCACAGCAAATCGTAAAAGAGGCGGCGACGTTCTTCAAACGGTACCGCCCAACGACCAGCTAGGAAAGGACGCAAAGGACGCCATGGAAGAACGGATTCGCTCCACCCACTCCTCACTGGCGGTATTCGTAGGCTGTTGCGCCATGTCCTTCATCGGCTTCGCTCTCATCACCAACACTTCAGGGCTGTATTTCGACGCCATCAGCCGTGATTTACATGTGGGTCGAGCCAAGGTCAGCCTAACCGTATCGATTCGATTGATTTGCAGTGCCATCTCCATGGCCGTGTTCAGTCGCTTTTCACATCGCATTCGCTTGCGCCCCACACTTATCGGCTGCATTGGTATCTGCGCCGTGGGATTCCTGCTTTGCAGTCGGGCGTATGCCCTCTGGCAGTTCTATCTCGCATTCGCCGTGATGGGACTCGCCTATGTTATTCCGATAACGCTGATGCCACCCATTCTGCTTGCGGCATGGTTTCCCACTCATTTCGGCACGGTCCTTGGCATAACCGGCTGTTTGTCAGGATTGGGAGGAGCCATATTCAATCCTCTGATTTCGCACGTCATCGCGTCATATGGATGGCGATCGGCATATCTACTGACCGGTGTGATGCTGATGGTGCTGCTACTCCCCTGCTCCTACCTGCTTAAACCATATCCACATGGCAAGCTCGACACTGCGTCTGCCCCAAACGCCAAACCTGCGCATAATACACGGACGAAAAGCGGGCATCTCATCGGTATGCTTCGTTCACCGGCGTTTCTGCTGCTGTCAGCCGCCATGATTTTGCTGCAAATCGTATCCGGCATCAATCAGCATATTCCCGCGTACGGGATTTCCATCGGACTCACGCTCACACAGGCCGCTTGGGTGGTCACGGCCCGCATGATTGGAGCCAGCGTCGGCAAACTTGCCATAGGTTCGACGCTGGACCGTGTCAGACCGCAATTCGCAATCACGCTGTTTGCCGCCATCGGAACCACAGGATGGTTCAGTCTGCTTTTCGGAGCCAATCTGGAAGTTGCGATCACTGCAAGTTTTCTGGCGGGAATCGGCCAATGCCTGCTCATGATTGCACTTCCCTGGAGCATACGCCGCGTATTCCCGGGAGATGATTATGCCCGCGCGCTGTCCGTCATCAACGCCACCGGCCAGCTGACCGTAGCCATCGCTACCACAGTTCATGGATTGATTTTCGACATGACCGGCGGATATGGAGCGTCATTGACGCTCAACGTGCTGTTGTACGTGCTGGCAGCAATTGCAATCATCACGGTGGCGCACGGGCATACCCAATCTTTCCGGCACCCTAACGGTGATTAGTCCATATCCAATAACAACTCAGCCATTCCCTGATTGGTAGCGAGTGCCGACATCAGTCCACCGACCAGGCATGCGTGCAGTGCCCGCGCACGCCACGTCTCCCAAGCGACTCCAATGACCAATGGAATGTCACGAAACCGTTCGAAATCGATGCTGATGGTGCGCTCACACAGACTGGTTCGCACATGATTGCCATCCATATCGATATGATGTCCGCAAATATGCCCGACCACTCCCTTTTCCTGCAACTCCCGTGCTACTGCAGCGTCTTCGAACGAATGGAAGATTTTTCCGGAATGCCCCTGCCGAATCGCTCCCACACCGACAATGGCGATATCGGCTCGGTTACCCAAAGCCAAAGTCATGGCGATCAGTTTCTCCGAACGCACAGCCTGAGCAACTTCCGCGGATCCCATGATCAGTGGCGCAGGAAGCAACGAGTAGGCGCATCCCAGACGTTCTGCCATCATTCGGCAGATTTCCGGAGAATCAGTCAACGAGTTGGCGGAAGACAACGAACCCAGCATCTGAGTCACATGCGCACGAGGGTAGTCAAGGGGAGGCAAGGCTCTGATTGTCGCCGCCATCGGCGTCCCGGTCGATGTAACGATCAACGAATCCGGTTTGAGGTTTTCCATCAGCAGCTGCGCCGCACATTGAGGCACTAGCATCGATGCGATGTTGTCATCGTATGAATATGCGACGCGTACCGTTTTCAATCCGTATTTGTCCCGAAGATTCTCCTCAAGGGATTGCAATCGTTGCAATGGGTGCCCGATGGTAATCTGTACGATTCCGGTTTCCCGTGCTTCAGTGAGCATGCGTGACACCGATGAGCGCGAATAGCCGACCTCTCCGGCAATCTGTGATTGATTGAGTCCCTCGTCATAACACATCTGCGATACACGAATCAGCTCTTCGATATGCTGTCTGGTTTGCATCGACGCAAGCGCGGAATCTTTGAACATATGTGCATATTATCTCCAACACCCATACGAACATGCGCGATAAGCATACGTTTTGAGCCCATCATCAGCCGATACTCCGGTAAACCAGCAGTGTGACGTGCACATATTCTCATTCATATCCCAATGCCATTTCACCCTCAAATTAGTCTATAACCGGCTCAAGGAAGAACCGGGCCCCGCGTTACCGAAGGGCGATCTTCGGGTGATGCGGAAGGAACAGAGGGAGAAAAAATACCATGTCGAAAGTATGGCAATACTTGAAGCAGCATGCGTATGGCGCACTCACCATAGTTACGGTGTTGTTGTGCATTCTGGGCAGCTGCATCGCGAATCTGGCACAGACGGATTTCGGCAACGTCACCAAAGAGAATCTGACCATCGAAACATCATCCGGCCATAGGCTCGGCGTCAACATGCTCAAGCCCAAGACCGCCACCAACGACAAGCCGGCACCCACCATCGTGTTCGCGCATGGCGGCAACGGTCTCAAGGAAAAGTGGGATCTGTACCAGATCGAATGGGCACGTCGAGGCTTCGTCGTGTTCTCCTTCGATCTTTACGGACACGGCGACTCCGAGATTCTGAACAACACCGAATGGCTGGTCAACGGCCGTGGCCTGTATGACACGGTAAAGTACGCGACCACACTTCCATTCGTGGACAAGGACCAGATCGCCGTATCCGGCCAGTCCCGCGGAGGCAACACCATTCACGAGACGATCCTTCTTGACAACAAGGCCAAGAAGCAGCTGATCAAGGCCGTGCTGTACGTCAGCCGCGACGCCGTCTACAAAGACAACGAAACTCAGTCGTTCGGCTATGTGCCAGGCAAGACCACTTCAGCCCAGGCCGCCTCCAAGAATAACGGCGAGTACTTTAATTATTACGGCAATCGCAATGTAGGCATCATCGCCGGCAAATTCGACCAGTACTCCTTCAAGGAGACCGACAAGACGACCGGCAAGATGCTGCCGAATCCGGACTATCTCAAGCACAATAACGCCAAATCGTTCCTGAACTTCGGTATCACGCCTGACTCTTCGACTGCCGACGGCGTCAGCGGCAAGTATTATACGAAGAAGGTCGATGGCAAGGAAGCATTCCGTGTCATCTATCTGGAAAACGGCTTCCACACTTCGCAGCTCTTCCAGTCGTCTTCTACCGCAGCTGCCATGGAGTTCATGGTCAAAGCCTTCAATGTGAACACCTCGTTGCAGTCGGGCGACCAGATCTACCAGTGGCGTATGATTGGCAGCACCATCGGTTTCATCGGCATGTTCATGTTCGCCGTGTTCTTCGCTCTGTGGCTCTCCCAGATGCCGCTCTTCAGGGGAACTTCTCGTGGCAATGCCATCATGCGTGTCGCGGAATCGCATCCGGGAACCAAGGCTTGGGCATGGGGCTGCCTTATCGTCAACACCCTGTTCGCCACCGTCAGCACGTTGTTCCTGTACTACAACGGCGTCGACACCCATATCGGCACGTTCTTCAGGCAGGGGCAGGCACTATTTGCAGGCTCCATGCTGGCGATTTCCTCCGTGTTCACCGCCATTGTCACCTACATCTGGTACCGCTGCTTCGCTAAGAAGAATGGTATGAACATCGATGAAATCGATTTGAAGACATCTGCTTTCAGCGTGTTCAAGACCATCATGCTGGCTCTCACCGTCACCGGCGGCACTCTGCTGTTGGTCTGGGGAGCGCAGTACTTCTTCAAGACGAACTTCTCGTTCCTGTACTGGGGCATCATGCCATTCGGCTCCTTCAAGATCGTGGACATGCTTAAGGTACTCCCGATCTTCCTGATTGGCTACGTGATTTCCTCCATCTTCATCAACTGCATGAACTACAACACTTCCTATGGCAAGAACAAGATCGTGAACATCCTGGTACTCGCTCTCGTCACCGCCGCCGTGCCGGCACTGGTGTCCGGCGCAGGCTGGGCCAAGTTCATGCTCACCGGTGTCAATGACCTGTTCGGTGCGGCCTACACCCGCATTCCGGACAGCATGTTCCTCACCGTATTCCTGCTGTTTATCACTCCGCTGACGGCTCGCGGCATCTATTCCAAGACCCGCAATCCGTACCTCGGTGGCATCATCAACGCGATTTTGGCCATGGTAATCACCTGCGTGAATTGCCAGGTCGTTTTCCCGGCCTGATCGCGATAGCACAGCATGACAAAGGGTGGTGGCTCATCGACTGAGTCACCACCCTTCTTATTTGCAAGGTACGCTACGCCTTCCAACGACATCAGGCGCGAAGCAGGCATGGAAAACCCGCCCGGAAAATCCGGGCGGGCAGGAAGGAAGAAAGGAATTCAGAATAGGGCTACTTGGCGGCCTCCTCGCTCTTGGCCGTCTCCTTGGACTTGCTCTTCGGCATGACCCAGAACTTGAGCAGCGGATAGCTGACGATCACGGCGAGCAAGGTGTTGACCACGGATGCGATCGTGCCTGCGATGCCGGCGTTCATGCCCCATCCCTGGCACAGACCGGTCACGTAGCCCGGCAGCACAAGGTTCACTACCACGATGATCACGGCGAGGATCACATACTTCCAAGCGGCGTCCTTGAAGCTGGAGTCGGACTTGAAGACCCACTTCATCTGCACGAAGAAGTTCACCACCTGCGCAAGCACCTCGGCAAGCAGGAAGGTGAGGAATCCGCCCAGGCCGTTGCCCTTGGTGTCATAGTTGAAGATCAGGAAGTGGAACGGCTGCGTGAGCCCCAAGCCGGAGATGAAGATGGCGGTGCCGATCCACGTCACCACGAAACGGGTGATGGTGGAGATGTTCGACAGCACATTGAACAGGATGAACTCCCAGATATTGGGATGATCCTTGATCCACTGGCGAATCGGTCCGGCCTTCTTCTCGCCGGCAGCGGTTTCGGCCGGCTTCGCAGCATTGTTGTCAGTCATGGTTCAGCTCCTTTGCGGTACGCTTGTTGGCGGATTGGTTGCGGAAGAAGCCGACGATCACGCCGCCCAATCCGCGGAAGGTATGCCCGTTGGCGATGTTCACGATGGCGTCGACCATCGCCGAGTCGACCATGCCTTGGGTCATCTTGCTCATGGCGCGAGGCGGCATGTTCAGGATGAACAGGGTGTTCAGATCCGGCGAGCCGGTCTTCTGGCGGATCTTCGCTTCGCGCTTGGTCAGTGTCTTGGCGACGGTACGCGCCACGAAGCCCTTGGAATCCACCCACGACATGATCGGATCGTTGACGCCGAACGTCGTCGGCTTGCCGGGGGCAAGCACCTCATGGCCGAACAGCACGGCCATTTCGGCGTCGGTCACGTCCTTGACCTGTCCGGTCAGATAGTGGCCAAGCGCAGGATCGGCGGCGCAATCGGCGGTCGTGCAATCGCCGGCCACGGTGTGAGGAATCGCAAGCGGCAAATGCTCCGCATTGTCGCCGACCAGCAGCGTCCATTCGCCGCTTTCCGTCTTCCATGCATTGGCGGCAACATCGAAATGACGGAACGTGTAGCGGTCGAAATCGATATGCACACTCTTGCTTTCATGCGCGGCCAACTCTACCTTGACGAAGCCCTTCAGCTCACGGTCGGGATGGAGCACGCCACCCTGCGGCGCGCGCACATACAACTGGGCCACGGTGGAGCCGGCGACATCGGAATCATTGGTGACGACGAAATCCACACCGGTCGCGGTGGCGGTGATCGCGCTGTACGTGAACGTGGAGTAGCTCAGACCGTAGCCGAACGGGAAGCGTACGGGCACGCCCACGGTCTCGTAATAGCGGTAGCCGACGAACGGGCCCTCGCGGTAGATCGCGTCACGCCCGATGGCCGGATACCAGCCGGAGCTTGGGCAATCCTCGTATTGCATCGGCCAGGTTTCGGCCAAATGTCCGGATGGGTTGACTTCGCCGGTCAGCGCGCGCACGGTGGCGGACGCGCCGGCCTGGCCGGACAATCCTACGTACAGCATGGCCGCAACATCGTTGAACCACGGCAATTCCACCGGGGAACCGGCGACGAGCACGATCACCACCGGCTTGCCGGTCTTCGCCAACGCCGTTACGAGATCGTTCTGCACCTGCGGAATCGCCATGGTGGATCGGTCGAGGCCTTCGGATTCGCTGCGTTCGTCGAGACCGACGACGGCCAACACCACATCCACGGCGTCCTTCTTGGCGAGCGCGACGGCGTCGTTCAGCAGCACCTCATCCGGCTTGCCTTGGCGGTCGTAGCCCTGCTCGTAGCCGGCCAATACCAGTCCTTCGGCGTTCTTGACCTCGTCGAGGATGTTCTCCTCCTTGGTGGCGTTCACCTTGGATGAGCCGGAGCCCTGATAGCGTGCGGCCGCGGCCATATCTCCGATGACGGCCACGCGGGTGCCCGGTTTGAGCGGCAGCGTGGCGGCGTCGTTCTTCAGCAGCACGCTGGAATGTTCCGCGACCGTTCTGGCGATATCATGGTGCGCCTTCGCGATGTCGTCCGACAGCAGATCGTCGCGGCCGACGCCGACGAGCTTGGTCGCCGCCGCGATTTTGGCGACTTCCGCGGCACGCTTGTTGATGTCCGCCTCGGCGAGCGTGCCCGCTTTGACCGCGCCTTCCAGCTCGCGCACGGAGGTGAAACCTGGCGACGGCATTTCCAGCGAGCCGCCGGCTTTGACGGCTGCGACGGCGGAGTTGGAGCCGCCCCAATCGGAGACGACCATGCCGTCGAAGCCCCATTCGTCGCGCAGGATATCCTGCAGCAGATGCTTGTTTTCGTGGGCGTAGACGCCGTTGACCTCGTTGTAGGAGGTCATGATGCTCATCGGCTTGGCCTCGCGCACGGCGATTTCAAAACCGGTCAGATACAATTCGCGCATGGTACGTTCGTCCACCACGGAGTTGCTGGCCTGGCGGCGCAGCTCCTGGCTGTTGACCGCGAAATGCTTCGGGCATGCGGAGACGCCGTTGCTCTGGATGCCGCGAATGAGGCCGGCGGCCATACGGCCGGCGACGATCGGATCTTCCGAATAGTACTCGAAGTTGCGTCCGCACAGCGGGTTGCGTTTGATGTTCATGCCCGGTCCAAGCAACACGTTCACGTCGAGATCGTGAGCTTCCTTGCCGAGCGCCTCGCCCATCTCTTCGGCGAGCGCCGGATCCCAGGTGTTGGCCACGGTGCAGGCGGTCGGGAAGCAGGTGGCCGGCTTGGATGAGCCGATGCCGAGGTGGTCGCCTTCGCCAAGCTGCCTGCGCACGCCGTGTGGGCCGTCGCTCATGACGAAGCCGGGAATGTCGGCGCGATCGTTGCCGCGCGAATCCCATTCGGATCCGCCGGACAGCATCGCCGCCTTTTCAACGATCGAAAGATCTTCAAGTTCCATGGGTTCTCCCTCGCACTAGGTGTTGCCAAAACCCGCTTTGCCGAGCCTGCCCTGTCCGCTCCGCCCGGCTGCGCTGTTTTCTTGCGATTTCCCGCTGCCGTACCGCGCTGCATCGCACCGTGCCGCACGCGGGATTTCGCCGCTAGTTTGATTGAACCAGCTTTTGCGATGCCGTCACCGCCGTATTACACAACCTGTCGTTTTGCTCGCACAATCGGCATATGGGCGCGGTGAAGAGGGTATGCGGTGGCACAGAACGTGCAAAAAACGCATCGTTCCATTTTGCAATCGATGGCAAGCGTTTCGATATGTGAATATCGTTGCAATTTCAAGCGACTCGCCGATATTGATACCTTTTTGCGCAAGCGCTATCATACTTAACGAAAGTAAGTTTTGCCAACTTTTCTTCAATGCGGAACATGCTTTGATCACTCAACGCGGAGAGCGATGTTTCGCAGCGCACAGAAAGGATAACGAGATGCGCGACCAGCAAAGCAGCGACACGAGCATCGCCCTGGACGCCAATACGGACGTCCAGCATCGTCACGATGACCCACAACTACAATCTCGTGTTCCCCACCGCCATCGTCATCGCACTGTGCGCTGGCGCGTCGGTCTTGACCATCAAGCGCATCAAGTAATTCAAACGGGACCATGCCGTCGCATATGATGACACGGTCCCAATCCAGTTCTCCCGATTTTTCCCACACTCAAAGGAGCCCCACATGGTAGACAGCACACTCTTCTCGCTGGCCACGCTCAACGCCCATCCGGCAATGAACCCGGATTCGGTGATCCAGGGCGATCATTGGCGCATCGGCCTCATCACGGACGCGCTCGTCCGTTTCGAATGGTCCGACAGCGGCCGTTTCGTGGATGACGCCACGCAGATGGCGATGATCCGCGATTTCGGCGAAAAGCCTGAATTCACCGTCGCCGAACGCAACGGATGGCTGGAGATCGACACCCCGTCGCTGCACATCTCCTACAACCAGCGCAAGTTCTCTCCAGAAGGCCTGTACGCAACCGTCAAGCACGTCAACGCCATCGAAAACACTTGGCATTACGGCGACGTGCAGCGCAGGAACCTCGGCGGCACCTACCGTACGCTCGACGAGGCGAACGGCCGCATCCCCGTCGATCCGGGCGTCAACAGCACCGACGGTTGGGCCATCATCGACGATTCCAAGTCGAACGTCATCCGCGAAACCGCCGAAGTGAACGGCAACCACAACGATTTCGGCACGTGGGTGACCCCGAAGGAAGAGCCGACCACCGACCTCTACCTGTTCGGCTACGGCCACCGCTACCGTGAGGCCGTGCACGCCCTGTACCGCCTGACCGGCCCGACCCCGCTGCTGCCGCGCTTCGTGCTGGGCAACTGGTGGAGCCGCTACCACCGCTATACCGAAACCGAATACCGTCAGCTCGTCGAACGTTTCGAAAAGGAAGGCATTCCGTTCACCACGGCCGTCATCGATATGGACTGGCACCTGGTTGACGACGTCGACCCGAAGTACGGCTCCGGCTGGACCGGCTACACGTGGAACAAGGACTTCTTCCCGGATCCGAAGCGCTTCCTCAACTGGCTGCACGAGCATGGCATGAAGGCCACGCTCAACGTCCACCCGAGGGACGGCGTGCGCGCGTTCGAAGAGCTGTATCCGCAGGTCGCCAAGGCCATGAACATCGATCCGGAAAGCGGCGAGGCCGTGCAGTTCGACCTGACCGATCCGAAGTTCATGGAGGTCTACTTCGACCAGCTCCACCACCCGATGGAGGAAGATGGCGTCGACTTCTGGTGGATTGACTGGCAGCAGGGCGGCCTGACGCGGCAGCCGGGCCTCGACCCGCTGTGGGGCCTGAACCACCTGCATTACCTCGATTCCGCCCGCAACGACGGCAGCGACTACAGCGAACGCAACCCGCGCCCGCTCACCTTCTCGCGTTACGCCGGCCCGGGCTCGCACCGCTACCCGATCGGCTTCTCCGGCGACACCGTCGTGACGTGGGAGTCGCTGAAGTTCCAGCCGGAATTCACCGCCTGCGCTTCCAACATCGGCTACGGCTGGTGGAGCCACGACATCGGCGGCCACATGTTCGGCTACCGTGACGAGGAACTGGAGGTCCGCTGGTACCAGCTGGGCGCGTTCAGCCCGATCAACCGTCTGCATTCCACCGATTCGCCGTTCAACGGCAAGGAGCCGTGGAACTTCCACGGCGATGCGGAACGTGCGATGACGTCCGCGCTGCGCCTGCGCCATGCGATGATCCCGTACCTGTACACGATGAACCGTCGCGCCGCGTTCGACAACGAGCCGCTCGTGCAGCCGCTGTACTGGGACTATCCGGAAATCGAAGCCGCATACAAGCTCACCGACGAATTCCGTTTCGGCACCGAGCTGCTGGTCGCGCCGATCGTCGATCCAGCCGAGCGTTCCGTGCAGCGTGCGAAGGCCGACGTGTGGCTGCCGCAGGGCGAATGGTTCGATTTCTTCGACGGTCGCCATTACACGTCTCATCCGGCCGAAGGCCGCCGTCTGGAGGCTTGGCGCGATCTCGACCGCATGCCGGTGTTCGCTAAGCCCGGCGCGATCGTGCCGCTGCAGATGCCCGCCGAGGGTGAGGCGCTCAACTCCGTGGCCAACCCGCGCGCACTGCAGGTAGTGGTGTTCCCGGGTGCCGAAAACAGCTTCACGCTGTGGGAGGATGACGGTGCCGCACAGAGCAAGGATCGTTGGGCATCCACCGAAATGGCGCTGCGTTTTGAGGGCGATTCCGCACAGTTCTCGATCGCCCCTGCGGAAGGTGCGACGGACGTCATTCCGGCTTCCCGCGATTGGACGGTCACGTTCCGTGGCATCGCTCCGGAAGCGATGCACGCCGTCCGCGCGACCGTCGACGGCTCTGCCGCCGCTCCGGAAGTCGCGTACGATGCGGAAACGCTGAGCCTGACCGTCACGCTGCGTGACGTGCCGACGAGCGCCGCAATCGCCATCGATTTCGCCGACGGTCTTGCTGTCGCGGACGATCCGGTGGAAGCCGACGCGTTCGCCGTGCTGAAGGACGCGCAGATGCTGTACATGACCAAGGAGCACGCATACCGCGCGATCCGCGAGCTGGGCAAGGATGCGCTGCCGGCACTGAGCACGCTGGAGGATCTGCACGGCGTTGGCGCGCAGACCAAATACCAGTCCCACATGCCGCAGCCGGTCATCCAGGCCCTGGCCGAAGTGCTGACCCGCAACTGACCTCATCGCAATAATTCAAAATAAAACGCGTGCGCGTCCGGATGGTTTCCGCCCGGACGCACACGCGTTTTGTTTTATGTACGAAATTAGTATGACTCGACATTCCGCATAGATTCGAAGAAGAATCAATGACACGCCCATCGCAAATGCGATAATTCCATAATCACAACAGGCATGTTGCAGCTTCTCTCGCTTGAGAAAGGTAAAGCATTAAAACCCTAAAGTGGATCGGCGGTGTTCCACAACGTGGATATCTGGCGCAGGGCCTTGCCTGCGAACGGCGATCCGATGTGGTCGTTCTGGCCTTTCGGACAGGCGCGGATGTGCCGGAACCTGTTCGACCGGGACAAGTCGTACCTCGCGCGCATCTGGCCGATTCTGAGGGAGAGCGCCCGGTTCTGCATGGATTTCCTGTCGGACACCGAACAGGGCCTCGCCCCTTCGCCGGCCACTTCTCCGGAAAACTGCTTCCTGGTCAACGGGAAGCCAACGTCCGTCGCGCAGGCAAGCGAGAACGCCACCGCCATCGTCCGCAACCTGCTCGACGACCTCATCCTTGCCGCGCAGGATATGGACGACCTCGATGGCGATGACGAAAGTCTGGTCCAGGAGGCAAGGATAGTCGTCAGGCAGTTGGCCGAACCGCAGATCGGTACGGACGGAAGGATCCTCGAATGGAACGACGAGTTCATCGAGGAGGATCCGCTCCACCGCCATCTGTCGCATCTATACGAGTTGCATCCAGGCACCGGCATCACCGCGAGAAGTTCGCGCTTGGAGAACGCGGCCCGCAAATCGCTTGAGACCAGGGGCGACGACGGCTCCGGCTGGAGCATCGTGTGGCGCATGATCATGTGGGCCAGGCTGCGTGACGCGGAACATGCCGAACGAATCATAGGCATGTTCCTGCGCCCGGTCGACGCCGACGCCACGACCGGTCTGGTAGGAGGAGGCGTATACGACAGCGGCATGTGCGCGCATCCGCCATTCCAGATCGACGGCAACCTTGGATTCCCGGCCGCGCTGGCGGAAATGCTCCTGCAAAGCCACGACGGTCTGATCCGGATTCTTCCCGCCTTGCCGAAAGACTGGCATGAGGGACGTTTCCGTGGATTGAGGGCGAGAGGGGGCGTTTGCGTCGATGCGTCATGGACGGACGATGAGGTGAAATATACTTTGCGTTCGTCGGAGCCGACGGAAGTCACGGTGATTGTAGAAGGCGTCAATATGGCGCACGTCGTGGTATCTCCGGATAAGCCCCTTGATGGCACGGTACGGCGGAGATGATCGGATTCGCACAATATGAAGCGATCCCGTTCGCAGACTGTCATTTTTGTTTGCGGATGGGGTCGTTTTCATTGAAAACGAAATTTCCGACATTGATGGCAATTACGCTTCCAAACATGATAAACTCGTTACTAAACACGTTTAGTTACTGAATTTCCAAGGAGGTAGGTTTCCATGGCCACGATCAGGGAGATCGCGGAAAAGGCGGGCTTCTCCCAGGCGACCGTATCGAGAATACTCAATGACGACCCCTCGTTCTCGGTGAAGGAGGCCACCCGTCAGAAGATTCTGAGCACCAGCATTGAGATGGGGTACGAGAACGTCCCCCGCTACCAACGTGTCACCATTCCGCAAGACATCGCGTTGCTGAACAACTCCATCCACGACAAGGGGCTTCAGGACGCCTATTTTGACGAGCTTGAAGTTTCATTACGTCGCCATGCCAAGGACGAGCGCATGAAAGTGACGGAATATAACGATGTCAAATCCCTGATGAAGGACGCGTCCAAATACGCCGGATTCATCTCAATAGGTCCGGCGCCGTTCAAAAGGAACACGTTGAAGCGTCTGCACGCGGTCCTTCCGCATGGAGTGTTCATCGACATCAATCCCGCGCCGAACCTGTTCGATTCGGTGCAGCCGAATCTGGAGCAAACCATTCTGGACGCCTTGGACGAATTGATGGACGCCGGCAACAAGCGAATCGGGTTCATCGGAGGGTTCGGCAACATCATGGGCGACCATGAGTATCCCGAGGATCCGCGTGCGTTCGCGTTCCGCAACTGGACCGTCCGTCTCGGTCTTGACGTCGACGGCCTGGTGTTCGATGAGGGGCCTTTCACCGTGGAGAACGGCCGTGCCTTGGGAGAGAGGTTCGTGGCCGAATGTGGCGACAGGCTCCCGGATGCTCTGATTGTGGCGGCGGACCCCATCGCCGTAGGCGTCTTGCAGGCGTTCGCGGCGGCCGGCATTCTGGTTCCACGCGACATGCGACTGGTGAGCATCAACAACCAGGAGATCGCGAATTACACTTCGCCGACGCTTTCGTCGTATGACATCAACAAGGACGAATTGGCCAAGGCCGCGGTATTCATGCTGTCGGAGGCCATTTCCATGGGGCGCTCCGTCAACCAGCATATGAGGATTTCAACCAAGCTGGTCGCCCGGGACAGTTTCACCCCGAAAGCCAGGTAGGGTTTAAGAAGAAAGGGTTCGGTCCTCGTTGACACGCGTAATACGTGCCAACGAGGACCGAACCCTTTTGCATCTGTGAGGTGTTTTCGAAGGAAAGTCTGTCAAGCCCTGTTCCCGATATGGAAACGAGGGCACGGCACGGGGAAAACATGGAAGACGTGCCGTACCCTTTCAAGGTGCCGTCTCCGGTTTGATGTCAAGGTCCACCCTTGACGACGGCACCGTCCTTTCGCCATACGTTTCCGCGTATGGCGAAAGGAAAGCCAAGTCCCGGTTTCCGCCGGGGCGCGCCGGTCAGATCAGGTCGAGGTCGACGTCGAGGCTGATCGGCTGGTCCGCCGGGATATGGTACTGGGGGTGGACCGGGGACATCCAGGAGTCATCTCCTCCGACACCCATCTGCTCGGCAAGCACACGCAGGAACATGTGCTTCGGGGCGGGGAGCTCGTCCTGATGCTGGGCTTCCTCAAGCATGAAGCTGGAGTACGGCTGCAGGCTCATCGCGAACGGTTCGGCGCCTTCGGCGCGGCTTATGCGAAGGCCATGGCCTTTCTCGTCCGTGATCTCGGCCCAACGCACGTCCTCATGGTTGCCGGTTTCCTGCGGCATGAGATACGGGGCGTGGTCCTTGAACGCGTCGGTGCTCCACACACCGAGCTTGGCATGCTTGCGATCCTGGTAGGTCTCCTCCGGACCAGCGCCGAAGAAACGCAGGTTCGAGTACTGGACCGGAAGGGTCCATTCGATGCCGAACGCGGGGATGGTGGGCAGGTCGCCCGGCTCGCCCGGGTATTCGACGTGCAGATTCACTCGTCCGGTGGTGTCGGCGGTGTAGCTGACGGTCACCTTGGTGCGCTGCGGGGTGGCGAGCTCGTACGTGTAGGAGGCCTTGACGGTGTTCTCGTCGATCTGTTCGATCTCGTTGCCGATGCAGCGGGCGTAACGGCCTGCTCCCAGCCACTGGGCGCGTTCGAAGCCGTGGCCTGCGCCGCGATCGTTGTCGGTCAGCGCGCGGAACGTGGTGACCGCCGGACGGCGCAGCACGAATTCTCGATTGTTGAACGTGTAGGAGACCAGTCCGCCTTGGGTGCGGGAAAGCAGTACCTCGCGGCCGGATCCCTGCACGCCGACGTTCCAACGGCCAACGGTGACGATGCCGTCGACCGGCTTCACCGGAGCGGAGGCCTTCTTGGAGCCGGCGACGACGGTCTGGCCGAATGCCAGCTCATAGCCGGCTACCGCCCAATTGGTCGCCTTGGCGAGACGCTGGGATACCTCCAGCACCAGTTCGGACGCGCCGTCGCGGTACAGATCCAACGGCCAGTCGACATCGAGCTTCTCCGTCGAACCGGCCGGCACGTCGAAACGGCGTTCGGACTGCCATACCGGTTCGCCATCCGCAAGGACACGCAACACGAACGTGTATTCGCCAGTGGAGGTGAACAGATTATCGTTCTTGATGGTCACGGAATCCTCGGCGACATCGATATGCACGTTGGAATACAGCTGCTTGACCTCCTGGGCCTTCGGCGTGGGCTTACGGTCCGCAAACACCAGGCCGTTGCCGGAGAACTCGTAGTCGCTCGGCCTGTCGCCGAAGTCGCCGCCATAGCGAAGGCTCGTGGTTCCATCGGGCTGGGTGGCGTAGATCGCCTGGTCGATGAAGTCCCAGATGAAGCCGCCCTGGTACTTCGGATAGTGTTCGAGCGCGGTGTATTCGTCCATGTTGCCGCACGAATTGCCCATGGCGTGCATGTACTCGCAGGAGATGTAAGGCTTCTGCGGATCATTCTTCAGGTATTCCTCGATGGCGTCGGCGTGCGCATACATGCGGGTCTCGATGTCGGTCACGTCGTCGTAGTCGCGGTTGTGGGTCACGCCCTCATAGTGCACGGGACGGTTCGGGTCGATGTCGTGCACGCGCTTGTACATGGCGCGGAACACGTCGCCCGTGTAGGATTCGTTGCCGAGAGACCAGATCAGGACGCTCGGATGGTTGTAGTCGCGGCGCACCATGCTGTTGACACGGTCGACGCACGCGCCCTCCCAATGCGCCTTGCTTCCCGGGACGGCGGTCTCCTCGGTGAGGACGTCACCGGGCAGGCACCAGCTGCCATGGGTTTCGAGGTTGGTCTCGTCGATCAGGTAGATGCCGTACTCGTCGCACAGCTCGTACCAGCGCTCCTGGTTCGGATAGTGGGAGGTCCTGATGGCGTTGAGGTTGTGCCTCTTGCAGAAGACCACATCGTCGATCATGTCCTGCTCGGTGATCGCGCGGCCGCGCTTGGGATCGAACTCGTGGCGGTCGGCGCCCTTGAATACGATGCGCTTGCCATTAATCGTCATGATGCCGTCCTCGATGCGGAAGCGGCGGAATCCGACCTTCTGGACGGCGACCTCGGCGATGTTGCCGGCATGGTCGATGACCGTGACCTCGAACTCGTAGAGGACCGGATCCTCCGCGCTCCACGGGTGGATGCCGTTCAACGATCCGGTGGAGATGGAGGTATCGGGGTCAGCGCAGTTCGCGGTCTCCCAGACGACGTTACCATCGGAATTCTTCAACGTCGCCGAGATCGTGGCCGCGTCGGCTGCGTTGCGCACGGTGAGCGCCGCGTCCAAAGAGGCGCTGCCGGACTCCGGATCCCAATCGGATTCGATCTGCATGTTCTCGATATGCACATGCGGCTGCGCGGCCAGCTCGACCGAGCGGAACAGTCCGTGCAGACGCCAGAAGTCCTGGTCCTCGAGCCATGAGGCGCTGGAGTATTCGTAGCATGCGACGGCAACGACGTTCTCGCCGTCGTGCAGCATCTCGGTGATGTCGAATTCGTTGGGGGTGAAGCCGTCCTCGCCATAGCCGACGAACATGCCGTTGACCCACACGTAGATTGCGGTGGCCATGCCGTGGAACACGATGGAGACGGTTCCGCCGGCGTTCTTGGTGTCGGCCAGACGGTTCGCCATCGTGAAGGTCTTACGGTAGAGGGCGACATGGTTGTTCTCCGGAATATTCGGTTCCGTCGGATTCTCGTGGCCATCCCACGGGTATTGAATGTTCACGTACTTGTTGTTCATCAATCCCGCCATCTGCAGGTGTCCGGGAACCTGGATGCGTTCGAAGGCGGAATCGTCGAAGTTCTCCCTTACGAAGGGCTCCTCGTTGAATTCGATGTCGGATGCCTGAACGACCTCGACCCTCCATTCGCCGTCGAGGCTCTGCCTCAGATCGGACCATTCGTTGGTCTGCGGATCGTGCGCGTAGCATTTGTGGTCGGAATGCGCCGGGATGCGGTTGACCTCGAATACGGTCGAATCGGCGAGCCAGGTCTCGGATGCGTGTTCGATGCGGGTTTCGTTTGCCATGTTTTCCTGCTTTCGTTCATTACATCTTTGTGAATGATGGAGGGAAGATGAACTTCCTTTACCAGATAATAAACATTGTTTACAAAAAAGGCAAATCGGTTTTACTTGACGTCTTAATTCCTTCGTGTCAGCGGTATATGTTGTAACGTATCAGGCATCTGATTGATACCGATATGACAGTGCTGGTACACGGTTTACCTAATTCAACACGCCGCCAAACCCTATATTTTGCTAATGGTTTTTACTTTTTCTTGTAAAGAGCGTATACTCGACATGCAAGATCAATGGGTGATCTTCAACTCCGGAATCTTAAGGAGAAGAAAAAATGAGCAACGAAACGACAACCGCGGACGGTGGCGTCCGCAAGAAGGGCAAGCTCGGCCAGCGTATCGCCTACGCCTGCGGCAACCTCGGTCAGTCCGCCTTCTACAACGCGATGAGCACATATTTCATCGTCTATGTCACCGGCTGCCTGTTCTCGGGCGTTGACAAGGCGCTTGCGGCCAAGCTTATCGGTGTCATCACCAGCCTCGTGGTGATTATCCGTATCGCCGAGATCTTCATCGACCCGCTGCTGGGCAACCTCATCGACAACACCAACACCAAGTGGGGACGCTTCCGCCCATGGCAGTTCTTCGGCGGCCTGATCTCCGCCGTCCTGCTCGCCGTGATCTTCAGCGGCATGTTCGGCCTGGTGAACGTCAACACCACGCTGTTCATCGTGCTGTTCGTCATCACCTTCGTCGTGCTCGACGTGTTCTACTCCCTGCGTGACATCTCCTACTGGGGTATGATCCCTGCGTTGAGCTCCGACTCCCACGAGCGCTCCACCTACACCGCACTCGGCTCCTTCACCGGCTCCATCGGCTACAACGGCATCACCGTCGTGGTCATCCCGATCGTCAGCTACTTCACTTGGACGCTCACCGGTGCCAAGGGCGAAGGACAGGCCGGCTGGACCTCCTTCGGCATCATCGTCGGACTCCTCGGCATCCTGACCGCATGGACCGTCGCGTTCGGCACCAAGGAAAGCACCAACGCACTGCGCGCCAAGGCCCAGAAGAACGGCAACCCGCTCGAGGCATTCAAGGCCCTGTTCCAGAACGACCAGCTCCTGTGGGTCGCCCTGTCCTACCTGCTGTACGCCATCGCCAACGTGGCCACCACCGGCGTACTCCTCTTCCTGTTCAAGTTCGTGCTCGACAACCAGGCCGCCTACTCCATGACCGGCGTCATCGCCTTGGTGGCAGGCCTCATCATGGCTCCGCTGTACCCGATCCTGAACAAGCGCATCCCACGCCGAGTCCTGTACATCGTCGGCATGACCTCCATGATCGTGGCCTACATCCTGCTGGGTCTCTTCTCCACCAACATGACCGTGGTGTTCATCGCCCTCGTGCTCTTCTACATCCCGGGCACCCTCATCCAGATGACCGCCATCCTCTCCCTGACCGACTCCATCGAATACGGCCAGCTGAAGAACGGCAAGCGCAACGAGGCCGTCACCCTGTCCGTACGTCCGATGCTTGATAAGATTGGCGGCGCGCTGTCCAACGGCATCACCGGCTTCATCGCCGTCGCTGCTGGCATGACCGGCAACGCCACCGCAGCCGATATGACCCCCTCCAACATCCACACCTTCGAAATCTGCGCCTTCTATGTGCCGCTTATTCTGATCGTGCTCAGCCTGCTGGTGTTCATGTTCAAGGTCAAGATCGACGAGAAGATGCATGCTAAGATTGTCAAAGAGCTCGAAGCCAAGCTTGCCTCCGGCGAAATCGTCGATGACGAAGCTCAGACCGCCGAGACCGTCGAAGCCATCGATGAGGAGGCCAAAACCCTGACCGAATAAAGACCAATACTTGCCACTCCTTCCCTTTTTCACCAAGAAGGCCCCGACCATGTCGGGGCCTTCTTGGTTTATGTGATGGTAATGGTGCGGTAAGTTATTTCAAAAATCTTCTGGCAAACCGATGAATATACAAAAGAATCAATTGGAATGACATGCGGCGACGGGGATGACATGCCTACAATCAAGGCATAACGAAACAAGAGAAAAAAGAATAGCGGCGAACGGAAGACAAAGCGCCGCGGAAAAGGAATGAACATGCAGAACGACACTTTCAACCAGATCCTCAACTCCAACCTCGCCTCCATGGATCCGGGCTTCGGCCAGTTCGCCCTCGCCAAGGCATCCTCCGACCTGTTCAAGAAGGTCATCAACAAGTAAGGCGCAAAGACTTCTTCTGTTTCCTTTCAAAGGAAAAGGTGCCGCACCAGATTCCGTGGGAATAATGGTGCGGCACCTTTTTTCTTTTCAACCCCGGCGTTTTGACTTGGCCTACAACGGCATTCCAATGGATGCGCTTCGGGATTAGCCCCTTCCAATCAAAGTCGCGTTCAAACTCTTGATATCTCAACCTCCACACTACGCAACGATCCCACAATCACCTTCATCCATTCTCCACGCATATTTCCGTTTCGTCAAAAACAGCGGCTTACCCCCCCATTCACACTTTCGAGTGCACTCCACACGCACCGCACGACATAAGAAATGAGAGGGCAGATTGTAACCGAAACGATTACATCGGTCAGGTAATGTGAACTAAGTAGTGATTGCGAGCGAACGAGTGCCATAGAACCACGTGCCGCTAACACTCCCCTTCGGTCGATTCGTTTTATGCCAAAACACGCGCAGCAAACACTGTCATAACCAACATTCGCGGCTTCCGTATGCACAACACTTGGAAAGCTTGAATCACCAAATAACAGTTCGCCGCCAATGAATGCAATCAGTTGCAGCCGATCATCTAGACCCCAGCTGAAGTGCTGAACCGCAACTGGCCTCATCACGCATAAAACAAAATTTTTCATTTTGTGCAAATAGCTCAGTCTCAAATCTTCCATTTTGTGCAATTTTGCCCTTTTCAAATCTTCTATTTTGTGCAACAAACGCTTCCTATGCTATGCTTTTCAAGGATTCATCGCACTAAAGGGGCTGCCGATGCTGAAACGTAAGATCACACAGCAACTTATCGACTGGAAAACATCATCCGAAAAGGCAATGCTCGTCACTGGAGCACGGCAAATCGGAAAAAGCTACGCAATACGCGAATTCGCCAAACAGGAATACCAGACGTACGTTGAAATCAATCTATATGACAACAAAGCGGCCACAAAAGCACTGCTGACAGCCTCCAGTATGAATGATTTCCTCTCCCGACTTTCCTTATTCGCCCAAACCGACATGATCCCCGGCAACACCCTCATCTTCATCGACGAGGTGCAGGAAGCACCGGATATCATGACGATGGTCAAATTCCTGGTGCAGGACGGTCGGTTCGACTACATCTTCTCCGGTTCCATGCTCGGAACAGAATTCAAAGGCGTACGTTCATATCCGGTAGGATATGTGACGAAACGAACTATGCGCCCTATGGATTTTGAAGAATTTTGTTGGGCGATCGGCATACGTGAAGCAACATTGGAAACCATACGTCAATGTTGCAAAAACAAAAGCCCCATTGATGAAGCCGTGCATGATGCGATGATGCGCAATTTCCGCACTTATCTTGTTGTAGGCGGTATGCCGGACGCAGTGAACGCTTTTCTGAACTCCAATGGCGATCTGTCGGCCGTAAGACGTGTCCAATCTGATTTGAATCGTCAATATCGACATGATATTTCCCAATACGCTGGCTCCCGCACATTGCAGGTGAGAGAAGTGTTCGAGCAGCTGCCAGCACAGTTGACGGAAGGCAATGGCCGTTTCTCCGTGACCGCGATTGGCGAAAACGCAAGGTATTCCCGCAATCAGAAAGATTTCGTATGGCTGTCGGACGCTGGCGTGGCACTGAAAACCGATTGCGTGGCCGAACCGAAATCGCCACTGAAACGTGGCGCGCAATCCCCGAAATTTAAGCTGTACCAGTCTGACACAGGCATGCTGATGGCAAGGTATCCCACCACCACGGCACAAGCGGCATATCTGGATGATCGCAATCCCAACCTTGGGGCCATTTACGAGAACTTTGCAGCCCAAGAACTGACGGCACAGAGGATTCCATTGTATTACTACATGTCAAAAAAGAAGAGCGAAGTCGATTTCATTGCAGACACCCAAGACGATTCCGTAATGCCGATAGAAGTGAAATCTGGCAGGAGTTACATGACCCATGCGGCCATCGACGCATTGCTTGCCAACCCGGAATACCAATTGAAACAAGGCATTGTGGTCTCCCGGTCGAACGTGCTGCTTCAAGGGAACGTGCTGAATTTGCCGTTATATGCCCTATGGTGTCTAGCGGATGTGGCCGGGCTTGTCGCTGAAGACGACGAGCCCGATCAGCCATTCACCATGCTGACGCAGACTGTGTGAAATCCCTTGCCGACGCTCCAAACGCCTATGTAACGCCCTATATAGCGTCTACGCAACGCCTATATAACGCCTATAATTTCGCTGACAGCGCGCGATTTTTACCACTCCTCCGCGCTTTCGCATGCGTTCCATACACACCACACGGCGTAGGAAATGAGTGGGCAGATGGTGGCGGAAATAATCACGTCGGTCGGATAGTGCAAGCCGAGCAGTAGTCGCGAACAGGCAACCGCCACGACAAGCGCGACAGCGCCAATGATCGCCCTGCGGAGGAATACCCGTCTTCGGTTTGCACGCCCGTCATCTTCTCCGTCGGGGAAGCATTTGTGCGCGAAATTACGTACGGTAAGAATCATCATGACCGATACGATCACCGCGGCCGCCGTGTGGCCACTCGGAAAACTTGGATCGCCAGGCAACAGACCACTGCCGGCGGACGTGACCGGACGAGGACGTTCGACCAGCCATTTGACGCCGGTTACGTACAGTATTGGCGCCGCCGACACGACGACATCGCGGATGACAACGCGCCTGCTGCCGGTAATACGCAAATCGACAGCGGCAAGCGCGGCGACGATTGCGATGCAGCCTACCGTTGAAAACAAATACGCAAGTACCGTAGAGCAGTCGCGCAACCCTTCTGGCAGCGCCGCTAAAGCCTGCAAAATATTGGTTTCACGCATTGTCGCGATTGCCGAATTGCGCAGTGCGACGCCAATCATAGGCACAATGCCGCACAATATGGCGGTTGCGATTACCACAGCCGCCGCTCTCGCGATCCTTCTGTTCTTCATATGCATAATTCCAGTTAAGCATAGTTCACCGTGCCGTCGCCATGTGTTCACATCCGGTGTATCCCCGAAAAACGACGGATTGTCCTTCAAGGCACTTCCACGGCTTCCCCGACACGCACGCCACGAACGGCCGTGCAACGCAAATATGGCATACCCGCACAGAAAATACCGGAACGATGCGAGAATCGAAGTTGGCGTTCAAAAAGAAAGGCAAGAAATATGACCGAACCGACAGCACTGACCATACGCCATATGAAAATCGAGGATTATCCGCTGGTATACGGACTGTGGACGCGATGCACAGGTTTCACTATGAGAGATATAGACGATTGCAAGGATGCAATAAAGACGTTTCTCAAACGCAATCCCGACACCTGTTTCGTAGCCGAGGACGATGGAGGAAGAATCATTGGCGCGATTCTTGCCGGCCACGACGGAAGACGGTCGCGCATCTACCACACGGCGGTTGACCCCGACGCGCGCGGTAGGGGCATTGGCTCGATGTTGGTGGGCCGTGTGGTTGAAACGCTTCGTACGATCGGTCTGCCGAAAGTCGCCGTCGGTGTGCCCGCAGACAACGATGCCGGCAACGATTTCTGGGAACGGCAGGGCTTTGCAGTCCGTGACGATTTGGTCTATCGGGAACTACCTCTCTAATACAAGCCGTCCGACAACGAACCGTCCAATACGCTCGCACTTTGTCTCTATAAGCCCGGTTCCGCACTTGCAGTCCGCAACAAATATGTTCTGTATATCAAACGTGTTCAAAGACCATGCAATGGAATATCAGACGGAGGAAGACCCGTTCGGAGCGCTTAAGAGAGACGAGCTGCTGTGACGAATGGCGATACGGTGATGTGGTCATCGCTGACCTTGCCATCGTTTTCTCTGAAACATCCGGCATCCTCATCTCACACTTTTATGAGCGAGTTTTTGCCCTTCCGTAACATTTCATGAGGGAGAGCCACCCTTCCATGGCCACCTGCGCACCCTATGCACCCCTTAAAAAACGGCGCCATTCCGCCATGAAATCACCCCCTTCATCCGAGCATGGCATTGCGCACCCCGTCAAAACATGGCCGTCATCCCTGGTTTCCCGATTTCCGCACTTTTTGAAAACCCGTTTTACCCGATTTCCGCACTTTTCCGGATACCGAGCTGCACTGTTCCGACCGCGCGACTGCATCAAACGCCGATTCCGACGAATCTACAGATTAACGGTAAAACGTCGCGCGGCGACCCGGCCGGCTTGCGGAATGGAGGTCAGGCTCGTTCCGCGGCGCCCTTCAGCAGCATCGCGCCAATGCCCTCACCTTGGTGACGCAGGTCTATGGCGAGCCTGCCGTCCCCATCCATGGTCACAATGGTCCGCACGGCCGATCCTTCGCCAAACGCCGGCGACATATGAACATATTTTTAGGAAACGACTGTTCAGCGCTTGCCATCCGCTTCATTCAGATACCGATATACAGTGGATTGCCCAACGCCCATCATCACCGCAATTTGACCGACTGTACCATTACCCGTCAAAGGCATGGAGTTTCGGAACGTTGATTACGGGACGGGTTTTGAGACACTTTCCGCCGGAGTGTCGGAGACAACTCCCCAGTCCGGTTTACGCTCCGAAAACGTCCGTTTTCGAAATGGTCCAAGACGCATTCCGATGGTCCTAGTCGGATTCACCAAGTGTTGCATGTTGCATTCGGTACAACATTTAAGAATTCACAGGACCACACTCATCCAACAACGAACCGATTTCGCGACATGGCGACATGACAACAGATAACGCCCAGACACCGCGCGACCGGTCTCATTCCCATCACCCGGCCACGTCAAACCGTCGTCGTTCCACGAAGACAGCCGGACCCGCAACCCTTCGTCGGACTCCACGTCCACCTGGCAAGGAGCCAGCCGGTTCCATAATCCTCATCATCAAGACGCTAGACTGTCTTACAAACCGGAAAATCATACCGTCCGGCGGCAATCGGGAATGGAAAGGCGATGGCAATGACGCGCATCGAAGACGGAATCCAGGATACGGAACCGATCCGGTTCCTCGAACTATTGGGACTCGACGAAGAGGACCTAGCCGGCTATAGCATTCGTCTGAATGGCAGCAACCCGGAATGGGGCAAATGGAGTGATCTTCCCGACGCCTACTATTTCTCCTATGATGACCTGATGAAGTGGATTTTCACGAAGAAATGGCCAGATAAGGATAAGGCAACAGCGCAGATTCACACACGTAAAGTCCTCCAGTTCATTCAGCTCAAGCCAGAGAATCCCCACCCCACACAATGGCTGTTCGTCGGAGCCTACGACGTCCTCGACGAGTACACGGAGAACGACGGCAAGATTCTATACCGTTACAATGAGATCCCGGAATACGCCTCGCTAAAGGCCAGGGCGGTAGTGTACTACAAAAGAGATCCGGGTTACACGGGAGTCGTCTTTAACCTGTCCAACAATGAAGAACGACGCCGAGATTTTCTCAAGACGATGACCCTTGAGAAAATCGCTCAATCCCCCGTATCCGCGTTACCGTTCTCTGGATACGAGAACGTTCGGTTGACGCACCGGCAGCTCGTGGCGGCCGTGAACAACGAGGAATGGCGGGCGGCCCTCGGCAGCGTCCAGGCGGTCTATCTGCAGACCGATAGACGAACGGGATGGCATTACGTGGGGTCCGCCTACTCACGGAAAGGAGCCTCGCACGGTCTGCTGTCGCGTTGGAAGGAATACGCGTCCGGAGACCACTCCGGGGGAAACAAGCAGCTCAGAAACCTCGGCGCCGGATACATCGAGAAGAACTTCCAGTACTCGATCCTGGAGATCTTCGACATGAACAAGTCACCCAAAGAGATCATCGACCGCGAACACTGGTGGATGGACACCCTCGGATCCGTCCGTAGAAACAACGACGAAGTACCCCACGGATACAATTCCGTCGCCGAACGAGAGAACTCCGACCAACACGAATGATCCTGTGGGTAGCTCCTACCGGCTGAGGCTCGCGGTGCCGGCCGTGACCTCGCCGAGGGTGGGAAGCGGCACGCTCGCCGAAATAGGCGACCGTGTTCTTCGAATCGTCATGTTCGAGGTCCTTCCCGCACCACGGCCCGTATTTATCGCCCGCGGCGCATCCAAGGGATTCCTGTCTAAATTCCGACATATCCGAAATGATTACGGACTGTCAATCTGAAAAAGCAAAGCCCATCCCCTGGTCGAGAAACCTTCGAACGAATACGGATATCCGTTTCCAAGACGCGCAAGGACACGTTCCGCCGGACATCATTTCGGTTCGCTAAGCGTTTTATGTAACGCTGGTGCAAACACTTAAGAATTCGGCCGCCATCCGCGTGGAGATGCATTCCATCCTCCGTCCGGCTTGGAATACGCATCAAGTCATTCCATTGTGGCTAGACATCCAGCGAATCGGGTCAGACCGAGTTCGCGCAGGCGTCCAGCACGCCCCTCCCCGCCGGCCCGCCATAACCCGGCTATTTTCTCGAGTTGAAACGCACTTGGCCGACAGGGCCACTCGGGAAAGGCAAGGAATGACGAAACCGGCGTCGATACAGCAACGTATCAGGAGACGCTTGACACGTTAAGGGAGATGCGACCTTACGGGAACAGCAGTGCTGCGTTTTCGGCGTATGCCAGCCGCGAGCATCGGCCGCCGGACGGACATGTTCTTCCAGATCGAGGGCTATACCCGTTTTCTATTGAATCCGCCAAATCAAACGAAAGGGCGCACGTTTCAAAACGTGCGCCCTTTCATGTAATGGATGGAGAGGAAACGGCTTCTATCTGGCCATGACCCCCGTTCTCGCGATTGATCCCAGCCAGTCCAGGGATGGCTTCGGATGGCGTTCGAAGGTGTCCCTGTCCCAGGAGGCCAGGCCGAACGTCGGGGTGAACGAGCCCCATTCGTAGTTGTCGAGCAGGGACCAGTGGAGGTATCCCCTCACGTCGATGCCGTCGTCCATCGCGTCGTGCATGCCGGCTATGGCGCCGAAGGTGTAGTCGATCCTCCGGCGGTCATCGGCAGTGGCGATGCCATTTTCGGTGACGATTATCGGCGTGCGTTTGGCGACGTTCCAAGTATGGCGGATGGCGATGCCCAGCGCCGGCGGGAAGTACTCCCAGCCGGTGAGGGTGCGTTCCGCGTCCTCGGGGATCGGTACGGGGCCATCCTTGCCGATGAAGGTCCTCAGATAGGCCTGCACCCCAATGAAGTCATCCCCGGCCGCGGCCTCGGTGAAGTAGTCCTCGCGCGGGTACTGGTATTCCTCCATCTCCCGTTCGCATCCGGGCATGGCGTGGAACGCCTGGCAGGCGATGGTCCACCCGGACTTGATACGCGGGTTCTCGGACAGTATTTCCCTGGCTTTCCTGTGCGCTTTGACGAGCGTGGCGGAGATGTCCGGATCGGGCGCAGGCAGCGAGGCGGCCACGAAGTCGCTGCCTTCGGTTCCGCCACGGGTCAGCGCGACCATGTTCGGCTCGTTAATGGTGCAGACCCAGGTGACGTCGTGGAGGATCGGCATCACGTACCGCACGTACCGGGCGAAGTAGTCGACGGCATCGGCGTTGAGCCATCCGCCCTTGGTGGCGAGCCACAGCGGCAGTGTCATGTGGTTCAGCGTGACCATGGGCTCGACGCCGTTCTCGTGGCACGCGTCGATCATTTGGCGGTAGTGCAGCAGCTGCGCTTTGGAGAAGCAGCCCTCCGCGGGCTCGATGCGGGCCCATTCGATGGAGAAGCGGTACATGCCCAATCCGGCGTCGGCGAGCATTCTGATGTCCTCGCCGTAGCGGTGGTAGCTGTCGGCCGCGTCTCCCGACGGTTCGCTGAGATCCGTGCGTTCGGCATGCTCCCTGGCCCACCAGTCGCTCGCGACGTTGTTCCCCTCGATCTGGTGCGCGGCCGTGGACGCGCCCCAGATGAATTCCGGCGGGAACTCGTATTGTTCTTTCATGACATGTCTTTCTATTTGATGCCCGTTCCGGCGACGCCCTGGATGAAGTAGCGCTGCAGGAATACGAACAGGAGGAGGATCGGGGTGACCACCAGTACCGCTCCGGCGAGCAGGACGCTGTAGTTCGTGGCGTTCTGGCCGGTGGAGTAGAGGGACAGTGCCACGGGCAGCGTGTACTTCTCCTCGGTCTGGGCCGCGACCAACGGCCACAGGAAGTTGTTCCAGGAGGACAGGAACGTGAGGATGGACAGCGTCGCCAGCGGCGGCCCGCACTGGGGCAGGACGATCTGGAAGAATATGCGCAGCTCACCGGCGCCGTCGACCCTCGCGGCCTCCATCAGCGCGTCGGGGATTCCGGAGATGAACTGTCTCATCAGGAAGACTCCGATGGGCTGGCACAGGAACGGCAGGATGAGCGCCGCGTAGGAGTTCGCGAGTCCCATGTTCGAGATGATCACGAACAGGGGGACGAACGTGGCCACGCTCGGAACCATGAGCGTCACCATGACGGCGCCGAACAAGATGTTCTTGCCGGCGAAGTCCATCTTCGCCAGGGCGTATCCGACCATGGAGCAGAGCACCATGTTCCCGAGGACGGTGATCACGGCGACGACCATGCTGTTGGTGAAGTAGGTACCGAAGTTCAGTTCCCCGAACCATTTCGCGAAGTTTGCGAGCGAGGCGTGCTCGGGCAGGAGCTTCGGCGGTTTGGCGAGGATCTCCCTCTGGGTCTTCAACGAGCCCAGCGCCATCCACAGGAACGGGAAGATCCAGAAGACTCCGATCACCGCGAGGACGCAGTAGGAGAGTCCACGCCCCTTGACGAATCGGCGCCAGAGCGACTGCTTGTTGCTTTGCGGCCTCGAGGCCGCGACTGTCGTGGCTGTCATCTCAATCCTCCTTGAGAATGCGGAACTGGAGCACGCTGACCAGCGCGATGATGATGAACAGCACCCAGCTGGCTGCGGAAGCGATTCCGTACTGTCCGAAACCGAACTTCTGGTACACGTAGTACGCGGCGGAGAGCGTCGAGTCGAGCGGCCCTCCCTGGGTCATCACGAAGGATTCCTCGAAGAACTGCAGGTAGGCGACGGAAAGGAGCACGGCTCCCAGCAGCAGCGTGGGCTTGAGCAGCGGAAGCGTGATGCTGCGGAAGGTGCGCCATTTGCCCGCGCCGTCGATGGCCGCGGCCTCCTTCAGCTCCTCGGGGATGGCCTGCAGGCCGGCGAGGAAGATGATCATCAGCGTTCCCATGTTGCGCCAGATGGTCATGACCATCAGCGCGGGCAGTGCGTAGCGGGTGTCGTGCAGCCAGTCCGGTCCGGCAATGCCGAAGACGGCCAAGAGCGAGTTGAGCAGGCCGTCCTTCTGGAGGATGTACCTCCACACGACGGAGACTGCGACCACACTGGCGACGACCGGCGCGTAGAACACCGCCCTGAAGAACGCGTTGAGGTGCTTGGATCCCTTGTTGAGGGCCACCGCGAACGCGAGGGCGATCACCGTGGTGATCGGCAGGCCGACGAGCACGAAGATTCCGGTGACGCCCAACGCGTGCAGGAAGCGACGATCGTGGAACAGTGCGATGTACTGGTCCAGTCCGACGAAGTTGACGTTGAACGGGGTGCGGAGGTCCTTGGAGGTGATGTCGGTGAAGGACATCGCCATCGAGGACAGGAGGGGGATCAGCATGAATACGCAGAACACGACCACGAAGGGCAGCGCGAATCCCCATGCGAGAATCGTGCGACGGCGGCGGAGAACGTTGCCCGAGCCCTCCGTCTTCGTCTTTCTTGTTCCGAGGCTCATGGGATCAGTTCCCGGTTCCGATGGAGTCGGCTTCGGACTGCAGGTTCTTCAGCCCCTCGTCGACGGTGACCTGTCCCTTGTTCATCTGCTCGAGGATACGATCCGCGGCGGAGGATACCTGGGCCCAGGTGGACAGCGCCGGCGGAGCCATGGTGTTCTTCAGCTGGTCGCCGAATGCCGAAAGCTTGTCGTTGCCGGAGAGCGCGTCATCGTCCCATGCCTTCTGGGAAGCGGGCAGATCGGAGGACTTCTTGTACCATTCGGCCTGCACCTCGGGTTTGCTGGCCCACTGGATGAACTTCCACGCGGACTGCTTGTTCTTGGAATCCTTGAACGTCACAAGGTCGCAGCCTCCGACGAAGGACGTGGCGGGACCCGAGGATTCGTCCATCGACGGCAGGACGACGGTGGCGTACTTGGATTCGAATCCGTCGCCGCCCAATTCGTTGATCTGGCTGACGGCGGTCGGCCCCTGCAGCATCATCGGAGTGTCACCGGACACGAAGTTCGCTATGTCGGCACCGGAGCTTACGTCGGCGTTGACGTTCGCGACGCCGTCCTTGTAGAGACTGGTGGTAAAGTTCAGTCCCTTCTTTATGCCAGTATCTTCGAAAGTCCATTTCGTCTGTTCCTCGTTAGTCAAGGACGCCCCGGCCGAGTAGGAGAACGGCAAAGTTCCGAGGAACGCGTCAGTGCCAGATGAATTGAGGCTCATGCCATATTTGACCCCGTCGACCTTCTGCATGTCCTTGGCCATCCGCTTAAGCTCATTCCAAGTCTTCGGAGCTTTGTTCCAACCAGCCATCCCGGCAATGTCGGTGCGGTAGTACAGCACTCTGGTGTCGATGTACCAAGGCACGCCGAGCTGTTTCCCGTCGACCTGGCCGGCAGCCCTAGACCCGTCGGAGAAGTCGGACATGTCGAGGTTGTCGGGCACGGTGGAGAACGAGTTGGAGAAATCGGCCATCCAGGTGGTGCCCATCTGCGCAAGGTCGGGGCCATTGCCCGCGGCGATGGCGGTCTGGAGCTTGTCGTGCGCGGAGGACCACGGAATCGCGGTGACCTTGACCTTGACGTCGGGGTTCTCCTTTTCGAATCCCTTGACGAAATCGCCCAGCAGATCGCCCTCGTTGCCCATGGCCCAGATGGTCAGGTCGCCGGTGGCCTTGCTTGAATCGATGGTCTTGACCGCATCGGAATCGGAATCCGCGTTGTTCGCGGACCGTCCGCACGCGGACATACCGGCAATCATCGCCACACTGGCCATGCCGGCCACGACCGCTTTGAAAAATGGCTTCCTCATTGAAATCTCCTTTGATTCATATCAATCTAACCGCTTAGATTGATATTACAATCTAAGCGCTTAGATTTAAGGAAGTCAAGGCGACACGCCCATATGATTTATGCGCTTAGATTTTTTGATTGCATCCGCAGCTGCCGCGCACAATGAGGCGGACCGGGAGTACTCGTCTTTCAGCCTTCTCCCAAGGCTCCCCGTTCCTGGAAAGCAGCATGCGAGCCGCCTCGCGCCCCATGTCCTCCATGGGCTGGCGGACGGTCGTCAGCTGCGGTTCCATCAGCCGTCCGGCGAGGATTCCGTCGAATCCGGTGACGATGACGTCGTCGGGAACCCGGACACCGGCCTCCTCGAGGAGTCTGATCACGCCGAAGGCGGTCTGGTCCGTGCCGCAGACCAAGGCCTGCGGCAGTCTGCCGGATCCTATCGCCTCGCACAAACCCACCATGTATTCATCGGACGTGGCGAAGGAGTCATCCAACAGCGCGTCGCTGGAATCGAGACCACGTTCCTCGAGGCATTTTTTAAACGCGTCATAGCGCGAGACGACGTCATCAGCGTCGGTACCCCTCGCGCACGCTCCACCATTGACACCACCGACGAATGCCATATCGTTGATATGGTGGACTTCGACAAGATGGTCGACGATCTGCCTCATGCCCGATGCGTTATCGCATTGCAGGTATGCGGCAGGCAGTTTTTCATCGCCCACACCCACCATTACAAGCGGAATGGTCTTCGCCAACATGGAAAGAGGAAGCGTATCGTTATATCCACTTGGCATCAGCGCCAGACCATCAACGCGACCGGCGATATCCGTTACCGATCTGTGATCATCCCTTTCCGAGGCGGCTCCCATAAGTATTCCCTTGCCACTCTTCCAGCATTCGAGTTCGAAACCGCGAAGCACCTCATCAACGTATAACGGATATACAAGAACGTTGGGTTCGTCACCGTCCAGAGGCTCGTCGATGGATCTGGGGGAAACATCAGGCCAATCATCCTCAAGGTTGCTTCCCTGAGGTCTTTCCAGCAGCATATCGAACGCGTACATGCCCAACGTGCCCGTCCTGCCTTTGGCAAGGCTACGTGCGTTGCCGCTGGGAACGTAGCCAAGCTCCTCGGCGACCCTGAGGACCTTGGCCTTGGTATCATCCTTCACTTTGTCGGGATGCCTGAAGGCGAAGGAGACCGTCGCGGTAGACACACCCGCCTTCTCTGCAACGTCATACACCGTAACTCTTGCCATAAGACCAGTCTAAGCGCTTTGATGCATGGGACACACACGAGGTCCCAAAACCATAGTTTTTCCGGTCTTCTAGCAGGAATCCGCGGCGCCGAAGAGAAAAAACCAGGAGTGGAAAGGATTTCCATGCCTCTGCGGGAGACCTGGGAATCAGATGGAAATCAAGGATGGAAAGACGGGGTCCCCGGAAGCCAAGCCCCACGGGAGTCCCGGAAGGAAGAAGGAAATACGGGAAATAAAAAAGCCCTTCCGGGAACCCGCATGGGGTCAGCCGGAAGAACCGGGAGGAGGAACAAAAGATTCGGGGATAAAAAATGGGGTTCCCGGAGCGTAAGCTCGACGGGAACCCCCAACGTGTGAAGCGGCGGCGTGCTACTCTCCCACACCCTCTCGAGTGCAGTACCATCGCC
>CAUFQQ010000010.1:0-91992 GCA_959028125.1 uncultured Bifidobacterium sp. | reverse complement strand
GGTGGGTGATATAGGAATCGAACCTATGACCCCTTCCGTGTGAAGGAAGTGCGCTAGCCGCTGCGCCAATCACCCGATGATGGGTTATATAGGAACTCACGTTCCAGTGGGCGATACAAGATTCGAACTTGTGACCCCTTCCGTGTCAGGGAAGTGCGCTACCTCTGCGCCAACCGCCCGGGTCATGCGTCGCACTCGCACACGTCAAGCACAACAAGAGGTGGGTACGAGAGTCGAACTCGTCTATACGGCTTTGCAGGCCGCTGCCTAACCGCTTGGCTAACCCACCGTAAGGTCTGTCAACTCACGGACCTAGAGCGGACAACGGGACTCGAACCCGCGGTCTCAACCTTGGCAAGGTTGCGCTTTACCAACTAAGCTATGTCCGCATGTCCTCCGCAGTACTACTGCCTGAGCACGAGTATCTACTATATCCGCATTCTCAAAATTTGCAAGTCCGCGTGTCGTGTTCGTGTTTTGCTGTTTTCAAAGGGCTTTTATCTACCGAAAAAGGTTTTGAGCTTTTCTTGACATTCGGGTATTTTGAGATGCTGTTGTCTAGATCGGGATGCCCTGCTCGTCACATTCACCGATGGCGGAAGCGTGTTTGCGGAAATATGATTTCGTTATACATTTAAAGCATGTGTGAGGAGACGAAAAAACGCGAGACAATAATGATCTCCGCGTTTGAGGGGTGGAATGACGCCTGCCAGGCTGCGACGAACGTCATACGGCATCTTGTGTCGCGATATGATTCACAGGAGGTGCATCATATCGACAATGAGGGTTTCTACGACTATCAGGTAGCCCGTCCGATGATTTGCTCGGTACAAGGTCGTAAACGAATCATCTGGCCACAGACCACGTTCTATGACATTGCAGTCTCCCCCTCGCTGCATTTTCTCGCTCAGATCGCCCCCGAGCCAAATTATCGTTGGGAGGAATACTGCAGGCAGACGTTGCGCATCGCAGAAGACTACGATGTGAGCGGTATCGTCACGCTTGGATCCATGTTCGACGATTGCCCCCACACCAGGCCTTTGCCGCTTGACATTTCCAAAAATGACTGCGAAAGCGAACCCGACAAGGAATATAACGGCCCTGTGGGCATCCCCAACATTCTTGACGCATTTGCGGCGGACGCAGGATTTCATACCACATCCATGTGGGTGTCCGTACCCCATTACTGTGCGAATACCGAGTGCTTGCAGGGCACGCTGGAATTGGTTCGCGCATTGTCTCTTTTACTTGAGCATCCGCTGACTGAAGGTGATTTGAACAGAAAAGCCGCCGAATGGCGCAAGGCTGCCGACGAGATTGTCGAGCAGACGCATGCCGGCGATTATCTTGCCTGTCTGGAACGCGACTACGATTTGAACGCTCAAGCGCAACGTATCGCGTCGAATGGCATGCCCGCTTGCGAAGAGCTGATTCGTGAGGCTGAATCGTTCTTGCGTGGCAATTAAGTTGTGATTGGCGATAAGCAGTGAATATATAAGTCGGGCCGACCATCGCAGGATGATCGGCCCGACTTTTTTGTTATTCGATTATCGAATTAGATTCACGCTGCAGCTGCGGCTTCCAGCGGCGAAAGCACGCCGGTAATCAGCAGCAATGCCACGACGATCGCCAAGCCGATGCGGTAGATGGCGAATGCCTTGTACGAGAAGGTGGAAACAAACTTCAGGAAGCCGATGATCACCACGTAGCCGACCACAAATGCCACGATGGCTGCGGCGATGGTAGGACCCCAGCCGGGGAACATACCGGCATCCCCCGCGGCAACGTCCTTGACGGCCGATACGGCTTCCAGAATGCCTGCGCCGAACACGGCAGGAATGGCCATGAGGAAGCTCACTCGAACGGCTGCCTCACGGGTGTATCCCATGGCGCGTCCAAAGGTGATGGTGCCCCCAGAACGGGAAACGCCGGGAATCAATGCGAGCATCTGGCCGATGCCGAAGATCAGCGCATCCTTCCAGGTCATTTCCTTCATGGTCTTGACCTGCTTGGAACGGGCGTCGACCACCCACAGCAGCACGCCGAACAATGCAAGTACGGTGACGGTGATCCACAGATTACGCAGTGACCCTTCGATCGCATGCTTGAACAGCAGGCCGGCAATCAGAATCGGCATCGTGCCGAGGATGATGAACCAGCCCATCTGCGTGTCTGGATTGTGCGCTCCCATACGGCTTTTGAAATCCTTGCCTTCTTTGCCGAACAGGGAGCCGAACCATGCTCCAAGAATGCGGATGATGTCATGTCGGAAATACAAAATCACGGCAAGCTCGGTGCCGATCTGGATGATTGCGGTGAACGCGGCGCCCGGATCGGATCCCAGCATCAAATCGCCGATAATGCGAATATGCGCGCTGGAAGAAACTGGCAGGTACTCGGTCAATGCCTGCACCAGACCAAGGAAAATCGCTTGGAAGAAATTCATGAACCCTCTTTTATATGTATCAATGGTTTCGTCTGCTTTTCCGCATCCAAGACTAGCGAGAGGGGTCTAATTTTTCGCTATGGATCCTTGAGTTGTCTCAAACCATGCACACAATGGTGCCAAAACCCATCGGAGCTTCACTAACGATTCCATAAGGTCTCGCAAATGTGGCGGATCATGCAAGGAAAGGTCGGGCAGCATGAGCAAATATCGCAAGAGCAGGGCATTCAGTCCTGAAGGTTTCTTCGAATGCGAGGGCCGTGGCCTGCAGTGGCTTGGCGAAGCGCAATCCAAAGGCGGGCCACGTGTGGTAGACGTGTACGACTGGGGCAAGGATTATCTCAACATTGAACGAGTGAACGCCTGTGGTCCGACTTTGCAGGCCGCGCATGATTTCGGCGCTGCTCTCGCACGTATGCATGATGCCGGAGCCGATTACTTTGGATCTGCCCCAGCCGGATATACGGGAACTTGTTATTTCGGCCCCTTGCAGGATCCCGTTCCCATGGACGCAGGCGAATGGGATGATGTGGCGACATATTTGGCCGAAGGCAGGCTCCGTCCGATGGTACAGCTTGGTATGAAGCGCCGTGAACTCACTGATTACGATATGGAACTGACTGAGGCCGTCATTGAAGCGTTGCCTGAAATACTGGGCAAGGCGGCCAATGACAAGCCAGCACGAGTGCACGGCGATCTGTGGAGCGGCAATGTCATGTGGTCGGCCGATTCCGGATCCGTGGAAGCGGTGCTGATCGACCCAGCCGCGCACGGCGGGCATCGTGAAGAGGATCTCGCCATGCTTGACCTATTCGGCATGTCGTACTTGCGGGACATTCTCGACGGATACCAGTCCGTACATCCGCTGAAAGCAGGATGGCAGGAGCGCACCACATTGTGGCAGCTCTACCCCATCGCAGGCCACTGCGTGTTCTTCGGCGGTGGCTATGTGAACCAGTATCGCGCTATGTGCCGGTCATTGCTCAAATAAACACGTAGATATGCCTAATGATTGGCTGTTGTAGGCGTGAGGCAATCCGCTTGCTACAGCAGAAACATTGACAAAATAGCCGGTTGCTTCGTTTTTGAAGCAACCGGCTATTTGATATGCGATCTAACGTTTTCTCATCGGATGTACGACATGAGGATAGGGAAATTCAGCGCAGTGCATCCTTCAGCTTGGAGAAGAAGCCCTTCTTCGTTCCGGAAGTCGGGCGTGCGCTTACCGCAACATGTTGGGCATCTGTGTCATGCTTTTCGGCAAACCGTTCCATCAAGGCACGCTCGTCGTCAGTGAGCTTTGTCGGAATCTTCACTGCGATATGCGCCACCAGATCGCCACGTTCGCTCTTGTTGTTAAGATGCGTGACGCCCAGATTCTTCAAGGTCACAGTGTCGTCAGGCTGGCTTCCTGCAGGCACTCTCACAGACTGCTTGCCATCGAACGTGTCGATTTCCAGATCATGCCCCAGTACGGCCCAGCTCATCGGCACTTGGATCCAGCAGTGCAAATCATCACCGTCACGAGTGAAGGTGTCATCCTGAGCGATGCGGATGTCGACATACAGGTCGCCGGCAACACCGCCGTTTTCACCCACCTCGCCCTGATTAGCGAGACGCAGACGGGTATTGTTCGTCACGCCGGCAGGCACGGACACGCCGACATTACGGGTGATACGCACACGACCATGACCAAGGCAGGACGGACACGGATTTTCGATAACGGTACCATGTCCCTCGCAACGCTCGCATGGAGCGGTGGTCATCATCTGGCCAAGCATGGTGCGCACCACGCGCTGTGCGTAGCCCTGACCATGGCAGTCGGGGCACTGTGCCGGCTGGGTACCTTTCTGGCATCCGGTGCCGGCGCATTCCTGGCACAGACCGAACGTTTTGATTTCAACATGTGCGGTGTCGCCGAACACCGCAGTCTTCAAGTCGATGGTCACTGTGGCCAGTGCATCGCGTCCCGGCTGTGTACGAGGGGTCGGACCGCCGTTGCCACCGCCGAAAGCACCTCCGGCGAACATGTTGAAAATGTCACCCATGTCGCCGAATCCGCCGCTGAATCCGCCATGCATGCCGCCGGCGTTCGGATCGTTCGGGTCCACGCCGGCGTCGAACATCTGACGCTTCTGTGGATCGGACAACACTTCGTAGGCGTTATTGACTTCCTTGAATTTGTCTTCGAATTCCGGACCTGCGATATCGGGATGATATTTGCGGCTCATCTTTCGATAAGCTTTTTTGATCTCGTCGTCGCTTGCGGAGCGGTCTACGCCCAGCACTTCGTAATAGTCCGTCACGGTTGTTCTTTCTCCCTATTGCTTTTCGCGTGTCATTGTGCCATAAGGCGGGGTCAGCTGTTGTTTTGGTTTTCGTCGTGAGCCACGAATGCGGTCAGATATCTGGCAACGGCACGCACTGCTGCCATGGTCGCCGCATAGTCCATATGCGTCGGTCCTATGGATCCGACGAAGGCGATGGGCTCGGTGGAATCCTGCGCTGCAGTGGTGTGATTGCTTGTCTCTCTCCCCTGCTCCTCCGCAGTCTCGCCTTTTGTTACGTCGTCAGCGGTTGCCGAGGTTCGACCGTACCCGCTGGTCACCACGGATGCATGCAGCAGACCGGGCGTGTGCGTTTCGGAGCCGATGGCCACTCCGACTCCATCGGATTGCGTGGTTTCGCTCAACGTGCTCATGAGTTTCATGAGCACGACTTGCTCTTCCAGCGCATCGAACAATGGTGCAAGATCGGCCACGGCACGCTGGTGCGCGAGTCGTGAGGTTCCTGCCATATAGAGTTCGCTCGCGCGCTCGTCGTCGGCCATGCCATCGAAAGCTTGAGCAAGCGTTTCCGCCAGTCTACTGATGGGGCGGTATTCCTTGCGGGATGACATCTGCCTGACATAGTCCGCGGTTCGTGTCAAAGAAACGCTGGCACACTGCGCGTTGATTTCGTTGACCAGATGCGACAGCACTGTGGTGTCCGGCAACTCGGAAACGTTGAGTATACGTTGCGCCACTCGGCCGGTGTCAGTGATGACGACGGCCAACAGGGTGTTGATTGATACGGGAACGATTTCGATATGCCGTAATGTCGATTTCGCCAACGACGGGGCCGCCACAACCGCGACCTGACCGGTGATCTGTGCCAGAAGGCGGGCTGCGCGCTGCAAGGTGTCCTGCAGATTGACGGATCCCGACAGAAAACTGTTGATGCCACGGCGTTGCGCTTCAGACATCGGCACCACTGTGGCCAAGCGGTCCACGAAGTATCGGTACCCTTTTTCCGTTGGTATGCGCCCTGCCGACGTATGGGGTTGAATAAGATATCCCTCATCTTCCAAGGCGGCCATATCATTACGGACGGTGGCCGAGCTGACGCCCAGATCATGATCTTTGGTCAAGGTGGTCGAACCGACTGGCTCCTGCGAGCGAATATAGTCCTCGACGACGGCACGCAGCACCAACATACGTCTTGACTGCGTCATGCGTGCCTCCTCTTTATGTATACACGATACGATTCAGCGGGAGCCGGTTTTCGGAATATCTGCGATATTAGGAGAAACCGTCTTCCGTAAATACTTCTCCCATTGTATTAGCACTCGCGAGGCGCGAGTGCTAATACGTTCGCTTCCAGAGTACTCGTTTCTCGTTTTTCCCGATAGCAATCTCCCGAAATGCTCGTCATACCACCAATCGAACAGAGCAATCGCACGAGAATGTTAACTGTGAGCGTTAACAGAACACAAACTACCAAAACACGCCAAAAATCCACCACAACGTCACCTCACATCGCTACTATGGAAAACGCAATGTGAGGGCGTCGAGCGCTCGGCACAAGCCGGATACGCGGCCCGACCAATTGGAAGGAAAGTAATCCATGACCGAATTCAAGGAGACCGAGCTGGACGAGCGCGCCATCAAGATGGCCAAGGTCCTGTCGGCCGACGCGGTTGAGCGTGCGGGACACGGCCACCCGGGTTCCCCCGTCTCCCTGGCGCCTATCGCCTACACTCTGTACCAGCATTTCATCAAGCATGATCCGAACGATCCCAATTGGGAAGGTCGCGACCGCTTCATCCTTTCTGGCGGTCATGCTTCCCTCACCCAGTACGTCCAGCTGTACTTCTCCGGCTACGGCCTGACTCTGGATGACCTGAAGAACTTCCGCGGCGGTGCTGACACCCGTACCCCGGGTCACCCGGAATATGGTCTGACCCCGGGCATCGAAATGACCACTGGTCCGCTGGGCCAGGGCTTCGCTTCCGCCATTGGTTTCGCCTATGGCCAGCGTTTCCAGCGTGGTCTGCTTGATCCGGAAGCTCCGGCAGGCGAATCCCCGTTCGACCACAACATCTGGGTCATCTGCGGCGAAGGCGATATCGAAGAAGGTATCTCTGGCGAAGCTGCCTCCCTCGCTGCCAACCAGCAGCTGGGCAACCTGACCGTCATCTTCGATGCCAACCGCATCCAGATCGAAGGCGACACCAATCTGGTTCTGGCTGAGGACGTGCTCAAGCGCTTCCAGGCCTACGGCTGGTACACCGACGAGTTCAGCTTCATCCAGCCTGACGGCTCCTACAAGGAGGACGTCGAGGGTCTGGCCGACACCATCGCCAAGGCTCGCGAGGCCGCTCCGAACCAGCCGAAGCTCATCAAGGTCGATACCCTGATCGCATGGCCGACCCCGGGCAAGACCAATGATCCGTCCTCTCACGGCTCCAAGCTGGGCGCCGAAGCCGTCGCAGGCCTCAAGGAACTGCTTGGCTACGATCCGGAAGAGTCCTTCCATGTCGACGAAGAGGCTCTGGCTCACGCACGCAAGGTTGCCGAGCGCGGCCTCGAAGCCCACAAGGAATGGGACGAGAAGTACAACGCATGGCGCAAGGCCAACCCGGACAACGCTGCCCTGTATGACCGCCTCAAGGCCGGCGAACTGCCGGAGGGCTTCGACAAGGCCATCGATGACCTCGAGGCTACCTTCGAAGTCGGCAAGGGCGTTGCAACCCGTGGCGCTTCCGGTTCCGTGCTGAACGCCATCGCCGCTGTCATGCCGGAACTCTGGGGCGGCTCCGCCGACCTCGGTGGCTCCAACAAGACCGATCTTAAGGGCGCTGCCACCTTCGCTCCTGCCGAGTGCGCCACCAAGCAGTGGCCGGTCTGCAGCCCGTACGGCCGTCAGCTGCACTTCGGCGTGCGCGAGTTCACCATGGGTACCATCACCAACGGCATCCTGCTGGGCTCCCATACCCGTCCGTTCGGTGGCACCTTCTTCATGTTCTCCGACTACGAGCGTTCCGCTGTGCGTCTGGCCGCCCTCATGCAGATTCCGAACCTGTATGTGTGGTCCCACGACTCCGTCGCCGTCGGCGAAGATGGTCCGACCCACCAGCCGGTGGAGCACCTGGCTTCCTTCCGTGCCATCCCGCAGCTTGAGGTCGTCCGCCCGGCCGACGCTTACGAGACCGCCGAAGCCTACCGTTACTTCTTCGAGAAGAAGAACACTCTGCCTGCAGCCATGGTGCTGACCCGCCAGGGCGTTCCGGTTCTTGCCGAAACCGCTGAGAAGGCCAAGGACGGCGTCAAGAAGGGCGCTTACGTGCTTGTCGACACCGAGGGCACCCCTGACGTCATTATCATGGCCACCGGTTCCGAAGTGCAGTGGGCCGTCTCCGCAGCCAAGACCCTGGCTGGTGAAGGCATTAAGGCTCGCGTTGTGTCCGCTCCGTCCCTCGAATGGTTCGAGGAGCAGGACGCCGAGTACAAGGAAGCTGTGCTTCCGGCCTCCGTCAAGGCTCGTGTCTCCGTCGAGGCTGGCGTTGCCATGCCGTGGTACAAGTACCTCGGCTCCTACGGCAAGCCGGTTTCCATCGAGCAGTTCGGCCTGCAGGGCGACGGTGCTCAGAACATGATCGACCTGGGCATCACCGCCGAGCATGTTGTCGAAGCCGCCAAGGCCTCCATTGCGGAAGTCGAAGCCGCCAAGTGATTCGACGGGGAGGGGCATGATGCATGTGCCTCTCCCCTTTTACCGCACAATAAATAAAGATTTGATCCAAAAAGGTATCAAGGAGAAAAACAATGACTGAAGCAACTCAGCGCACCTCTGACTCCGGTGTCTCGATCTGGCTGGACGATCTGTCCCGCACCCGTATCGAATCCGGCAACCTGCAGGAGCTCATCAAGGACAAGAACGTCGTTGGCGTCACCACCAACCCGTCCATCTTCCAGAAGGCTCTGAGCCAGGTCGGCCCGTACGATGCACAGCTCAAGGAGCTCGGCAAGGTTGACGTTGAGACCGCTATCCGCGAGCTCACCACCACCGACGTGCGCAACGCCACCGACATCTTCCGTGAGATCGCCGAAGCCACCGATTTCGTCGATGGCCGCGTTTCCATCGAAGTTGATCCGCGTCTGGCCCACGAGACCGAAGCCACCGAGCAGCAGGCTGTCGAGCTCTGGGAGAAGGTCAACCGTCCGAACGCCATGATCAAGATCCCGGCAACCCTCGAAGGCCTGCCGGCAATCACTGCAACCCTGGCCAAGGGCATCTCCGTCAACGTCACCCTGATCTTCTCGCTCGAGCGTTACGAGCAGGTCATCGATGCCTTCATCGAAGGCATCGCTCAGGCTGACGCCAACGGCCATGACCTGAAGCACATCGGTTCCGTCGCTTCCTTCTTCGTGTCCCGCGTGGACACCGCCGTCGACAACAAGCTTGAGGAGATCGGCTCCGATGAGGCCAAGGCTCTCGAGGGCAAGGCCGCTATCGCCAACGCTCGCCTCGCTTACGAGCTGTTCGAGAACAAGTTCGCCAACGATCCGCGTTGGGCTGCTCTCGAAGCCAAGGGCGCCAAGAAGCAGCGTCCGCTGTGGGCCTCCACCGGCACTAAGAACCCGGCCTATTCCGATTGCGTCTACGTTGACGAGCTCGTTGCCCCGCTCATCGTGAACACCATGCCGGAGAAGACCCTGAACGCTCTCGCCGATCACGGCAACGGCGCTCCGACCATCAAGGGTACCTACGAAGAGTCCCACGCCATCATGGCCAAGCTCGCTGAGCTGGGCATCGACTTCAAGGCTGTCACCGACAAGCTGGAAGCCGACGGCGTCGCTTCCTTCATCAAGTCCTGGGATTCCGTCCTTACTGACGTCCAGGCTGGCATCGACCGCGTCAACGGCTGAGCTTCTTGCTTAAGTGTTAGCGATCTAAGCTAAGGATCCCCCCTGCCAGAATTCTGGCAGGGGGTTTCTGCTATTGCTCTACATGTTTTCAGCTTATTCCGGTACGAGGCGTAAAACCAGTGGCCTGGCGGATCGCTTGAATCGCCTGCGTTTTGCGCCCTTCAAAAGTTGGATTGTCAAGCGTCACCACACGGTCGGCATACGGTGACTCCTGAATGACGCGTACCAAAGTCTCATGGAACCGATACCGATCCGAAGCCCACCGCATTGCACGGAACCCATCATCCACATATTCGGTGATCGGAGGAATCAGCAACACCAGATCAGGCTTCTCCTGTTCAATCACCATATCGAATGTCGGCTTGCAGCTTGGCGTTCTCATCGGCCGGCAGATAGCGTTCCGCATAGACACGCGTAACCATGGCATCAGTATCAAGAAAAACGATGCCATGATTGGCATGCGATGCTATTGCATGCTCGTTCTGAGAGAACTTGGAAAGAATCAGCCGCTCGTAATCGAAAGCGGTAAGTTCATCATCGTCAACATTGCAGGCTTCCTCAAATTCACGGGCATACTCGACCGCGATCGGAGCGTCATACAATTTCGACAAGCGTGTCACCAATGTGGTTTTGCCGACGGAAGCCGGCCCAACAACCAATATGATCGTTGTGAACTCGCGACGGAACGATTGATTGATCAGCGGCCACCATTTGCGATTATGCTTTCCGTGCAAATACTTGATTGCAGATCATCCGATACGGCCATAGTGCTGCTCTTGTGGAACCAGACCCATGCGCCGTAAAAACCGTTGGCCAACATGACCACCTGAAGAACGAACATCGACATGGCGCCAGGACCTCCGACGGAAAGCTGGTTGAACCAGATAACCACCTTGATCACGTCAAGAATAATCCATGCGACCCACTGGCTGCGGTAGCCGTATGTCATGAGAATCTGTCCGACGACACCAAGCGGCAGCAGCGTGCCGTCAAGCCGAACCTGTACACCGCCAGTATGGCTCGACACGAATACCACAATCAGATAGATCACGATGGTTGCGATGACGGCGAGAATGCCTTGCCACCATGTGAACATGCGGGCATTGACTTCCTCATACTCGTTTTTTTCCTGACGATCAAGCTGGCGCTGCCACACCCATACGCCGACGAACTGCATGGTGACGTAGAAGATCTGAGCGAAGATGTCTCCGACGAGATGGTTCATGATGACAACGATCAGCCAAGTGGCGCAACCGATGAAGCCCCACAGATAGTTGGTCAGTCGCCCACGGTCGACGAGAATGAGATTGAACACGATGCATAGGCCGGAAATCAGACCAATTCAACCTGCCGCGGAAAATCTTTGGACACGAAGAATGACACCAACTGCGCCAACAGCATGACCGCGATCAGGACAAACTCCCCCGGCTTGAAGTCAGTCAGCTCGCGGAACACACGCTTCGGATTGACGACGTTGCCGATTCCTTTGAGCAAATCGTTCACAATATCCCCTTTCACAATGAAACGATGGCTCGGCCCTAAGGCCGGAGCCATCGTAGCCCTACTTATGGTCAGTATGACTATAAGTATTTGGGGACGGAGTGTCGCGATGCTGCGCGTACTTCACACCATGAAAGCCCTTCAAGCAATCAAGGTCATCATGCCTGATGATATGTGCTCAAGAAATCACCGATCTCACTTACGGTTTCCTTTAACATCGTGATACGTGGCAGATATACCACCCTGAAATGATCCGGATTCTGCCAGTTGAATGCACCGCCATGACTGATCAGAATATGCTTGTCATGCAGCAGATCCAACGCAAACTGCTCGTCGGAGTGAATATTGAACTTCTTGACGTTCAGCTTCGGGAAGATATAGAACGCCGCTTTCGGCTTAACTGCGGTAACGCCGGGAATTTCATTGAGCATCTGATAGACCAGTTCGCGCTGCTCGTACACACGGCCACCTGGCTTGATGTAATCCTTGACGCTCTGATGCCCGCCCAAAGCGGTCTGTACCACCGACTGAGCTGGGACATTCGAGCACATACGCATGTTCGCCAGCATGTTCAAGCCCTCGATGTAATCCTTCGCAATACGCTTGTTGCCGGAAAGTATCATCCATCCAATGCGATATCCGGCAATCATATGCGACTTCGACAGACCGGAGAACGTTACACAGAACAGGTCCGGAGCCAGCGATGCGATAGAAATATGCTCCAGTCCATCCATGACCAAACGATCGTAAATCTCATCGGAGAAAATAATGAGCTGATGTTCTCGGGCAATGTCGACGATTTGTTGCAGCAGTTCCTTTGGATAAAGCGCTCCGGTCGGATTATTTGGATTGATGATGACAATTGCCTTGGTCTTATCCGTGATTTTAGAGCGGATATCGTCGATATCGGGATACCATTCGGATCCCTCATCACAGATGTAATGCACGGCGGTACCGCCAGCCAAATTCACGCAGGCGGTCCACAGAGGATAGTCCGGCGAAGGCACCAGCACCTCGTCGCCATCATCCAGCAACGCGGACAGCGACAGGTTGATGAGCTCGCTGACGCCATTGCCGGTGAAGATATCATCGATGGAGACGTTCGGAATATTCTTGAGCTGTGCATACTGCATGATGGCTTTGCGTGCCGAGAACAGACCCTTGGACGGTGAATATCCTTCGGTTTCAGGGAGCTGTTGCGCCATATCATACACGACTTCATCCGGAGTCCGGAATCCGAATGGCGCAGGATTGCCGATATTGAGTTTCAGAATATGCGTTCCCGCGGCTTCCATGCGTGCTGCCTCGTCCGCCACCGGACCACGAACGTCGTAGAGCACATTGTCGAGCTTATGAGATTTCGTAAAGGTGCGCATAGTCTTTCCTTCTGTTGATTGCGCTGATGCAGGATTGCTATCATGTTGGGCTTCATCAGACTTGATTGCGGGCAAGGTGGCGACGTTCTGCTCCATGGGAACGTCCTTTCCCATCAGCCAGTCCTCATTGACCTGCAGAAAAGCCGCAAGAAAATGGGCGATATCGGCACGCGGCACGGTTTTGCCGCTCACGTACTGACTCATATGACTTTTGCCAAGTTTGATATTGAACTTCTCAGCAGCATGCACAAAGTCAATTTGTTTGACATTGCGGAACGCCATAGCGACGTTCAACCGGTTGGAGAACGATTCCGCCATACTAGTCCTTTCGGTTCAATTTTCATCAAGCGCTAGTTCAAATCCTAACACAAACCAACTAACGAAATTACGGAAGTTCAATATCAAATGTAACTATTTCGCATCCTTTTGCGACAAAAGTTCAATTCACGAAGTTCAACTCATGTAACTCTTGAATATCACGAGACATCACAGCAGATTATCTTCAATCCACTGCGCCACACCGTCATCATTATTAGATGGACAGATTTCATCTGCGATGTTCAACACATCCGGATTGGCGTTCGCCACCGCCACTCCCCTGCCGGATTTACGTAGCATGGCAATGTCGACCAAATCGTCACCGAATGAGACGGTATTGCTCATCGGCGTCTCAAAATATTCTGCCAGCAAATCCAACGCATGCTCCTTGTTGGCTTGAGGATTCATCAACATCCACAGCGATCCCTCAGAGATATGTACGTCAAAATCGTTGGGCACAAGAGAACCGACCTGATTCCGCTGCTCATCGTTAGGGAAGATAATGAGCTTATCGGCGATGCCTTCAGGAACATCGTCGAAGTCAGTGTATCGCCAGGTCTGTGTTTTCCAATATTTCGTAACATCGAAATTGGTGTATCTCACATCATCCATGACAATGCCGACTTCCATACCGGGCAGTTCATTCAACAGATTCTTGCAGACTTCGCATGCTCGCTGTGAGGAGAATCCGATTTTCTTGAGATGGCCGTCTTCCGGCAGCATCGGCGAAGTGAGCATTTCATAATTTGATGAGGCTGGATTGAAATCGATCAATGCTCCATTGAGATAGGCAACGGCATCAACCGGCAGTTTTTCCACGAACGAAAAGCCTGTGCTGACCGGACGTGCCGTTTCCACAACGAAGGTCACGCCATTATCGTGCATGCGGTTAATCACATCGATGGAACGTTGTGTAAGAAAACGTTCCTCGAACGTTTCGCCATCATGCAGCAAAGTACCGTCCAAATCCGCGACGACCATCGTGGTTTCTTGGGTTTTCTCGATTTTCAAAGACGTCAAATCAATCCTTAGCTCGTATGTTGTAGACAATACTACGATAAAAAACACTTCGGCCCATGACTGTAATCCAGTCATGGGCCGAAGCAAAAAGCCAATCAGATGAGATCGAACTTCGTCATCAGACCGAGGGCAATGATGATGGCAACCCACAGCACCGCGATGATGACGGTCCAACGATTCAGGTTCTTTTCCGCGACACCGGAAGAACCCGCATTCTGGGTGAGACCGCCGCCGAACATATCGGACAGACCGCCGCCCTTACCCTTGTGCATCAGAATCAACAGGGTGAGCAAGAGGCTGAAAATAACAAGAATAATCTGCAGCACAAGCTTGACGATGGCCATAGCGGACACGAGTGAACCTCCAGTTCGTAAACACTGCTGTTAACAATAGCGCAAGGTATTGAGAAAATCGAATAATGACCACACCTTGAAAGGCCAACTCGATAAAAACATTACTCCGCGAGCATCATACTGTCGCATTCATGGTGAGCTGGCAGATTCTGGTGAGCTCATCCACGTTCAGCGCGGCGCCGCCGATAAGGAATCCATCCACATCGGGCTCGCCAATCAATTCTTCGGCGTTCTTTGAGGAGACGGAGCCACCATACAGAATGCGCACGGACTCTCCTACATGCGTGCCGAAAGTTTCAGCCAAATCATCCCGAATCGCCTTGGCCGCGTCCTGAGCGGATTGTGGAGTGGCCACCATTCCGGAGCCGATGGCCCATATCGGCTCATACGCCACAATCAGACGCGACGCTTCCTCGTCGGAAAGATCGCGTGTGACGTCATGCACCTGCCCCACGGCGAAATCAAGCTCAATGCCTTTGCGACGTTCCTCGTAGCTTTCGCCGACGCAAAGAATCGGCTGCATTCCGGCCGCCAAAACAGCGCGTACCTGATCCACGATGTTCGCATCATCTTCCGGATGGTACTTTCGTCGTTCGGAATGTCCGACAATCACATACGAACAGCCGAGGTGGGCGATCATATCGGCAGACACATCTCCAGTGAACGCGCCCTGCGATGTTACGGAAACAGCCTGTGCGCCGTAGTGAATCTTCAAATTGTCGGATTCGACCAACACCTGCACGCTGCGTAACGATGTGAAGGACGGCATCAATGCGATTTCACAATGGCGGTAGTCGAAATGAATGTCACGAAGTTTCCATGCGAGCTGCTGAACGAAATAGGTGGCTTCAAGATGGTCGAAGTTCATCTTCCAATTGCCGGCGACCAGTGGAATTCGTTGCGATGCCATGTGTTTGCCTGCCTCCGTTCTTATTTCATTCAGTGTTCGTACGCCGTGGTTTCGGGTTAGTGAAAACAAGAGGTGCTCCCCCACCTTTTTTGTTGATAAGGGAGCACCTCCGGTTATGCGTTAAGCAATCAGTCGAGCACCTTCAGGCCCGGCAGTTCCTTACCCTCGAGGAACTCGAGGGAGGCACCGCCACCGGTGGAGATGTGCGAGAAGCCATCCTCCGGGAAGCCGAGGTTACGCACTGCGGAAGCGGAATCACCGCCGCCGACGATGGTGAACGCACCAGCTGCGGTAGCGTCGACCAGACCCTGGGCCACGGCCTCGGTGCCGGCAGCGAAAGCCGGAACCTCGAACACGCCCATCGGGCCGTTCCAAACGACGGTCTTGGAATCCACGATCTTGTCGTGGAAGAGCTTCTGGGAATCCGGACCGATGTCCAGACCCATCTTGTCAGCCGGAATGGCGTCGGCAGCCACGACTTCCGGAGCGATGTCCTCATCGGACTTCGGGAAGACCGGGTTCACCACGATATCGGTCGGCAACACGAGTTCGACGCCGTTCTGCTCAGCGCGCTCGATGTAGCCCTTGACGGTCTCGACCTGATCCTCTTCCAGCAGGGAGGTGCCGACCTCGAGGCCCTTGGCCTTGAGGAAGGTGTAAACCATGCCGCCGCCGATGACCAGACGGTTGGCCTTGTCGAGCAGGTTTTCGATCACACCGAGCTTGTCGGAGACCTTGGAACCGCCGAGCACGACGGTCAGCGGGCGTTCCGGCTCAACGGTGGCGCGGGACAGAGCCTTGACTTCCTTCTCGACCAGCAGGCCGGCAGCAGCCGGAAGATCGGCAGCAACGTCGTAATTGGAGCCCTGTGCGCGGTGCACGACGCCGAAGCCATCGGATACGAACGCTTCGCCGAGCGCAGCAATCTTCTTGGCATAAGCGGCGCGCTCCTCCGGATCCTTGCTGGTTTCTTCCGGGTTGTAACGCACGTTCTGCAGCAGAACGACATCGCCGTCGCCCATTGCGGCGACCTTGGCCTGGGCATCCTCACCATAGGTGTCTTCAGCCAGCGGGACCTCGATGCCGAGCAGCTCGCCGAGACGAGCAGCGACCGGGGCAAGGGACAGTTCCGGAACGACCTTGCCCTTCGGACGGCCGAGGTGAGCCATCAGAATGACCTTCGCGCCTTCTTCGCGCAGGGCCTTAATGGTCGGCAGAGCGGCCTTGATACGACCGTCATCGGTGATCGTGGTGCCGTCCAGCGGAACGTTGAAATCGGCGCGAACGAGAACGCGCTTGCCCTTGAGATCTCCAAGATCCTTGAGTGTCTTCATGTATATCCTTTCCTAGCCGCTTGTAAGCGTGGAATGGCCATATTGCCATTTACGAATAATACAAGCCCAAACGAACAAAAACACCATGCTGTTCGAAAACAGGCATGGTGTTTTGCATAAAAGATTCAATCAAGCCGACTGGCGGCGCGCTTTTTCGGTTTTCTCGGCGAGCTGCAGAAGTCGACGGATACGGCCCGCGATGGCATCCTTGGTGATTGGTGGATCGGCCAAACGTCCCAGCTGTTCCAGCGACGCATCAGCATGGTCGAGACGAAGCTGGCCGGCCGATTTGAGGTTGTCTGGAATGTCATCTCCAAGAATCTCAAACGCCTGACGAACCTTGTCGCATGCTTCCGCAGCCGCCTTGGCGCTGCGACGCATGTTGGCGTCGTCGAAGTTGGCCAGACGGTTGGCTTTGCCCCGAGCTTCGCCGTCGGAACGCTTTCCGGTCCACTCGCGTGCGGAGCGCGGCGCACCCATAAGAATGAGCATACGTTCGATGGCGTCGGGATCGCGCAGGGTGACGCGTTCGGAGCTGCGCAGCTTACGCGGCTTGGCGGTGATGCCCAGACGTCGTGCGGTGGAGACCAGTGCCAGAGCGGCCTCATGGTTCGGGCACACGATTTCAAGATAGCTGGCCTTGCCTGGATCGGACAGACGTCCGTTGGCGAGGAACGCGCCGCGCCATGCGGACTTGATCTGCGCGATTTTGCCGTTGATGATATCGCTTGGAAGACCAAGCACCATGTTCTTGGTGTAACGGCTGTACAGGCCGGTCTGCAGCACGAGCGCCGTACTGCCCTTCGGCACGCGAATCACATAACGCTGCACGGTGCCGGTTGGCGTCTGCCTAGAGACAGGAGTAAGCGTGGCTTCATGACCATACAGGTTCTTGATGGTGTCCTGCAGCCAAGCAGCCGCATCTTGGGAGTCGAGCTGCACCTGCACGAGAATGTGGTGATCCACCGAGTGCAAACCATTGCCGAATCGAATCATCGCTGTCGCCTGCGCCTTTTTGGCGATCGGCAGTTCGTTATCGATTGCGGCCAGCTCGCTTTTGACGTCATCCAGAAGAGCCAAGAGCCAACCTCCTACCTTGCTGTTCTTCCCTAAATTTCAGGCGAGTCGCGGAATCATTCCGCACCGCCACGGCTTACTGTGATACCGAATATCTTGGACAATCACAGCCGGGTTTCTTTACATATGGACACTATTTTCTCATAATACGGTCATTTTTCCGCTGACCGCTTATCAAGCTCGCGTGCGGAAACGGAAACCGACAACCCCCTCGCACGCAGTCGCTTAGCCAAAGCCTCACTCATCGCGACAGAACGATGCTGGCCTCCGGTGCAACCAATCGCAATAGTCACATAATGCTTATCTTCCTGCGCATATCCTTCAATCGCAATCGAAAGCGCCTTTTCATACGAGTCGAGGAAGTCCGCGGCCCCTTCGCTGGAAAGTACGTAATCACTCACCTCTTTGTCGCGTCCGGTCAGCGAGCGAAGCCTGGGAACCCAAAATGGATTCGGCAGGAATCTCACGTCGGCCACAAAGTCGGCGTCGATGGGAATACCGTATTTGAAACCGAAACTGAAGATGTGCACGGAAACCGTGGTCGGACCGGATCCGAGCATGGCCTCATATAATTTCGTGGACAGCTGATGAATACTCAATGATGACGTGTCGATAACGATGTCCGCACGTTCTTTGAGATTCTCAAGCAGATCTCGTTCCTCGAGAATGCCGTCAATCAGTCGATTGCCCTGCTGCAACGGATGAGGCCTGCGTACGGATTCATATCGTTTGATCAGCACCTCGTTGCTGGCATCAAGGAACAGGATACGCGTTTTCACACCAAGATCGTCCAGATGGCTGAGCACCGCGGACAGGTCATCGAAATAGTCGCGGGAACGCACGTCGACAACAGCGGCGAGTTTGTGAATATTGGATCCCGTGGTCATCATGTCCACCAAGGGCACCAGCAGTTTTGGAGGCATGTTGTCAACCACATACCAACCCATGTCTTCAATGCTGTCGGCAGCATGCGAACGGCCCGCACCGCTCATGCCGGTGATCAGCAATACTTCAAAACCTTCAGCCGGCGAAGGGGCGCTGGCATGCGTGCCATTCGCCTGTACGTCGATGTCTTTCTGTGCCATCACAGAGCCTCCTCAAGCGCGATGCGCATGGCTTGTTCCAAACGCGCGGTGCAATCCTGATCAACCATACCGCTCGGCGGATCGTCATCCCAGATTCCCGTCATCAACCAGACCTGCACCATGGCCTGATACAACAGCATCTGCTCGCCGCCAATGGCGATTCCTCCCTGTTGGCGCCATGCCTGCATCAGCTTGGTAGGGCGTGGGTCATATACGACGTCGAGCAATGTTCCATGCATGCGCACACCTGGCATTCTCAATGATTCGGCAATACCGTCCGCAGCCAATCCGGGAATGGTGTTTATCGCCACATCAGCCTGGCGCAACGCTTCGATGGCGTGGTCCATGCCGACAATGCTGATCGGCTGTTCCGATGGCATATACCGTTCGGCAAGTGGCTTGAGATCGGCGTTCTTCTCAGGATGGCGAGCCACAACGATGACATGTCCGATCGCAGACATCTCCACGCATGCCGCTAACGCCGACGTTGCGGTGTTGCCGTTGCCGATGATCACGGCCGTTCCCGAACGGTCCGTCTTCGGCGTTATCGCACGTGTCTGATACGAGTGTTCGAAAGCGAGTTCGATGCCGCGTACGTCCGTGTTATATAGCCTGATGAAGGGGATGTTCGAATTGCCATTGACGCAGGTTTTGGTCCAATCAAACACCGCGGTATTGGCAACCATAAGCTCTTTGGCCCATGTATTGCACGGTGTTCCGTATGGCTGGATCGTTTTCTTCAATGGCATGGTCAGGCTGAGTCCCGACCAGGTCGGATCAAGCGATTCAAGAAAGCCCTCAAGATCAGGCTCGCCCACCTCATGCTTGTCGTACGACCAGTCGTCAAGATGCAACGCGTGATAAGCGGCATTGTGCAGCACCGGAGACAATGAATGTGCGATGGGCTTGCCCAGAACCGCGCACCGGTGGTTGACCTCGGTCATATTCCCTCCCTATATATTCACCGTCATCATGCTAGCAATCCGATTGTCTTTTTTCGCTACCCAATCTTATTCCATTTCATCTTTCGGACTATTCGACGAAATGGCATTTTCCGTCGACGGTTGCCCGTCGTGGGCGTGCAACGCTTGGTAAATGGCTGCGGCTTTGGCTTTTCCGACGCCTTTGACCTGCTCGAAATCCTCGACATCCGCCTCACGCATGGCACGAACCGAGCCGAAATGGCTCAGTAGGCGCTTCTGGTATGCCTCGCCGACGCCTGGAATATCGTCCAAGGCGGAACGCAACGCGCCTTTCCTTCTGGTCTGACGATGATAGGTGATGGCAAAACGATGCGATTCGTCGCGGACGCGTTGCAGTAGATACATGCCTTCGGATTGACGTTTGAGAATGATCGGATAGTCGTCATCCGGCACCCACACCTCTTCCAAACGTTTTGCCAATCCGCACACGGCCACGTCATCCACACCGCAATCCTCAAGCGCCTTCGCGGCCGCCATGACCTGCGGTTTGCCGCCATCGACCACCACCAGATTAGGCTTGTATGCGAAATGATGCCGATTGGTGTTCTGCTGGACAGTCGGTTCATGAGTCTGGTCACCATGCTCGGATGCCCGACGTTCATTATCCATGCTTTCGCCGGAGTCACCGGCGATATTGCCATGTTGGAATCGTCGCGTCAGCGTCTCGTACAATGCGCTCAAATCGTCGAGTGCACCCTGTCCGTCCGCTCCGCGAATGGCGAAACGACGATATTCGGACTTTTTGGCAATCGCGTCCTCGAATACCACCATGGAAGCGACCTGGAACGCTCCGCCGACGGTATTGGAAATGTCGTAGCATTCGATGCGCAATGGAGCCTGTTCAAGTCCCAAAGCCTTGGCAACATCATTCATGGCTGTGCTGCGGGCGCCCATATCGCTGATGCGACTCATCTTGCTGCGCTGCATTGCCTGCTTGGCATTATCGTTGGCACGGTCCAGAAGCCGTCTCTTATCCCCTCTGCTGGCCACGCGAATGCTCACGGCACCACCGCGCAATCCGCTAAGCCATGATTCAAGCTCTTCACGCCGGGCCGGCTCGATGGGAACAATCACCTCGCGCGGCACCGGAGAGATAGGAGCCAACAAATCCGCACGACCGGTCTGATCCTGCCGCTCGTTACGTTCCCTGGTAGCTTGCGCGCGTGCCACCGCATCGGTCGCCGTCACGATTTGCGTCGATCCGATGGCATTGCGTTGTTCGGTGACAACAGTCGACTGCGAAGCCCTAATCGTCTCCCCTGCGGTTTCCGAATACACCTGCACAATAAGGTCGGCAATCAGCTCCTCATCCGTCACATCCTCAACCCGTTCCACACTCCAATTGCGTTCACCTCGGATGGAACCGGCACGCACGTAAAACGCGTGCACGGAAGCTTCCAGCTCGTCCGAATCGACGCCGAAGAAATCCGCATCGACATCGGAATCGAACACCACGGCATTCTGCTCAACCACTGTGGATAGCATCTGGATCTGATCGCGCAACCGAGCCGCTTTCTCGAACTCCAACTCGTCGCTGGCCTCCTTCATTTCACGCGTGAGCTGTGCGATATACGATTTGCCGATGCGACCGGTTAATACGCCAACAAGCTGTTCGCACATCTTCCGGTGTTCCTCGACGCTGATACGTCCAATGCAAGGGGCCGAACATTTGCCGATGGACGCAAGCAAACATGGACGATGAGTGATTTCCGCCTTATGATAAACGTTCTGCGAACAGGTGCGCACAGGAAAAGTCTTGAGGAGACGGTCGAGACTGTGACGCAGATCCCATACTTTGGCGTACGGGCCGAAATATCTTGTATCGCGGCGTTTGCGGCTTCTGGTCACCCACACCCGCGGCACGCGTTCACCGGATGAGATCGCCAGATACGGATAGGTTTTGTCGTCGCGGAACACAACGTTGAATCGTGGGTCAAACTCTTTGATCCACGTGTATTCCAACGTCAATGACTCAAGTTCGGTACCAACGACCGTCCATTCCAGGTTGCGGGCCGTCAATACCATGGTTTGAGTGCGGGGATGCAGCTGATACAACGGTTGGAAATAATTGGTCAAACGGTTGCGCAGGTTTTTCGCCTTGCCTACGTAAATGACCCTGCCTTCACCATCTCGCCACTTGTATACGCCCGGCTGCGCCGGAATGTCGGATGTTTTCGGACGAAACAGGTCACGTGAATCCCCCAGCAGAGGCGCGCCGTTCTTGTTTACGTCTTTGCCGGGAGAATCATCACCACCAACACTGAAACCGTCGCCGTTCAACTGTTCGGCGGTTTTGCGCCAAACCTCCTGGCTGTGCCGCTCGATGGGTGCGCTCACAGCATGCCCTTAAGGAACTTGCCGGTCCAAGACTGTTCGCATTGAGCCACCTGTTCCGGCGTACCTTCGGTAACGATGGTGCCGCCTCCGTCACCGCCTTCCGGCCCAAGGTCGATGATCCAATCGGCCGACTTGACCACATCGAGATTGTGTTCAATGACAATAACGGTATTGCCCTTATCCACCAATCCCTGCAAGACAAGCAGCAGTTTGCGCACATCTTCAAAATGCAAACCCGTGGTAGGTTCGTCAAGAATATACACGGTTTTGCCCGTAGACCTTCGCTGCAACTCGGTCGCAAGCTTCACACGCTGCGATTCGCCGCCGGAAAGCGTTGGAGCAGGCTGTCCGAGTCGGATATACCCAAGTCCGACCTGCACAAGCGTGTCGAGATAGCGGGAGATGGAGGGATACGCTTTGAAGAACTGGGCAGCCTCTTCGATCGGCATGCCAAGCACGTCGGCAACGGATTTGCCATTGTATTTCACCTCCAACGTTTCGCGGTTGTAGCGTTTGCCATGGCATTCCTCACAGTCCACATACACGTCCGGCAGGAAGTTCATTTCGATCTTCAAAGTGCCGTCGCCATGGCATGCTTCGCACCGGCCACCCTTGACATTGAACGAGAACCGCCCCGGACCGTATCCACGGACTTGCGCTTCAGGGGTTTTGGCGAACAGCGTGCGGATCTTATCCCATACTCCGGTATAGGTGGCCGGATTGGAACGCGGAGTGCGTCCGATCGGATTCTGGTCAACGTGGATCACTTTGTCGCACTGGCCCACACCTTCCACACGGGTATGCTTGCCGGGCACGATGCGCGCACCGTTGAGTTTGTCGGCAAGCACCGGGTACAGAATCTGATTGACCAAAGTGGATTTACCGGAACCCGAAACACCCGTCACGCAAGTGAAAACTCCCAGTGGGAAGTTGACCGTCAAATCCTTCAGATTGTTTTCGCGGGCTCCAACCACGCGCAACTGCTTGGTCTTACGTACTTTGCGACGGGACTGCGGGACCTCGATCTTTCGGCGGCCGGCAATGTAGTCGCCCGTAACCGAACGCGGAGCGTCAACGAGCTTTTTCGCGGGACCGGAATAGATCACTTCACCGCCATGCTCGCCAGCTCCAGGTCCGATGTCAATAACCCAATCAGCGTTCTTGATAGTGTCTTCGTCATGCTCCACAACGATCAGCGTGTTGCCAAGATCGCGCAGATGATGCAGAGTGGTGATCAGCCGCTCATTGTCACGCTGGTGCAAGCCGATGGATGGTTCGTCGAGCACATACATCACGCCCACCAAACCGGAACCGATCTGGGTCGCCAAACGAATACGTTGCGCCTCGCCGCCAGACAAGGTTTTGGCGGCACGAGACAGTGTCAGATAGTTCAGTCCGACGTCGTTGAGGAATCCAAGACGGGCACGAATCTCCTTCAACACCTCGCCGGCGATCTGCGCGGCCGACCCTTCAAGCTGCAAGCCGTCCATCCATGCGAGGCTTGTCTCAGCGGACATGTCGCACACATCGGCAATGGATTCCCCGCCAACGGTCACCGCCAGCACTTCCGGACGAAGCCTACGGCCTTGGCATGCCTGACAAGGTACTTCACGCATATACGATTCGTAATACTGCTTCATCTGATCGGAGTCGGTCTCGTCATGCCTACGCATCAGCGTACGCACCACGCCTTCGAAACCGGTGGAATATTCGCGCATACGACCCCAACGGTTACGATACGAGACCTGCACCTTGAAATCACGCCCATACATAATGGCTTGACGGGCCTCTTCCGGAAGATCCTTCCAAGGGGTGTCGAGATCGAAACCCATCTCATCGCCGAGCCCCTCAAGCACATGGCGATAATATTCGCCGGTGCCTTTGGTCATGCCCCACGGTTCGATGGCGTTCTCATTCAGTGTCTTGCTGGGATCGGGAATCACCAGTTCCGGATCAATCTCCAGCTTGTATCCGATGCCCGTGCATACCGGGCAGGCACCATACGGGGCGTTGAACGAGAACGTGCGCGGCTCAATCTCATCAAGTTCAAGCTGATGCCCGTTCGGGCATGCGCGTTTTTCGGAAAAAGGCTTACGGCGGTCAGGATCCTTCTCATCCAAATCCACAAAATCGGCCACCACGATACCCTTGGCGAGCTTCAATGCGGTTTCAATGGAATCGGTCAGACGCTGACGGATGCCGTCCTTGACCACCAGTCGATCCACCACCACTTCGATGGTGTGCTTTTTCTGCTTGGTGAGTTTGATGTCGTCGGACAGCTGCTTCATTTCGCCGTCAATCAGCGCTCGTGCGTAGCCGTCGCCCCGCAAGAGTTCAAGCAGATCCTCGAACTCGCCCTTACGCCCACGGACGACCGGCGCGAGAATCTGGAATCGTGTGCGCTCCGGATACTGCAGCAACGCGTCCACCATCTGTTGCGGCGTCTGTGCGCTGACCAACGCGCCGCATTCCGGGCAATGCGGAATGCCAGTGCGGGCAAACAGCAATCTCAGATAATCGTAAATCTCGGTAATCGTGCCGACAGTCGAACGTGGATTGCGGTTCGTGGTCTTCTGATCGATCGACACCGCAGGGCTCAAACCTTCGATGAAATCGACGTCGGGCTTGTCCATTTGCCCCAGGAACTGCCTTGCGTACGCCGACAGCGACTCCACATATCTGCGTTGGCCTTCGGCGAATAACGTATCGAAGGCGAGCGAGGATTTGCCAGAACCCGACAGTCCGGTGAACACCACCATGCGATTGCGCGGAAACTCAAGATCCACGTTCTTCAGATTATGCTCGCGAGCGCCTTGGATGGTGATTTTGAGGTCGTTGGGCAGGTGTTTGAGGTCGGCTGTAAGTGAACCGTTTTTCGTTTTGAGAGGGGCTTTTTTGATTTCTCTTGCGAGGAATGCGTCGCTGGTGAGAACGCGTTCGACTATGACGTCGCCGTTTGCTGCGTTGTTGCGTTTGGTTGCCACGGCTTGCCTCCGCTGGTGGTTGTTCTTTGTTCTAGTTGTTTAGGATACCTCATTTTCGTTATGATTTCGAACAGGTGTTCTATTTGTGGTGTGTTGTGTTCCATTGGTGTTGGTTGTGGAGTATTGTCATTGCGTCGTTGATGGGGATGCGTTCTTGTTCGATTCGTAGGTAGGTTGTGTTTTTCCCGGTGCAGAGTTGTTCGTATAAGTTTCTTTCGTGTTGTGTGAGTCCTGGTGTTGGTTTGGGGTCGCGTGTTTTGAGGGGTTGTTTTTTGGTGTCGAGTTTGGTGCCGTATGGTTCGTATGTTTTGTATGCTGTGCTGTCCATGAGTATGGAGTCGCAGGTGATGCCGGTTTGTCGTAGTTCGGAGAGTATTTCGAGGCCGTCTGCGTCTATGTCTCCCCAGTAGATGATGTGGGGTGTGGTTGTGATCCAAGGTAGTAGTGTTTTGATTCGGGTTGCCGCGTGTCCGCTGCCGAATATGCAGATGGCGTGTTCTGTTGTGGGTATGGCTTGGTAGGTGTCTTTGTTTTCCACGATGATGATGTGGGTGATGTCGTGTGGCGCGCCGTCTGTCCATGGTTGTGTCACGATGAGGTCTGGTTGGTTGTGGTGTTGTGTGTCGAGGAGTCGGAGTCGGATTTCTCCGTGGCGGTCGTTGAGGGCTAGTTGTTCTCGTTTGAGGAGTTTGCAGATTGCTTTGCAGCGGTTTGATGTTGTTTTGCCTAGCCATTTTGCGCTGAATCCGGGGATGGGGACCATGCGTGGGGTCATGTTTTCGGTGTTGTGGTTGGCGAAGTAGTGTGCGGCTTGTATGACGAGGTTGAAGTCGGTGTCGTCGTGGTTTTTGAGGATTTTGGCGATGTTTATGGAGGTGTTGGAGTCGAGGTTGAATTGGTTGGTGATGGTGTGTGCGCGTTGGTGTTCGCGTTGGTAGAGTTTGCGTGTTTGTGGTGTGGTGATGTTGAGGGCCGTGTTGAGGTCGGGTATGGTTACCGAGTCGATGAGTTGGCTGGTTTGTCGGACGATTCCGTTGGAGATGATTTTGGTTTTTTCGCTGGTTTCGCAGTGGTGTTGTTGTGCCCAGTTGCGGATGGCTTCGTCTTGGGCGCGGATGTGCGTGTAATGGGCTTCGAGTTCGGCTTGTTTGGGTAGTCGGATGGTTTTGCGCAATGGCCAGGAGGTGTTGGCGTCATACATGTGCTTGGTGAGATAGTCGGTGACGTATCCGTTGAGTTGGCTGTGGATGTCGCTGTTGGTGGTGCTTCTGGCCGTTGCCATGGGTTATGCCTCCGTTGTTGGTTTCGCGGGTGCGGTGGTGGGCTGTGTTTCGTCCTGTGTGATGGTTTCGCTGTCGAGTTCCTGTAGGTATGAGTTGCCGGTGGATGGGTCTTTGTATGCGACGTATGCTCTGTTGGCGACGTTGAGGATTTCCGCGGTTTTGCTTTCCGGGGCGGAGACGATAATTTGGAAGCCGAGTCGGGGTAGTACAGCGAGCGCGCGTTTGGTGTAGCGGCCGTCGGCTTTGATGAGTGCTTCGTCGAGGAAGAGCGTGGTGTAGGTGGGGCGTGCGGTGAGGTCGCCGCCGAGGAGGTAGATGAGGGCTGCGCCGTAGACGAATGAGGTGAGTTCTTGGAGGGCTCCGCCGGATTTTCCGCCGGTAGAGCTGATGCGTTCGTCGGGGGCGTTGTCGTGGTGCACGATTGCGTAGAATGAGCTGCGTACGCGTGGGTCGAGGTTGCGTGCGCCGTATGCTTTGATGCCGTTGGTGTCGTGTATTTTGTCGAGTTCGTTGTGCAGTCTGTTCACGAATGTTTCGCAGTTGTTGAATGCGTTGCGTGTTTCCGTGGGATTGTCGCTTGCGTTGCGCGTCCAGTCTTCCAGTTTTGACAGGATGCGGCTGAGGGTTGTTTCGAATTGTCGGTCGATTGGGCTGAAGGTCACGTCGAGTGATAGTCTGCCGCCTTGTGGGCCGAATTGTTGTCCTTTGAGCATGCTGTTGATGCGGTTGAGTTGTTCTTTGATGTTTTCTTCGTCGGTGCGTAGCGCACGGTTGAGCTGTTGGAAGCTCATGTAGAGTTTTTTGACGCTGTTGGCGTATTCTTCGTCGGTTGCGGCGCGGGTGACGAGCATGTTGAGTTCGTTGAGTTCGTCGAGGAAGTATCGGTAGTCTTCCACGCTTGCCATGACGGTGTTGTCGTCTGTGGAGTGGTTGTTGAGGTAGTCGTCCATGATGCGTTCCGTGTCGGCGCGCAGTTGGTTGGATCTGGCGTCGATTTCTTGGATTCGTGTGCGTGCGATGCGTACGATGTTGCGTAGCGCGCGCGTGTGGAATGGTGTTTCGCTTTCATGGTCGAAGAGGCCTGCGATGAGTTTTGGCCGGTCTTGCGCGCGTACGGATGCGCCGAAGCAGTTCTCGTATGCGTCGGCGAGTAGGTTCGATACCATGCTGGATAGTGTGGCGTCGTCGAAGTCGTCGTTGCCGTAGGCGTCGAGCCATGCTTGTTCGGCTTGGACGGCGTGTTGGGCCTTGTCGAGGTCGTCTTCGGCTTGGTACTGGTTTCTGTTTTCGGCGGTGGCCTGTTGGTTGAGCTGTTTCAGTTCGGTTTGCAGTTGGCCGAGTTCCGGGTCGTTTTCGATGCGTTCGATCTGCCTGCGGATTCGCGTTTCCTGTTCCCGTAGTCCGTTCACGTCGATTTTGCTCCATGGCATGTCGGCTACGATTCGTGCGAGCTCGTGCTCGTCTTGCAGCAGGCTGATGGCGTTGGACATTTGTTCGCTTCGACGGTCGGCGTTCTGCAACGCCTGCTCCGCCTTGTCGAGTTGGTTTTTCAGTTCGGCCAGGTATTGTTCGTTCATGAAGCCGATGACCTGGTGTAGTCCTTTGCTGCCGTGGAATCCACGGTCGCCGGATTTGATTTGTCCGTCGGCCTGCACTTGTCGTTCGTCATGGTTCATGTCGTCGATGGCGTGCACGCAACGCGCGTCGAACCGTGGCGACGTCGTCTGGTTTTTCAGCCATCCGGCGAACGGAGAGTCCTCCCGGTATTGCAGTTTCGACGACATCCAGCCTTCGCTGGCGGAGGATTCGTATTGCATGCCGGTGTCGATGAACCGCCACGTGCGTCGTGTCATGAGTTTCGGGTCGATGGCGCTGATTTTCGCCGCGAATCCTTGCTCGTGGCGTTTGTCGACGAGGATGGTCTGCGCGATGGGCGCGTAGGTGACGTTCATTGCCAGACGCCACTGTTCGTCCTGTTCGTTCACGTCCATCAGTTCGGCCACATACGGCAGTTCGGACGCGTCCAATCCGGTCGCCCGCATGATAAGCGTGCGCGCGTCGTCCATGTCATCGCTGATGCGCGTCCTGTGCGTGAGCTTGCGCTGATAGTCCCGTCGTAGGCTGTCACGGTCGCGCTGGCGGTCGTGACGCTCCCCTACCAGCTGCTGGAATCTGGCGTTCGCGTCCTTCAACCGTTCCTCGTATGTGTCGAGCGTTTCGGCGAGCATGGCGCGTTTGGCGTCCCATGTCTGCTCGCTGTCGGGAAGCCTGCCTTCGACCTGTTCGAATCGTTCGGCTATGGCATGACGTTGCCTGCTCGCCTCGTCGATGTCCTGGCGCACGCGTTGAAGATCCTTGCCGAGCTGCTGCAGACTGCCGCCGTCGATGCCTTGGATACGTTCCTTGACGGCGTCGATTCGCGTGTTGAGCTCGCCGACGCGCTGCATCGCCCGATCGATGGCCTCCTGCGACTCCTTGACCTTGCGCTGCGCGGCCGGCAGACCAGCGCGCACTTCGCTGGCCATGCGCGAGCGCGCCCATGCGGACAGTGTTGCGTTGCCATGTTCGCTGTCGGGGTTGATGGGTTCGTATTCGCGTCGTTCGCTGGTTTGCTTTGCGTATTCGCCGTAGCGTGTCTGGATGTTTTGCAGGATGGCGACGCGGGCCATTTTGTCTTCCATGCTGTGGAAGTTTTCGTTGAACCGGTTGTAGTCGTCGACGGTTTCGTGGGCGAGGCGGATGGATTCGGGTATGTCGAGCACGCCTTGCTTGAAGATGTCGTCGAGTTTTGAGGGGGCGTCCGCCGATTGTATTTTGTGCAGGAGGCGGCAGGCGTCGGCGCTTAGGCCCATGTCCTGCCAGATGGAGGCGTGGAATGCCGCGGCGTTGGTGTGCGTGGTGCATTCCGGATAGGTTTTTTCGAACATGGACCGGGTGAATGGTGTGTTGCGGTACTGGTCCATGAGTCGTGGGTCGATGGTTCGGTTCCAGGTGATGTAGCGGCGGCGTAGTCCGTCTTGTCCGTCTCCGGCGTTCAGGTAGAGGAATTTGCCGCAGGAGAGCAGTCCTCCGTCGGTTTTGTTCACGTAGGTGTCGACGATTGCGCCCCAGATGTTCTGTGGGGTGCCGTCGGCGTCTTTGCCGCGCAGGAAGATCGGCGTTTCGCCGTTTTCGCTATCGCTTACGCCGATCATGCCACGCAGGTAGGTGTAGTCGTTGCGTTCCGAACGTCCGGAGTTCGACGCCTTGTTGTAGGGGGTTCCGGATGGGTAGAGGAGTGAGATTTGCGCGTCGACGAGTGTGGATTTGCCTGATTCGCTGGCGCCGGCGAGCAGGGTCACCGGCATGGTTTCGTCCATGGATGGGCGGAATTCGTGCCAGCCGCCGTATGAGCCCCAGTTGACGATTTGTCGGCTTTGTAGCATCCACTTGTCGGAAACGATCTTCATGCCGTCTGCCATCAGTGTTCCTCCTCGTCGAAACGGTTGTCGTCGGTGTTGAAATCGAATGCGTCTTGTTCTATGTCTTCCATGGGCCTGTCGTCCGAGCCGGCGTTGGTGCGGCCGTCGGCGGATGCGTTCTCGTCCGTGGTTTCGGATCCGAGCCACTGGTCGGCGAGGCCGCGGTCGAGCACCATGGGCACCAGTGGCGTGAGGACGTACATGTCGTCGTCTTCGATCGGCGCGAGATACCCGTAGGTGCGCATGCGTGAGATGATGGACGTGATTTTCTTCGCAGTGCCTTCCTCGTCGTTGCTGGCGGTGAGGAATCCCGCGCCGGTGGCGAGCAATGCGCGGATGTCGTCGAAGCTGATAAGCCAGTCGCATGGTTCGGCGTTCTGGTTTTCGTATTCCAACGCTTTGATGCGTAGCGCGGCAAGCGTGGCGGCCTCCTCGCGGGTGAGGCTCATACGTGTTTTCAACGAACGGATGCATGTCTCCGAGTCGGTGACCGGCGACGCGTACATGATGCGGTATTTCGTGTTGTCGACCAGTCTGAGCATGTCGTTGTTGAGCGAACGTTCCACGACCTCACGGTTCTCGCAGGCGAGGTCATACAGGCTGCCGTCGATGTAGCGTTCGCGTTTGAGCGCGATCGCGGCCATGCGCGCTTCGACGGGCATGTCGCCGGTGTCGCCGTTGAACAGCGCGGTCGAGGCCTGCTGGCTGCCGGCCTCTTCCAATACCGGCTCCCCTCCTGTCAGGATCGTTTCCTCGATGTTGGCTTCGATATAGTCCGTCATGCTTATCTCTCCTCGATGATGTCGTCGAGCGTCGTTTCGGTGGTGAGAATGGGTTTGGTGCGCCATACGCGTTCGCTGCCGTCGATCGATATGCAGCGCCATGTCACGTATGACGAGTCGTCCTGCGTGCGCAGGGCACTGAGGAAGCCGACCAGTTCGCTTTCCCTCCGTTCGGCTTTCGGCAGCTGGTTGAAGCTTGCCGCGAGGTCCACGAACATGCCGTCCGATGTCGTCACCGGATTGCTGCGGATAAGCCTGATCATGCGCGTCAGCCGCGGCCCGCATATTTCGACCATGTTCTTGAGGTCCGGCGCTTCGATGGTCGCCGCTGGGGCGTCGTTCAGGCTGGATGATGCGGCGCGCGCCATTGATCTGGCCGGACGAGATGGCAATGTCGGGAATTTCGCCTGCCCGGCGTCCGTATGGTAGGGCCGGCTTTGGTCATTGGGATGGGCTTTGGCTTCGGCGCTGGTCTTTGCGAACAGCTGGTTGAGTTTGGCGAGCATGGTCCGGTAGCTCGTGTCGGTCTGCTGGCGTACGAGACGGCTGACCGCCTCGTCGGACGTGCGGATCTGCCGGCGCACGTCCTCGATGCCTTCATAGATGCGTTTGAGTTCGGAACGCACCTGGTTGAGCAGCACGCTCGGCTCGCCATCCAAATAGGGGTTTCTGGCGATGTCCCGCACCGCGTCGTCGATCTCGCGCCGGCCTTCGTCGGTGACGATGACTTGGAACGCGTCTTCGAAACGACGTCCGCTGTCGGATTCGCGGAACGCACGTCGGTATTCGTCATGGTATGCGGTGAGGATGCTTTCCACGCTCATGGCGCCGGCCTGCATGCGCCGTCGGAGCGCGTCGCCGTTGTCCCGTTCGGAAAGGGCGAGCTCGCGCAGGTCGATGGGCACTCCTCGCAGAGTGTTGTGAATCACGCCGATGATGTCGCCGACCTGTTCGGACGTGAGCTTTTCCAAGGCCTCGCTATGTTCCAGCTCGTCGATTTCCTTCTGCCGTTCCTCAATGTCCCTCTTCAGCAGGCGGATGCGCTCGCGCGGATCGGCGGTCAACTGCATGCGAGCATGCTCGATTTCCATGATGATGCTGTTGGCCTGCGCGCCGGACAGCGCTTTCGTGGTGTCCTCAAGCCGGTCGAGCGCTTCGATGGCACGGTGCGCTCGCGCTGTGAGACGGTACAGGTAGCGGTGCGAGGCCACATCCATGGAATTGGCGAGCCAGGCGTAGTCGCCTTCCCCTTCGCGGGCGAGGTCAAGCAGGACCGAATGCGCGGCCTCGCGCGCAGTCTGCCCGTCTTTCAGCGTGTAATCGCCGGTTTCGATGAGCCGGTTGAGACTGCGTGCGAACCGTTCTTCGACGATTTCGCGCGGCAGCTCCCCCGTCAGCGGGTCGAACGTAGAACGCAACAACGCGACGTACAGCATGGAATTGTTACGCAGCAGCAACCGTAGGACACCGGTTTCGTATACGGGTCGAAGCCGTTCCATCTCCCGTCTGATCTCAGCCAACAATACGCCTTTCCATGTGTTCGATGCCTTGGCGGCAAGTCTCCATTCTAAACGAAAACAAGGAAAAGACGCCGCAGTTACAGTACGAATGCGACGTCTTTTCCTGTCATGGAAGAGGGAACCCGGCCCCATCTAATTTCCGGCTAGATGCTCATGCTCATAAGCTGGGCCGCATACTCCTCTACGAGTTCGCTGTCCCGTTCCGTCCACTCGTGGCTGGCGGAATCGTCCGGCACGAAAATAATGTCGCTGTTCTCGTTCATTTGTTTTACCTCCGTCCGTTCCGCTCTCCCCGGCATCGTTGCCTGTTTTGGCGGAACTTCTCCTAGCCTCTCGCATGGATTATCTCTTTTCAAGAGAACGTTCACATTGTGGTCAAACGTTTTCTCAACAGAGGAGGATTCCAGTTCGGATTTCGGTCGGGATGAATTGAGGATGACGCCCGGATTTGCGGTCGGATATGAAAAAAGCTTCCTTCCGGAAGCTTTCGAATGGAGCGGACAACGGGACTCGAACCCGCGGTCTCAACCTTGGCAAGGTTGCGCTTTACCAACTAAGCTATGTCCGCAAGTTGTTTCCACCATGGTGGGCAACGAGTAGAAAATATACATGAAGCATGCCAACTCCGCAAATCGCGGCGTGTCGCGCTATTTTCCAACGACTTAAGCCGATGTTATGCCATGGTTCGCGGAGCCGGTGCCAACGATACAACCGGCATTCCGACCGATATCGCCCCTGGTGCGTCCTGTTGCCACATGCCTTGCCGTTCCACCTTTGCGTCCCCGTTGCTTTCTTCGCCTTATGGCAGGCACCCATTATCCAACCACGGCGGATAAAGCAAATGTCGTTGGGGGCGTAAGCGGTTGACACGGATTGAAAGCGACTAGGCGTCCCACTGACAACGGGCGAGATCGACTCGCAGTCCGGAAGCTCCGGCGTTCGAGTCTTTCATCTTGCCTGACTCGCTTAGTTCGGGCATACCTTTCGGAGAGATGAAGACAACGCCTTCCTCTTCGAGCAGAAGCCGCTGTCTTTCCGGACCGCCGAACGCGAATCCGGGCGCCAACGAGCCGTCTCGGAACACCACACGATGACATGGAATCACACCCGGCTCAGGATTCGAATGCAGGGCATAGCCGACAAAACGCGCGTTGCGTGGCGCTCCGGCCAAAGCCGCAACCTGCCCATAGGTGGCGACTTTACCCTTCGGAATGCGCCGCACCACCTCATAAACACGCCTGCTGAACAATCCCTTCTCCATTCGTTGTCCCATTCCTCAAGAAACTAGTCGAGGATGACGCCGGCGGAGAGCATTTGCCGGCGGGCTGCGATGCCGAGTTCTTCACTGACCGGTTCGGTCAGGTTTTCGATGACATGCACTTCAAGTCCAAGCTTACGGGCGGCCAGCGCGGTTTCCTTGACACAGTGCGATTCGGCCAAGCCAACCACGTCGACGCATTCGATACCCGCGGATTCCAATGCAACGGCAAGCGTACGCCCTGTAGCCATGTCAGAGGCGACCTGTTCGCGGGAAGGAATCGAATCCGTATTATCCTCGTATCCTTCGAACCCCGAATATGACGGCGAATACTGTCCCTTCTTGAAATGATGCTCTACATGCAGCGCGGCGATCGCTGGATGAAGTTCGGCGCCGGGAGTGCCGGCCTTGCCGTGCACGGGCCACGTATCCACATAGTCGGGTTGCTCCGACCAGTGTGAGCCGGGCTCGATATGCCAATCCTGCGTGGTTGCGATGTATTCGTACTCGCCGCGATGCGCATTCACGTAATCCGCGATACGTTCCGCGACGGCATTGCCACCGGCTACACCCAGTTCGCCGCCTTCGCAAAATGTCGGCTGCACATCCACAATGATCAAAGCTTTCTTCATGTTTGCTCCCTTCCGAATTTGCCTGCTCACCAGAATAATCTGATTGTTACGCTTCCGCGCAATCTATTCCATTTGCGATTGCGTACCACGCGGTGGGATTCACGTGGTTACAGGCGTTCGGTATGATGTTCGATTGGCGTTTGGCCTTATGAAATGATGGGCAGGCCGTTATGTGCGGCACAGCCAGTTTGGAACGACAGTAACGAAAGTGCAGAGGTGTTGAGGCATGGCAATTGAAGCGCAGGAGCTTGAGATTCAGATCGGCGCGCGCACGTTGCTGCATCCCACGAATTTCCACGTCGCCAAGGGCGACAAGATCGGTCTGGTCGGACGTAACGGCGCCGGCAAGACCACGCTCACCCGCGTGATCACCGGCGACATGCTGCCCACCGCCGGCAAAGTGCGTGTATCGGGCAAGCTCGGCTATCTGCCGCAGGACACGCATGCTGCCGATCCGGAACAGACCGCGCTCGACCGCATGATGAGCGCGCGAGACATCGCTTCCATCATCAGTCGTATGCGCAAAGCCGAAAAGGAAATGACCGACCCGGATCCGGACGTCATGACCCGAGCGATGAACCGTTACGACAAGGCCATGCAGGATTTCGAAAAGGCCGGCGGCTATGCGGCACAGTCCGAAGCGACCGCAATGGCGGCAAGCCTTGGCCTGCCGCAGGAGGTCATGGGCCAGCAATTGGGTACGCTTTCCGGCGGCCAGCGCCGTCGTATCGAACTGGCACGCATCCTGTTCTCTGACGCGGACACACTAATCCTTGACGAACCGACCAACCATTTGGACGCCGACTCCATCGAATGGTTACGCGGATACCTGAAGAAATATGAGGGTGGATTCCTGGTCATCTCCCACTCCACCGAACTGTTGGACGAAGTGGTGAACAAGGTATGGCATCTGGATGCGCAGCTCGGACAGATCGACATGTATTCCCTCGGTTGGAAAGCCTACCTGCATCAGCGCGCGGTTGATGAGGAACGTCGCCGTCGCGAACGTGAAGTGGCCGAGAAGAAGGCGGAACGCCTCATGCAGCAGGGTATCCGCCTGCATGCGAAGGCGACCAAGGCCGTGGCCGCACAGAACATGATGCGCCGTGCGGAGAAACTTCTCGAGAACACGTCCGAGGCACAAAAGCAGGAGAAAGTGGCGGATATCCGGTTCCCGGAGCCGGCTCCGTGCGGTCGCACGCCGATCATGGCGAAGGACGTTTCGAAAGCGTATGGTTCGAACATTGTGTTCGCCGGCGTGAATCTGGCTATTGACAAGGGCTCGCGTGTGGTGATTTTGGGATACAACGGTGCCGGTAAGACCACCACCCTGCGTCTGCTCGCGCATTTGGAAGAGCCGGACACCGGTTCCGTGGACTACGGTCACGGCTGTAAAATCGGCTATTTCGCGCAGGAACATGACACGCTTGACCTGAATGCCACAGTGTTGGAAAACCTCATTCATGTGGCTCCGGAACTGAATGATACGCAGGCGCGTTCGATTCTCGGCTCGTTCCTGTTTTCCGGGGATGATGCGTTGAAGCCGGCTCGCGTGCTTTCCGGTGGCGAAAAGACCCGCTTGGCGTTGGCGACATTGGTGACGAGCCGTGCGAACGTGCTGCTGCTTGACGAACCGACCAACAATCTTGATCCGGCTTCACGCGATGAGATTCTCAAGGCCATCGCCAAGTATGAGGGTGCCATTGTGCTCGTCACCCACGATGAGGGCGCGGTGCAGGCATTGAACCCGGAACGCGTGCTGCTCATGCCCGACGGCGACGAAGACCTATGGAACGATTCCTATCTGGAATTGGTCGCCGAAGAGTAAGCCGAGTAATTCGAGTTTTATTCGGATTGTATTTATGCCGGACGCGAAAACGTCCGGCTTTTTTCTTTCCACATGCGTTTCGAGCACGTTCGGTATTTCCGTATTTGTCTTGTGGTCTGCGAACAATCTGTGATTTGCAAGCGGCCCCGACTCATGAATCGCATCTTGCATGCCCATTGAGGGCTTGAGCCGATTCGTTTGCCAGGAAGTCGCCATTGCGATCGTCCGAACCTTTTCGGATTTCGTTGTGCGCCCCCTAGCCTTCCGCGCTCCTGTTGGAACATGACGTGCGGAACAGACCAGAGGGGCCGATGCAGCAACACATCGAACGCATAGCGAAAGGAAGTTCCATGCCACGTAACGGCAAGGAGGGCATTCTCTTCAGTTTCATCATGTCCGCGATCATGATTTATGTGATGGCGGCACTCAATTACGGCGTACGTATCGGTGACGTCGGTGCGGCGGCGTGGAGCTACGCATTGTTCAACTGGCCTTTGGCCTACGTGGTCGGCATGATTTGCGATTTGTGCATCTGCACGCCAAGCTCCCGCGCGATTATGAATACATTCTGCGCGGCAACCGACCGTGCGGTATGGAAAGGCATCACGGTCAAATTCCTCATGGTGGTGCTGATGACCGTATTCGGCGCCATCATGGCATTCGGTTTCACATTCGGCGCGTTCACGGGATTCTGGCGCATGTTCCCCAATTTCACCATCGCGTTGCCGATTCAGATGCTGATCGTCGCACCATTGTCCGGCAAGATAGTTCACGCCATCGGCGATGCCGCCGGATGGAACAAGTCCGCGCAACAGCATGTTCCCGCTTTGGATGTCAAGACCGTTGCCGATGTGATGCAGCATGACGTTTACACGGTAGCCTCGGATGCCGAGGTACGTGACGCAGTGCGCATGATGTTGGAAAAGAACATCAGCGGCATGCCTATCGTCGATGACGAACGCCACGTGGTCGGCTTCATCTCCGATAGCGACGTACTGCGCCGCTTCGCACAAGACAACGCGCCGGTTTCCGACATTTCCACGCTGGTCACTGGCATGGCCCGCGGCGAATTCCCGGAACTGTCTCACGCAGAACTGCTTGATATGAACGTCATGGTTATTGCCGCAAAGCCGGCCGTCACCGTGCAATCGGATGCCAATATCGCGCAAGTCTGCCAGATGTTCGGCTATCAACAGTACAAGAAAGTGCCGGTGGTTGAACAAGGCAAGCTCGTGGGCGTCGTCAACCGTAGACGCCTCACCCGCCGTTCCTTCGAAGCATGCCTTGGTACTGCCGAATAGCAATTAAATAATGACTAAATACTGCAATAAGTGGAGGGCGCCGAATCTGTCAATCGACGCCCTCCACTGTTTATCTCATTCCTTATTGCAATCAAACCGAATCATGCGCGATATGCGCAAGCCTTCACCGGCTTCGCTTGGTGAGCGGCTCCCAAGGCTCAAGCTCAACCGGCTGATCGGCCAGTATTTCGCGCGTAGCCTCATCGAGATACTCCTTGCGAATGATCAGTTCGGTAACATAACGGTCGAACCAAGCATCGGACGCCACATAATAGCCATCCTGACCATTATCCTTGCCCCAACTGTTCTCCACCTTCCAACGGTTTGGACGCCCGTCAGCATCCAAATTCACGCCAGTCAACGTCATGGCATGATTGCTTGGGCAATCGCCATACTCCAATCCCTTGGCCTTGTCGAACGTGAATTTCGTACCGAAAAGCTGGTCAACGCGCACGGTATCGCAATCAAAATAGCCATCGCCACGCAACGAGAACTGCATGCAATCACAAGCGAACCAAATCGGATGACCGTCACTGATCTGGTCCACAGCAGCCTTCTTGAACACGTCAAGAGGCACGTTCGCAAACTCCATATCACCCGCTTCCGCCACATTGGCGGAAAAACGAATACGATACCGCTTGCCAAACGGACGACTCTCCATCGGCACATTGCATAACGTGACCAGATCGTTCACATCCACCGGCACGTACTTCTTATAAAACTCCATCGGAGTGATACCGAATTCACGAATCTGCGGACGCTCATCCTTACCGGTTTTCGCAGCCTTTTCAGACGCCCCCTCCCCCGCGGTTTTCTTCTTGCCGTCATCCTTGTCATCGCTCATACGCGCAAGAAAATCAAAACGCTCCGGAGGCTCACCCAATGCAATCGCACACATGCGATACACCGTAGCCATATCCGCATTCTTCAACGCACGCAACTCATCCAACGACGTTCCAGCCGCATGACGGTCACGCAAATCGGACGCGAACTCACGTAGCTTCGTATTCAAATACTGCTTGAACGCATCCGAACTCTTCGAATTAGCCGACTCCGGATAAGCACTCTTCGGCACCAAACCATACTTGTTCACCAAATCAGCGAACATCTGCCACCAACCACCATCATCGGCCGGACCATAATTAATCGCCTCGAACACACGACTATCCAGCGGCTCATCCAACGTGGCAAGCACATTCTCCAAATACGTGTTCGACTTCTCCATCGCATCCCAGAAAAACAGGTAGGTTTCCGAAAACTCGAAATCCTCCAAATTCCAACGATGCATCAACTCATAACGCAACGTATTAAGCGCCGCAAACATCCAACAACGCCCCGAACTACGCTGATTGGTGATACTCCCCTGCTTCAGCTCGATGGAGAAATCATTCTGCAGCACGCGCTCGCCCTTATAGTCGGTGGCTGCGGCGAGCACACCGGATGATACTGCCGCGTTGGCTGCCACCAGATTGGCGCGGTCAGCGTTGAAGTCTGTGGAATACTGTTTGAGCAGCGCAGGGTCGAGTGCTTTGACGTCACTCATGGTCCATGGTCCTTTCGATATGTTCGATTTCGGATTCTATGTCGCGCAGGCGGCAACGCAGGTCGGATTCCACGTCTACGCCGTCACGTTGCGCTTTGCGGATGATGGCGATGATTTCGTCAGCGTAAGGATGATCGCCATCATGCTGTTCGTCCATTTGACTTGCGCTTGTTGTGAATGCTGTTTCAAGCTGATCGCAATACTGCGATTTGTGTACTCTCGATACGATTTTCGTGGCGCGCGGCAATGCGCCTTGCGCGTGGGAGATGCCTTCGAGCATGGACTTGCGATGCTTTTCTTTCTGTTTCATCGCTTCCCACAGTTTCAACGTATCTTGCGCATTTTCCGGTGCTGGCGCGGAAGCGTTGGCAGCGTCGTCTGATTGGAAGACGTGCGGATGTCGGGTGATGAGCTTGTCGACGAGACGATTGCACACTTCGTCGATGCCGAACGGATCCTGCGCATCCACGGCACACACTTGCGCTTGGAAAACGGATTGCAGCAGCATGTCGCCGAGTTCTTCACGCATGTTGTCGCGATCGTTCGTTTCCACGGCGTCGATGTATTCGTAGGTTTCTTCCAATAGCGGCTTAAGCAGACTTGTATTGGTCTGCTCGCCGTCCCAAGGGCATCCGCCTGGTTCGTGCAGAATGCGTACGACCTGCTTGACACGGTCCAACGCGCTAGGCGCATCGCGTACAGGGGCAAGTTTCAAACAGTGTTCGAATTCTTCGGGCAACTGATAATCATCATGTGCGGCTTCAGTCATGCCACTGATTCTTCTCGCATGTGCCGACCATGCGATCGTAACCGTTAATGGGCAGATTCCTCCACCCACTGGAGAATTTGGTGCGCTCATGTGCTCGTCAGCGGGAAGAATCTTCCAGTAGCTGGAAGATTCGGGACGTTCACAGTCACCTCAGCGTGCTGGTGATCTGGTCGACGGTTTCGCCGTCTTTGCGTGCGACGGGCTGGAGGATGGTTTCGTCCTCGGATGCGTAGTAGTAGCCTTCGGCGGTGACTTCGGTATCACCGTTCCATGTGTTGTGGGTGGTGCCGTCCACGCCGGCCCAGCGGAGCGTGCTGGTGCCGGTCACGTTCTCGCTGATCGAGCTGCCGTTACGGCTGGTGGTGACCGTGTCCGCCACGTTCTGCGTGTCGCCGGCCTTGGTGGTCGTGCCGGATGCCTTCGTGGCCACGCTCAGCGTGTAGTTCGGCGGGGCGGGCTGGTATTTGTCGAGCACGATCACGACGATGCTGCGGGTCGAGTCGACATGGCGTTCCATGATCTTGTCGACGCTGTTCGACGGATCGTCGCTGAAGCCATCGCCGGTGTGATAAGACTGAGATCCAGCGTAGTTGTAAGTGTTCGGTGCGACGTACTTGTACCAGTTGTCCTTCCATATCTTCGCGTCGTAGACGCCGGACCCGTTCCACACGCTGGTGGTGGACCCGTTGCCGGACGCCGCGCCCACGGCCACGACGCGGCAGTCGCCGTCGCCCTCGCCCGGATGCCTCTGGCGGAAGCCGGCCACGCATTCCGCGTTCGCGTCGCTCAACGCCTTGGCGGCCTTGCCGGCCGAATCGTCCATGCGCACGCCCCGCGCGGCCATGGCGCGGCTCACGCTGTTCAGGTCCGTCGCGGAACCCCACGAGCCGGACGCGTCGTCCTTGTAGGCCCAGAACTGCGCGGACGAACCGCCACCGCCCGTGCCTCCCTGATCTCCGCCGCCGCCACCGGCGTAGGCGGTGCCCGCGGTCAGACCGCCGGCCAACGTCGCCGTGGCGGCGAGCAGGGCCAGCGTCTTTCGCCTTCCGTTACTGTTCTTGGAACCCAATGTTCCGTCTCCCTTCAGAGATCCATCTGCAGATGTTCACCCCACTCCCGGTGGGGTCGGACAGGAGAACAAATCCCGTCCGAACACTTCACATGCCCAGCCGTCGACAAACGTCGATATCGGATTCGTTTCCGTCATCCACCTGCTATGCAACCACGGTTTCTGGCGTGTCGGGTTGGACATTTTCCCGGAAGGCTGCGGATACGAAAAAGGGACCCCGAAGGGTCCCTTGAGAAGAAGAGTCATCTAAATCAGTGGTGAATCAATCCATCGCTTGAGGGCGGAGGGCAGTCTGTCGTGCATCCGAGACCTCCGCTGCTTGGAATGAAGTCCGGCACGCTGCTGGAACCACCGCTGGTCGAACCCGACGGGCCGCCTGAATACGAGGGCGTGTACGACTGTTGGGGAGCCGAATACGACTGCTGCATCTGCGTCTGGGCCTGTGCGGCGGCCTCCTCCTCGGCCTTGCGCTGCGCCTCCTCGTCCGCCTTCGTCTTCGCCGTCACCGAGTCGTTGACCTTCTTCGACGCGGCCGCGATCTTGTCCGCATCCCTGGCCTTGACTGCCTTGGACAGTTCGTCGCGCGTCGCCACATCGGCGACCTTGCCGTCCGAATCCTTCAACAACCGTTCCGCATCGGAAACGGTCTTCTCCAGTTTCGAATCGTTCACGGCCCTGACCACGTTTTCCAAGCTCTTCTCGTGTTTCCCGTACCAGCCGGTGTTCTTTTCAATCAGGCTGGTCTTCGACTCGTAATCCGCCTTCGAATCGGCCACGCAGGCGACCACGTCAGGCTCGTTCGCCTTCAACGCTTCGGCCAACGCATCCACGGTCTTCGCATCCGCCACCTGCTTCACGGTGATCTGGGAGGCTGTGGCCGCGTCGCCATCCACCAGCCCGGAATACGAGTCCGCCGCCTTGCGGTAGCTTTCCGACGCTTCCACACACGCCTGTCTCGCCTCGGCCAGCTCATGGTTCGCGTAGGTCTTCCAAACGAACCAGCCGCCACCAGCCAGCACAGCCACGGCCGCGACCGAAGCCACGGCGATCACAGCAGGCTTTCTGCTCTTCTTCTTGTTTTCAGTTACATTCTTTGACCCGGCATCGCTTATATTCGGGTTGGAAACTTCAGATAGTTTTCCCTGCATACTTGTGCTTTCGATGAGTTATGTCACATACGTTTTAGGAAAAGGCGGATGGGAATCGTTCGTTCCCATCCGCACATCATTTTCTAGGATTTTATGGCAAAAACCTACTTGGCGTGGCGTGCCATAAGACCGTAACGGCCGTCACCACGACGCTTCAGCATGAGCGTGGCTCCGGCGGTACCGGCGGCCATAATGGTAAACACGGCGGTCTCCATCACGTCCACGCCCGTGTCGCCAAGCTTGGCCTGCGTGGAGGTCTTCACGGCCGCCCTGTTCGCACTGTCCGGAGTATCAACCGTGATGGTCGTATCCTTCGACGGGGTGACAACCTTGTGGGCCTTGTCGTACGCGTCCTGCGCGGATTCCGCGTCGGACTTCGCCGTGGCCAATGCGGTTTCGGCTGTCTTCAGCGTGGCGTTCACTTCAGCCAGAGCAGCCTGGGCGGCATCCACATCGGCCTGCGCGTCAGCCGCCGACTGGTCGGCATCCTTCTTAGCCGACTGGGCGGCATCCAGTTCGGACTGCGCCGCATTCGTGGCCGGGTCGGAAGCATACGCATCATCCACCTTGGATTGAGCGTCCTGCACATTCTGCTGGGCATTATCATAAGCGGTCTGGGATTCGGATACGGCCGTGTTGGCCTTGTCGAGCGCATCCTTCGTCGGATCGGCCGACTGGGTCTGGCCCACCATCGGATCGGCGGCCGTCTCATCTGCCATGGCGGGCGCGGCCATACCGGCCACCTCGGTCAAGCCTGCGATGGTCGCAACGGCCAGTTTCTTCGGATTCTCCATATTCTCCATTTTCTCCATCCTGTCTCCCGGAGCGTTATGACAGGGGCGCATGCGTCCCCGAATGCACCACCCACCCTACCACTTTAGGGGGGGGTAAGTGTGTCTCGCATCTCGAGATAAACAAACCAATCGCATCCGAGACATACCTCCACCTAGACGCCTTTGCTTCAAGAAAACGGGTTTTACGATCTATTAGATATGGGGGTAATCCATTAGATTAGAGGAATCATACGAAAGGAAATGTAATGAGCTATAGCATTGAGCAGTTCATACTGGATAGCGGCATTACTCGCGCCGAGGTTGATGAGGCTAAAGCTCGGATGTTGGAAAGGATGCATATGTATGGGCTCAAGGAGACGCATAACAAGAAAGCACATGAAAAGGAGGAGCTGGCACTCCGAACTCATCGGAATGCCAGCTCCTCCTGAAAACCGTATCGTCGCCTCATACTCTACGTCTCATAACCATAGGTACACCGCACACCACTACGAGACGATTTTGTGGTCGGCGCGGTAGAGGTCGGGCTCTACGTAGATTTCGAAACGGAACCACGGCAGCGCGGTACGCACGCTTCGTTCGATTTTGTTCACGGTTTCAACATCGTAATCGCGGTCGAGCTTGCTGGTCTGCACCTTGACGCACAGCAGAATGTCATCCTCGGACATATGCACGGTCTGCATATTCAGCAGTCGTTCCACACCAGGCGTTGAAATAACAGCCTGCTCAATCTTCTTGCGCGTATCCGAATCGACGGCCTCACCAATCAACAGCGAACCGGATTTGAACATGAGCAGCAACGATCCCGCAATCAATACAAGACCAACCATCAAACCGCCGAATGCATCAAATATCTCATTATCAAACAGAATCGCAAGACCGATGCCAGCCCCTGCGAATGCCAAGCCGATCAAAGCAAGCGTGTCTTCCATAATGACGGACGCAAGCTCCGCCGACTTGGTACGCCTCCAAAAACGGAACACACCCATATGGGCCACACCCGTGCGCTCCATACGCTCGTTCGCTTCCTTGATGCTTTGATGCAGGCCGTAGCCTTCCAAACAAGCGCTGATAAACACCACGATAAACGCCACCAGCAGTTCCATCTGGTTGACGTCACGCAGTGCGGGGTCTTCGGCAATGGCGAACAATTTCTTCACCGCCTCCGAAGTGGAGAAGAAACCACCGACGAAAAACAGCAGCGTCGCCACTACGAACGAAGCGAGATATTTGGCGCGGTACAGACCGAACGGATGATCGCCGTCCGTCTTATGCTTGGAGAAGCGACCGCCTGCCATGAGCACGATTTCGTTGGAACAGTCGGCGATGGAATGCACCGATTCGGAAAGCATCGCGGACGATCCGGTAAAGAACGCCGCAGCGAGCTTGGCGATGGCCACACCAATGTTGGCTCCGAGCGCCGCTTTTACGGCCGCTCCTTGATGTTCTGCCTCCTGTTGGCGAATATCGTTCGGATTGCTCGTACTACTGTCGTTGGAATCTTGCGATTCGTTCATTGCCTTTCCATTTCTTTCTGGAGTTAATACAAGACATATTCAATCATACATAGGGTGCTGTCATAGGGTGCCACCCGGATTGACACGCTTGCAGGTTCAGCGAAAAATCACTTCCTTGCACAGCGGATAGCCCCACGCGAACTGACATGCCATAGTCAGGAACTTCACCAACACCGCATTCCATCCGAATGCGGAAGGCAGCCATGCCAGCATGATCGAACCGAACAGGTAATTCCAAACCCACAGCAGCATGAACAAAGCCACGCTACGGCCGAAATTGCTGGACGATTTGAACGTGACATTGCGGTTCATCAGGAAGTTGTACGAAGCCGACAGCACGATGGCCACGCCGTTCGCGATGGCGGATGGTACGGAAAGCACATGCAGCAAGGTGAACGATCCGAATTCCACAATGGTTTGCGTTGCCGACACCAACAGATATTTGCCGAGCGTTTTCGGCTTTTTCGATGATTCCTGATTGGAGGATTTCGGATTATCCGACGTACCACTTTGCGCTGCCATTGCCTGCCGCCCGGTCCCATCACTCATATCACCCCCCCCCGAATCATATGTCGTTCAATCGCAAAACACTATAATGCGCCCGTCTCATATTCCCGACGTAATCGTGCATTTTTCTGAAGGATTGACTAGTCTTCCCTAGGTATTTTCACTGACAGCACAACAAGGAGCATCCAATGACGTATTCCCAGAACGCGCCGTTCCGCGCCGACGTGGTCGGCTCATACCTGCGTCCGGCAGAACTCAAGCAGGCTCGCGCCGATTTCGCAGCAGGCAAGATTGACGAGGCCGCACTCAAGGCCGTGGAAGATAATGCCATTACCGAACTGGTCGCCAAGCAGAAGGCCGCCGGTCTGCACGTCATCACCGACGGTGAATTCCGCCGTGGCTGGTGGCATCTCGACTGCATGTGGGGCTTCGCCGGCGTGGAAAAGGTGTCGACGGACAAGGGCTATTTCTTCCACGATGAGGAGACCCGCGCCGAATCCGCACGCCTGACCAGCAAGATCGCCTTCGACCCGGCCCACCCGTTCGTTGAGCATTTCAAGTTCATCAAGCAGTTCGAAGACGACACCGCCATTGCACGCCAGACCATTCCGGCTCCGGCACAGCTGTATGCGGAGCTGTTCCGCCCGGAGAACATCGCTTCCGTGCACGAGTTCTACGGCGACACCCAGAAGGATTACGACGAGCTTGCCGACGACAATGCCAAGGCCTTCCATGGTCTGATCATGGCATTGTATGAGGCCGGCTGCCGCAATGTTCAGCTGGATGACTGCACGTGGGGCATGTTCTGTGATCCGAACTTCAACCAGCATTACACCGCCGATGAGTTCGCCGCCATGCAGGAACAGTATGCCGCCATGAACAACGCCGCCATCGAGGATCTGCCAGAGGATCTGGTGATCACCACGCACGACTGCCGTGGCAATTACCACTCCACGTGGGCTTCCGCCGGCGGATACGCCACTGTGGCCGACGTGCTTTTCGGCAAGGAAAACGTCGCCGCCTACTACCTGGAGTTCGACGATGATCGTTCCGGCGACTTCGAGCCGCTCGCCAAGGTTTCCGGAGATAAGAAGGTTGTGCTCGGTCTGATCACTTCCAAGAAGCCGGAACTTGAGGATCCGGAAGTGATCAAGGCTCGCATTGCCGAAGCGGCCCAGTATGTGCCGCTTGACCGCTTGTGCCTGTCCACCCAGTGCGGTTTCGCGTCCACCGAGGAAGGCAACAAGCTTACCGAAGAGCAGCAGTGGGCCAAGATCGCGCTCGTGCAGTCCGTCGCCAAGGACGTATGGGGCGAGTGATGCTCGCACACGCGTAGCGCGCTTGTAAAAAACATATAAGGGGCTGTTTGCCAATCCAATCGTGACTGGCAAACAGCCCCTTTCGTACTGAAGCGAACGAAATCCTACCGCAATCAGCCTTGCATCTGCTCCGCTGCATCGTTGATGCAACGAATCGCATTCAGCGTACGCGGATACCCGATATACGGCATGCACTGCGAAATAACGGCAATCAGAAATGCTTTCTCATTGCCTACGCCCATATTGGCCTTCGCATGAGACGTCAGCTGCGGCTCGCAACCGCCCTGCGCGGCAAGGAAGCACAACGTGATCATTTCACGCTCACGCGTGCTCAAGCCACCGCGCGTGTAGTAGTCGCCGAAGCAGTTGCAGGCAAGCCACTTGTTGATGTGTCGCGTATCTTCGGGGCCGGATTGCGTGAATCCACGCATTCCTTCACCGAAGATTTCGATCTGCTTGTCTTCGCCCGCCCTGGCACGCGTTTCCGGCGTGGTGGTGCCTTGCGGTTCAAGCGGAAGATGCACGTTGGCCGCGCCAAGAAAGTTGTTGAGTCTCTTCAGGAACGGCAGGGTTTTGCCGAAACCACAGTATGCGGTCGCCTGATACACCATTTCCTTGATGGCGATGGACGACAGTCCGGTTTCGTAGGCCACCGGCAGCATCATTTCGAAAGCATCCAAGCCTTGGCATCCGACCAGCACGGCAAGAATGGCCAAAGAGCGGGTTTTGTCATCCAAATCAGGATGATTTGCTCCCGGTTCGTTCACCACTTCGTCATAAGCGAAATTCGAGAAGAATTCAATGAATTCCGGATCGGTTTGCGACAATGTCCTGTCATTATTCCAGAACGAATTCATCCGTTTGTGCAGCTCTTCAAACAAGATTTGCTTCCTTTCGTTTGATTTGCGCTTATTCTATCGTCGGTATATTGCTCAGACCTCACTGATGCGCAGCAGCGACTTTACGGTGCGGCGCTCGTCCATGGCCGCGTACGCTTCCTGAATATCGTCGAGCGTGTATTCGGAGGTGTAGACGATGCCGGGATTGATGTTGCCGTCGAGCACTTCCTTGAGCAGTCGCTGCAGATCGTACGTGCGCACCGGTGCCGGACCGCCGCGCAGACCAACGTTGCGGTAGAACAGTCCTGGAATATCGGCTTCCACGCCGTGCGGCAAGCCAACGCGCCCGACTACAGCGCCCGCACGCGCAACCTTCATGGCAGTGTCGTTCGACAATGCGGACCCTACGCATTCAAGCACGGCGTCGGCACCGTAACCATCAGTCATTTCCAGTACCTTGGCTACAGCCTCGTCGCCACGTTCCTCCACGAAATCGGTGGCACCGAATTCGCGTGCGATACGTTGGCGGTCGGCATGGCGGCTCATGGAAATGATGCGGGTGGCGCCCATCAGCTTGGCGGACAGCACTCCGCACAGGCCGACCGCACCGTCGCCGAACACGACTGCGGTGTCTCCCGGCTTGATTTCGGCGGAAGCAGCCGCATGGTAACCGGTCGACATCACGTCAGAGAGGGTGAGCAGCGATGCGAGCATTTCGTCGGAGAAGCTCTTCGCGTCGCCCGGAACGACCACCAGCGTGCCATCGGCCTCGGGAACGCGCAGGTATTCCGCCTGGCAGCCCAATCCCTCGTCTCCGAAATATCCGCCGTGGGGGCAGCTGGATTCGAAACCGGCCTTGCATACCGGGCACTTGCCGCAGCTGAACGGGAACGGTACGATCACGAAATCGCCCGGCTTGGCCACGGTCACGTCGTCGCCGATCTGCTCGACCACGCCGATGGCCTCATGTCCGGCCTGAGTGTTGGGTTCCTTGCTGCCGTCGCGGTAGAACCACAGGTCGGATCCGCACACGCATGCGCGTACCACGCGGATGATGGCATCTCCCCCATCGATGATGGTCGGTTCGGCATGCTCTTCGCATGCCATCTGCTTGACTCCCTTGAAGATCGCTGCCTTCATGAGTTGCTCCTTTGTTATACGAATTGAATTAAGGTAACGTCTGCGATGACGCCTCGACTTATGCGTCAGCCTTGCTACGAATCTGTTTTTTCACTGTTTCGATGACATCGTGGTTTTCCTCCAGAAGTCGTTGCGCTTCGTCGTCATGGCCTTCCGCCACGGCACGCCAATACAATGTTTTAAGGGAAACATAGGCTTGCTGCATGCGGATGCTTTCGGCTTTTGCGGCCAAACGCAACGCCTGCGCGTCCAGTAGCGCCATTTGCCTGCGCGCACCTTCGGTTCCGTCGAAACGGTTTTTCAGATACTCGCGCATGGCGTCAAGCGGCATGCCAGTCGCAGACAAGCAGGAAATAGTGACCAACGATTGAATGTCTTCGTCGGTGTAGGCGCGATGGCCAGAACTTGGGTCACGTGCGATCGGGGCAATGATACCGATTTGCTCGTAGTAGCGCAAAGTGGATTCGGGAAGTCCGGAAATCATGGATGCTTCACGAATCGTATGCCATGTTGAAGTGCTCATACCCTGCACTGTAAAAACTTAAAGTGCTTGAAGTCTAATTGGCGTGTTGCATGCTATCTCATAGCAAAAGAACATGTAATCCTGACAATTAGCTAAGTTGCGTCTGCAAAGCGTAACTTACGTGTTCATCGTAAGGAACATCAGACCACGCTGTTTTGGACGAATGCCACCTCACAACAAAAAGCTCTTATGCTGCTGAGTTGAATGAAATCGTGCGGATTAGATGTACTGGACTGGACCGTACGCCCGGATTTGGAATATTTGTAACGATATTTTGGATACAGGGAAATCCATGATGCGTATTCGGCAAACAACACGTCGTATAATACCTTTCGTCGTTCCTGCCCGAGCCGCGCAGGTCGAGGAACGGCCCACGGCGACTGCCGCGATCTCCGACTCACGGTGCACGGCATCGACCAACGCAAGGATTCATTATCATTATGGCGAAGCCATTCTCTAAAACCGTTATTCATAATACAGACGCGAAGCTGTCGAAGCAGGTAAGGCAGCCTTTGAAAACAAACCAAGGAATACACAAGGCCCTCACATGGCGTGTGGTCGATATCGCGGTCGGCGCGGCGGTCGGCGTGATGTCGGGAGTGATGTTTTGGGTGTTCGACGGCCTGTCGTATGGTCTTTTTCCGTTGATGACTTTGATTCTTCCTGGTTCAGCGGCGCTACTTCATGCTTTGTTCTACTTCCCCGCCACGCTGGGCTCTCTGATCGTGCGCAAGCCGGGAGCTTCGGCCTACGTGCTTTTGGTCGCATCGTTCGTCGAGGTGGTACTCGGCACGAAATACAGTGTAAGCCTGGTGGTAATCGCATTGCTGCAGGCAGCAGCCGCAGAAGCGGTATTCGCACTGTTCCGCTACCGTCGTTGGACGCTCGGCGTCACCATTCTGTCTGCTTTGGCGATTGGAATCGTCTACAACTTCTACCTGCTGTTCTTCTACTATCAGGCATTCACATTCTTCAGCCCGCGAGGCATCATCGGCACTATTTGCGAGCTGCTTAGCGCGGTGGCATTCGCCGGTTTCGGTTCCTGGGGAATGTATTGCGCTTTACGTAAGTCAGGTGTTCTGTCGCGATTCGCTTCCTCGCATAAGGAACATAACGAAGAAAACGCCTGAAAGTACGTTTGAAAGCATGCCTCGACCATTTTAATTTTTTAATCAAATCTCATCAGTTTTACTGATTAAAAGGACGCAACGCCGACTGCGACGTTGCGTCCTTTTATGCCATCGCACATAGTGCGATTACTGCGGAATCTTCGAACTCGAAATTCCGGAATCAATCGGCGGTGATCAGCTCGCTCGAATCCATGTCGAAGTCGGACATGGCAAACGAGCGGATCGCCGGATCCTCATACGTGTTCATGTAATACGTGTTAGTCTTTCCGGAATAACCGCTGGTGAACAGCGTGCGCTCGAACTGGCCGTTGCCCATCTTGGACATGCCTTCAACCATCTGTACGGAGGCCAGCGTGTGGAACAGACGAGACACATTGGCGGACTCGTTGTTCTGCTGTGGATAGTGCGTGTTGGTGTAGGCGACACGTACGAAACGCGACGGCGAACTCACGTCACCGGGAATGCCGTGCATGCTCACGCCGGCGCCCCATGCGCTCAGTTCCGCCTTGCCCCAAGTGGTCGGCTCCGCCATTTCGTTGCTCACGCACATGTAGTTGCGCAGGTTTTCCATATGGAAGTCGAAGGTCGGTTGATTGGTGAGCACATCCACATCGTCATGATGAACATGCATGCCATCAGCCATCTGCTCGATGACGATGCTACGGGTGCCATCGCCAATGAACCAGTGCAGCAAGGACTCCTGCTGGCCGGGCACGACCTGCGAAACGAGCGTCACGTCCTTCAACGCCTCTTCGACTTCGTCGACACTGTCGAAATTGCGTGCCACCCACAGCGGGAATTCGAAAGTGGCGACGTTTTCGGTTCCCTCGACCGGTTCGTGCGCGAAGGAGGCGTATCCGGGGAAGTTCAATCCGGCGATGGCCAAGCCGTGCTCGTTGGCGCAATCGAAATACATGGGGCGATCGGCCATAACCACGCCCACGCCGATCACCGCATTCGGCTCGCTCTTGCCTTTGGCCCCATACGCATAGTCATACCGGTAGCCTCGCGGAGTGACCAGAATGGTCTCGCCGTAGGAGAAGCTCCAGTCGAGATTACGGCCGAAATATGTGTTTCCCTCATCGTCGGAGAAACGAACACCAGTGCACATATGGACTCCCTTCCATGATTTGCCGTGTTTTTCTTGCTTGCGTGTTCATGGTAAACGCCGTTTGCTGGGAAAATCTTAAGTTTTGCCCGTGGAAGAACCTAGTCTGGATATCTACGCATTCTACGACGACCGTGATCCGCTGGATCCTCGCAACCGATAGCAGAGTCTCCGTCAAACGCGCAAATTCGAGGTCTCCTGCATGCGTGTTAGAGAATAGCCCGCCTCCCGAGTCCCCAAAACACCCACCCGCTGGAACAATCCGTACGCCAACTGCCTTCTTGGCGGGAAGGTTCCCCCAGTGGGTGGAAGATTCAGGACGTTACAAGCCGGCCAATGCCAGAAACTTTTTGTCGGACTGGATGCCTTGGGTGAGGAATTTGCCGTCCCTAAACAACGCATACGTGGTGACCGGCGCGGGCGTACGTTGGGCGGTCTCTTTATCGGTAATATGAATCGTTTTGAATGGAATATTGTGCTCTTCCGCCGTTTGCCGCACCCGCGGAACCCAATAGCATGTAAACGGGCATTGATCGGTGTAGTAGAGCACGAACCCGTCTTCGTCCACCGCGGGATGCTTGGCGCATTCCTTGAATTTCGGCAGCTCCGCATTCTCTTCAAAAGGCAGGGCCATGAGATTGATGCCGCAATCAGATATGTCGGTCACTTCGAAACCCTTGTAGGACAGAAACTTCGGATCGGCAAGGAACTCTCGTTTGCGACCCTCGGCTGAGAGAATGCAAATGCCTTTGCGCCCCTGCTCTTTGGCGTCTCGGATGCATTCGCTCAGCAGATTACCGGAATGTCCATGACCTTTCAAAGAACCGGCCACCCATAGACAGTTGATATAGATCCACCCGTCCGCATCGATCGGCACCCATGCGTTTTCCGCCGGAATATATTCGATGAAGCATTTGCCTCGTTCCTCGCTACGATAGAAGACGAGACCTTCGTTGAAACGCTGCTTGAGCCACTCTTTTTTCGCAAGGCTTTGCTTGCCGGACATGGCACAGCAGATATGTTCCTTGTCGATGTTCTCTTCAGTGATGTGGATGTAGCTCATTTTTCCTGCACCTCTGAGTCGGGGATGCTGTATGGGCATCTTCGTTGATTCCTCGAATATGACAAAAGCCCTTGATTTCCAAGGGCTTTCAAATGGCTCCTGCGACTGGGCTTGAACCAGTGACCGTCCGATTAACAGTCGGATGCTCTGCCAACTGAGCTACGCAGGAATGCGCTGTGCACAAGACAAAAATACTACACCAAAACTTGTGGATTTCAAATCTTCAGCGTGTCACATGTGTGTTTCGACTTGCAAAACGTTTCCATACGATGCTTTCGGCCTAATCTTACATGGAGATCTTCGTCAACGGCATGGCCGAATCGATGGCGAAATCCGGGTTTGACGGAGCCACTCCCGCTTCGACCAGGTTGACGCCCAGCATGGCCACCATGGCACCGTTGTCGGTGCACAGTTTGAGCTGCGGCACACGCACCTCTACCCCATGCTCGGCCCCGACTTCCAACAGTTTGGCACGAAGCTGCGAATTCGCGGAGAAGCCACCTCCTACAATCAACGTCTTCGAATCGTACTGCTCGCAGCCGCGCATCGCCTTCTTGGCGAGTACAGTCGCCACGGAATCCGCCAACGACGCGCACACGTCATCGACGGGAATCTCATTGCCTTGCGCCTGCTGTTCCTCGATCCAACGCGCGACGGCCGTTTTCACGCCGGAAAAGCTGAAATCGTACGGATGCTGCTGGCCCGCTTTGCCTTGGGTGAGTCCCTGCGGCACTTTGATGGCATGCGGGTCGCCCAACTGCGCATGACGATCGATATGCGGTCCGCCCGGATAGGGGAAACCGAGCAGGCGAGCGACCTTGTCGAAGCATTCGCCGGCCGCATCATCAAGCGTGGTGCCGACCACGTCGATATGACGTGCGACATCCTCAACATGCAGCAAGGACGTGTGTCCGCCGGACACGATCAAGGCGAGCGTGTCTTCGGGGAACGGGCCGAACTGCAACTGTGTGACCGCAATATGCCCAATCACATGGTTGATGCCGTAAATCGGCTTATTCGCCGCCCAGGCAAGCGATTTCGCGCCGGACACGCCAACGGCGAGGCAGCCAGCAAGTCCAGGACCTGCGGACACGGCGATCGCGTCGACGTCAGACAACGTCATGTTCGCATCGGCCAACGCCTTGGAAACGCATGGCACGAACGCTTCGGCGTGGGCGCGTGACGCAATTTCTGGAATCACACCCCCGTAACGCGCGTGCTCATCCATGGAGGATGCGACGACGTTGGAAATCAGGGTGCGCCCCTGCACTACCGAGGCCGCGGTCTCGTCGCAGGTGGATTCGATGCCGAGTACGATTGGTCCGCTCATTGCTGCTCCGTTCGCTGCTTTGCTTGCTGTTCCGTTTGGTTGTTCTGTTTATTGTTCCGCTGCTGCGAAGCCGACGATCCTCGGCTCAAGGTCAAGGCTCATGGTGTACGCGTCGATGCCTTCGGGCTGGTAGTAGCGTTTGCGCAATCCCATTTTGGCAAAACCGAACCGTTCGTACAATGCCAAGGCAGGAGTATTGTCGACTCGCACTTCAAGCAACATGCGTTTGGCCCCCTGCTCACGTGCCCGCGCAATCAACGCCTCCATCAACGAAGCCGCGATTCCCTGCCGTTGGAACCGTCTGCCGACGCCGATCGTCATGATTTCCGCATCGTCGCCGTCATACCAGAAACCGGCATAGCCGCGCACAACGGGCTGTTGTCTAGCAGAATCGCCTGCAACCGATCCAGCAACCGGCTCATCCACGGCAACGCAACCCGCAATCCCGCAATCCGCGGTCTTGCCGTCATCATCAATATCGAACAGATACGTGCGTGCTGGCGCTTGGAATTCCTGGCGAATCGACTGTTCGCTCCACGCTCCCCTGCCGAACAGGTCCGCTTCCAAAGCGGCCATCTGCGGCACTGCGATCTGTTCATCGATGCTTGTATGGTCAACGATCATGCCGTATCGTCACTCCGTGCGTTCCGCGCCGGCATGGTTGAGTACATGCTTCAACGGGTTCGGCACCGACACGTCCGGCCTGCGCAAATACAACGGTTCGACCGGCTCCGGATTCACCAAAGACTGTTGCGAAGTGGCGAAGGCCGCGAATCGTTCCAATCCGGACGCGCCCTCGTCGAGCAGCGCCTGATCGCGCACTTCGCCGCCTTCGGGAAGGCTTGCCCACGATTGCGCGTATTTCGCCGCTCCATGGCCGACGACGTCGACCACATATTCCACGTTCGGATCGGCCTGGCGAAGCCGTTCCAGCACCTCGTTGACACGGTTCGCAATCGATTCGGGATAGTCGATATCCATGTCGATCAGGGTTTCCACACAGCCGTTTTCAACGTTTGCGTCATGGTCTTCGCCTGCGCTGCCACCGGCCTCATAGCCGCTGCCATCCAACAATGTGAAATACAGCTGCTTGCGTCGCGCATCGTTCACGGCGAGCGTCAGATGATGGCGGCCGTCATGCTCCGCGTTGCGCACAAGCACCTGCGGGGAAAGCACATTCTGCCCGATAAGCTGTGCACCGGTGGCGAAGGCGAGCGCTTTGGCTGCAACGATTCCTGCGCGTAGTCCGGTGAAGGGTGCAGGTCCGATGCCTACGATGATGCGGTCGATGTTTTCCGGTTTGAGGCCGGCTTGTTCCACGGTTGTGGCGATGTTCACCTGTAGTTTTTCGACGTGGGTGCGTGAGTCGGTTTCGACGATGGGGCCGTGTCCGACCATGCCGACGGTTGAGCCGTATGAGGTGTCGATCACCAGTGTCTGCATTTTGTGGAAACTCCTTATGCCAAGCTGGGAACTACTGTACAACCGATGCTGGAATCGTGCTTGCTGCTGGTGTTTTAGCGGTTGTTGCGTGTAATGTCGAAGGTTTGCCAGGATGCGCCGACGGGAATGAAGGTTACGGTGCGGGTGCCGTTGCTGGTGAGTTCGTTGTCGGCTCTGCTTGTTTCGTCTGTGCTAACGGTGTTGAGTGGCCGGTCGATGTGGATTTCGAGGCGTTCCGGTGCGAGCGCGGCTGCCATCTGTTCTCCCCATTCCATGAGGATGATGGTGTTGTCGCTGGGGTCTTCGAGTTCTTCGTCGAGTCCGAGGGATTCGAGTTCATCGAGTAGTCGTTCGATGGCATTTTGGCCTGGGGCGTAGGCGTTGCCGCCGAGTCGGTAGGCGTCGACGTGTATGAGGTGGGCGGAGTTACCGCTGGGGAATTGGCCTTTGAGTTCGCGTGCGATGGTGAAGGTTGGCGAGACGATGGGTTCGCTGATGTTGAGTCCTGCGCCGAAGCCTTGTGCGAAGGTGGTTTTTCCTGCGCCGAGTGGCCCTGAGAGGAGTATGACGTCTCCGCCGTGGGTGAGGTGTGCGACTTGTTTGCCGAGTTCGCGCATGGCTTCGCCGGTTGTCGCTTCGACGGTGACGGTTTTGGCAGTGCCTTCGCTGGTGTTTTCGTTGGCGTCAGTAATGGTTGCCTCGCTCATGTTAGTTGGTTCGTCCTTTGCTGCTGATCAGTTCGATGGATCGTTCTAGCGCGTAGACAGGGTCCGATCCGTTAGTTTTGCTTTGTTCGTCGGCCCATGCGAGCATTTGGATGCATCGTCTCATGCCGTCGGAGGTCCATCCGGAGAGCTGTCTGGTGGCGTTTTTCAGCACCCATGAATTGGTTTTCGCTTCCGCTTCGCTGATGGTGCCGGAGCGTACGGCTGAGGCTTTGGCCATGGTGCGTAGTTTCATGGCGAGCGCTCCGATGAGTGCGATTGGCGCGGTGCCTTGTTCTATTGAGGCGCGCATGGCGATGATGGCGTCGGCGGCACGTCCGGAGAGTGCGAGGTCGGCGACACGGAAGCCGTCTACTTGGGGATTTGCTGTGAGGTATTGGTTGACGCGTTCCAATGTTATGGGATTGTCGTCGAAGTCGAAGCAGAGTTGTCTTGCCATGGCTGCGAGTTCGCCGGTTTTGTCGCCGAGTACGGCCACGAGTTGTTGTGCGGCCATGGGTTCGATGCGTCGGTTGCGTCGTTCGAAGCATTGTATGGTGAAGTTGAGTTTCGCTTCGGCTTTTTTGAGGTCGGCTACGGTTTCTTTGACGGCTCCGGCTTTGGTGAGTTGGTCGATGAGTCGTTTGCCTTTGATGCCGCCTTCGTGTTGGCAGATGACGATGCTGGCTTCGGCTGGATTGTTGACGGCTTGCTTGCAGTAGGCGACCATGGTTTCGCCGAGTTTGTCGTCGGCGTTTTGCAGGTTGGATACGATGACGATTGATCGTTCGGAGAGCAGTGATGGGCTTACCGCTTCGTCGAAGGCGTAATGATCGGCGTTGGTTGCGTCGAGTTCGATGGTTTCCGCGTCGGGGTGTTTGCGTTGCGCTTGGTGGCGCAGGTCGCGTACGGTCTGCTCGTTGAGGTACGGGTCGCCTCCGTAGATGAGGTGGAAGGGCGTTGTTGCGGATGGTTTCGGCATAGTATTCAATCTCGCTGTATCGGTGGACAAGATTCATTCGTTCCATTTCATGGTTTTGAGCGCGTTGTAGGTTCGTTCGCCCCATGCTTTCGCCCGTTCGATCGGATTGTGTATGAGGCGTCGGCCCGGCAGGTTTGGTTCCGTTGTGGTGATGCGGGCGAAGAGTGTTCCGACGAATCGTGCGGTCGTGTATCCGATGATTTCGACGAGGATGATCAGTAGCGCGCCGCCTGCGTCTCCGGTCCATGGAATGGTGGCGTGGTCTCCTGATCCGAGGTTGAGGGCCATGAATTCCATGATGGCGGTGCCCCATGAGGCGAGGCTGGCGAATATGAACCCGAGGCTTGGCAGTATCCATGAGATGGCGAGACTGGCGAGTCCGGCAAGTGTGGAGAATCCCACGAAGGGTGCGACGACCAGATTGGCTGGAATGGAGTAGACCGGCAGTTCTGGTTCGATAAGCACTTGGATCGGCAGGGTGAAGAGTTGCGCGGCGATGGTCATGGCCATGGTTTGCGCGATGAATGCCGGCATGATCGGTGTGAGCCATGCGCCTAACGGTCCTGCGAACAGTACGATGCCAAGTACGGCGGCGCATGACAATGCGAATCCGAAACTGCGTGACATGTGCGGATTGACCATGAGCATGCCCAACGTGGTCCAGCTGAGGGTTGACAGAGCTTGCGTTCTTCGGCCGAGGAACAGGAAGCCCGCTCCCGCCAAACCCATGAGCAGGGCGCGCGACACCGAATCGGATGGGAACACGCACATCGCCAGCATGATGTACGACGCGCCGATGGCGATGGCCGTGACGCGTTTGGGCAGCAGCAGGAACGAGCAGACGGCGCGCACCAGGGTGGCGACGACCGCAAGATGCCCGCCGCTGACCGCCATCAGATGCAGTATGCCCGAACGTTGGAAGGCGTTTTCAAGCAGATTGGCGTATGTGGAATCAATACCCGTGCCCGTCTGGCCATTGCCACTATCTGGAGGAACGTAATCCTGCCCAAGAATACCTAAGGTCAGGCCGGGAACGAGCACTTTCCCTTGGTCGGAAAGCCGTGACGTCTGTTCGAAGAACGCCTGCTGCATCATGCCGATCGTGCGCAATGCGAGGTTCGGTCCCCGTATGCGTTCCACGGAGGCGATGTCCGTCAGCCATAGCGGCATGGCACCGTATTGCGATATGGCGAGCGTGCCCCGCATCCGGTATTCGCCGCCTTGTTTGAGCGTGCCGCAGTCCGGCCGGTCCGCATAGACGCGCACCCGCATCATGCTTGGCTGCGTGACTTGGCTTGCCGTGATCGTTGAGATCGTCGCATCAATCTGGCAATCGTTTGCACGTCTGTTCGAATTCACTGCGGGAGATGTCGTACGTACCAGCGTGACAACGTCGCTTTCGCCGTTTCTGGCCGCGTACGAGGCCGCATCTCTCCATTGCAATACGTCGTAGGTCAACGCGGAAGACGCGCATGCCATCGCCGCGACCACGCATACGATAATGCTGAAATGCCATGCCGAGACCGCCCGCCGCACGCCAACCGGCACTCGCAGCATAGGCGATCGCAGGAACGGCAATCCCAATAATTCCAATAATGCCAGCAACGGTACCGCCAATGCCACAACGAGCGGCAGCATGCCGAACCGACCATCCCGTTCGACGCAATAGTCGAATCCCATATGCGTGGCCAAGCTCGCCGCCCACCCGCATAGGGCGGCCGGCAGCAGACGCCAATCCCTGCTCCCCTGCTCCCCATCCCGCCATTCGAACGTGTTTCCTCTCATCGTGCGCACACTTGGTCTCGGAATTTCGCCAGCGTTTTCTCGCCGATGCCTTTGACTTCCAACAGTTGGTCGACATTGTCGAAACGGCCGATCTGATTGCGATAGTCGATGATGCGTTGCGCGGTCACGGGGCCGACGCCTTTCAAGGTCTGCAGTTCGTCGGATCCTGCGGTGTTGATGTTCAGCAGACCGTCAGCCGGATCGGCGGGCTCCGCTGGTCCGGATGTTGGTTCGCTCTGGCTGTCGGGTTCCGTGGATGGCTGCTGGCTTGGTGTTGTTTGCGTGGACGCCGTCTTGTCTTTCTCGGTTCCGTTCGCCTTCGATTGTTCGGATTGGGTGATCTGCGATTGTTGGGGCGCACTGTAGTGGACGGCCTGTTGGATGAGCATGGTCAGGCTTGCGCAGAGCGCGCACGACAGGGTGAGTATGGCGATGACCGCGTGGATTGGTTGGAAGACGAGTCGTGGACGGTCGCGTTTGGGCCGGTCCTGTTCAGTCGGTTTGTCGGAAGGCTTGACGCCGGCCAGATCCCGCAATGTGGGTTTTGCGGGTTCAGGCGATTGTTCAGTTGTCGCGATTGCAGTGGACGTTTCAGCCGCTGCGGAAATCTCGGATATTGAGGTTGTTTCGGATATCGCGGGAACAGCATGTTCGTTGCGAACGTTCTGCCCGCGCGCGTTCTTTCCACGTGTTTCGGGCATGCCAAGTCCGCGCAGCCGTTGCGCGGACTGCGATGCGGTTTCGGCTTGCCTGTTGCGCCTGCCCGGCGGGGTAACGATAATGCCCATGCATCCAAAGTGGAGGATGCATGGGCATGTTGTCCAGTCGAAACGGCCCCTGTGGTCGAAGGATGGGAGTTATCCACATGTTCGGCGTGTCGCCTTATGCGGAAACGGTTCCCACCCTGTTGGAAGCCTCGTCAAAGGTCTCGCCAGAAGCCGTTGGATCCGTTTTTCGAAATATCATTCCGCAGGAACGATGGACACGATCTTCGGAGCCTTGACGATGACCTTGCGCGGTTCCTTGCCGCCCAGACGATCGGCGACGGCTTCCAACGCCATCTTCTCAAGTTCCTTAGGATCGATGTCGGGCGAGACCTCGAGCTTGGCGCGCACCTTGCCCTTGATCTGCACGACCGCGGTGACGGCGTCCTGGCCGACATAGCGTTCGTCGGCCTTCGGCCATTCGGCGTGGGCCAACGATTCGCCGTGTCCGAGCTTGTTCCACAGTTCCTCGCAGATGTGCGGAGCGATCGGGGAAAGCATCAGAATCAACGGTTCGACGGCCGCGCGCGGCACTTCGTTGAGGCTGGTCAGATGGTTGTTGAGCACGATGAGCTTGGCGATGGCCGTGTTAGGACGCATCGCTTCCATTTCCACGGTCACGTCGGCGATCGTGTTGTTCAGCAGCTTCAGCGTCTTCGTGTCGAGCTTACCATCGGTGACGCGCACTTCGCCGGTGTTCTCGTCGACGACGTTGCGCCACAGGCGCTGCAGGAAGCGCATGGATCCGACCACGTTGCGCGTGTTCCACGGACGGGATTCGGCCAGCGGGCCCATGCCCATCTCATACAGGCGGAAGGTGTCCGCGCCGTAGTTCGCATACATGTCGTCCGGCGTGATGATGTTCTTCAGGCTCTTGCCCATCTTGCCAAACTCGCGGTTGGCGTGCTCTCCGTTCCAGGTGAAGGTCGGCTCTCCGTTGGCGTCGGCCGGGCCTTCCACCACTTCGGCGGCCGGCACGTACTGGCCACGGTCGTCGGTGTAGGCGTATGCCTGGATCATGCCCTGGTTGAACAGCTTGTGGAACGGTTCCGCGGAATCCACGAAGCCGAGGTCGAAGAGCACCTTGTGCCAGAAGCGGGAGTACAGCAAGTGCAGCACGGCGTGCTCCACGCCACCGATGTACAGGTCCACGCCGCCGGACTTGCCAGTGGTCTCGTTGTGGTTCGGGCCCATCCAGTAGTCGAACTCGCTCTTCTCCACCATGTGTTCGGCGTCGGTCGGGTCGAGGTAGCGCATGTAGTACCAGCAGGATCCGGCCCAGTTCGGCATGGTGTTGGTGTCGCGGTAGTAGGTCTTCTTGCCGTCGCCCAAGTCGAGTTCGACCTTCACCCAATCCTCGTTGCGGCTCAGCGGCGCTTCAGGATTGGATTCGGCGTCTTCCGGATCGAAAGTCTTCGGGCTGTAGTCCGGCACGTCCGGCAGGTTGATCGGCAGCTGGTCGTCCGGCAACAGATGCGGGGTGCCATCTTCGCCGTAGACGATCGGGAACGGCTCGCCCCAGTAACGCTGGCGGCTGAACAGCCAGTCGCGCAGACGGTAGCTGACCGTGCCCTTGCCGACACCAGCCTCTTCCAGCCATGCGTTCACCTTGTCGATGGCTTCGTCCACGCGCAGTCCATTGAGGCTCAACGCGTCGCCCTTGGCACGGGTGGCGTCCACAGCGGAGTTGATGACGATGCCGTCGTGGGAGACGAACGGAGCCTTGCCCTCATAGTTGGCCAGATCGTCGCCGGATTCCGGCAGCGGCTGCACGGTGTAGGTGACCGGCAGACCGAACTTGACCGCGAAATCGTAATCACGCTGGTCGCCACCCGGCACGGCCATGATAGCGCCGGTGCCGTAATCCATAAGCACATAGTCTGCGGTGAACAGCGGCAGCTTGGCTCCGGTGATCGGGTTGATGGCGTACAGGCCGGTGAACAGGCCGGTCTTCTCGCCCGCCTCGTCCACACGGTCCTTGGCGGTCTTGGATTCCGCGGCCATACGGTAGGCCTTCACAGCCTCGACCGGAGTGGCGTAGCCGCCCTTCCAGTCTTCCGGAGTCTCGGACGGCCATTCGGCGGGAACATCCTCGAGCAGATGATGCTCCGGGGAGACCACGGCGAACGTGGTGCCGAACAGGGTATCGGGACGGGTGGTGTAGATCTCCATGTCCTTGACGCCGTTCGGGGTTTCGACGTCGAAATGCACGGAAGCGCCGTGGGATTCGCCGATCCAGTTGCGCTGCATGAGCTTGACCTTTTCCGGCCAGTCGATGCCGTCAAGATCTTCGATCAGACGGTGGCCGTATGCGGTGATGCGCATGGACCACTGGCGCAGCTCACGCTGGAACACCGGGAAGTTACCGCGTTCGGACTTGCCTTCGGCGGTGACCTCCTCATTGGCGAGCACCGTGCCCAGGCCCGGGCACCAGTTCACCGGAGACTTGGAGATGTATGCCAGGCGGAAGTCGTTGAGCACGTCGGCCTGCTCGGCTTCGGTCAGATCATTCCACTGCTTGCCTGCGAATCCCGGAATCTCACGCTCGCCGGATTCGAACTGCTCCACCAGCGTGCTGATCGGGCGTGCGCAGCCCTTGGAGCCAGACGGGTTGGTGGCATCCTCGTCGTACCAGGAATCGTAGATGCGGGAGAAGATCCACTGGGTCCAACGCACATAGCCCGGGTCAATGGTGGCGAAGGAGCGGCGGTTGTCGAAGCTCAGGCCCATACGATGCAGCTGGCGGCGCATGTTGGCGATGTTCTGCTCGGTGGTGATGCGCGGATGCTGGCCGGTCTGGACTGCATATTGCTCAGCCGGCAGACCGAAGGCGTCGTAGCCCATGGCGTGCAACACGTTCTCGCCCTTCATGCGGTGGTAGCGGCTGACCACATCGGTGGCGAGGTAGCCGAGCGGATGGCCCACATGCAGGCCCTTGCCCGACGGGTACGGGAACATATCCATGGCGAAGTACGACGGGCGTCCTTCGGCGTTGCGACCCTTGCCGTCCCTCAGATCGCCATTGACGTTGGCGGCCCAGAAGGTGCCTTCGTCATCCCAAATCTTCTGCCATTTTTCCTCAATGCCCTGAGCCAAATCCGCGTTGTAACGGAACGACGGTTCGGCTGGTTCGTTCGACTGCGTCTGCGCGCTTTTCTCAATGTCACTCATAATGCATGAAACTAGCCGCGCAACTGGACACTTCGCAAGGCGTCAATCATTATGCAAGAAGCGTTTTGCAAAGCGTCACGCAAGGCGGGGGCCGTCAGCCTTCCGACGCTGCCGAGAGCGTTATCGCGGGAGGGTTGAGCGACATGTCGGGAACGTAGCCGATCGACTGTTTCATCTTGTCTATGGCCTGCTTCCACGAGCCGTCGTCCATCATGGACTGCAATGCTGCGTCGATCTGTTTGGCCAGCGTGGATTGGCCGGATTTGACCGCGATCGCGTACGAACGTTCGCCGAACGTTTCGCCTACGACCTTGAGATATCCGCCTCCCCTGTTGGATGCGAGGCCCGCCGCTATGGCGTCATCTGCCGCGATGGCGTCCGCCTGCCCGATCATCAATGCCGTTTCGCATTGCGGATACGTGTCGCGTTCGCTCACGGTCACATCTTCCGCAAGATTTCGCACGCTGTAGGAGGGTATTCCTCCTTTGGCCACGCATACCGTCCTTCCGGCAAGATCATCGGTTCCGGTGATGGTTCCCGCACTGTCGGAACGTACCAACAATGCCGCATGCACAGTCAGATACGGTCCTGCAAGCTCAACCTCACCATCCTGAACGTCATCAGCGGCGAAAGCATCGACCACCATGTCCACGGTGCCGTCTTCAAGTGACGAAACGCGCGTCGACGGCAGCACCTGTTTGAACACGATCTGTTTTTTCGCGAATCCCAGCGTGTTCGCCACATATTGCGCCACGGAAATATCGAAACCCGAATACTCTCCCCCATGCAGAAAACCCAAACCAGGCTGGTCCGCGGCCACGCCAATCGCAATGGTCGGCCCCTGCGCGAGACCATTGGTCACTACGGAAATGGAAGTGCCGCACGCGCTCGTGCCCAATACGGTCGAAGCGGCGCATACCAGCGCCGCGATATTTCGTGACAGACGTGACAGACGTAGCATACGCGCGATTCTACGCGATTCTACTTGAACATGCGCGAACGCGTCAGGAACCAGGTGACAATGGCCGAAACGACCAGCGAGATTCCGATGATCACGGCGAAGCCCCACGGCTTGTCCGTCAACGGCATGCCTAGCATGCCCTCCTGGAAGTTCATGCCGTACATTGAGAAGATCAATGTCGGAATCGACAGCGTGATGGAGATGATCGTGAAGATGCGCATCACGTTGTTCAGATTGTTCGACACGATCGACGCGAACGCGTCGGTCATGTTGGCAAGAACGCCGCTGTAGATGTTGGCCATCTCGATTGCCTGCTTGTTTTCGGTGATGACGTCGTCGAGCAGATCCTCGTCTTCCGGATACTGCTTGATGCGCGGCAGCGTGGTCAGCTTTTCCATCACGATTTCGTTCGATTTGAGCGACGTGGTGAAGTAGACCAACGTTTTGCTCAGTTCGAGCAGCATGAGAATCTCACGATTCTGCATGGAATGGCGCAGTTTGAGTTCGAGCTTGTCGCTTTCGCGGTCGATGATACGCAGATACCGCAGATACATGGTGGCGTTGCGGTACAGGATCTGCAGGATGAAACGCGTTTTCATATACGTGTTGAAACCGCGGATCGTACCTTCCATGAACGGGTGCAACACCGGAGTGTCCTGCATGCAGACGGTGATGATGGCCGACTGCGTGATGATGATCGACAACGGGATGGTCTCGTACCAGTCTCGCCCGCCGCGCTCTTCGACGGTTGGAATGTCGACGATGATCATCGTGTAATCGTCTTCCACGTCCACGCGGGAGCGTTCTTCGTCATCAAGCGGGGCGCGCAGGTCGGCGAGATCAACGCCGGTTTCCATGGAAACGTTGGCGAGTTCCACATCCGTCGGATCCGAAAGGCATAACCAAGATCCGTTTTCGGGTTTTTGGATCTGCTCCACCTGGCCGTTAATCGTTCTGAACATTCTCAACATGTCTCTCACCCGCCTTTCGCGCTTTCCGACGTTCTATCGCTGTACGGCAGCCCGAATCCAACATCTCCGGCGATCGGTCTCTTGCGATCGATCTGGAACATTCGGGCAAACAACCTTATTTAGGATAGTCCCACCTTGAGAGTTGGCCGGCCGCGTGCCTGAGATTTCATCGAGAATTCATGTTCGACGCATGCGTCCGCGGCAGGCGACAGTCACTGCAGATCGTTGCGGTTACTGCGGATCACTGCACGATGGGCTTCCACAATGGCATGTTGGGGCCTCGCAATTCCTTCGGCCCATTCTCCCAATCGGTAAGCGCGGCGATGGCGGGACCTTGGTTGAAGGCGTCGAGCTTCCACTGCCATGTGTCGGGATCCGCAGGACCGTTGGAACCGCCTGTGTTGACGCTCATGCTCGTCCAGAAGGCGTTGCGCATGGCTCCGAGATTGTTGAGGTCGTCCGGATCCATGTCGAGCAGCACGGCGACGGTGGCCACGATCCACGATCCATGGCCGACTGCGAGCAGCGTGGTGGCCGTCGGATCATCGGCATGTTCGGCGATGATGCTTCGTATGGCTTGGGAGCCACGCTGGCCGGTATGCCTGCGGCTTTCGACGCCATGCTTGGTTTCGCCTCCGGTGTGGGCACGCCATGAATGGTAGTCGTCGGCGTACTGTTCGAGGATTTCCTCGCGGGTCATGCCTTCCCATTCGCCGAAGCTGCGTTCGCGCAGGCGTGGGTCGAGGGCTACGTCAAGTCCGAGAAGGTCGGCGATGGCGTGAGCGGTCTGTTGGGCGCGGAAAAGGTCGGATGATACGACGACCATGCGTCGGCTCGCGGCCGGTGCCTCGTTGATTTCGTTAAGATCGGCGAGATACGCGCCCTCGTACGCGGGTTGGGCGAGTTCATCATTATGGTCGGCGATGTGCGCGACTTTCGCCCAATAGTATGTTTTGGCGAGTTCATAAGCGCTTTGGTCGGCCTGCCACCTGCCGACGATGTCGAGGGGAATGTCGATTTGGCCTTGCAGTCGTCTTGCGAGATTGTATGCGGTGCGTCCGTGGCGCAGGAAGAGTACTTCGTCGATCATGCATTTCATTGTAGCTATGCCGTGCGAGTGTGGTGAGGGTCGCCCAGATGGCTGTGAGCGCGAATGCCGTGGTGGAGAGGGTTCCGTCGGTGAGGCATCCTGTTTCTGGCGGGCATTCGTCGTGGTTGGGGACGCGCGTTCCTGTGATGAGAAGCCGGTGGGTGTTGATGCCGTATGGGGTGCAGGTCATAAGGGTGGCCTGATCGGCGCTGGCGTCGTGTTTGTTTATCCAGGTGAAATCGTCGGGGGTGATGGTGCGGATTGTTTGCACTTGATAGGTGAGGGTTTCGCCGAGGGTGGTGATGGTGAATTCGTCACCTTCTCGGGCTTGGTCGAGTTTGGTGAACATGAGTTTGTCGGCGAGGCCCCGGTGTGCGGTGATGACGGTATGGGTTCCCGCTCCCCCGATTGGCAGGGATGTGCCTTCCCAATGCCCTGCGCCGATGGCGAGCGTCTGTTCGCTTGTTCCGTGGCGTATGGGTAGGCTGATGCCGAGTTTCGGGTAGTTGATGGTTGCCATGACGTCGCTGGGTGGGATGACGAGTTGCCGATTGTATTCGTCGGGATTTTGCGTTGCGGGTTCGCCGTCTGTTTGGTTGCTGGTTTGGTTTGCGAGGCGCGCGTTGTAGAGTTTCGCCTGCCGTTTGCTTTCTTGGATTGCCTTGTTTGCGGTGTTGGTGATGGTGGCTGCGTACGCTTTGACGTTGGCTGCTTGTTGGATGTTGTCTTCGGCGCGCATGATCAGGGGGATGCTGATGATGAGTGCCGTTGCGGTGAGCATGGCGGTTCCCACGCACCATCGGATGATGCTGCGTTTGTTGGGCGCTTTTTTGTGCCGTGGTTTGCTATGCGGGGGAATCGCCATGTGTTGCCTATTGTCGGATGTTGGCTAGTCGTTGCTTGATCGGCACATGCGCAGCATGACGATGCCTCCTATGAAGAGGAGTGCCGCGATGCTGAAGAGCATGGTGAGGCCTGCCGCACCAGTCAACGGTATTTCGGTGATGGTACGGATGTTGGTGACGACCACGGTGTGGCTGTCGCCTTTTTTGATGAGGTTGTTGGGGTCGGATTTGACGTCGAGGCTCCACGTCATGTTGGTGTCGTCAACGTTGACGGTGACGACTGCGCTGGGCAGCATGAGCGACGAGTAGTCCTGGGGCGCTTGTGTTTCGGTGATGGTGTATTCGCCTTTGAGTCCTTGGATTTTGGTTTCGCCGGCTTCGAATGTGGTGGTTGTGGTGGTATCGCCGCTGGTGGCGAGGCGGTAGGTGCCGTTGCCGAGGGCCACGAGTTTCAAAGGCGTTTTGTCGCTGGCGCCTTGGGCGATGGCGAATTTCGCGCCGGTGAGCTTTTGGCTTTTGGCGTCGACCTTGCGTAATGCGATTTCACCGGTGCAGACTTTAACCTCGTTGCCGGGCTGGTTGTTGTGGTCCTGCCATGCGTTGGGATTGTGGGAGTATTCCAAGTCGATGGAGTTGACGTTGCAGGGGCTTCCGATGACCGCATTGCCGTTGAGTCTGGCCTTGTAGGTGACTGTGATCGTCGCGCCGACCGGCAGGGCCGCCTTTGATGCGTCCGAGGCGAGAATGTCTCCGTTGACGCCGAACAGCCAGCTGATGGTTTTGCCGTTGACGTTTTCCTTGTAGAACGTGCTCGCCAATGCTTTGCCGCCGACGGTGATCGAGGTGAGCGAACCATAGTCGAGACCCGCGCCAAGCGTATCGTTCAACGCAAGATAGTAATGCTCGTAGCCTGTCCAGTTGGGGATTTTCTGCGTCACACGGTAGGTCAGGTCCTTGCCTATCGCTTCGGATGCGCTGTCTTTCCAGGCACTGCCGACGTTGACTTTTTTGTCTGGCGATTCCACGTTGGATACCTTGTAGATCACTTGCCCGAGGGTCAGGGTCGTGCCGCCGGCCGTACGTAGTTGGTTGACGCCGTTGACCGCGGTGCCGTTCATCATCATGATGGACGCGGTTGTTTTGATGGCGGTGCCGCTGCTTAGTGTGGTTGTCGCCGGTGTACGGTCCACGATGGCGTAGATTCCCGGTACGAGTACGTTGCCGGTCGACATGGTGGCTTTGTCTTGGCTGAGTGTGGAAACCGCCGTTCCATCCTGCTTGGCGAAGTTGGTTTGTTTGGCGAGGCTGTTGCAGAAGTTGCGTAGCTTTCCGCTCCATGGATCGCTGCGCGAGTCGGTCAGGTTCTTCACCACCCACACCATCGGATCGTTTTTGCCGTTGACGGTAAGGTTCGTATCGGTGGCTCCGGCCGCTTTGGCTGCCGCGGTGATGTCGGATGCCAATGCCGTGTTCGTGGTCAGATCGTAGCCGACGATCGTGTTGCCGTCCACGCTTGCGGCGGTATATGTGGCAAGCTGGATGGCGCGGAGGTCCTTGCCTTCGAGGCTTTCCCCGTTGCTTGCCTTCACGCTCATGGACTGCTTGACGCCTAAATCGCCGAGTTGCGGCGTGGCTTGGGCCGTGCCCGGCATGGCAAGAGCCGCGATCATGCCCAGCGCAAGCATGGAGGTCCATCGGCGGCGTATGGTGTGTTGTGTCATGGTTCACCTTCTTTGGTTGTTGGTTGTCGCATAGGCGTCTTCGCTTATGCGTGCAGACCAGCATGGCAGAAACCAATATTCGCCCGCCACCTCTTTAAGAAAATCTGTGGATAAGTGGATGAGCGAACACTTATCCACACTTATCCACAACCCATGCATGCAACTGCCGTATAGGAATCCATGGTCGAACCGCCGCGAACGATATGCTGCAGATTCGCGATCTTCCGTTCCGATAACAGCGAACCGCAGACCGGACATACAGTCCCGTCTGCGGTTCTCCGATATTGTCGTTTCGACTGGTTCAGTATGGAACCGATCAGTCCTTGACGATGGTTTTGCCTGCCGTAGCGCCCGGAGTGAGATCCTGAATTTCCGTGATCTCCAAAACCGGAATGGTCATCGGCTTTTTCGTGCCGCGTTCTTCGGCGACTTTGACCTGTTCGTCATAGATGGCGTCATCGGAATGCAGCACGACGTTGCCGCGGAAACGGTATCCCTTCTTCTGTTCGAGGTTGGCGACCGCGACGACCAGATCACTGCCGTCAAGCAAGTTACGGTATGTCTGGCCCGCGGTGCGCTCGTGGTAGCCGATATGGTTGTTGTCGATGATGAACATGCTCATCTTCGGACCGAGATCGACCTGGCCTTCTTTGCTGATGGTGGCCACCCATGCGAGGTTGCTGTTGAGGAATCCCTTCATCTCATCGGTGAGATCTGCCATGATGCCGTCCTTTCGTCTATATGCCCATGGAATGCGGGCATACTTTCAGACTACGACAAGAAACCCCACAACGCATGTTCGCCCAACGTGAATAACATCACATACGCGCTCCATCTGAAACCGAATTTAGGAGAGATAACACCTGTTTCGCACTTTGCTGAGGCGTCAGACCACGATCATCCGCTATCCAATCAATCATGGAAAAGAAAGGATTGATTTTGGGTTGGCATCAGCGGTATCTGCTGGACGATATGCACGTCGAGTTGATTCGCAATGGGTTCAAAGACAAAGCCTGCAGCATGCCGATATCCGCACATGGTTTAGATATTGTGTGTGAATTCCTTTATTCCATTGATGGGTTTTTCCCTCAAAAGAATTTATGCAGATTCAGACATTTCCGATTTAGCCTGGGCTTTTTGCGATGTGGCAATTCTTGTTTGCTGGCTTAGATATGTCAGACAGTATCTGCCAGAGAAAGCACAAAGGCATTTTATTCCATCCCCCATTCTCGCTTTGCTTGTATGCGCGTACGCAACGCCCCGGAGGCCCTGAATCTGAGAGGGCGTCTTCCTGTGAACTCGATGAGGCTCGCGCCCGCCAGCTCATCCACGTATTTGCGGATCGTCTGTTTCGTCAGCATGAGGTCGCCGCCTGCATCTTCGAGCGTCATGGACTTGGTGGTGTCGAACAGCTCCTCCTGCATGACTGCGTAGAGAAGCAGGGTCGCGTTCGTGGACAGTGCATGTTCCCTCCGTAGCTCGTCACGCAGGACGGTCGCCTTGTCGAGCTGGTCGATTTTGACGCCGAGCTCCTCGATCAGGGATTCCTGCGCCCGTTCGATGAGTCCGAGGATGGTGTATACGAAGAACGTGAGTTCCCCGCTGTTGAGTTTGTCCTCGGCCTCAGTGAACGCCTTGTAGTATTCGTTCTTGTTCTCCGCGATCGTCCTGGAGAGGGACAGCACGGTGGGCAGAGTGAGATCGTTGCTGAGGTAGAGCGCGAGCAGATACCTGCCTGTCCTGCCGTTGCCGTCGTAGAACGGGTGGATGTATTCGAACAGGAAGTGGCTGGCTATCGCCCGCTGCAGGAACGGTATGGTATCCGACCGGGCGAGGTCCATCATCTGTGCGAGCAGCGCTGATATCCGCGCCTCGCTGCTGACGCCGCTGTGGATGACGGTGCCGTGCGGTCCTTGGACCTCGACATCGCCTTTCCTGAACAGCTCCCCGTCGGGTCTGTTCTTGTCGTCGATCTCGTCGAGGGCTATCTTGTCGTAGATGTCCCTGATGTCCTCGAGAGTCTTGGGCAGTTCAACGTCGCGATTGGTGAGGTTGAGATACAGTTTCGCGAACTCGCCGAACCTGGCCTTCTCCATGTCGCCCTCGGTCCTGGCCTGCCGGGCTGCGGCCACGGCGGCTTCCGTCTCCTTCCGTGTCGACCTGACCCCCTCCATCTCGTTGGTGGCGAGCAATTCCTCGGATATGGCATGGTAGATATAGTTCCACCGCATGACTCCTGGGATGCTCCGCCACATGGCCGATACCTGGCGTTCGGCGAGGAGCACCTTCTGTGTGAGCATGCACACGCAGCGCGGCGTGGCGATGAACAGTTCGCCCAAGGGTGTGCCGATTCCGGTTGTGAATGTGGAGTCCGCTTCGAGGCGTTGTCTGACGAGCCGGTCATGGTTGGCGTAGGAGTCCATGCTCCTGTCGGCGTGGAACAGCCGCGCCAAAGTCCTGTATTCCATGCTCATAACGGTCACTGCTTTCAAAAAGTCATTTATATTTTATGAGAATTATAAATTAGAAGCACTCAGAAGACAAGACAAAGCATCTATGAATGAAAATTAACAATAAGCCCATGTCGGCTCTACCGTCCGTCGCCAACACCCCTGCCGACACAGGTCGTTCATGCGTCCGTCTGTTCGGCTTGTATACGATCTTGCCGAAGGTTCTCCGCGTCGTCGTGGAAGTCCTGTTTCTTTACCACCTTATAACCGGTTTCTATCACCTTGAACCGTTTTTGAGGTTCGGCAAGCACGTCCGCGAAACAGCGTCGTTTCAACAAAAAGGGCCACCCCTTACGGAGTGGCCCTCGATAATCGTGGAGCTAAGGGGATTCGAACCCCTGACCCTCTCCATGCCATGGAGATGCGCTACCAGCTGCGCCATAGCCCCAAAGTCTGCTCTGCAAACTCCGTATAATATACATCGCAGACATAAGTCACGCAAATTTCGGCGTGTCGCCCGCACTGAGGAATTGGCATGAGTAAAACCGCACTACGCAATCACCTTATGTGAACCTTATGCGGGCGACATGGGAAGTGCGCCACCAGCGACATTAGTTACTACTTGCATCTCCCGTCGAGCCGGTAGTACCGTCGGTGGATCCCGACGTGCCAGTGCCAGTCGAACCATCGGTTCCGCTGTTTCCGGATCCGGATGATGAGCCATCACCAGTGGTGCCGGACGTGCCTCCGTTTGAGCCAGTGCCGTTGGACGAATCCGTTCCGTTCTGGCTGGAACCATTGCTGGAATTATCGGATGACGACCCGCTGTTTCCGGACGTGGATCCATTGGTATTGCTCGATGTGCCGTTGGAAGTGGACGAGTCGGTGGATCCGTTGGTGGTTTTGTCGCTGCCGTCCGTGGTGGTTTCGTCGTTCGAATCCGTGGAATCGGACTTAGGCTTTTGCACGGGGGTCTGCCCGCCGCCAGTCTGATAGTCATCGGTATTTCCATGCGAAGGCACAACCTTCTCATGCACCACGTCACGCACCACGGTGTCCGTCCCCTGACCGCCGGTGAAAGCAAGAATCAATCCCGCGCTCACTCCCACACCAACCAAAGCACTGACGAATGCGATGATCGCCGGAGCGTGCTTGCTATGCAACCAATTCGAGGAACGCTGCCCAGCATGCTGTACTCGGGCATCATGCGCGCTTCCGAGTGTTCCGGTCTTACCGGTAACTACGCCAACATCGCTGACGCCACGCTGTCCGTTCGGGAAAACGGAAGTCTCCCCTGCCCCGGCAATATCGCCGAGCGCACGAGTCGCATCCGCATATTCCTGTCCGGAGGAAATGACGCGCGGTAAACCGGACTGCGCTACCGCAGCCGTATCGGCAGACAATACCATCGTGACATCCGACGCAACAGGAGACGATCCAATAATCCTCGTCTCATCATCCTGTTCGGAAGAGCCAAGCACCTGCGTTTCATCCGCAGCTCGCTCATTCGAAACCGTCTCGCTACTCGACGGGAACGGCACGGCCTGTTGGATCTTCTCCCCTGATGCCTTCAAAACGTTCTTGTAGACCTGCGTGGCAACCGCGGAAACAACCGAACCCGCGGCCACACCAATCACCGATCCCGCGATACCGATTTTCGCGGAAAGTAGGAATGACGTGACCGCCGCCAGCGCACCCGCGCAAATCGACGAAAAAGAGATTCCCTTAAAAAAGTTTTTCACAAGCCATGACGATAGCTAATTTCGCTATGAAAGTACTGGCGATTCTGTGAAAAGCTTGAAAAAGCGGTGACAGACCAGCGTCCGACATCATGTATCGGCCGGCTACAGGCTGGCTACAGGCTGGCTACAGGCTGGGATGCTCCCATTCCTCGGAATCGGCGATAGCGGGACCGTGATTGTAGTCCATCAAACGCCAACGCAATGTGGAACCGATCTCCAATGGAATGAGCCGCACCCAGTGAGCGTTGCGCATCGACAAAATGTCGGCGAAATCGCCATGCGCATCCGCCATTCCCAGCAGCGTCTGCAACGTTTGGGAAATCCATGCACCATGCGAGAACACGTACAAGTCCGTGTCGGATCCGGCACGGAACGCCCAATCGTTCAACGCTTCGACGCCACGACGTCCGACTTCCTCCTTGGGTTCGGCACCGTATTTGAGTTCGCCGCCACGGAATTCAGCCCAGGAACGATAGTCTTCCGGGTACCGTTGCGCGAGTTCCTCAACCGGAATGCCTTCCCAATCGCCGAAGCTGCGTTCACGCACGCGAATGTCGGGATGCACTTCCAAGCCCAGCGGGTCGGCGAACGCATGCGCGGTGGCTGCGGCACGCCCCAGATCGGAACAGATGACCAGCCGGTTCGGAATATCGGGACGACGATCAACATACAGTTCACGCAATGCGTCGGCCGTCTGGCGAACCTGCCATTGTCCGACTTCGTCGAGGGGAATGTCGATCTGGCCTTGCAGACGATGCTGCGCATTGTAGGCGGTACGTCCGTGACGCACCAGCGTGATGGCGTGCACGTGTTCCGGTACTGCGCTGTTATGCTCAAGTTCGACGTTTCGAGGCATGCTGCTGCTCTCCGTTGCTTTCTCGATTATGGAATGTTTGCGAAAACTGCTTCGCTTGATATGAAAACATGCCTTCCGCATCTATACGGGAAGGCATGTTCATACGTGTTATTCCGCGGTTTCCGCGGTCTCTTCGTCGGAAGTCTCCGGATGTTCGAGCTGCAGGTCGATGCTCGGGCAATCCTTCCACAAGCGTTCGAGGCGATAGAAGTCGCGGGACTCCTGATGCATGACGTGGATCACGAAATCACCATAGTCGAGCAGCACCCACTGGCCTTCGGTCAAGCCTTCGCGGGAACGCGGTTGACGCTTGCCGCTTTTGAGATACAGGTCCTTTTCGATCTCTTCGGCAACCGCCAACACCTGACGTTCGTTCGAAGCGGTGGCGACGAGCATCGCGTCGGTAATGGCCAATGGTTCGGTGACGTCGAAGGCAACAAGGTCGGTGGCCTTCATACGGTCGGCCGCGGCGGCGGCGATGCGAATGGCGTCGATGGAATCTTGTACTGCCGGCATATTCAGCGCTCCCATTCGGGCTTCCAGCCCTCTACTACATGTTGTGTGTTTTCGGAATAGACCATGGAATCGTCCGGAACGTCGTGGCGTACCACGGAACCGGCTCCGGTAGTGACGCCGCTGCCGACTTCGACAGGGGCCACGAACAGGTTACCGGCACCGACGTGCACGTTCGATCCGATGGTGGTGTGGTGCTTGTGCACGCCATCATAGTTGGCGGTGATGGTACCGCCGCCGATATTGGTGTGCTCACCCAAGTCGGCGTCGCCAACATAGCTCAGATGCGGCACCTTGGTGCCGTTGCCGATGTGCGCCTTCTTCATTTCCACAAAGGCGCCGGCCTTGGACTCCTCGCCAAGATCGTTGCCCGGACGCAGGTACGTCCACGGACCGATGTTGGCCGCGCGACCGATGTGGGTTTCCTGCACGCGGGAACGCTCCACATGGGCATCGGCATCGATGACCGCGCTGATAAGTGTTGTGTATGGGCCGACCTGCGCGCCCTCGCCGATCACGGTCTGGCCTTCCAGGAAGCATCCGGGAAGGATCACCGCATCGCGTTCGATACGCACGTCATCTTCGATCCACGTGGTTTCAGAGTCGAGAATGGTCACGCCCTTACGCATCCAATGCTCGCAGATACGCTTGTTGTGAGCTTTGGCGAGCGCTGCGAGCTGCACGCGGTCGTTGACACCTTCGACGCTCAACGGGTCGGGGGCGGCGAACGCACCGACGGCACCGTTGGCTTTGGCGGTTTCGAGTGCGTCGGTCAGGTAGAACTCGCCTTGGGCGTTGTTGGATTTGAGGTTGGCGATCGCTTCAGCCAGCAGTTTGGCATCGAACACGTAGACGGACGTGTTCACTTCATGCACGGCCAGTTCGCTGCTGTTGGCGTCCTTCTGTTCCACGATGCGCAGCACGTTGCCTTTGCTGTCGCGGATGATGCGACCATAGCCAGTAGGATCGTCAAGAATGGTGGTGAGCACGGTGGCTCCGTTGCCGCTTTGCTCATGGAAGGCAAGCAGCTGGTTCAACGTGTCGGCGTCGAGCAGCGGCATATCCGAAGCTGCGATCAGCACCGAGCCGTCAAGACCGCCTTGCTCCTTCAACTGCGTCATGGCGCACTGCACGGCTCGCCCGGTGCCGGGAATGTCGTCCTGATTGACGATGGTGACACGCTCATTGTAGGAGCGGGCCGCTTCGGCGACTCGTTCCGCCTGGTAGTGCACGACCACGGCCAACGTTTCAGGGTCGAGCGCCGACACGGAGTCCATCACACGGTTCAAAAACGTCTTTCCGGCCAAAGTGTGCAGCACTTTCGGCTTGTTGGAACGCATGCGGGTGCCCTCACCCGCCGCAAGAATAATCGCGGCACTTAATGCCATGTCTAATCTCCAATTCCTCCGGCTCTCACAAATCCAGACACGAAGCCCGTTATCCGACGTTCCATCTTAAAACGAGCCCTCCCTAAACGCAAAACAACCACGTCTCGGAATGACTTGTGGAGCGCTGGAAGTCAGCATACGTGCCTCGGAATGACTACCGTCTGATAGACGACTATGGAAAACAGCAATAACTACAAGGCGTTGCGCCGGAGACGGAGCGGATAGATTGATGTCCGACATGAACGTGGGGGTATCTCACGTAATGTATCACCATTTTTTGGGAAGGGAATGATAGTAATGTCAGACATCGCATATGATTGGATCGCCCTCGGCGTAGCCGCGATCCTGTTCGTCATCCTGGCGTTTCTCAAACGTAAGAAAAACGCGGGTTTCACCACACGCGTGTTGCTTGCAACGGCATTCGGTATCATTTTGGGAATCGCTTTCAACGGCCACACTGATTATGTCGGCGCGGTGGGTTCCATCTGGTCCAACGCAATTACCGCACTGGTGGTTCCGCTGCTGCTGTTCAGCATCATCTCCAGCATCACGAACCTTGGAGAGTCCATGCGCTTAAAGAGTATTGGTGCGAAAACCGTATTCTTCCTGCTGCTTAACACTGACGAAGTTGAATCCAATCCACTTCTTCAAAGCGTTCTTCCCTGCCGGAGTGGTCGCGTTCACCTCGGAAAGCAGCATCGGCACGATTCCAGTCACCGTGCGTCAGTTACGTAGCGCAGGCGTTCCAGGAGATATCGCCTCGTTCGTTGCCGGAACGGAGCCCTCACAGAGGGCAAATATCACGAATGACGCCAAATCCGATTCAGCCAACGTCTCCCACCAACAGAGCGGTTTCGCTCTGAACTTCGCACCCAATGCAATGTTCTCCGCCAGTGGAGATGACGCCTGCTGCGGCACGAAGCCGAACAAATAATCCATCCACAAATCAACAGACACCTGTGGGAGAATACCGGATCGAAGTGTTCGAACGACGTTAGGCTGTCAGAGCATGCCGAGCAGCTCGGCCTCGTCACGCATGGCGCGGTACAGCATCCACTCCTGCCTGGCGTCGGACAATGCGCGGTGCTCCTCCATGTCGGCGATGTGGTAGTCGACGATGAGGGTGGAAACTTTGTGGCTTCGTTTTTCCGGATGCAGTCGACGGCTGAGGTCCAGAGTGTCGACGAAATGGTGCGCAAAGCGCGCGTCTCGCTCCGAGTAAGCGAGCTGTACAGCATTGTCGAGGAACGACATGTCGAAGGACGCATTGTGCGCCATGACCACGGCTGTGTCCGAACACCAGCGTGCAAACTCATCCATGACTTCACGCACATCCGGTTTGCCGAGCAGCATGCCATCGTCGATTCCCGTCAAACCAGTGATTCTTGACGGGACGTGTTCGAACGGGTTGATGAGCTGGTCGAATTCGTCAACCAGCTCATCATTACGGATTTTGACCGCGCCGATCTCAATGAGCTTGGCACCTTTGCGCACACTCAATCCGGTTGTTTCCGTATCGATCACGATGTAATCCGTGAATCGTCCGGACAACGGGTCCAAACGTCGGGAATCGCCACTTCTATGCGCTGCCATTCATCTCACCTCTGCTCTTTCATTTGCGATGTATAGCTTAATCATTCCAACCTGACTTTCTTAGCCGGGGAAACATAACAAAAAAAAGATCCTGCAGCATGACGCTGCAGGATCAATGAACCGTTATTCAGGCTTTACCGCAAAGCTCGTTCAGCGGGTCGGAGCGACCGTGACCGGGCAACGCTGGAAGCTCTTGAGATCAACATAGCCGGTGGTTGCCATGGCACGACGGAGCGCGCCAATGTAATTGGTGGTGCCGTCCGCATTGTGGCTGGGGCCGAACATGATATCTTCCAGGGTGCCGACGGTGCCGACGTTCGTGCGGAAGCCGCGCGGAAGCGTCTGATGACGGGCTTCGGCACCCCAATGCATGCCCTTGCCCGGAGCTTCCTCGGCACGGGCCAGCGGAGAGCCAAGCATCACGGCATCGGCGCCAAGCGCGAACGCCTTGATGAAGCTGCCGGAGTCGCCCATGCCGCCGTCGGCGATCACTTGGACGTAACGGCCGCCGGACTCGTCCATGTAGTCGCGGCGGGCTTCGGCCACGTCGGCGATGGCGGTGGCCATCGGAGCGTGAACACCGATGGTGTTGCGGTTCGCGGATACTGCGCCGCCGCCGAAGCCGACGAGCACGCCGGCCGCGCCGGTACGCATCAAGTGCAGGGCCGCGGTGTAGTTGGCGGCGCCGCCTACGATGACGGGCACATCCAGATCGTAGATGAACTTCTTCAGGTTCAATGGCTCGTGATCCTGGGAGACGTGCTCGGCGGAAACGACCGTGCCGCGGATGACGAACAGGTCGACGCCCGCTTCGAGCACGGTCGAATAATAGTCCTGCGTGCGCTGCGGGGACAGGGCGCCCGCAACGGTGACGCCGGCGTCACGAATCTCATGCAGACGCTCGACAATGAGCTCCGGCTTGATCGGCTCGGCGTAGATCTGCTGAATACGCTCGGTCGCGCTTTCGGCCGGCAGTTCGGCGATCTCGTCAAGCAGCGGCTGCGGATCGTCGTAGCGGGTCCACAGGCCTTCGAGGTCGAGCACGCCAAGCGCGCCCATCTTGCCCATGGCGATGGCGGTGGCCGGGCTGGTCACCGAATCCATCGGAGCGCCGATAACCGGCACGTCGAATTCATAAGCGTCAACCTGCCACGAGGTGGACACATCCTGCGGATCGCGAGTACGACGGGAGGGAACAATGGAAACGTCGTCCAGAGAGTATGCCAGACGGCCCTTCTTGCCCAAACCGATTTCAATTTCCTGAGACATGTTTTCAAGGCTAATGCTCAGCAATGACAGTATGCAAGAGCGTGTCACCTGCCGCCACACCGTTTTTTTTTGGACATTAACAGGTGCCGTTAACACGTTCGTTATAAGACAGGAACTTATCACCTTCAATCCCGACAGGAGGGCAACACATGGCCAAAATCAAGGTCGAAGGCAAGGTCGTCGAACTCGACGGCGACGAAATGACCCGCGTCATCTGGAAAGATATCAAGGATCGCCTGATCCTTCCATACCTCGACGTGGATCTCGAATATTACGATCTCGGCATCGAAAACCGCGATGCCACCGACGATCAGGTGACCGTCGACGCGGCGAAGGCCATCCAGCGTGAACATGTCGGCGTAAAGTGCGCCACCATCACGCCGGATGAGGCGCGTGTCAAGGAATTCGGCCTGAAGAAGATGTGGAAGTCCCCCAATGGCACCATCCGCAATATTCTCGGCGGAACCATTTTCCGCGAGCCGATCGTGATGAGCAACGTTCCGCGCCTGGTTCCCGGCTGGACCAAGCCGATTGTAGTAGCCCGCCATGCGTTCGGCGACCAGTATAAGGCCACTGATTTCAAGGTTCCGGGGGCAGGCACGCTCACCGTCACCTTCACTCCGGAAGATGGTTCCGAGCCGATCGAACATGTCGTGTACAACTATGGTGCCGACGGCGGCGTGGCCCAGGTGCAGTACAACGTGAACGATTCCATCCGTGGTTTCGCCCGCGCCTGCTTTAACTATGGTCTGATGCGCGGCTATCCGGTGTATCTTTCCACCAAGAACACGATTCTCAAGGCATACGACGGCCAGTTCAAGGATACGTTCGCCGAAGTGTTCGAAAACGAATACAAAGACAAGTACGCCGCAGCGGGCCTGACTTATGAGCATCGTCTGATCGACGACATGGTGGCCAGCTCCCTCAAGTGGCATGGCGGCTACATTTGGGCCTGCAAGAACTATGATGGCGACGTGCAGTCCGATTCCGTGGCGCAAGGCTTCGGCTCTCTCGGCCTCATGACCTCCGTGCTCATGACCCCTGACGGCCAGACCGTCGAGGCCGAGGCCGCACACGGCACTGTGACCCGCCACTACCGCCGCTGGCAGAAGGGCGAGAAGACCTCCACCAATCCGATCGCATCGATTTTCGCTTGGACCGGCGGTCTCAAGCACCGCGCCGACTTGGATAACACTCCGGAAGTCAAGTATTTCGCCGAAACTTTGGAGAAGGTCATCGTGTCTACCGTTGAAGGCGGTCAGATGACCAAGGATCTCGCCATGCTCGTTGGTCCGGATCAGGCCTGGCTTGACACCGAAGGCTTCATGAACGCTTTGGACGAGAATCTCGCCAAAGCTCTGGCCGAATGACCTAGCCGAATAACCTTTGGCTGAACGGCCAGCAGCAGGCTCAAAAGGGCTGGATATGTATGGTTCACACGCATATCCAGCCCTTTTTGACGTCCGGATATTACAATCGGAGCTCAGCATAGGAATCATCATTCGATTTTCATGAAGGAAACGGCATGACACTGCACCGCACGACCGTGACGAAACGTCTGTTCGCACTGTTGGCATCGACCTCGCTCATCATGACCATGGGCGCCTGCTCATCCGCCAATGAAACGCAATCGCATGAAACGGACTCCCCCAGCACCGCCACTGCCACCGATGCCGGCAACGTGGTGATCTTCACCCCTTCGGACGGCATCACCATCTCCCAGCAGACGCCTCTGAGCAAATGGGAGAAGCTGGTGCCGGAAATCGTTTCATCATTGAAAGACAATGATGTCAAAGGCACCAACATCACCGTCAAAGCGGCGCCAAGTCTCGACAAGCAAAGCCAAAGCGTGCAGGATTACGTGGTGAATCACGTCAACAGCACCAGCGACGATGCGGATTCCTCCGACAAAACCACTCTGGTAGTGGCGCCGGTGGCCGACACCACCGAATCCGACCGCCAATATGGAGACTATGTGTCGCACGCCATCACATGGAATGGGAGCTCCTCCGACGAAGACGCCCAGGACTACGCCCAATCCGCGGAACGTTTGGTTTCCGCATTGCAGCTCGCTCAAAACGAGGGCATGAAAGTCGTGTTAGTGTCGAACACGCTGCAGGGTTTCACTCCGGATGTGTACGTGCCGATGACCACGGCCGAGCAGATCGGCCAGCTTCAAGCCAAACAGCTGGTCAGCAAGCTCGAGCTCGACAAAACCAGCTCCGACAATCCGAAGCATATCGAAGTGCTACTCCCCTACGATGCCGCCAATGAAAGCGGCAGCACAGCGGACGCGACTTTCGCGCAAGGCGTGTTCAAAGGCATTTGGTCAGTGCTTGGACCGTATTTCAAAGATGGGAAGGCCGTTTCCCCATCCGGCACGCTGACCTCGTCGAGCACGGAATCCGATTGGGTGTCCGTGGCGTTCGACGCGGCGAAAAGTGAGCGGGTCAAATCCACGCTCGCCGGACGTCTCGGCATGGATAAGGACACATCGCGCCATACCCGCATCGACGGCATCATCTCCTGCAATGATTATGTGGCCGGCTATGCTTCCGAAGAGCTCAACGATCTTGGATATACCGGTTCGGCGGCCGACATCAACCCATCCATCACCATTTCCGGCATCGTAGACAATATCACCGGCAAGAAAGACCTGAAAAAACAGTCCGTTCCCGATCCTGCGCAGGCGCCTGAATCCGATGACGGCGATTCCGATACGGAGGATACCAGCGATTCCCTTGACGAGCAGAACTCGCAATGGCCGATCATCACCGGTTACGGCGCCTACGTCAGCTCCATACCGAATATCGTGAACGGCAAACAGTGGATGACCGCTTTGGAAAATCGCAAGACCTTAGCATCCGACATCGCACAGACCTGCGTGCAGCTCAACACGTCGGGCAAACTTGCGAAGCTGACGTTCATCTCATCCGTCGCCATGGAAGACATGAAAGTGCCGACCATTCAGGAAGAGGCGCTTGCGGTCAGCGCCAGCAATCTGAAGAAAACGCTGATCGAACCGGGATATATCTCGCTCGCCGAAGCAGGCTTGTAGACCGGCAACAAGGTAATCCGGATTATCAGACATAGGAAATCCGACAAGAGATGGAAAAAGCTGGCCTCCGTCGAACCGCCGCGACGGAAGCCAGCTTTTTATGTTGCGGCCGGCACATTCCTACCGCCGATCATCGCATTCTACTTCTTCGGAACGTAGATGACGGTGTCGATCAGCATGCGGTAGTGATCAACCACCGCCTGACGGCGTGCCTTCATGCTCGGCGTGACCAAGCCGTTTTCTTCGGTGAACTCGTCCGGCACGATTTCGAACTTACGGATCGATTCGGCACGGGATGCGAGCTCGTTGGCTTTGTTGACGGCACGTTCCACTTCGGCGCGCACGATCGGATTGCGGGAGGCCTCCTCGAGGGATGCCGCGCATTCCGCGCCTTTCGATGCAAGCCATGCGTTCGTTTCGCCAAGATCCAACGCAATGATGGCCGCTATGAACGGCTTGCGGTCGCCGATCATCACGCATTGACTCACCACGGGCGACGTCATGATCGACGCTTCCATTTCGCATGGAGAAACGTTCTTGCCGCCGGCGGTGATGATGAGGTCCTTCTTACGTCCGACGATGGAGACGAAGCCTTCGTCGTCGATGGAACCAAGATCACCGGTATGCAGCCAGCCGTCGACAATCTGCTGCCTGGTGACGTCGGGATTGTTGTGGTAGCCGGCGCATACGGCCGGGCTCTTGATGCACAGTTCACCTTCCTCGTCGACACCCATGGCCACGCCCTGCAGAGGCAGTCCGATGGTGCCAATCTTGTATCCGGAGGTCGGATTGACGCTTGACGGAGCGCAGGTTTCGGTCATGCCGTAGCCTTCCAGCAGCGGCAGTCCGACGCCATTGAAAAAATGCGCGATGGATGAATCAAGCGGAGCGCCTCCGGAAACCGCGTATTCCACATGGCCGCCGAACACGTCCATGATCGAGGAGTACACCAGCTTGTTGTACAGCGCATGCTTGAGATTCAAGACAACCGGAATGCCTTCGCCTGACTGCTGTGCGTACGACCAGTCGCGCGCCGTCTGCGTTGCACCTGCGAAAATACGTCCTTTGAGGCCGGCTCCGGCCTTTTGCGACGCCGCATTGTATATCTTTTCGAAGATACGCGGCACGGCAAGGATGAACGTCGGCTTGAACGCTTTGAAATCAGCCAGGATCGTCTTCAAGTTGCTGGATAGGCCGAGCGAGACGTTACCTGCGAAGCAGAAGAACTGCATGTAGCGTGCGAACACGTGCGCCAGTGGAAGGAACAGCAGCAGACGACGGTTCGGCTTCATCGCGATATCGGGCATGGAGCTAATGCCCGAATAGGTGATGAACACGAAATTGGAATGGGTGAGCTCAATGCCTTTTGGCGTGCCTGTGGAGCCGGAGGTGTACACGATGGTGGCGAGGTCCGATCCTTTGACCGCATGTTCGCGCTCTTGGAATTCGGCGTCGGACACGGCATGTCCGTATTCGATCATCGTGTCGATCGCGCCAAGTCCGATGACGTAGACGTCGCCAAGATTGGAGCATTCGTTTCTGATGGATTCGATCTTGTCGCGTTGCGCGTCATCTTCTGCGAACGCCATTTTGACGTTGGCGTCGTTGAAGATCATTTTGACCTGCGCGGGAGAATTCGTCTCGTATACGGGAACGGTGAGCGCTCCGATCGACATGATGGCCACGTCGAGCGCAGTCCACTGCCAGCAGGTGTGAGAGATGATGGACACCGATTCGCCGGGCATGATGCCTTGGGCGATCAGGCCTTTGGCGATGGCGATGACCTTGGCACGGAATTCGGTGGCGCTGAACGACGACCACTCGCCATGCTCGTTCTTGTATTCGACCAATGAATCGTTCGGAGTGCGGTTCGCTCGTTCATCAAGCACCGAGAAAATGTTCTTATCCGTGTCGATCTGCTGTTCCAAAGGCCGCGTGTATTCCTTGTACATGGCATTTCTCCCCTGCGTAATCGTCGTACATGTAGCATCATAGCCTGAGAGCTTCACTTTTTCGACGAGGCCACGACGTATGGACAAAATCAATGGTTCTGTCGACCCCTGTTTCACAGGCCTTTCAATCCGATTCTCACCGTACGGGTTTTGCTTTCCGGATTGGTGTATTGCCGTCCTTCCGATTTTATCCCCCAATGCAGGCACCGCTCGTCGCAATGGTCGGATTCGCCCTCCACACGCGCGAAACGCTCCCCTTGCGCAACATGTGCGCCGACATCGCGTTCCGCAATGGCGGGTTCGAACGTCGAGGTCAGGCCGGAAAGGTCGCCTCCATGCCGGATGGTGACCACGGCTTTGCCTCCCACGTTGCCGCTGAAGGCGATCACGCCGTCCGCGGGCGCGACGATGGCTTCCTGAGGGTCCGCAAGCAGGTCGACACCCCGATGGCCTGGAAGCCACTGTTGTTTCGGCGCATCGTACTTGCCGACCACCTGCGCGCCGTTCAGCGGCCATCGCATCAGGACGGCGCAGGAACCGGACGCGGTCGCCGCATTCGTTTTCGCATACGTCGGTTCGGCCGACCATAGGCAGCACACGAGCAGCATGACACATGCCAGAGCGCATACGACCATGGTTTGGCGCAACTGCTGGCGGATGCGCTTCTTTTCCTCCTGTGCGATTCTGTTCCGTCGGATTCGCCTGCGATATTCACGTTCGTCCATGATGGCTCCTTCACGTTGCTGTGTTTGCGCCGTTGCGTTGTGCTGTGGTAAATCGCCAGCATGACAGTGTGAAGTTGTGCTTGTCCAGCTGAAACGGCCCTGTGGTCGGAGGATGAGTTATCCACAGGCTCCGGGCGTGTCTCGGCATACGATGGAACGTATGAGCGATAACACGTCACAGCGCAAAGCGTTGCAGCAACTGGAAAGCGAGTCCGATTACGATCGGATCACCTACTATCAGAAGCCTTTTATGGTGCTGTGGGCGGCCGTGCAGGAAGCGTCAAGCGAATTGCAGGACGATTACGCGCTCTCCCCCGAACTGGCGCAGTTGTGGGTTGCCGAGCAGATCCGCAAGGTGTCGGACTCGCTGGTGGACCGTCTTGCGGAAACGGCTTTGGCGCACGGCGAGTCGAAATCGAATGTGGCGCGCGCGGCCGGGGCAAGTCCCGCCAACGCGTTGCGGCGCTTTCCTCGGCTCAAGACCGATGGACCGCACGAGCGCACGCTGATCGACGACGTGCTTGATTCGTTAGAGTAACAAAAAGCCCTTGATTTCCAAGGGCTTTCATGTGGCTCCTGCGACTGGGCTTGAACCAGTGACCGTCCGATTAACAGTTAGAAAGTCTGATAGAATATCCCTTGGAACGATTGGGTAAAACGGCTTCATTCCAACGGTTTCACCGTACTTAAGGTGTACTCAACCCGTAAGTAAGGGGTAAATGGAAGTCTGAGAATGTCTGAGAATATAGAGGCAAGGAGGTAATCATGGTGCGCAAAGCAAGAAACGGCATCGTCTACCCATATCGGGTTGAACGCCAGAAGAGACTAGCCAACGGAACCGTAAAAATCTACGCCAGCTACGAGTTCAAGGTTGACGGCAAAACATACAGCTGCAAAAAATACGTTGACGCCAACAAGCGACTGACGGAACTACTACAGGAACGAGCCAGATTCGGCAGCGCCAACAACAGCTCCATCACACTCGGAGCATACGCCGAACAATGGCTCGAACGCAGGCAACGCGACGCAGACCCGAAAACATTCGCCAACTATCGAACAATCGTCCGCAAACACCTGCTCCCATACCACCGGCAGAAAATGGCGAGCCTGACCAGCGGAGCGTGCGACCGCATCGTCAACGGCCTACGCATAACCAAGAAAGTCAACGGCAAGGAACAGCGGGTAAAAGCCAGCCTCAGCCTACGCAAGCAGGTACACACCACATTGAACCAGATATGCAAATCAGCGGTGTCAGACCGCATCCTACCCACCAACCCGATGGGCGGCGTCCCAACCCCGAAGGACAAGGACATCAGTTTGGTGGACAGTCGCAAGAACGAAGCCAACGAACGTACCGCATTCACCGTGGACGAAGCCAAACGCATCCTGAAGGCCGCCAACGATCTAGGCGTGAGAAACGCCGCAAAGGAATGGTTCAGACTGTGCACCGGCATGCGTCCGGGCGAAATACTCGGCGCATCCATCCAAGACCTCGAACTAGGCCAAATGAACGGCGTGCCATACGGCGAATACGCCGTCAACTGGAAGCTAGAGGAACTGAAGAAAGAACATGGATGCGGCAATCCAGACAAGCATGGCGTCTATCCATGCGGATACAAGCGCGGAGCCGCATGCCCTCAATGGCGGTGGCGCATTCCAGACGGCTTCGACATGATCGAACTGACAGGCAGATGGTGCCTGACGCCACCGAAATCGAAGCGCGGCAGGAAAGTGCCGATCATCCCGGCATTGGCTCAAACGCTCGAAGCATATCTCGAAGCGACCGACGATATTCCGAACCCATATGGATTGCTGTTCCGGCATGATGACGGCACGCCCATCGAACCGGAGGAAGACCTTGAAAACTTCCGCCAACTCTTGGAGAACGCGGGCGTACCCAATGCGGAACATCGTAGCCGCCACGAAACACGCCACACGGTCGTGACCATACTCATGAGTATGGGCGTGGATTATGGATTAGTGGAAGAGATTGTCGGACATTCCAGCCGCTTGATGGTGGAGCACTACCGGCACGCCGGATTGAAGGAACGGTTGGCTGCGATGGAAACAATGAACTCCGCATTAGACTTGAAGCAGATAGAACGGGCTGGCGAATAGAAGCCCTAAAACGCAGAAAAGCCCCTCCCCCAGCAATGCTGAGAGAGGGGCGACTCGTACTCAATGCACGAGTAGGTCAGAGAAATGAAAGGTTTCTACTCGGAATACTGGGCCTTCAACTCGCTGGCACCGATCAACGCGCCAACCAGCACGGCCAGAGCGTTCAACGTGGTCACGATCTGGTCAACGCATGGAAGGTTCCATGCGGGGCCGACCACATGCACGAACACGGCCAAAGCGGGCAACGCGATCAACGCGACCCATTTCAATGCCTTGTATGCCTTGTCCGGCAGGAGGTACTTGTTTTCCTCGCCAGTTTCCTCTTCCGGCTTTTCGCCGTCATGATTAGTCTCCTTGACTTCATCGACCATAATCAGTCTCCTTACCAGTAGAGGGTCTCGCCCGGATAGATCAACGCCGGATTGCCGGAACGGTATCCGTGGATGCTGTACATGTTGACCCCGTAATATGCGGCGATGCCGCCGAGGGTGTCGCCGGAACGCACCACGTACCGTCCACCGGTGGCGACCGTGCCTGTGCCGGTGCGACGGCAGACGGTCTCGCCAGCGTAGATGACGTTCGGATTGCCGGAACGGTAGCCCGTGTACTGGTTCCAAGAACCGCCATTACTGGCCGCGATGCTGCTGAGCGTATCGCCGGAGCGAACGGTCACGCACACGCTGCCGCAATTCGACGTATTGGACACGGTGCCAGCGGAACCGCCGAGACGCTGGTTAACTATCGCCATCACCGTGTCATACGCGCCGCCAAGAGCCTGACGACGCTCATTGCCGTTGCCGTACACGCCGCGAATGACCTTCGTGGCCATGTCATTGTAGTCCGGCGTGGCAGTGACCTGCGGCCTGACCGGATCATGCCTCACCTCGGCATGGGTCTTGCCGCGATCACCGTTCGCGATCTTCTGCCATGCGTCACGCTCACCGAAGAACAGGTTCAAATCCAACGGGCCGACACCGTTCAGGTAGCCGGTGGAAGCATACTGCACCATGCCCTCGCCCTTGCTGCCGGCGTTCCACGGAGTGGACTGCCAGCCGGTCGCGTTCATGGAAGCGTACTGAGCCTTCCACAGCATGCAATGGGCGCGCACGTCGGACGGAATCTGATATACGGCGGAATCCTGCACGTACACGATGGGCCAGACCTTGGTACGCGAATACACCTGGTTGACCCACTGGCGCACCCAGTCGCCGTTGCCCCAAGCTGCGTTCCCGTTGGACTCCCAATCCAACGCGAGCACGCACTGGCCCACATAGCCGTTGAACTGGTTGAGATAATGGTTGACCTCGGCGGTGACGTTGCCGCCGTCCGCGTAATGGTAGCCGCCGCAGGCCTTGCCGGTCTGACGTGCCCAATCGGTCTGGCTGCGCCAAGACGGGTTCGTGTAGCCGGAACCTTCGGTGATCTTCACGATGGCCGCGTCGGCGTCCACCACGCGCGTCACGTCGGCGGACTGCCATCCACTCACGTCGATGACGTTCATGTTCGCGCTGGCGACCGGCGCGACAGCGACGCACAGCACCGCCGCCAACGCGGTCAACGGTTTGCCGACATGCCGACGCAGACGCTTGTGCTTCGGCTTGCCTTTGTTGTTGAGGATGCCCACATCCTCTCCTTCCCGCCCCAAGTCAAGGGGCAATAGAAAAGCCATCCCGAATCGGGATGGCTTTGAAAACTAATATGAAAATCAATGCCGGTGCGCACCATGATTGAATATGATGACGAGCGCGAGCAGCAGCAGGTATATGCCGCCTGCGATCGTGAGATGCGTCATTGCCGGTCCTCCTGTATGTGCGCGTCGAGGATATCGTTGCGCATTTCCGTGCCGACGCCATTGCCTCCCAGACCGCTGTAGGCGCGATAAATGCGTTCGGCGGTCCGTTTCGCTTCGACGGTGCATACGCCGCCGTTGTCCACCATCTGCCGATGCAACAGTTCAAGCTTGCAGAACAGCAGTTCCTTCACGCCCTCGTGCAACGGGTCGCGCCTGTTGTCGATTCTGTCGAGCACCCATGGGACGAGCGCTCCGAAACCACCGGAACCGATGATGGCAACGATGATGGTGATTGCTTCCTGATTCACCTATGCCTTCTTACGTCAGAACCACGGGTCGAGAAGGTTCTGCCGCACCTCCGCGCGGTATTCCTCCGGCACTTCGTCCAACGTCCTGCGTCCGGCCTTGACCAGACGGGTGTACATGCGGACCGCTGCGGCATGATTGAATCTAACCATTGTTCTCACTCCTTATCCTTGTTGTCGGCGGAATCGTCGGCAGCGTTCTTGCCGGTGTCGGAATCGGTGGAATCCGTCGCATCCCCGTCCCCGCCCGCCATCAGGTCGGCCAGCAATTGCGCGTTGTCCAGGCTTGCCTGTTCCAATGCGCTCACCCTGTCGAGCACCGGCCTGGAACTGGTGGCGTCACCCTCGAACAGGACATCCGCCTGGTCGATGGCCTCCTGTTCGAGCAACGGGAGCACCTGATATGATTCGACTGCCGTATACTCCACGTATTCCGGCTGATTGTCGGTCGCGTCATGGGTGACGGTCCTGATGCTGCGGCGGATGCGGATATCGGCCAGTCCGTCGTCACGGAGGTGGTAGTCCACCTTTTCCAACGGGGTTGCGGAAGAGACGTTCTGAATCATCTGTTATCCTTTCTTTCGGCTTGCCGCGACGGTGTTTCTGGCGCGGCGGACGATTTGATCGACGTTGTTTCGACGCCGGTATTGGATGGAATCGCTGTTTTTGATCCAGCCGTAATAGCTGGCGCAACGGTATGCGAGCCGAAGACTCGTGGGGTTCCGCGCGTATCGGCGGAATGAGCGTCGTGCGCGCAGGAAGATGCCCGCCCTGACGCCGGTATGGCCCGGGTAGAAGGTGAAGCCCACCATGTCGATTGGCTCCACGCCGACGTGCTTGACATTCCATGTAGGATGGATTTCGAGACGGAGCGTGTCATGCAGGTAGGCGCGTATGCGTTTGACGGCGATGGTCAGATCACGCTTCGATCTGCCGACCAGGAGAATGTCGTCCATGTAGAACAGCATGTGCGTCACGAGCCGTCTGGTGGCGGTTTCGCCTGTCCTGCGGTTCACGCGCTCCTTGGAAAGATGCCGTTCACAGAAATGGTAGGCGTAGCTCAGATAGTAGTTGGCGAGCCACTGGCTCAGATAGGAGCCGATGTTCAATCCGTCATCGCCCGCGTATTGGTCGATGAGGTGGAACGTCAAATCCAGTAGCCGCCTGTCTCCTACGTCACGTGAGAGCAAACGTTTCAACACTTCACGGCTGATGCTTGGATAGCATTTGCGTACGTCCAGTTTCACGAAGACCCTGCTGGATGGTTCGCGCGCCCATTGTTTGATCGCGCGTCGCGCGTCGGCTATGCCCCTGCCGGGGATGCTCGCCGTCTGCCATCTGCCGACCTTCGCGCGGAACAGTGGCATCAACGCGGTTCCGCAGACGTAATCGTAGATCTGATGGCGGATGCTTTCGCGTCCGATGATGCGTATCTTGCCTGAAATCGGTTCCATACGGCGGAAGTAGCGGATGGGCGCGAACCTGTATTCGCCGCGTCCTATCTCGTCGGCGATCTGCCGTGAAAGCGAATCCAAGTCGGGATGGCGGCTGAGGAATTCGTTCACGTCCCTGCGGGAGCGTTTGCCTTTGAGGAACTTTTCGATGCAGTCGCGCACGAACGCGGGTTCGGTGATGCGACTGTGTTTGCAATATGTTTTCATAAAAGCTATAAGGGGAATGTTGGCGGCGTTCGGCCATGGGGCCTACCGGTCGCGTGCTTGATTCGATTTTCGGCATGGCCGAGGCTTGCCCCCTCGCATATCCCCGAAAGCGGAGGGTAGTCGTGACGGAAAACGGTTGACCCTTATGTGCGACCGCCGTAGTTCCACCAAGCGTTCGACAGATCGTTCCTGCCGTTCGCGTTGAACAACCCGCAGCGCGAGCCGACCCTGAGATCGCCGCCGCGCTGCAAAAGCAGGAGGAACCCGGCGAAACCGTCACGAATCCCTGAAATATTATCAAGAGTCATACGAGGGTGATGAGGGGGCTTTCGCCCCCTCGCTGGCGCTCACCCCCAACCGCCCGCACTAGGCGTGCGTGCGGCCAAGAACGGATAGGCGACCGCCGCAGTGCCACCAAGCGTTCGACAGACCGTCCCCGCCGTACGCGCTGAACAACCCGCAGCGCGAGCCGACCCAGAGACCGCCGCCGCGCCGCAACTCATGCAGTCCCGGAGCGGAGATCGGGTTGATGATCAGCGCGTCGGTCAGACCGCTGGTGCTTGTCGCACCCACGCCGGTGGGCAGCAGGAATCCGTGCTTTTCGGTGAAGTCGGTCTGCCACTGCCACTGGTTGTCGGTCTTGTCGTTGACGGCTGGATAGTCGCCCACATGCACGTAGTCGGCGGTGATGGCGGTGTCGCTCGCCTTGGTGGTGTCGAACACCTTCCACACTTCGGTATGGCCGGAAGTGTCCGAATCCTTCACGTTCTTCAGGATGATGTCGCCCTCGGTCTCGTAGATTCCGGCGAACAGTTCGATGCCCTGGAGTCTGATCGGCTGATGGGTTTTGGACACGTCCTCGCGGGGGATGCCGTCGTTGCCGAGCACGCCGTCCGTCGAACCGGTCAGGTACGGCATTTGGGTGACATGCATGGCCGTCGTGGTCGTGAAGGCCGCGCCGGACACGTTGATCGCGGTGGTTGCCGCGTCCACGACGGTCTTGGAGATGACCTTGCGGTATGCCGCCGCCTCGCCGGTCTTGTTGTCTCCGCGGTCGGTGCCGGTGCCGACGCTCACGTAGGAGCCGAGGTCGATGCTTGCCGCGTCAGTGGCCTTGACCAGTGCGCGCGTGACGTTGGTTTCGGCCTTGCTGACGTTGATCTGACCGGAACCGTTGAAGTCGCCGCCCAGATAGCGTTCGATGTCCTTGGCTGCGTATTTGAGCATGTGCATGAGCTGCATGTAGAACGTGTCGGCTGAGGTCTTGCCGCTGTAGCCCTTGCCTTTGCTGGTGGGTACGGACACGGAGCCATGTTCGCTCATGGAGGCCGGAATCTGACCCGAGACGGACGCGGCCTTGCCGCCGTAATTGGACAGCGGATATTTCGCGTACGCCATGCACGGGCGGAGAGACCCGTCCGGCAGCAACGCGCCCGGCATCGGCGAATAGCCGTCGTACTGGGTGTCCGAATACCAGATGGTGCAATGGTTCACGTCGAACTCGAACCGGTAGAAGCCGGGAGTGGTGATGACGAACACGTCGCCATTGGACCCGTCCTTCGCGTAATTGCCAGCCAAGCCCTTGATGGCCTTCACGACCGGCGTGCCATCATCGGACACCGTAACGTTCGCGTCGAACACGCGGAACGCTGATAGTCCTGCGTAATCATCACGGCCGGCGCGATAATTCGTGGACGGCACGACGGTCAGACCGGCATTGTCGCCGACCTTCACGCCGTCCGGCGAATTCGAGAAGCTGTAGAGCGGGAAACGCACGCCATACGTGCGCCCGTCGCGATGCGCGTCGAAATACTCGCGCACGTTCGACACGACGTGTTTCGCACTGTCGTAGGCGAACTTGGTGCCGTCCACGACACCGGCCTTCTGCGCACGCTCCAGACGGGCGTAGTCGCGCAGACGCAAAAACTTATCGGGATTAGCCAAAACAAACCTCCAAAAATCAAGAGTTAATGAACTGGATGGCCCAATCAACGTCGGACTGGTCGATATCAGCCAACGGATTGCCGATACACACCGGCGTGAGCGCGGTAGAATCAACTTCGACCAGATCGGAGAAATTCAAAACCGAAGTCGAATCCGGCACCTGGACGCAACGGACGAAACGCCATGTATCCTCACTCTCTCCGACAGTCACCTCATATGCGAACGTGCTGTCGGTCGGCGGGACGGTGACGGTCGCCGTGCCATGCTCGTCCAAACGCACCTCGAACGAGTCGCGTACGACGATACGACTGCCGTTCCTGAACCGTTCGGTCGGAACCACATGAATCTTCTCGCCAGCCAAGTCCGCTATGCCATCCGCGCTTGGATGGCCGAAATCGAATTTGATCTGAGTCAAAATATCCTCCTAAAAACAGGGATATGGAACAATAGGAAAACCCACACACCCACCCGTCCAACAGCAACATGACGATGTGTGGGATTATTCAACAGAATTGGAAAGGAACCAATGCTTTTCGACACATTCGTGACCACCGTTTGGAAACCCTCATGTGCGAAACTCCGCGAATGCACCAAAGTAGGCTACGAAAGCGCCCTGAATTGCCATATCCTCCCGCAATGGAGCGGAAGGGACATGGACGCGATCAGCGTGGCGGACATCGAATCATGGTTGGACTCCTTCGACAGGCCGGGAGCGGCACGCAAGGCCTACGCGGTGTTCCGCGCGATACTGCGACTCGCGTTCAAACGCGGTTTGTCCGACAATGACGTGACCAGACGCGAGATACGCCTGCCGCACCTGCGGCATTACGAGCCGCAAGTACTGTCCGCGCCGGAAGTCCGACGCCTGTTGAAAGGCTTCTACGGGCATCCATTGGAAGCGTGGCTGTTGGTGTCCGTGTGCGCGGGATTGCGTCGCTGCGAGTCGGTCGGCTTGGAATGGGGCGACTTGGATCTGCGTCGCGGCACCGTCACGGTAAAAAGGTCGGTGCAGTGGGTCGCGGGCCATGAGACCGTCACCGAACCGAAGACCGATCTGAGCCGACGTACCGTCGCGCTGCCACGGTTCGCGGTCAAACGCTTGGCGGAACTACGCCACGGCACGAAGGCTGGCCGGCTGGTCGGCAACCTGAACGCGAACCAAGTGGCAAACCACTACCGCAGCTGGTGCAGGCGAATGAAACTCCCCTGCGTGCCTCCACGCAACCTGCGCCACACGTTCGGCACGTTGGCGATCAAGGCCGGAACCGACATCAGCGTGGTCGCACGACAGCTCGGACACTCCGACATCCAAACCACGGCCAGATATTATTTGAAGCCCGATCTGAGCGTCCTCAAGGACATGCAGAAAGCGTGGCAGAAACTCATATTGACCTGCTGATAGCTTTCCGTAACCC
>CAUFQQ010000009.1:0-96053 GCA_959028125.1 uncultured Bifidobacterium sp. | reverse complement strand
ACGTGTTTCAAGATCGGCAAATCTCATCTCACCGACCTCAAGCAAATAATCATTTATCCGATTGTTGATCATAATTTTTCGGGACAATGCCGAGAAGAAAGATACTGCTTTCTCTCGCTCATCATGAGATAAAACTGGAATCGGCATGTCGAGAAGTCGGTCAGTGGCTAATTTACCCGCACCGATTCCGGTTGTCTCGAGCATATTTGTTAACTCTGGGGACAGTGCCTTTAATGCAAAGAAAACGTACTCATTGGTAATAGTTGTCACTTTGGAAGTCATGCATTTTACATCTTGGTTGTAAGCAACGGGAGCGTTTACAATTGCAAGAGGGATTCTCTTGAATAAGCCGCTTCCGCGGGTCAATAAAAGTATCGAACCAACAGGAGCAAGTTTGCTTCCCGCGTGGAGTCCTTCTTCAGTGATGAAAAGATTACTTGTTGTCACAGTGTCGCCTGTTAAAGTTTTTGCGCTTATCCAAGGGATCTCACCATCCCAGTATGCTGGCTGTTTTTTATCAGGCGTTCCTCCGGAAGAAAGATTGACAATATCTCCGAGAGGAATCCATTCAACTTCACATGCCATAGCCGATGGCCTCCAGATTCTTCTTGATCTGCTCTTGCAGACGGTTGGATTCCTCGAAGCATTTGGCGATCTCGCCGGTCAGACGGGTCATCTTCTCCTCGAATGGCTCATCGTCTTCTTCCACTTCGGCGACACCGACGTAACGGCCTGGAGTCAGGATGTAATCCTGCGCCTTGATATCTTCCGTCGTGGCGATGGCGGAGAAGCCCTTCTCCGTTTCCAGAGTGCCGTCACGGAACGCGTCGAACGCAGTCGATACCTTGGCGATGTCCTCATCGGTAAACTCGCGGAGCCTGCGGGACACCATGGTTCCCATATCGCGCGCGTCGATGAACAACGTCTTGCCGGACTGCTTCTTGTTCTTGGTGATGATCCACAGGCTCACAGGTATGCCGGTGCTGTAGAAAAGCTTGTCCGGCATTGCGATGATGCCTTCGACCAGATCGGCATCCACGATCTTGGCGCGGATCTCGCCCTCGTTGTTCGTCTGGCTGGACAACGCGCCGTTCGCCAGAACCATGCCCATGCGGCCGGAACGGTTGAGGTGGTGGATCATGTGCTGGACCCACGCGAAGTTGGCGTTGCCCTCCGGTGGGGTGCCGTACTGCCAGCGTACGTCGTCCTCAAGTTTCTCCCCTCCCCAGTCCTTCAGGTTGAAGGGCGGGTTAGCGAGGATGAAATCGAATTTCTCGGTCTTGTGCAGGTCCTCGAAGAACGTGTCGGCATTATGATCGCCCAGATCCGCGTCGATGCCGCGGATCGCGAGGTTCATGGTCGCCATTTTCCACGTGGTCGGATTGGACTCCTGGCCGTACACGGAGATGTCGTTAATGTTGCCCTGATGGCGTTTGACGAAGTCCGCGGACTGTACGAACATGCCGCCGCTGCCGCAGCACGGATCGTACACTCGCCCGTGGTAGGGTTCGATGACTTCGACCAGCGTCTTCACGACGCACGCGGGTGTGTAGAACTCGCCGGCGTTCTTGCCCTCCGCTTCGGCGAATTTGGCCAGGCAGTATTCGTAGGTGCGTCCGAGGATGTCGCGGCTATCGCCCTTTTCGGCCATCTTCACGTTGGTGAACAGGTCCACGACCTCGCCCAGACGTCGCTTGTCGAGCTCCTGGCGTGCGAAGTTCTTCGGCAGGATGCCCTTGAGCTTGTTGTTCTCGGCCTCGATCTGGCGCATGGCCTCGTCGATGGCCTTGCCGATCTCGGGCGTGTGCGCGGCCGCTGCGATGGTCTTCCAGCGGGCGCTCTCGGGAACGAAGAAGATGTTCTCACTCGCGTATTCGTCGCGGTCCTCCTCGAAGCCCTCGCCCTCCTCAACGAGTTCCTGGTATTTCTGGTCGAACTTGTCGGAGATGTACTTCAGGAAGATGAGGCCGAGCACGACGTTCTTGTATTCGGAAGCGTCGATGTTGCCGCGCAGCTTGTCGGCAGCGCTCCAGATCTGTTCCTCGAAGCCGATCTCGGCGGTATTGTCCTTCTTCTTTGCCATGTCTTGTATTATCCTCCTGCTCGTCCTATTCGCTGATCTTGGTGTCGGCCCACAGCTCGCACTGTTCCATGACGGTCTTCATGGCGTCCTCGACACCTTCGGGCGGATACTTGTATTTGCGCAGCAAACGTTTGATGGCACGCCGCATGCCGGCCCTGGCGCTTTCCTTCTTCTGCCAGTCGATCGTGGCGTTGCTCCGCATCGCATCGGTCAGCTCGCGGGCTATCGAGACGAGCTGGTCGTTGTCGTAGAAGTCTTTGACCGCCTGCGGCTGGGTGATTGCGTCGTAGAACGCCATCTCCTCGTCGCTCAAGCCGAGCTTCTGCGCGTCGTCGCGGTCCTTCATGATCTCCTTGGCCATGTTGACGAGCTCTTCGATGACCTGCGCGTTAGTGAGCATGCCGTTGAGATACGCGTTCAACGTGTTCTGGAGCATCTCGCTGAACTTCTGGGATTTGACCACGCTGGTGCGCCCGTACGCCCGCACCTTCTCCTTGATGAGGCGTTTCAGGCTCTCTATCGCGATGTTCTTCTCCTTCATGCCGGCGACCTCCTGGAGGAACGCCTCATCGAACAGGGAGATCTCCACGCTGTCCTTCTCGAACAGGTTGAGCACGCCGTCCGCATGCACGCTCTGCTGGAGGATCTCGCTCACCTGCTTGTTGAACTCCGTGTACGTCATGCCGCTGCCCCCGCCGGAGCCACGTCCGGTCAGGCGAAGGACCTGCACGCGCAATACGGATAGGTAAGCCGCCTCATGCGCGTCCTCTTCGCTTACCATGCTTTTGCACAGGCTCAGCGCCTGGTTCATGAGCTGGCATTGCTTGAGGAACGATTCCGTGTCTTCGTGCCGTTCCGGATCGAGCAGCCAGTCGGTTCCCTCCGCGATGGCGTCGGCAAGCGCCTCCCTGCTGTTCTGGAAGATGAGTTTGTGGTAATTGAAGCCGTACATGAGATCACGGCACACGTCGAGCTTTTCGAGGAATTTCGGATAGGCGGTCTCGGCGATGTTCATGTCGCCGTAATTGTGCTGGTCACGGCTGGTATAGTCCTTCATCGCCCGCTTGAGCGCGCCTGCAATGCCGATGTAATCCACGACCAGACCGCCCTCCTTGCCCTTGCACACGCGGTTGACGCGGGCGATGGCCTGCATGAGGTTGTGGCCCTTCATCGGCTTGAACACGTACATGGTGGACAGGCTGGGCACGTCAAAGCCAGTGAGCCACATATCCACGACGATGGCGATCTTGAGGGAATCGGAATCGTCCTTGAACCTGCGTTCCATCTCCTTCTTGTGCGTGGTGCCGCCACACACGTCGAACCATTCCTCCGGATCCTGGTTCGACATGGTCATCACCACGCCGACCTTGTCCTTCCATTCGGGGCGCAGCTCCATGATCCTGTAGTAGATCTTCATCGCGATCGGCCGGCTGTACGCCACGATCAGGGCCTTGCCGGCCAGGACGTCGGCGCGGTTGTTCTCGTAATGGTCCACGATGTCGCGGCACAACGCGTCGATGGTCTCGGGAGTGTCGAAGATGGCATCGAGGCCGCCGAGGTCGTGCTTGGACTTCTCCACGCTCGCCTCGTCGGCCTGGTCCGCGAACTCCTTGTAGACCGCGTCGATGCGGCCCAGCGCGTTCTCGTCAAGATGGAGCGAGACCACACGGCTTTCGTAGTAGACCGGCTTGGTGGATTCGTCCTCGACGGACTGGGTCATGTCGTACACGTCGATGTAGTCGCCGAAGATCTCGCGGGTGTTGCGGTCATCCGTGGAGATCGGCGTTCCGGTGAAACCGATATAGGACGCGTTCGGCAGCGCCTTGCGCACGACACGGGCCGCGCCGACCGACACATGACCGTCCGCGTTGATCCGTTCGGTCAGGCCGTACTGGCCGCGGTGAGCCTCGTCCACCATCACCACAACGTTGCTCCGGTCGCACAACGGCTCGTCGCCGTCCGAGAACTTCTGCATGGTCGTGAAGATGATGCCGTTCGCCTCACGACCCTCAAGCAGTTCCTGAAGATTCCTGCGGCTCTCGGCCTGGACCGCCTTCTGGCGCAGGAACCTGGCGCAGCGGCTGAATTGTCCGAAAAGCTGGTCGTCGAGATCGTTGCGGTCGGTGATGACCACGATGGTCGGGCTTTCAAGATAACGCTGCAGCAGATGCGCGAAGAACACCATCGAAAGCGATTTTCCGCTTCCCTGGGTATGCCAGAACACGCCAATCTTGCCATCCCCATTGACGGCCTCCTCCGCTCTGACGATGGCTTTCCTTACCGCGAAATACTGGTGGTACGCGGCGATGATCTTCACCACTTTCTCGGAGGAATCGTTGAAGCACACGAAGTTCTGGATGATATCGAGCAGACGCTCCTTTGGGAGCATGCCGTCAATCATGGTGCTCCATGTCGCGGCCTTCGTTCCGGAATAGTCGCCGTCAACCGACTTCCAAGTCACGTAACGATCCTCGTCGGATGTGATCGTGCCGACCCTGGTCTGGGTCATATCGCTCATCACGCAGAACACGTTGGGCACGAACATGCTCGGTATCTGCTTCATGTACTGGCGCAATTGCAGGTACGCGTGTGAAGCGTCCGTCTCCTCTCTCGACGGGGACTTCAGCTCGAACAACACCAACGGCATGCCATTCACGAAAATGATGACATCGGGACGTTTCTCGGAATACTCCACGAACGTCCACTGGTTCACGACATGGAAATCGTTGTTCTCGGGATCGTCGAAATCAAGCAGCCGGACGATGTCATCACGCTCTTCCTTGCCGTCAAAGAAGTGCACTTCGACTCCTGATTGCAGGTAGTCATTGAATATCTCGTTGCGCTGCTCCAAGCTGCCGATCTCGACATTCTGAATCTTCCGAATGGCCTCCTCGACGGCTGCTTCCGGCAGATTTCTGTTGATTCGTCGCAACGCATCCGGGAGAATATCAGGAAGGAATACGTCGCGATACGAGTCGTCGGTGCGACGGACGTCGGGCCCGTACAGGTGCTCATATCCGAGTCTTTCCGTCAGATGATCGATGATCAGATTTTCGTACCATTCCTCGTTCAGTGGATCCATGGACGTGATGTTGTTCAGAGAACACTCCGAGACCGTACGAGATTCGACTTTGGAAACAGCCATTGTTCACCCCACAAACATATGGATTCTCTCGCAAACCATCTTTCGGTTTAGTCTATCAATTAACCTATCGTCTGGATGTAACCAACACGAGTGTCTGCTGTTTTTTAGACTACGTCATGCTGTCTTATTTTTGTTCAGTAGAACAAGAAAAACGCCCGCAGCTTAAACGCCGACGGGCATATTATCTCTTCCTCTCATCTACTTCCCAAACTCAAGCCTCACACCTCGATTCTCGTCTGGAAGCCCGCCGCATGATATTTTCGAAAGTAGCCCCCATAAAAAACGCACCGCACATCCGATTATCGAATTCACCTCTCAACAACCGGGGAACCGTTTATCACAGGCTCTTCATCTATCACCAGTGCACATCTCTGCGCAGTCCTTTAAGAGCTTCGTTTTTTGTTAAAAACTCCGATGGTTCAGCATCTCGTAAACCATCTTTGTTGTGCCGTTGAGACCCCAAAGCAATATAGCAAGCTTTCTTTGCACGGGTTATTCCGACATAGTGCATGCCAAGAGATTGCTCAATATCTTTTTGTACTCCTTTATATGGAGGCATGATAAAACGATAGGCTTCAAGACAAAAAACGATGTCAAATTCAAGTCCTTTAGCCTTATGATAAGTAAGCACATTAATCTCATCTGACTGAGCAGGACGAAAGCCCCTTCTAAGAATATCCACGTCTTTAACGGTGCTGCAATATGCCTCGATATCTTCATCACATCCCAACCCCGGCCCACATAGGTCAGCTATAGCAAACGCTAAATCTGTTTGGTTTACCAGATCTTCTTCACGAACTCCAAAGAAGTCATCAACAAGAGCAAGTCCCTGATTCCGCTTTGTTGTTTTGACATTCCTCCGGCAGTTCTTTCCATTGTCCATAATTAAAGTTGTTATCCTTAACAACCTTAAGCTTCAAAGGTCTGTTAATGATCTGAGGAGCAAAAGAGATAATAATCTGGCTAAGACACCGCTCATGATGCAGATCTGCTCCTTCGACAGTCCGCGCTTCGAGCGTGGGCGAGCCACCACATCCTCCAACACGGGACGAGACTGCGCGCGTACTTGTCCTCAGAAGATCGCAATTCATTGATGGCCCGTCTGCGCCCCAATGCGCCCATGCCGAACAACTGGCTACGGATCTCCTCGGTGAGACCCATCACCCTCACCTCCAACAACTGTAATCTCAGTGCAACTACAGTTGTGAACATGAAGGCTCATGTCCACTCTGAGTTAACAGAGCCAAAAAAACGATTCGCGTGGCATTCACGACATTATGCGAATGCCACGCGAATCGTTTTTTATTGGTTTTGCTTTAAGGAGCACAGGATTTGCCGTTAAGGCGCTGAACTCGATGCCTTTTTCAGAACCGTTTGGCAAGCTGCTTCTCGCACACTCCTTGGAGCCATGTCAATACCGTGCAGAAAGCAAGATATATCACGCCGACCTCGCAATAAAGCACCAGTGGTTCATAGGCGGTGGCGACGATACGCTGCGCGGCCATGAACATCTCGACCACGGTGATGTTCGCGGCCAGTGAAGTGTCTTTCACCAAAGAGATGAACGTATTGAACAATGCAGGGAACGCCGACCGGAAAGCTTGGGGCAGCACGATCAGCCTCATAATGGTCAGATAGCTGAGGTTCGTGGTCAGGCCGGCTTCGACCTGCCCCTTTGGCACCGCGAGAATAGCTCCGCGAAGTGTCTCAGAAGCGTACGCGCCGACATTCAGGGAGAAAGCGATAAGTGCCGAGGGAAACGCCGGCACGACAATGCCCACGGACGGCAGACCAAAGAAAATAACGAACAGTTGTACCAGCAGAGGAGTCCCTCGGAACACCCACACATAGAATTGCGCGATTCGATGCACCATAGGAACCTTGGCTACTCGAACAAGCGCCACGGCGATGGCCAACACCAGACCTATTGCGAACGATATCAGTGTCAGCGGGATGGTTACCGTCAGCCCAGGAATCAGCAATTTCGTGAAGGAACCGATGATGATTCCCAACAGTCTGTCATCCATGATGCCCGATCCTCATATCCGGCCCGCTTTCGTCGGATCCGCACGCATTATGCAAATCCGTTGAGAACAGGCAAACCCATCTTTCTACTGCTTTACCGAAACGTCCTCTCCAAAGTACTTGACAGACAGTTTCTTCAATGTGCCATCCTTCTGCAGCTTCGCGAGGGCATCGTTCAGCGCCTTCACCAAGTCGTCCTCACCCTTGCGGATCGGGAAGGCCGCCGCGGGGCTGATTTCGGACTTTGCCGCGATCTGCACATCCGCGTCCGGCTTCTGCTTGAGATAGTCCAGCACGGCGAGCTTGTCGTTCAACGTGACATCGGCACGACCGGAGGTAATGGCGTCAACCGCCTGCGCGAAGTCATTGACAGAGACGATGTTCGCGCCATTCTCCTGGGCCGTCTGATTCCAGTTGCTGGTCTTGGTCTCCGCCGCATTCTTACCCTTGATGTCGGAGAAGCTCTTGATGTCGTCGTTGCCCTTCTTCGTCACCGCGACGCCCTGCGAGTAGGTGTACAGGTCGGTGAAATCGTACTTCTGCTTGCGTTCATCGTTCGGAGTCACCTGGTCGGCAACCGTATCGAACTTTTTCGCGTCCACACCCGCGAGCAGCGAATCCCAATTCGCTTCCACGAACTTGGCCTTGACACCAAGTTCCTCGGCGACTGCGGTGGCGATCTCCACATCGTAGCCGGTCAGATTATCGTCGGTATCGTGGTACGAGAACGGTGCATACGTGCCTTCCGTGCCGAACACGATCTCACCGTTCTTCTTGACCTGCTCAAGCTCGCTGGTGGCGGAATCATCGGATCCCGCACCGTTCGAGGATCCGCATGAGGCAAATCCAACGACCGAAACGACAGCAAGCGCGGCGGCAGCATATTTCTTCCAGACAGATTTGGTATCAGACATTTTCTTCCTGTTCTTTCTTAACGTTTTGGAGGGTTTGTTGATTATCAATTACTGAATTCAGACGTTGGGGATTTGGAGTGCGTCTGCTGAATTGTCACGAGTTCTTCCGGTTTCCAATCGTCCAGCACGTTGACATCGTGTATCGATGACAGAAAACGTGCGGTTCGTGGCTCGTTTGGATGGCTGAAGATGTGTTCCGGCTTCCCCTGTTCCACGATGTTGCCTCCTTCGAAGAACACGACTTGGTCGGAGGCGTTGCGGGCGAAACGCATTTCGTGGGTGACCATCAGCATGGTCGTTCCGGAATCCGCCAAGGATTTGATAACGGCGAGCACGCCGTCCACCATTTCCGGATCGAGAGCCGATGTCGGCTCATCCAACACCAACAGTTCTGGATCCATGGCGATCGCGCGCGCAATGGCCACGCGTTGCTGCTGACCACCGGACAGTTTGCTCGGATATCGGTCCGCGAATCCGGCCATGCCCACCCGGTCGAGTTCGTCATATGCGATTCGTACGGCTTCTTTCCTGCCTTTTCCCTTGGCGTGGATCAGGCCGATGGCCACATTGTCCAAAACCGTTCTGTTCAAAAACAGATTGTAATTCTGGAACACAAAACCGATTTTCGCGCGGACCGAAGCGATATCCTTTGGCTTGGTGCTGGTGAGGGACACCGGGCCTTCTCCGAAGTCGATGGTGCCAGCGTTGGCGGTCTCAAGAAAGTCAATCGTTCTCAGCAAAGTGGATTTCCCGGATCCGCTTGGACCGATAATCGAGACAACACTACGTTCCGGAATGTCCAGGTCGACGCCGTCAAGCACTAATTGCGATTCGAACGACTTTCGAACTCCACGAATTCGTATCATATTCGCCTCCCCAGTTCATCCAATCGTGACGGTCAGGCCAATGCATCTTCTGTGATCGCATCGTTCCACTTGTCGGAGTGTTTCTCCGAGGCCTTCTCGAACGCCTGGCCCAGATCCTCTTTGAGATCGGCGACATCTTCAATGCCGATGGCGAGACGAATCAACTCATCCGTAATGCCTACCCTCAGCCTCTCCTCACGGGGAAGTTCGAAGTGGGTCATACGGCACGGAAGCTCCGCTAGGCTTTCGACGGCGCCCAGTGAAACCGCAAGGCGGAACAGTCGAAGATTGTCGAGCACATCAACGGGATCGATTCCGTCGACGACCTCAAAGCTCAATACGCCGCCAGCGCCGCGCAACCCCTTGGCCGCCAGGTCCTCGCCATCGGTAAGACCCGGATAATAGACCTTCTTCACCAACGGGTGGGCAAGCAGGTATTTCGCCACATCGGCGGCATTCTCCTGCTGTCGTTCCAAGCGAAGAGCCAATGTTTGGATGCCCTTACGCACGGAATCGCATTCAACGGGTGCGAGGACACCACCGAGACGGTTCTGGGCGAAGTAGACACGCTGCCCGATCTGCTCATCCTTCACCACGACTAGGCCAGCGATGACATCGGAATGACCCGCGAGATATTTCGTGGCGGAATGCAGCACGATATCAGCTCCCAGATCAAGGGGATTCTGCAGATAAGGTGTCACGAATGTATTGTCCACGATAACGATCGTTCCGTATCGATGGGCGATTTCAGCGATCGCGTGGACGTCGTTCACCTTCAACAGCGGATTCGTGACCGTTTCAAAATACACCGCCTTGGCTGGCTGGATTCCCCGTTTCGGATCCCCTGCCACAGCACGCTCTACATCTTCCAGAACGCGGGTGTCGGCTGACGTGACCTCCAGACCCCAGCGGTTGAAATGCTCGTTCAGCTGCGAATACGAACCGCCATAGACATTGTCTCCGGCAACGATGCGGTCTCCAGGCTGGAAAATGGACAGCACCGCATGGATCGCCGCCAGACCGGAGGCGAAGGCAAATCCCCTAGTACCATGTTCGAGCTGCGCGATCTGCCTTTCGAGGTATTCGCGCGTTGGATTTCCGCTACGTGCGTAATCCCAACGGGGCATGGCATCGACCGACTCAAATGCAAAAGTGGACGATTTATAGATCGGCGGATTCACGGCCCTGGTGTCATTGTCGTTCACCGGTTCACCGTGGACCAGCTGTGTGTTGAATCTTGCCATCACGCACCCCCTCGGGTTGTAGAGTTGTTTCGCGCGCACATCTTTCATGCTTGCACGATCATCTACTTAACCCGAAAAGAAAATGCGCCACACGCTTGGACTTATCGACATAATTTATATGACGTTTAAACTGTTATCAGGATAATTTATTAGCTTTTATCAATGGAGCAAGACATCGCTCTTTGGTTTTTCTTTCGTCCTATTTGGCTTCCCATGCACCGCAACACGCACAAATTACCACCCTTTAAAGGTGGAACATTGGGTACACCATTCGAGAGAGACTAGGCGTCATAAAGATGCTGTGGTGCACTTCAAGGGCAAGATCATCCAAGTCATCGAAGACAGCGGCCAAGCCACCCAGTACCGTATTAGCGTGACGCCCACGGATTATGGCGGATGGGATGAGCAGGTCGATGATCTGCCGCACGTCGGACTGGGTGGTCGGACCGTTCTGGCCCTTCAGACCACCGGCGAGGGTGATGACGCCATACAAACTAGTTTGTTTTAGTTTGCATGGCGTTCTTGCGGACGCCAACTCCAAGCCTCACGTCGCTCGCGCAGCAACTTGGTTCACACTTCACGGGAGCCTACGTTGCCCGGTTCGAACCGGTCCATCTTCCATCTCCTCCATGCGCGTTTAGAGTCTCCAGGGCACTCCCGGCGACCCCGATGCTGATGATCGCGTTCAAGTCACGGTCCAGCCCCAATCCGCATTCCGTCAACCGGAAAAACAGGATGCGCAGACTCTCCATACCAAACGTAAGACATTGAGCTATAATCGTCTTACAACAATCAGCAAAAGATGGAGGTCGAGATGACCATGACTTCGGTGACGGTCCGCGTGGACGACGCCACGAAAAAACAGGCTACGGACATCGTGGAGGATCTTGGACTTGACCTGTCCAGCGTGACCCGCGCGTTCTACCGGCAGATCGTCAGGGAGAACCGTATCCCGCTCAGCCTGTCGAGGCAACCCATTCCGGCTGAGACCCTTGATGCGCTCGACGAGGTGCGCGAAAAGGCGGAGACGTGGAGATAATCTACAATCTGGTGGATGGCAAGACACTGAGCTACCACGTAACTGCACATGCGTCAGATGGGTTTCAAAACAAAACAGCCGCGGCGGGTGATACCCGTCCACGGCTGTTCATCAATCCGGTGCCCCCGGTGGGACTCGAACCCACACTGTACAGATTTTGAGGCTGTCTCCTCTACCAATTGGGATACAGGGGCCTTCGCACAACTTGACCATATTAACACAGAAAAATGATTTTGCAAAGTCCTTGAGCAGTCGGCGTTTCGCGCCATACTCGACACCTTGATCGCAACCTGTCGCAGTCTGCAAATCGGCAACATATCAACATCATCCAAAAACAACGGGAGGGCTTCCATCCAAACGGACGGAAGCCCTCCTATTCGCTAATCAGTCAGCCACTGACCGAAACGCATCTCAGTCGCAAGCACCGACGGTGTGGACGTAGATGGAATCGGTGCGACCCGGCTGGTGCTCGCCCTGGGCGGAACTCAGCACAACGATCTTGTCGCCATCGGTGACCTTGCCGGCATCCTTCAGGATCTTATCGGTGAAGATCATCAGGTCCTTGCGGGACTTGTCGTGGTAATCCTCATCGAGCAGGAAGGACTCGGTACCCCAAGACAGAGCCAGCCAGTGATAGGTGTGCTCGTTGTTGGTGATGCCGTAGATCGGGGTGGCCGGGCGTTCGCGGGACACGCGATGCACGGTGGAACCGGTCTGGGTGTAGGCAACGATAGCCTTGGCGTTCAGCTTGTCAGCCAGATCCACAGCTGCGGAAGACACAGCGCCGGTGGAAGACATATCCAGGTTCTTCAGCTCCGGGATACGGTCGAAACCGTGCTCGGTGGCGAAGGAGGAGATACGGCTCATGGTGCTCACGGTGACTGCCGGGTACTTGCCGACGGCGGTCTCGTTGGAGGTCATAGTGGCGTCGGCGCCGTCAAGGATGGCGTTGGCGCAGTCAGATGCCTCTGCACGGGTCGGGACCGGGGAGTTGACCATGGAGCCGAGCACTTCGGTAGCCACGATGACCGGCTTGGCGTACTGGCGAGCGAGCTCGATGCAGCGCTTGGTAGCCAGCGGCACCTCTTCGAGCGGGCACTCAACGGCCATGTCGCCACGAGCAACCATGATACCGTCGAAGGCCTTGACGATCTCTTCAAGGTTCTCAAGAGCCTGCGGCTTCTCGATCTTTGCGACGACCGGGATGCGACGGCCTTCCTCGTCCATGATCTCGTGGGCGCGGTCGATGTCGGTGGCGAAACGCACGAAGGACATGGCGATGATGTCGGCGCCAGTGCGGATAGCCCAACGCAGATCGGCTTCATCCTTCTCGGTCAGAGCCGGCAGGGACACGGCAACGCCCGGCAGGTTGATGCCCTTGTGGCTGGAAACCGGCCCGGCAACGACGACCTTGGTGTACACGTTGTTGCCTTCGACCTTGGTGACCTCAAGACGAACCTTGCCGTCATCGATGAGAATCGGATCGCCAGCATGGCAATCGCCCGGCAGGCCCTTGAACGTGGTGGAAGTGATATGCTCGTCGCCCTCGATGTCGTCGGTGGTGATGACGAACTCCTGGCCTTCGGTCAGCTGGACCTTGTCTTCACCGTCGGCGTTCTTCTTGAACCAACCGCAACGGATCTTCGGACCCTGCAGATCAACCAAGGCTGCGACGTTGCGGCCGGTGGCCTTGGCGGCGGCGCGGAGGTTGTTGTAGACCTTGAGGTGGTCTTCCGGAGTGCCGTGGGAGCGGTTCAGACGAGCAACGTCCATACCTGCTTCGACAAGGCTGGTGATGCCTTCCAGGGACTCGGTAGCTGGACCGATGGTATCTACGATCTTGGCTTTACGCATGAATGCCTGCCTATTCTTGTTGATATTGATTTTGGATCTGACGACCCTGTTTCCAACCGACCAGTCTACTAGCAAAAAGCGCTCACTTCCACCCTGAAACGAGGCGTGTTGTGAGCGCTCACATTTTTTTGATAAAAAGAAACCGCATGTTTCCATGCGGTTTCTCAAATCGTCACTTTTCCTTTGCTTCGATGGCACGCATCTTCAGTACGCTGGCCAATGCGGCACCACCAATCGCCACAACGATCACCGCCAAAGACAGCCATGTAGGCACTTCAGGCACCCAAGCGATCGGTTGACCGCCGTTGATGAACGGCAACGAATTGCCGTGCAATGCCTCCATAATGAGCTTGACGCCAATGAAGCCCAGCACCACGGAAAGTCCAAGAGGCAGATACACCAGCTTGTCGAGCAGCTCGCCAAGCAGGAAGTACAGCTGCTGCAAGCCGAGCAATGCGAACACATTGGACGTGAACACAATGAACGGATCCTTCGTCAAACCGAAAATCGCAGGAATGGAGTCAAAGGCAAACATCACATCGGTGGTGCCGATGGTCAGAAAGACGATCAGCATCGGAGTCCAATACTTGGCACCGTTTTTGACGGTACGCAACTTTTCTCCGTCATACTCATCGGTGATCTTGATCACCTTGCGCAATGCACGAATCAAGCCATTCTCATGATATTCCTCATCTTCGTCTCCCCCAGTGACCAACTTGATGGCGGTGACGATAAGAAATGCGCCGAACAGGAAGAACACCCAGGTGAAGCGGGAGATAATGGCCGCGCCGATGAGGATGAACACGCCGCGCAACACCAATGCGATCGTGATGCCGATGGACAGCACGAATTTCTGCAGCTGTTTTGGCACCGCAAAATTCGACATAATGATGACGAAGACGAATAGATTGTCAATACTCAGCGAATATTCCGTAAGCCAGCCCGAATAAAATTCGATGGCCGGCTTCAATCCCGCGAAGAACCACATAAGTCCGCCGAAGATCAACGCCATGACTACAAAGAACGCGATATGCTGCACGCATTCCTTGGTGGAGGGCACATGGGGCTTACGTCCGATGATAAACAAGTCAACCACGAAGAAGACGGCAAGCACCGCGAACGTGGCGATTTCAAAAACAAGTGGTGTTTCAGCCATAATCCACTATGGTACGGATGCCGTATGACCGGTCGAGAACTATTTGCTCGCCTCCGTCATCTGCCGAAGTTCCTTTTTCAGGTCACGGATCTCGTCACGCAAACGAGCCGCAAGCTCGAATTGCAGTTGTTCGGCGGCGGCATGCATCTGCTCGGACAGTTGTCGAATGAGATCAGCTAGATCCTGCGCGGGCAATCCGGCCTTGAGAATCTCCTCATGCCGTCTGTCAGATTCCTCCTTGCTGGTAGCAGGCACGCCAAGATGCGAGTTGCCGGCTTTGCCTTCATTACGGTAGCCGGTACCGAGCAACGTCTGCGTATCGACATCTTCCTTGGCGAGCATGTCGTTGACGTCGCTGATTTTCTTGATTAACGGCTTCGGATCGATGCCATGCTCTTTGTTATATGCGATTTGGATGTCGCGGCGACGATTGGTTTCATCAATGGCTTTATGCATGGCATCGGTAATGTCATCGGCATACATGATGACGGTTCCGGACACATTTCTCGCGGCACGACCAATCGTCTGGATGAGGGAACGATAGGAACGCAGGAAACCTTCCTTGTCCGCGTCAAGGATCGCAACCAACGATACTTCCGGCAAATCAAGACCCTCACGCAATAGGTTGATGCCGACGATGACGTCGATTTTGCCTTCGCGCAGTTCGCGCAGCAATTCGACACGTCGCAGGGTGTCCACATCGGAGTGCAGGTATTCGACTTTGATGCCACGCTCCAGAAGATAATCCGTCAGATCCTCAGCCATCTTCTTAGTGAGCGTGGTGACGAGCGCACGCTCGTTTCTATTCACACGGTCCTTGATCTCCGCAAGCAGATCATCGATCTGCCCGTCAACCGGGCGCACATCGATTTGCGGATCGACCAATCCTGTCGGTCGAATAATCTGTTCGACCACACCGTCACTCAAGCCAAGCTCATAATCGCCAGGAGTGGCGGAAAGGTAGATCGTCTGGCCGACGCGCTCAAGGAATTCCGGCCATTTGAGCGGTCGGTTGTCCATCGCCGAAGGCAGACGGAAGCCATGTTCGACCAACGTGCGTTTGCGACTGGCATCGCCTTCGTACATGGCGCCGATCTGCGGCACGGTAACATGCGATTCGTCAATGACGAGTAGGAAATCGTCAGGGAAGAAATCCAATAACGTATGCGGCGGCGTGCCCGGCTCACGGCCATCGAAATGTCTTGAGTAGTTTTCCACTCCGGAACATACGCCGACCTGGGAAAGCATCTCCAAATCGTATGTGGTACGCATGGTAAGACGTTGCGCCTCAAGTTCCTTGCCTTGTTTGCGCAATTCGGCGGTACGTTGATCAAGTTCCTGCTGAATGGTAGACAACGCTCGCTCCATACGTTGCGGCCCTGCCACATAGTGCGATGCGGGGAAAATATGGACTTGCGATTGACGCCCGATCACATCTCCGGTAAGTGGATGCAGGGTTGAAATACGGTCGATTTCATCACCGAAGAATTCAATACGGATGGCCAGTTCCTCATATACGGGAATGATTTCGACGGTATCGCCGCGCACACGGAAAGTACCTCTGGTGAAGGCGATATCGTTGCGCTTGTACTGCATGGCGACGAAAGTACGCAGCAAGTCGTCACGGTCGATCTGCTGGCCTTCCTCGAGAAACAGCATACGCCCGGCATATTCTTCCGGCGTACCAAGGCCGTAAATACAGGAAACCGTTGCCACGACCACGCAATCACGACGCGTCAGCAGGTTCGCCGTGGCCGCATGGCGAAGCCGTTCCACGTCGTCATTGATGTTGGAATCCTTTTCGATATACGTATCTGTTTGCGGAATATAGGCTTCCGGCTGGTAGTAGTCGTAGTACGAAACGAAATAGCTCACCGCATTGTCTGGCATGAGTTCACGGAACTCGGCGCACAGCTGCGCTGCCAACGTTTTATTCGGTTCGATGATCAACGTCGGGCGTTGCAGACGTTCAATAAGCCATGCCGTGGTGGCAGTTTTGCCAGTTCCGGTAGCGCCCATGAGCACCACATCGTTCTCACCGTTTTCAATGCGTTCCGCAAGCTCTTCAATCGCTTTAGGCTGGTCGCCGCTCGGCTTATATGGCGATTTGACCACAAACGGCTTGTTCGTGCGTTCAATATTGAATCCCATACCTACCTCGCTTCCGTGCGCCATTGTTTCATTAGCATATCAATATGCTCGAACATTTGTTCCAACGACTGTGTGGAATCGATGATCTCATCGGCAATGGCAAGACGCTGTTCCACGCTGGATTGATGGTTCACACGATTCCATGCCTGGCTTTCGCTCATGCCTCGCGTTGACATCATTCTGCTGACCCTCACCTGTTCAGGCGCTTCAACAGTTACGATATGGTCGAATTCAAAAGGAATGCTGTCAATTACTTCGGCGAGTAACGGTATGTCATGCACCACTACTGCTTGGCAATCAACTTCAACAGCCTCATGTTCGAGTTGCACTGCAAGTTCATAAATCAGTGGATGCTCGATTCCGTCCAGCATCTTGCGTTTTCGTTCCGCATCAGCGCCGGAAAACACATGCTCTGCCATCCACGCTCGATTGAGCTCGCCTCGATCGGTCAAAGCATCGGAGCCGAAACATTCCACTATACGCTGAAGGCCGATGCTGCCTGGTTCCACCACTTGACGCGCAAGCAGATCATAATCGACAAGTACTGCACCAAGCTCACGCAGTCTTGCGGATACCGTGCTTTTGCCAGCCGCTATGCCGCCGGTCAATCCTATTCGAATCACCACAACCGCCATTGTAATGCGCTTCGCATGCGCGCTTGCCATGCACATACGAAAAGACCCCGAACCTGAATCAGGAACGGGGTCTTTTCTAAAATCTGGCCTGAGCTGGATTGGATCCTAGCTCAGGATACAATCACTTGCCGAGCAGCTGGTCGCGCAGAGCGGCGAGCTGGTCGGAGTCGGCGAGGGTGCCGGCGGAAGTGTTCTCGGAGGAGTAGTTGGAAGACACCTCTTCGACCTTCTCTTCCTTCGGAGCCTGGCCATCTTCAGCGGCGGAAGCTTCAGCGTTCTCGAGCTCCTTGGCCACAAATTCCTTATGCTGCTCCCACAGATCGTGAGCGGTGGCGTACTGGGACTCCCACTCCTCACGCTGCTTCTCGTAACCAGCGATCCACTCGTTGGTTGCCGGGTCGAAGCCTTCCGGATACTTGTAGTTGCCCTGCTCGTCGTACTCTGCCGGCATGCCGTACAGAGCCGGATCGAAGTCCTCGGAAGCCGGATCGACGGAGTCGTTGGCCTGCTTGAGGGACAGGGAGATGCGGCGACGATCGAGATCAACGTCAATCACCTTGACGAAGACTTCTTCGCCCGGCTTGACGACGGTCTCCGGGTTCTCCACGTGGCGGTTGGCCAGCTCGGAGATGTGCACGAGGCCTTCGATGCCGTCTTCGACGGAGATGAAGACACCGAACTGGACGATCTTGGTGACCTTGCCCTTGACGATCTGGCCAGGAACGTGGGTACGAGCGAAGCGCTGCCACGGATCTTCCTGGGTAGCCTTGAGGGACAGGGAGATGCGCTCACGATCGAGGTCAACGTCGAGCACCTCGACGGTAACCTTGTCGCCGACCTTGACAACCTCGGACGGGTGGTCGATGTGCTTCCAAGACAGCTCGGAAACGTGGATCAGGCCGTCAACGCCGCCCAGATCAACGAATGCACCGAAGTTGACGATGGAGGACACGACGCCTTCGCGAATCTGGCCCTTCTTGAGCTGGGACAGGAAGGTTTCGCGCACTTCGGACTGGGTCTCTTCGAGGTACTGACGACGGGAGAGCACCACATTGTTGCGGTTCTTGTCGAGCTCGAGGATCTTGGCCTTGATGGTCTGGCCAATGTACGGGGACAGGTCGCGGACGCGACGCATTTCGACCAGGGATGCCGGCAGGAAGCCGCGCAGACCGATGTCGACGATGAGGCCACCCTTGACAGCTTCGATGACGGTGCCTTCGACAACGCCATCGGCTTCCTTGATCTTCTCGATGTCTCCCCAAGCGCGCTCGTACTGTGCACGCTTCTTGGACAGAATCAGACGGCCTTCCTTGTCTTCCTTGGTGACGACAAGGGCCTCAATGGTGTCGCCGACCTCGACGACTTCGTCAGGATCAACGTCCTTCTTGATGGAAAGCTCGCGGGAGGGGATGACACCCTCGGTCTTGTAGCCGATGTCGAGCAGGACCTCGTCGTGATCGACCTTGACGACGGTACCTTCGACCAGATCACCATCATCGAAGTTCTTGATGGTGGAATCGACTGCCTTGATGAAGTCCTCTTCGGTGCCGATGTCGTTGATGGCGACCTTGGCGACTTCGTTATTGTTCTCTGCCATTAATTTGGTTTCTTACAAATAGTGGGTGGATAAAATCGGTCTTCAATTATGTGCGTGCGATATAACACACGCAAGGCGTAAGTTTACATGGGACCATGCACAAAAAAGGCGTGCCGCAACCCGCGACACGCCCGAAATTACTTCATATTTTCACACACAGAGCGCAATTACAGCTGACGCTCGGCCATCTCGACCACGTTTTCCAGCAGCATGGCGCGGGTCATAGGGCCTACACCGCCTGGATTCGGCGTGTATGCCAAGGCCTTCTCATAACAGGCTTTATCGACATCGCCCTTCACGCGATAACGGCCGACCTCCTCGTCGAACACGCGAGAAACACCGACATCGACCAACACCGCGCCTTCCTTGATATCTTCCGGCTTGACGAAACCGGCGGAGCCCATGGCCGCAACGATGATATCGGCCTCACGCATATGCTTGCGCACGTCCTTGGTGCCGGTATGGCACAGCGTGACCGTGGCATTCACCGCCTTGCGAGTCAGCATGAGACCAATAGTGCGGCCGATGGTGATGCCTCGGCCGAGCACGCAGACCTCTTTGCCGTCCAGGTCAATGTCGTAGGCTTTGAGCAGTTCGATCACGCCTCGCGGAGTGCATGGCAGCGGAGTAGTGATCTCGCCGCGCGCATGCAACACGAGTTCGCCAAGATTATATGGGTGCATACCATCGGCGTCTTTCTTGGGGTCAATCAGATCGATGATGGCGTTCTCGTCGATGCCCTTCGGCAACGGCAACTGCACGATGTAGCCGGTGCAGGCAGGATCGGCGTTAAGCTCCTGTACGACTTCGGCGATTTGTTCGAATGTTGCGTCGGCAGGCAACTCCTTCTTAATGGAGTTCACACCGATTTCAGCGCAATCGGCATGCTTTCCGGCAACATATTTGACGGATCCGGCATCGGAACCAACCAGGATAGTTCCAAGACCGGGGTTAACCCCCTGCTCTTTCAGCGCTGCGACTCGCTCGGCGAGATTCGCTTTGATCTGCGCGGACACCATCTTTCCATCGATTTTCACCGCCATGCCGGCCACTCCCCTTTTCGTTGTCTCATTGTTGTATTGGCATTTGCATGTATCGTAGGCTATCTTGGTTTCAGTCGTAAGTCGCACACGTATTTATGAGATGAACACGATTAGGGCGGTTCAGGAAGAGGGCAATCGACATGCGCTTGCACAAACGTTCTTTGTTACGCGCTTTCGCTGCGGGAATCGCGCTTTGCGTGGCGTTCGGCACGGCAGCATGTTCCGGAGGGTCAACTTCGCAGGAGAATGACGCCTCCGCCGACTCCGAAACCCCAACCGAACAGATCACTCCAATCGAAGTGGTCGCCTCGGTCAATCAATGGGGTTCTCTTGCCGAGCAGATCGGTGGCGTCCATGTGAAGGTCACGTCGGTTCTCTCTTCAACCGATGTCAATGCGCATGATTTCGAGCCGAAAACCGACGATATCGACAAACTTCAGCAGGCACAGGTCGTAGTGTCCAATGGTGCCGGCTATGACACTTGGGCCACCAAGAACCTCAGTAAGACCATGGTTTCCGTTTCCGCAGCACAAATGGTGGGCGCCGTCGAGGGAGACAATCCGCATTTATGGTTCTCCAGTGACGCCCGAAACGCCATGGCCAAGGAATTGGCCGACACATATAGCCGCATCATGCCCGCGCAAAAGAAATATTTCAACAACAAACTCACCGCGTGGAACAGGCGGGAGAAGAAAATAGAAAAGGACATGAAGGCGTTCAGCGACTCGCATAAGAACGTCTCCTACGCCGCCACCGAACCGGTGGCCTACTATCTGCTCAGCGACATGGGGTTCACCGACAACACGCCGGAGGGGTATCTGCAATCGTCCAGCACGAATTCCGAGCCAGCCCCCACCGATCTTCAGGAATTTCAGGAATTGCTGGAAAAGCATAAAGTCGAGGTGCTGATCAACGACACACAATCCACAAGCGACGCCACGAACACGCTGACCGGCATTGCTTACAAATCCGACGTTCCCGTGCTTGATGTCAGCGAACAGATGCCCTCCGATTACACCAGCCTGACATCGTGGATCCGCGCTCTTATCCTGTCGTTGACCGATATGTTCGATGGACAATCCGATGCCGACGATCAGGATGCAACAAGTTCCGACAGCACGTCGGAAAACGCGGATTCCTTGGAATCAACCGCAGATTCCTCGACGCAAGACAACGATCAGACAACGAACGGATCGAACGATGCGCCGCAACCAAATCCGGTGAAATGATTGTTCGGCAAAAGCGATTGCCGAACAATCGATCGGTAATCGCTTTTGCCAAGACCATCCTGCGTCCAACTGAATGCGGAATGGTCTTTTTTGTTTGCCTGACGTTTTGCTTTTTACGCAAAGCCTCTCGTCTGATCGTTACGACGGTTTCAACGACAATCCTTATTGAGAATGATTGTCAACACCATTTGCGAGTATGTACGTGCATTCAAATCAAGGAGAAGCCATGCACGACGAGACACCTGCCTGCATCGAATTCGACGACGCCTGCGTCAAACGAGGCGGTCACGTCATCTGGCAACACGGCACGTTCAGCATTCCGCAAGGCTCGGTAACCGCAATCGTCGGTACCAACGGCGCGGGCAAAACCACCATGATGAAGGCCGAGCTGGGATTGATTCCAACCGCGCACGGCAGCATCAAGGTACTCGGACAGCCTGCAGGCTCCGCAAACCGGCGCATCGGCTACGTGCCGCAAAGCTACGCATCCGACATCGAATCGAACATCACCGCGGAACAGTCGGTGCTTCTCGGCTTGACGGGAACTCGATTCGGCATTCATCCCGTCACCAAAACACTTCGCGAGAAAGCCCGCAAGGCCATGGACTTCGTCGAGTTGCAAGACAAAGCGAATTATCGCCTATCCGAACTTTCGGGCGGACTGCGCCAAAGGGTCGCCATCGCGCAGGCGCTCGTGGATGACCCGAAACTGCTGATGCTGGACGAGCCTCTCGCCAACCTTGATCTGGCGAGTCAACGCGCCACTGTGCACGTACTCGCCAAACTCAACCGCGAACTCGGCATGACCATCCAAGTGGTGGCGCACGACCTTAATATGCTTCTGCCCATCCTCACTGGAGCCGTCTATCTGCTTGACGGACATCCACACTATGCAGGCATGAACGAGGTGCTGGATTCCCATCTACTCACGCATTTATATGGCACGACCGTACAGGTGGTCACCACTCCGCAAGGAGATATGTTCGTGACGCCAAGCGAGGACGAGTCTGAAAACATGAGCATCGATGCGCATGCTCCAGAAGAAATCGCGCAATTTCACCATCACAGCCACACCACGCAGGAGGACTGAGCATGGACGGTACCGTATTCGCTTTCGACCCGGATTGGGTTTCCACGCTCAACGCCCCATTCATGACGAACGCGTTTCTCGCCGGCCTGTGCATCGCATTGGCAGCCGGCGTGATGGGTTATTTCACCATCGCCAGACATTCCACATTCGCAGCCCACGCCTTGGCACATATCGGACTGCCAGGTGCCACCGGAGCCGTATTGCTCGGCCTGCCTGTTTCCGCAGGTCTTGGCGTGTTCGCTCTCGGCGGAGCACTGGTGATCGGCGCGCTTGGCAAGAAGGCTTCACAGCGTGAGATCGCCACTGGAACCGTACTCGCTTTCGCCACCGGCCTTGGTCTCTTTTTCGCACGCATGTCAAGCTCGGCTTCGCAGCAGATGCAGTCGATTCTGTTCGGCTCGATTCTGACGATCACCGACGGTCAGATCATTGGTTTCGCGATTTTCGACGTGCTGCTTTTGGCTGTTCTGGCAGTGATCTACCGCCCGCTATTGTTCAGTTCGCTTGACGAGCAGGTGGCACAGGCAAAAGGCGTGCCCGTCGGTTTCATGAACATTTGCTTTATGACAATTATGGCCGGCGTCATTACCATTGCCGTTCCCGCAGTCGGCACATTGCTGATCTTCGCGTTGGTGATCACCCCCGCCGCCACCGCCAACATCATCGCCCGCTCACCATTCAAGGCGATGGTCGTCGCCACGGTGATCTGCCTGATTTCGATTTGGGGAGGGCTCGTGATTTCCGCCATGTTCCCCGCTCCCCCGAGCTTCATCATCGTGACAATTTCGACGTTGTTTTGGGCGGTTGCGAAGGCTATTGAATCCTTCAAAAGAAAGTAGCAGAAAGAAGTATCGGAAAGCCGTCAGCGGGCGAAATCAGACTGCCTGACGAGTCGATGGATCAACAGGTTCCACCAAAGCATCGGCAATCGCGGCGACGCCTTCGCCCGAACCAGTGAATCCCATGCCATCCGTTGTGGTGGCGGTCATGGACACCTCACAACCTATGGCTTCAGACAACGCTCGTTCGGCTTCTTCCCTGTGTTTTCCGATTTTCGGCCGATTGGCGATCACGACCACGCTGGCACTCACTGGCTTCATACCACGTTCGTTCAGATAATCGACCGTGGTCCGCAACATTTCGGCGCCATGCTTGCCCGCGCCATCGGACTGCGAGCCGACACCGAACAAGGTGCCGATATCACCAAGACCGGCCGCGGAAAGCAATGCGTCAATCAACGCATGAGCGGCGACATCGCCATCCGAATCGCCCTCGATGCCATCGCCCTCCCAACGCAAACAGGCAAGCCATAACGGCTTGCCTGCATCGTGAGATGCGAATCGATGAGCGTCAAAACCCTGACCGATACGCATGAAACGCCTTACCTCTTCTTGGACTTCTTGCTTTCGGCCTCAACTCGGGCCAGCGTATCCATGGCAGCCTCCTCGGGAGCCTCGGTATGATGCTCCTCATCGCCGGGCTGGGCCGGCTCATACCCAAGGTTCACGTCCAGCAAACGCTGGGCCTCGGCTTCATCAAGGTGTTCGGACAGCGAAATCTCGGAAGTCAGAATACTACGGGCCTTGGTAAGCATGCGCTTCTCACCAGCCGACAGACCATGCTCGTCAACATCACGCTGCGCAAGGTCACGCACCACTTCCGCAATTTTATTGACATCGCCGGTGGCGATCTTCTCGACATTCAGCTTGTAGCGACGAGACCAGTTCATCTCCTTCTCAATGATCGGAGTGCGCAGAATCTCGAACACCTTGGCCACTTCGTTGGCGTCGACGATATCTCGCACACCAACCTTTTTGGCATTATCAACAGGAACGTTGATGACCAGACCGTCAGACGAAAGCACCGACAGCTGCAGATATTCGCGGGTGATTCCCTTGACTGTCCGTTCGGTGATGGCCTCCACCTTCGCAGCGCCGTGACGTGGATAGACGACCATGTCGCCGACCTTGTAACCCATGAATCCTCCGTGAAAAGCTTACACAAAACCCGAATTATTGTGCCATCAGGGGTGGACTTGGCCAAAAACACTTGAAAAACGGAAAAATAGGCGCGACACGGGCCACTTTTCTTCCGTTTCATGCTTACACTTTTGCCATGGCTACAGAATCCAAGATCAATGAAGATGTCGTTGCTGTTCCTGTTCCCCAGGGCACACTGGATGCAGTAAGCAACGGTACGTTCTACAATCCTCACGAGGTGCTCGGCGGGCACCTCGGTTCCGGCAAGCATGCGGATGTCGTCACGATCCGAGTCTTGCGTCCGTTGGCAAAATCCGTGACGATTATCACTGAACAAGGTCAAACGCTCGCAATCCATGAATACAATGGCGTCTTCATGGCACTCGTTCCCGCCGCCGCAGCAGAAGAGGGTTACGGCGTGCCAGACTACCGTATTCGCACGGAGTATGAAGACGGTTCCGTTGTGGTGTCTGACGATCCCTATCGTTATCTGCCGACCATCGGCGAGATGGACATGTATCTGTTCGGCGAAGGCCGTCACGAGCGCCTGTGGGAGGCACTTGGCGCACATGTGCTCCGCTATGACGATCCGATGGGTTCTTCTGAAGGCGTAGATGGCGAGCAGGTGGTTGGCACCGCGTTCACCGTATGGGCGCCAAACGCGCATGCCGTGCGCGTGGTCGGCGATTTCAATGGCTGGAACGGACGCACCCACGCCATGCGCGAACTTGGTTCTTCCGGCATTTGGGAACTGTTCATCCCCGGCATTGAGGCCGGCGAAATCTACAAGTATGAAATCCTCAACGCCAATAACGAATGGACCATGAAGGCCGATCCGATGGAGCGCTCCCACGAGATTCCGCCGCGCACCGGATCCATCGTGGTCGAATCCACCCATGAATGGGATGATGCCGATTGGATGGCAGAACGCGCGGCCGGCGACCCGCATAACGGACCGGTCAGCATCTATGAGGTGAACGCCTCCAGCTGGCGCAAAGACGTGAACGACTACCGTGAGCTTGCCGACAAGCTGGTTCCCTACGTGCAGAAGGAAGGCTTCACGCACGTGGAGTTCATGCCGTTGGCGGAACATCCGTTCGCAGGATCCTGGGGTTATCAGGTGACCGGCTACTACGCGATCGATTCGCGTTTGGGCGGCCCCGACGATTTCAAGTATCTTGTTGAGAAATTGCACGAGGCCGGCATCGGTGTGATCATGGATTGGGTTCCGGCCCACTTCCCGAAGGACGCGTTCGCACTGGGCCGCTTCGACGGCACGCCGTTGTATGAGGATCCGGATCCGACTCGTGGCGAGCACCCGGATTGGGGCACGTACGTGTTCAATTTCGGACGTCGCGAGGTCCGTAACTTCCTGGTGGCCAACGCCTGCTTCTGGCTGGATGAGTTCCATATCGACGCGCTTCGTGTGGACGCGGTCTCCTCGATGCTGTACCTGGACTACAGCCGTGAGGCCGGCCAGTGGCATCCGAACATCTACGGCGGCCGCGAGAATCTCGAAGCCATCGACTTCCTCAAGGAAGCCAACGCCACGGCATACAAGAACAATCCGGGCATCATGATGATCGCCGAGGAATCCACGGCTTACCCAGGCATCACCGCGCCGACCGACGCCGGTGGTTTGGGATTCGGCCTCAAGTGGAACATGGGTTGGATGCACGACACCCTGCAGTATCTGCATGAGGAGCCGATTAACCGCAAGTGGCACCACAACGAGATCACGTTCTCCATGGTGTACGCCTATTCGGAGCATTATGTGCTGCCGATCAGCCACGATGAGGTTGTGTACGGCAAGGGATCCATGTTCGGCAAGATGCCGGGCAACGATTGGCAGAAGTATGCCGGTGTCCGCGCGCTGTTCGCCTACCAGTGGGCCCACCCGGGCAAGAACCTCACCTTCATGGGCAATGAGATCGCCCAGTACGGCGAGTGGGATCATGACGGTTCCGTGGATTGGGCCGCGCTTGAATGGCCGGACCACCAGGGTGTGCAAAAGCTTGTCGCGGATTTGAACACGCTGTACAAGGCTTCCCCTGCACTTTGGAGCCAAGACTTCGACCCGGCCGGCTTCCAGTGGCTCACCAGCGATGACGCCGATCACAACACGCTCAGCTTCGTGCGTATCGGCAAGGACGGAGAGCAAATGGTGGTTGTGGTGAACTTCTCCGGCGAGGCATGGACCGACTATCAGGTACCGCTCACCAAGGGCGGCAAATGGACCGAAGTGCTGACCACGGATGATGAGATCTACGGCGGTTCCGGCATTCACAATGGCACGGTCGAAGCGATCGAAGGCGAATACCATTCACGTGATTGGTCCGCGAAAATCACCGTTCCGGCACTGGGCGCAGTATTCTTGAAGCCGGAACTCTGAGAAAGGCGGAAAGCTATGCTCAACTCATCAGCACAACCCACAACGGCTCCACGCACCGTTCTGGTGGTCGAAGACGAGCCGACACTGGCCACTGCCATCGCGCAGCGCATCACAGCGGAAGGCTGGACGGCGCGCGTGGCATCCGACGGCGCCAGTGCGGTTCAGGCCGCGACTACGTTGCGTCCGGATCTGGTCATCATGGACATCATGTTGCCCGTGATGGATGGTCTTGAGGCCACGAAACGCATCGTGGCGGAGCGCCCTGTGCCAGTGCTGATCCTGACGGCACGAGACGACGAGGCCGATAAGGTCATCGGCCTCGGTGCCGGAGCCGATGACTACATGACCAAGCCGTTCTCCATGCGCGAACTCATCGCCCGTTGCAAGGCGTTGCTGCGCCGTGTAGATCGTGCCAAGGTCATCGCCAAAAACTCCGAAAACGAGAAGCTTCTCGATTTCGGCTCCTTGGTCATCGATCCCGCGCAACGTATCGTCACCGTCAATGGCAAGCAGGTGCACCTGACCCCTACGGAATTCGATTTGCTGGCCACGCTGGCCCGCAAGCCGAAGTCCGTGCTCACTCGCGAGAAACTGCTCGAGGAAGTGTGGGATTGGGTGGATGCTTCCGGCACTCGCACCGTCGATTCGCACGTCAAGGCATTGCGCCATAAGCTCGGTTCGAAGACCATTCGTACCGTGCATGGCGTCGGTTACGCGTTCGAACCGCCAGAAGTCCAAGACTAATGCGCTAAAATTCGGTGGTATGCGTACTACCGATACAAAACCAGGGCGTTCGGTGAATCCATTGGAAACCGAACGTCCTATTGGTTTGTTCTCATCGCTCAAAATTGAATTGAGCGTTCTGATCACCATCTCCACCGCCATTGCGTTCATCATGGCGTGGTTCCTGCTCAAAGTAGGGCTCAGCGTATGGATCGCCATGCCCATTACCCTCGCCGTGGCTTTAGGAATCACATATTTCTTCTCCAGAGGACTCACCTCTCCCCTGCGCCAAATGCGCGACGCCGCCGAAGCGATGGCGGAAGGCGATTACACCGTGCGCGTCCATGTCGACTCCAATAGTCGCGATGAAGTCGGCCAGCTCGCCCTCACCTTCAACGAAATGGCGGAAGAGCTTCAGCATGCCGACCAGATGCGCCGGGACATGGTAGCCAACGTAAGCCACGAATTACGCACGCCCGTATCAGCGCTTCAAGCCATGGTCGAAAACATGGCGGATGGCGTGATCGATCCTACGCCATCAAATCTGGAAAGCATCCTCAATCAGACGCACCGCCTGTCCGATCTGATCGCGTTCCTTCTTGATCTTTCCCGCATGGAAGCCGGCGCGGCAAGCCTGCAAATCGAAATGTTCAATTTCGCCGATTTTCTTGACGAAACCGTGGAACCTTTGGAAATCGCCGATGCCGGGCATGCGCATGACATCGAAATGCATGTGCCCGACGATATCGAGATGGCAGGCGATCAGGACCGCCTGCGCCAACTGTTCACCAATATCATCGCGAACGCGCTCAAGCATTCCGCGGACAATACCACGGTGCTTATCGAAGCACACGAAAACAAGGATTTCGGCACCATCGTCACCAATGTCGTCAATTTCGGATCGCAGATTCCGCAAGAGGCGCGTTCCGACATTTTCCGCCGTTTCGTCAAAGGAAAAACAGGTCCGGGCACCGAATCGGGCGGAACCGGCTTGGGATTGTCCATCGCACGTTGGGCCGCCCAGTTGCACGGTGGTTCGGTGAGGGTCGTCGATGACCCGCGTGGAGCCGATTTTGAAATCATTCTGCCGAAATACCATGTTACGGATGACGAATAGAGGATTTCTCACGTCACTGCACTTGCGTGCGTGACCATGCTTGCGTTGGGCCAACCTTCTGCGTTCCCGCCGGAGTGTGAGCCAAAGCAAGCACGGTCACGACCGTGGCACCCTCCTTCCGCATCGTTTCGACGCAACTGCGCATGGTCGCACCGGTCGTGACAATATCGTCTACCAGAATCACCATCGTATTGCGCAAGGAAACCGAAGGACACACCGAAACATGCCCCTTCAAACGTTGCGACCGTTGCGCCGCACCGCTGGTCTGCACTGATTTCCCTTTGACCCCCCTGTTCTCCAACGCGTCACGCACCGTCACCTCGCAGCCTGTTTCCTCCCGTAGAAAACCTGCCAGATGTTTGGCGATCGGCATCATATGTTTACGTCCGCGACGACGTATTGAAGCGGGAGACGAAGGCGCGGGAACCACAACAACAACATCATGGCATGAACCATGCCTATCACGAACGAAGTCAATAACGCCAGACGCTTTTGCAAGGGCGCATATCGCATCGGCGAACGCACGGTCACATTCCTCGTCGCCGTGATCCTTCCACGCGAGAACCGCCCTTCTGACCGTGCCACGGTACCATCCGCATGCGAACCAGCGTTGCATCGCCACACCGTCAAACGACTGTGCGGTCGGCTGGGAAAACAATGCCCTGCAAGCTTCGCATAGCACTTCATCCGGTTTGTCGCACCCGGCGCAGCCCCGGGGAAACAGCAGATTAACCACCATCGAGCATGCCCTCGCCATTGAGTTCATGCGAAACCTCCCAACAGGTTCTATCGCGATAGACTGGCGATGATTCCACCGCACAATTTCACGGTATCGTTCGGACAGGTAACCTTCACCGCCCTGGTGCCTGCCTTTGCCGCGGGATAATCGTTACCGTCCGGATCCATACGGTCTCCCACAAAAACAATCTGCGCCACCGTAATGCCGAGAATATCGGCCAATTCTCGAACAGCGAACGACTTGTCGACGTTTTTTTCGGAGATATCGACGCTGCTGGCGCCGCCCGGCCGTACCTCCAAATGCGGTAGATCGGCGGCAACCGCTCGTGCCAGACGATTCTTCTTCTCGTTGGTTGGATCCCACGCCTCCTTGGCTTCGATGGGCGCAAGCTGCCCTAATGCGGAGAATGTGATCTGGCTGCCACGATCCTCGATACGTTCACCCCAAACGTGCGTGAGCCAGATACCCTGTTCGCGCGCATTGCGTTCCAACGATTCGTAAGCCTTCGCACGATCATCCGCGCTGAGGTCATGGGCGAAGACCGGCGCCCAATCCGATCCGCCCCAACGGTAATATCGGGTGCCGCTGGTCGGCATAAGATGCAGATGCGACCGATTGGCTTGACCTGTCAACCGTTCCACCACCTGACTTTTCAGCAATGCATACTTGCCACCGGTGATCACCGCGACATCAATCAACGATGTCAACGCGGAGAAGCATTCGGCCATGTCGTCCTTCATTGGCTTTTTCGACCTTGCCAACGTGTTGTCGAGATCGAAGGCGATAAGGCGTACTCCATTGCACAATTCCTCGATATCCACGTCGTTCCAACAGGGCACGGAAATATCCGTCATGATCGTTTCCTCCTGTGTCGATGCAATGAACAATATGCTATCGCATGATTCGCGCAAGGCCCTGATATGGTAGAAGCCATGTATCAATTGCCTTGGGAATCAACAGTGTATAGAAACCGTCATGGTCGTGGGACCCGCACTCCCATGTTCGGTACCAGACTTCCACGTTATCGTACAAGAAGCGGTATGTTCGACGACATGCTGGTGGCTCAGATCCGTAGGCTCAACGATGCATGGCCCGAACTGGTGGCACCGGTACAGTTTGCGGTCGAGGATGTTCCGCCATCCGACCCGGCACCTTGGGAGGCCACTGCGCACTTGGGCTCGCAGTCTTTCCCCGCGGAACATGGCATTCCGCCGCGCGTCGTGCTGTACCGTATGCCTTTGCAATCGCATGCGCGAAGCCGTATGGACCTGCAATTCGCCATCCGCGACGAAGTGGTGTTGCGCTTGGCGGAACTGTATGGACGCCGTCCCGAAGAGATCGACCCCGATTGGGGTATGTGATCAACGCACGACGGTCATGTTCTGGTTGGCCAGCACCTGCTCGCGGGCTTCCTTCAGATCCGTTGCGCCGATAATCGACACTCCGGCCAGTTTCGCATCCGATACGTCTTTTTGGCTGATACGGATGTTCCACACCATTGATTGGTCCGGATCGGCAAAGCTTACGGCGGCAACGTCTCCATCGTTGATATCCGCCAGATCAACCGTTGTCGAAGCGCCGGATTGGAGAGCAATCTCGCGCTGGTCAACAGTATCTCCGACACTGTTGTAGGACGTCAATGTTGCCGTGCGCTCATCGCCCGATATGTTGGTGATGCCCACTTGAGCCGTGGCATGGTCGGGCACGGCCATGGCGGAGACGCTCATCGGCACTGAAGCGTTGACCAAGGCGAAATCAGCCTGGTCATCATCGCCATCATTGGTGATCTTCGCGGCGACAGATACCGGCTCGCTGGCGCTGATGGTAAGTCCGGTCGCCGACTTGGGAACTGAACCCAGGTCGATGACCGAAACGCGATTCGATTCGAGCGTCTGCTGATTGGTTTTCTTCAGACCTTGGTCATCCGTCCAAGATACGGTGACGTCGGCCTGCCGAGACGGATACACATACAGGTTGACGGCATCGCCTTCCGTGAGTCCGTCAATCGCCAATGTTTTTGCGGCAACAGTATTGGGAACCGCATAATCCGATCCTTTTGCAACCAGACCATCCATGGCTATGGTGCGTACCACGGCCGCAACGGGCGTGTCCACGCTGGACACGGTAACGTACAAAGCATCCTGCCCGGAAGCTGCTGCGGCAAGGTTCAGCACAGATTCCTTGCCCGCGCCAACCGTCAACGTCGAACCGGTAGACAATGCCAAAGCACCCGACTTGTCGGATCCCCAAACCTTGATGTTCACCGACGTGGCCTTAGCCGACGGATTGGCCACGACCAGCTGCTGGGTCATGCCTGTTTTGGTGCCCGACACCATCAGCGACTGCTTCAAAGCCGGAACGACGCAGGAAGCAGCGGAAACGCCTTTCAAATCTCCCTCAGTAGCCCAAGACATCACCGAAGAGGCCGCTCCCGTTCCATCGGAAGCCGACAGCAATCGGGTATTCTGCAATTGGGCTCCGTCATCGACCGTGCCGGACGCCATGAAAATATCATCATCCGATCCGGCATCATCCTTGTTCAACACCAATGACGAAGTGGCTTCATCAGCTCCGAGAAGCCCTACGGAAGAGCGGAACACCGAACCGAAGGACGCATAACGCGCCGACGACATGATATTGCCGTTGGACGCTTGATATTCGCTGTCTCCATACACATCAGTATCAGCTATCGTCATTCGTGCTGGACAATATGTTTCCAGCTGACGCGGACTGACGGTGCGGGATACGGATGAACGCTGCGTTACCGGCGAATCCGCATGAATCCAAGTCGGGCGGTAGATTACGGCCACAGTCGCCAGTGCGACAATGACCAACACCGACACTATGGCCAGAATTACACGCCAAACCGTTTTGGAACGGGAATGTTTGCTCATGCTTCCTCCTGACCGTGACGCCTCATGCGCGGAAGCGCAACCAAGCAATACGCTGCGAGAACAATACCCATGCACCACAGCCATGCCTGACGCCACACACTCGATTCAGCCTGTCGATATCCCTTGCGGTCGATATGCTGCTTGGCCGTATCTTGGATGGTGAGACGATAGTATGTTCCCGCATCAGTACTTACGACATTCTGCGTGCCATCGGAAGCGTTGATATTGGAACTCAACTGATCGGTTATCTCCTTTTGCGCCTTGTCTTCGCCGGAGCGCACCACATAGATGCCTCCGAATCCCAACTCGCTCAAATCGGCGACGGCGTCGGAATCAGCATTCGACAACAGCTGCGCGCAATCCTTGGCGATGGCCTTGTTCGCATCATCGGAACGTCCGAACGCCACTTCGACACGCTGTGCCGGAGAGCTGTCGATCAAATCACCTCGGCGGGTGCGCATCACATTGTAGCTGATGGAACCGGCACTATCCGCGCGTACTGCGAGCACACGCCTCGCCTCATCCTGCGCAAGATAGTCGGAAGCAACAATCGGCAAACCGGAATCACTGGTCGAAACCGTGTTATGGTCTCTGGCGACATAATCAAAACCGGCACTCGCCACAACCGACGCCGCAATCAGCATGACCAGCACGATTCGTGCCGCACGCCCGGCAATAATGCCAGTAGAAGCGCCATTCCTCTCAACTTCGACATCGCCGGTGGGCCTCTGCCACAGCATGACGAAACGTTGCACCGCACCGCCTGCGACCATGCACACGCAAGACAGCAGTCCCATCATCGTGAATGAAACGCCGGGAAGCACGGAACCGGCCACGGCGCCATCCGCATCGACCGCAACCACAACCGCGGCGGAAAGCAGCGACGTGGCAAGACCCGCGATCGCCACGACCCACATCATACGCGACACGCGAAGCACGAATGGCAGGAACAGCGATACCGCGGCAAGAAGCACAATCAATGCCAACATTGCAGCAGCCACATACTGCCAAATCTCGCCGGATACGGCAACGCCGAACGCACGGGAAACAATATCCGAAAGATTTGCGATCATCGGATGCCCATCATGCGCAGACGACGGCAATATCACACTGCCAAAAATCTGACGCCACGTACCTGCTCCTGCGAAACGTACCGTGTTGACCAATGTGGGCGCGCATACGGAAGCGGCCGGCAGCGGAATCAGCAGCAGCGTCGTTCTATGGGAGCGTACAAGCATCAGGAACACAAGGAACGACAACATCAGCGGCAGCAGCAATTGCGGTTCGGCCGCGACGACGGGAATAAAGCACAATGCCGCAAGCGCCGCGGCCTGCACGGAAGCCTGCGGATTGACCAGATCTTCCGTACGGTACATGCCTACGGCTCGGAAAGAAAACGCGAAGGCCGCAGGAAGAAACACCATGACCGTCATCATCGTCACGTCGGCATCGCTGTACACGTTCATCGACAATGCGATGGCGAACCATGCCAACGCGATCACGCAACGCACCGTGTCGGACCGAGTAAAGATTCCAGCCAAAGCCCAGAACGACAGCACCATCAAAGGAGCGGACAAGAAGAACACCACGGCGACTGCGGTCGCAACATGGCCAGCCGTGAATACGGAAACCACCATGAGCACCAGCAGCCAAGGCGCGCTCGGGGCGCTGATTCCCGTTCCCGCGGTATACGCCCACGACGTGGTGGCGGCATGCACCAACTGGCTGAAACTGGCATCGGTCGGCAGCAACGTTTGAGAATATATCGACGCGCCGGAGAATACGCTCCGAAGCACATTCCAATATAGGAAGACGATCCATGCGAACGCGATCACCGCCGATGCGATGGCAAGCCCCCACCTGCGCATGAGCCTTTTACGCAGATGCGCCTTGGCAAGAGGGCTGAGGATCACAGTGCCACGCTGGTCAAGAAACGCACGCTTGCGATCGTTCCATTGGCCGATCTGCTGACGAGTCGTCTGCAATGCGGCCAATGCCTTCAAGGAGACCCTACTCTGCTCACGCAATCGGGCACGGGCCCTCCATGCGCCCGGCAAGTGGAGCAACGAACGCCAAGGCAGGGCCAATTCGCAACAGGCATGGTATGGCTGTTTGCGCGTCAGGCACAGCACGGCCAGTCCCAACGCCTTCAGTATCGACCAGATCCACAGCAGCGGCCACCAAGAACGATGCACGTCCGTATACGCGTATTTCGTATTCGCCTCGCGTACCGCAAGATACGGATCGACGCGGCCTTCCTCATCTTCAACAGGTTGGCCGTTTTTGGAACGCACGCCTTCAAATCTTGCCCTCCTATGGGCGATTCGCGCCTGCGGGACCACCACCACACGGCCACCGCCCAGGCAGATGCGCCTGCACAGGTCCGTGGATTCGGCGAACGTGCCGAACCATGGATCGGCACCCTTCCAAGTACGCAAGGTGGCCAATGGAACCAGCGCGCCGGAAAGCGACACAGCCAACACATCCTGCCGGCCATCATACTGTTCCTGATCCGGCTCACCGTCCACCACCAGAGACGTGACATTGTGGTGCCCCGCATACAAACCGACGTTATGCAGGCTTTCCGCCTGCCAATCCAACTGTTTCGCGCCAAGCAAAGACGCAGTCGGCGTGTTTTTCCAAGCATCGAGCAACACCTCAAGGCATGACTCATCGGCCGGCCTGGAATCGTCATGCAATGTCCACAGAGCACCGACCCGGTCGTCAAGATCGATCTGTTGCATTGCACGAGCCACGGCATTCATGAATGAAGAGGCACCCTTCACTCCTACGAGAATGACACGTATGGTCTTGCTTTCGGGAACTTCCGTAAGCACACCGGCAGGCGACGGGATAACGCTAAACGTCATCTGCATAGGCTGCTCAACCTGATTGGTGCAATCCGCAACGATAATAGTGCCTGGAAGCACACGCTGTGCGAGCACCGCGGCAAAAGTGGATGAGAAAAAACGCAGATCGCTTTGCGCGGTAATCACCGCAGCCACGGATGAATCGGCATCCTGCCGATGGGAGTACGGCCTGCTGTTGAGCAGATCGGTCACAATTCCCTGGATATCGCTGCTGGCGTTAGAATTCATAATTTCAAGTGTACGCACAGGGTGTGCCGTGCGTTATGCCCGTTCCTTGTGTTCCTTCTTATACCGACGGCGCTCACGTTCGCTCATGCCACCCCAAATGCCAAAACGCTCATCATGCTCGATGGCCCATTTCAGGCATTGCTCACGAACCTCGCACTGGGCGCACACTCGCTTGGCATCCCTGGTTGATCCGCCCTTTTCAGGAAAGAACGCTTCCGGATCAGTCTGAGAACATAAAGCCCTATGCTGCCAGGAAACATCATCATCGCTTTTGAACAGACCCCACAGTTCCGCAAGCGGATTATCGGAGGACTCGTCGATCACGCCCCACATGCGTCCTCCCCTGCTATACGTATGCGCACTTTTAGTCGTGTTAAATTACACACATGCAATTTCTTTTTGTCAAGTTTTCCGCCGTGTCAATCACTATAATTCGAGAAAAATATGGTACATGGTAACTCCAAGAACGACGGGGGCCTGAAGCAGAATCCGTGAAAATCGGGGAACATCTCTATAATCCCATGACAGAGTAGTGGTATGTTCTAGAACGCGTTGAGATATGGCGTGATCTTTTGTATAAACAGGAAGGCGATACCGTGACCACATCACCAGCCGGCGATAAGCTTCCTAACGTCAATGGACTGCGAGACGCAAAGCCGCGTCACAGCCTTGGCTATCGAGTGCAGCATCGTACGAGGACGATAGTCGCTTCGGTCATCGCGGCGATGCTGGTGTTCTCGGGAACCGCAGCGGCCGCAACATGGCTGGATGTGAATGGCATCATCAAAGACCATTCGGTCGAAATCATCGGACAAGGCTCACTTGACGCCAACACCTCGATCATCGATCCCAACTCCGGCAAACCCATCGAATTCGTACTCATCGGGCAGGATTCCCGCGATGGCGAAGAGAACCAGTCCGTCGGAGGCAACTTCGACGACGTGGTAGGCAACCATCAGGCCGACACCACAATGGTGGCGCAGATTTCCGCGGACCGCACCAAAATCAATCTCGTTTCCATTCCGCGCGACTCCCTAGTGGACATACCGCAGTGCGAAACGACCAACGGCACGATTCCCGCGCAATACAATGTGATGTTCAACTCGATTTTCGCGAACGCATACCAGACCGGCGGCGATCTCGCTTCAGCCGCAAGCTGCACCCTGAATGCAGTGAACAGCCTCACCGGACTGAACATTCAAAACTTCATCGTCGTGGATTTCGCAGGACTGGTCAAAATGATCAATGCCGTAGGCGGAGTCGACCTGTGCATCCCACAGGACGTCGACGACCCCTACACCAGCCTGCAACTCACCAAGGGCCTGCACCATCTGGACGGACACCAGGCAACGCAGTACGCACGAACCCGCCATGGTCTGGGAGACGGATCCGACACATCACGAACAACCAGACAGCAATACCTCATCAAACAGTTGATGAACGAAGCGCTCAGCAAGAACCTCTTTACTGACACCGCACAGCTCTACCAGCTAGCGAAATCAGCCTTGCAATCACTCTATATCTCGCAAGGCATGGCCGATACCGCAGCGCTTGCAGGTCTTGCCATGAGCCTCAAGGATTTCAATCTGTCCAACCTGTATTCGCAGACCGTTCCGGTAGTATCCGCGCCGTCGGACCCGAATCGTTCGGTCTGGACCGATGAGGCGGAGACGCTATGGGAGAAGATGCGCGCGGACAAGCCGATTTATGGTTCCGACGAATCCGACGCGAACACGGATGCCAATACCGCAGGCAATTCCGACGGTTCTTCCGATAATTCGACGGATGGCACTGACAATACGGATAATATGGGCACTGACAACACGGGTTCCCAGGAAGCCGCACAGACGCCTGATCCGGTCACTGGTCTGATCACGCAAGCCGATGGCACGCTTATCGATCCGAACACCGGTGGCACCGTCGATCCGGAAGATGGCTCCATCCATGACGCTCTTACCGGGCAGTACATCGGACTTGCCGATCGTTACCTCAACGCGACAGTTTGTGCCGTTCCCGCAAAGAACTAGACCGCTTTCACCGAATCCGTTCCTACACGGTGTAAATGGTGTAGGAACGGATTTCTTTTTGGAGGATATTGTATGAGTGAAGAGAACGGCGGCAAGGACCCCATGCCCGCACCACCGAGCTTCATCCCGTCTGCAGGACGGAAGAAGACGGAATCACAGCCTCACAAATCCACAATTCCTTCTCAATCCGGCTCTCCGTCAATTCCAAGTTTTTCGCCTGCCGCACAGCCAGCGCGCTCAAGTGCCCCGCACGCCAGCAGGCGTACAGCGCAACCATCATCCGTAACTCCATCCGGTTCCAGCGCTCCACAGAGTTTCCGTCCTGCCGCAAACTCCACCAGCAGACCACGTAAGTCGGCATCATCGTCTCCTGCATCGTTTGCTCCTGCTTCAGCTCCGAACAATCACCGTGCGTCTCAGCAGGTACGAGGATCCTCCTCCATACCCACTGGCATGCCACGAACAACGCGACAGAACATGCCCAGACAACCTTTGTCCGGCAATAGCACAACAGGATTCCAATCCACTGCGAAAGCCGTGCTCCCCCACAGAAAACGACATATGGGGCGGGTCATTCTCGCGTTTTTCCTTGCTGTGATTCTCGCCTTGGGACTGTCGATATTCTCCGCATGGAATTGGGTGGATGGACAGCTCAACAAACAGTCTTGGTTGACGAACAAAGCCGATACCGCTGGCGAAAGCTGGCTGATCCTCGGTTCCGACGAACGCGAAGGCACCGTTGGTGACGCTGGCGACGTGACCGGTTTCAGAACAGACACCATTCTGGTACTCACCAAACCGAAATCCGGACCTTCCTCACTGATTTCCATTCCGCGTGATTCCTTGGTGGAAATCGACCAGAGTTACATGAAAATCAACGCCGTCGCCCAACTGTACAACGGCAAACAACTGGTTAACGAAGTCGAAGACATCACCGGGCAAAAAATCAACCACGTGGCAATGGTGCAATTCGGGGGTCTGGTCAAAGTGGTCGACGCTTTAGGAGGCGTCGAATTATGCTACGACCAGGATGTAAGCGATCCGTACTCCCAGTTGAACTGGACTGCCGGCTGCCATACCGCCGACGGCACCACCGCGCTTGCGTTTTCTCGTATGCGTTACGCGGACGCACAAGGCGATTTCGGACGTGCAGCCCGTCAACGTCAGGTCATCAACGCCATAGTGAAAAAGGGCGCGTCCAAGAATACGCTGCTGAACTTCGGCAAAGTCAAAAAAGTTGCGGAGGCTGCGTTGGGCTCCGTAACCGTGGATGAAAAGGCTTCAACCTCATCGCTGATGCGCATGGCTTTGGCGTTCAAAAGCGCTTCTGGGGATCAAGGCATTTCAGGAAGCGTTTATTGGACCGATCCCGACTACTACGTTGATGGTGTCGGCTCAAGCGTGCTCTTGGACGAGGATAAGAACCTCGAGCTGTTCTCCGAATTGGCTAAGGGGACCCATCGGGCTGGCACTGTAGGCACGCTCACCGAACAGCAAAGCTGAGGGTTGTGGTCAGGATGTGGATAACCATATCCTCCGACCACAACCCTGATTCTCGCTTGCGTCCATCCGCCACTGCTGTTCACAATGACGGCATGAACAGCAAAACCAAGCGCAAGCATACCAATGGATTCAATGAGGATCGGCTGATGCTCATCAGCTGGGCCGCGCCGGTATTGTCGCAACTTGTCATGCTTGTCATAATGATCGCGCAACGGCAATGGCTATATGTGGCCATGCTTGCTCCTGGACTCATCAGCAGCGCGTTGTCTCTGGTATCCATGGCGTTGCGTTCCAATCAGAAGCAGCAGCATGACGAACCTGTCTCCACCACCTATGCAAAGGTGGTGGAGACCGCAAGGCAAAACAGCCATTCGCCGTTCGCCGCAATGCCCCATGTGTGTTTCGAGCGGTTCTACGCTCTGGACGAGGACGCGCTGCCTTGGCGCACCATCACACGAACATGGCTTTCCTCCACATCATCCTGCCCTATAGGAGTCACGGAGCATGGCTTGTTTCGCACGGATCTGCAACGATCAGGACCGCATGCCATGGTCGCAGGCACCACGGGTTCGGGAAAATCGGAATTGCTCATCAGTTGGTGCTTGTCGCTCGCCATGCAATACAGCCCTGATGATCTGCATTTTGTGTTTTTGGATTTCAAAGGAGGATCGACATTCAACGCTTTGGAACATCTTCCCCACACCGTTGGCAATGTCTGCGATCTTGATTTGTTCCACGCGATTCGCGCGTTGAATGCCATTGAACAGGAATTGGTGCGTCGTGAGGCTCTGGTCAGCGCCGAACGTGTTTCCAGATTCGACCAATTGGTCCGGCCTCCGGCACGACTGGTTGTGGTCATCGATGAATTCCATGCGCTTCGAGACCGTCTGCCCGACTATATGCAACGGCTGAATCGTCTTGCGTCACTTGGCCGTTCCCTTGGCATGCATCTGATCGTCTGCACGCAATATCCCATGGGCCAAGTCCATGCCGACATGAAAGCCAATATCTCGCTGAGCATATGCTTACGGGTTACAGACCAAATGCAGTCGAACGAATTGATCGGCATACGTGACGCAGCGCTGATTCCTCCCAGCATTCCCGGTGCAGCCTATTGCAATGACGGACAACACACCACACCTTTCCTATGCAGCGCGGTGCGCGATGTCAACCGACTTGTCCGCAATATTGGAACGGCCGCACGATTCCACGCCTGCAAACGCCCCGATCCCCTGTTTTCCGAGCCTCTCACGCAACATGCAACGCAATCCGATCTTTCCATCCCATCAAACCAGTCATGGCATAACGTTCCCTTTGCGCTTGCCGACGATGGCGTATTGGTGTATACCGCCATTCTTGACGTGAGCCAACAGAATATCGCCATCATCGGTGCCTACGGCAGCGGCAAAACCAATCTACTGTTGCATTGCGCACGCTGGCTATATGACACGGGTTGCGCCAATATTCGTTTCACACGCAAAACCGAACATGGCATGGTGACGGATGACGGCAAACCCTTACCGTCGCATAAGCGAACCATCTGGATTGTGGATGATGCGGACGAAGCGCTTAATCCCTTTTCCTCTGCGCCTGAAGCGAACGAATTGCGTGAGGCGTTGGCCAATCCCAATATCACAGTGATTGCCGCGGTGGAAAAACCTATTTCCGCACTGCTGGACCGATGTCCGACTCGTGTGGCGTTCCCCTGCGGAGAACGTTCCAACGATCTGATGCTCGGCATTCCCGGCGCAATTCTGGACGGGTTCGCAGCCGACGACTATACCCTCCCAGGTCGTGGCGTGCTCATGCAACAGGCCAAAGCATGCCCTATTCAGTGCGTGGAATTCCAAGGTTTTTAACGATTCGTGGGATTCTTTTCGCGAAGACTCTTGAAAAGTCGCGCGATTCGTGGTTATCTGAGTAACGGACTTACATGCCGTACATGGCAAGAGGAAGGCGATTATATGAGCAGTGCTTTTGACTGGCGCGCCAAGGCCGCATGTCGCGACAAGGATCCGGAGCTGTTTTTCCCGGTCGGCAATACAGGCGCCGCCTATCAGCAGATCGAAGAGGCCAAGGCCGTCTGCCGCACCTGCAAGGTGATTGACGCGTGCCTGAAGTGCGCGCTTGACACCAATCAGGATTACGGTGTTTGGGGCGGTTTGAGCGAAGACGAACGTCGTGCGCTCAAGCGCCGTGCCATGCGTGCCCGCCGCTCCCAAGCCATGCAGATGCAGATCTGAAATTTTCAAAGATCCATCATTGCATACGCTCTGCGAATAAATAGCAACTTACAACGAAAATGTCCGGTTGACTTCCCCTGGTCAACCGGACATTTTCGTATCTTTCCTATCGTTCCTGCGCCGCACGCAGCTTCATATCGAGCACTACTCGGGTGCCACCGCCACGACGGGGCTCCCAACGGACCGTGCCTCCGAAATCGTTGTTGACGAACGTGCTGATGATCTGCGTTCCCAAACCGGATCCGGAGGAACGTGCCATACCATCATGCTCCTCATTGGCCAAGCCCGTGCCATCGTCTTCGACCACAACATTGAGGTTGTTGCCACCGCGTCCCACGGAAATCGTGATATGACCTTCTTTGCGACCTTCGAAGCCATGTTCCACGGAATTGGTGATCAGCTCGGTCAGCACCAATGACAACGGCGTGGCATCCTGCGCCGGCATCATGCCGAATCTGCCGATGAAGTCGATGTCGATATGCTGGTCACGCATGGTGGCCAAATCCACCGCCATCTTCAACAGGCTGGAAATGACCTTGTCATAATCGACGATTTCATCGGCGGTCTGGCTCAAGCCTTCATGGACCATGGCGATGGTTTGTACACGACGCTGCGCCTCTTTCAGCTCTTTCTTGACCTCTTCGGACTTGGTCTTACGTGCCTGCAGTCGCAGCAATGCGGAAACCGCCTGAAGGTTGTTCTTGACGCGATGGTGGATTTCGGAAATCGTCGCATCCTTGGTCTGCAGTTCCTTTTCACGACGGCGAAGCTCAGTCACGTCGCGACATAGCACAACAGCGCCAACGCGGCCATTGGCATCCATCAACGGCAGCGAACGCATGGACACCGCGGACTTGTTGGCATCGAGTTCGGAATCGACGGCGGCTTTGCCACTGAGCACCAGAGGCAAGGTTTCCAGCACGGGATCGTTCTCGCGCAGCAATTTGGTGCCGATTTCGCTCAGATACTCCCCCTGCATGGTGCTGACCGATCCCAAACGTCGGAAGCAGCTGATGGCATTCGGCGAAGCATATCGCACGATACCTTCGACGGTGAGCACGATGAAGCCGTCCGCCACACGCGCATTGTGACGCTGGTTCATAATCGGATTACGATATGGGAACTGACCGCGAGGAATCATCTCATACAGCTGCTTACCTGCGCTGATGCTTTCGGATTCGTAACGTCCGTTCGACTCCCGGGTGGCCATATTCGTCTCACGTACCACCAAGCCCAGCGTCTTGCCATTATGACGCACCGGCGCATACACATTGCACACCGTGGACTCGCCCACAGTGCGGAGCACCGTGGAACGGAACACCGATTCGGAAGCCATCGCGGCATCCAATTCAGCGCTCATTTCCTCCTCGACAACGTCGCCGACCACATCGTCGGCCCTCAGGCTCATCACCGTGGATGGACGACACTGTTCGGCAATAATGTATTTGCCCTCGCCATTTTGCAGAATGAGCAGCAGATCAGCAAAACTCAGGTCGGCGATCACCTGCCAGTCGGCGACCAGATGATGCAGCCATTCACGATCTTCGTCATCGAAATCGGGACGGGTCGTCAAGATATGTGAGAAATCAGCCATGCGCTCCATCATACGCATCACACCAGAGGTTTTGCACGACACGACGCATATTGCAGGAAAAGCAATATTGACATATCCATGAGTTACGGTAACGTAGGTTACGGTTCCGTAACTTACAGTGGAGGCACACAGATGGCGAAACCCACAGACGTAGAGATCGAGGAAAAACGAGCGATCATCGCCGAGGCACGCGAACAGGCCCTTCAAGCCAAGGCCGATATTATTCGCGTGAAGGCACGCAACAAGGCCGAGAACATCCGCAAGAAGGCCGACGGCAAGGCGAAAATGGCTATAGCCAAGGGCGAAGCTCGTGCCGCGAAAATAGAAGGCATCACTCCGGCGGAGATCGAACGTAAGATTCGTCTTGACGTGCATGGTCGCCCCAAGCCGGCGATGCGCGGCTGGATTCATGCCGTGGCCACTCCTCTGGCATTGGCGGCCGGCATCGTGCTGATCTGCCTGGCACACGGTACCGGTTTGAAGTGGGCCTGCGCCGTGTTCATGACGTGTTCGCTGATATTGTTCGGCAATTCCGCCTGCTACCATTTGGGCGATTGGTCGCCTCGCGTCACGGATGTGCTACGACGCATCGACCATATGAATATCTTCCTGCTGATCGCAGGCACTTATACGCCGGTCTCCTTTGCACTCGAACCGTTCTGGCGCAATTCAATCATCGCGGGCATGTGGATCTGCACTACCGTGGCGCTCATCATTCACGTCATCTGGATCAGCGCCCCACGCTGGCTATACGTGATTGTGTATATTATTTTCGGTGTTTCCGGAGTGGCATTCATGGGATTGTTCTGGATTTCGCCATATGCCGGTCCGGCGGTTGTGGTGCTGTTGGCCGCAGGCGGAGCCTGCTATATCGCCGGAGCCATCGTATACGCGCTACGTAAGCCCGATCCATGGCCGAAGGTGTTCGGCTTCCATGAGCTTTTCCATTGCGGCACCGTTGCCGGTTACGCATGCCATATGGTGGCGATCTACATGGTGAGCGTGCAGCTATGGCCGTAAGTTCAGATCATATCTGATTGCAGTTTGACGAAATATACGAAAAGGCTGGTTCATCCGTTGTGTTCGATGAACCAGCCTTGTATTTATATCGCTGGAATATCAGATTCAGCTTATGACGAACATCACTCAGGCGAGCGGCTTGGCTTCCTTGATGGTCACGGAAATCTCACGTCCGTTCGGAGCCGTATACGACACCGTGTCTCCCTCGTGAGCGCCGTTGATGGCTGCGCCGATCGGGGATTCCGGGCTGATGATGCTGTAGTCCGTGGCGATGGACAGGTCACGCGTGCCAAGCACGTAGACCATTTCACGTCCGTTGACATCCAGCGTCACCAAAGAACCGTCGCCGACTTCGCCGGCCTTGGGCGCGGTCAGAATCTTCGCGTTGCGCAGCTTGACGGTCAGTTCCTCGATGCGGCCCTGATTTACTCGCTGAGCCTCACGAGCGGCCTGATAGCCGCCGTTTTCGCTCAAATCGCCCTCGGCGCGTGCCGCGGAAACCTTGGAAAGGATTTCGTCGCGATACTCGCCTTCGCGCCAAGCGAGCTCTTCCTTCATCTTGTCATAAGCTTCCTGCGTCAGCAGAAGCGTTTTTTCTTCGGCCATGTTGCCTCCTTGACCTTGGAAATTACTCTATGCCGCTTAGTTTCAGCGGGTGGAGATGATGTCGATCACGAACACCAGGGTGTCTTCGCCGCCGATGCCGGCCTGCGGAACGCCACGGGAACCATAGCCATACTCCGGCGGAATGGATACCACCAAGCGGGAACCGACGTTGTGCCCCGGAACGGTCTGGTCCCAACCCTTGATGACCTGGCCGACACCGATGCCGAAGCTGGCCGGCTGGTGACGGTCGAAGCTGGAATCGAACGGGGTGTCTTTGCCCCAGACCACACCATGATAGTTAACGGTGACGGTGTCGCCGCGGCGAACCATCGGGCCATTGCCCTCGAGCAGCTCCACAACCTTCAGACCTGCCGGAGCGGTCTCGGACGGGAATTCGATGGTCGGGCGATCGCCGAACTCAACATTGACAACGGGCATTTGAGATGCCATGGTGAACCTCCTTGAAAAGCACAATGCCACCTAGACTAGCACCAACCACCGCTAGCATTCAACGACATTGACCGCCAAACCACCTTTTGAGGTTTCTTTATACTTGGACATCATGTCTTCGCCCGTGTCTTTCATGGTTTTAATGGCCTGATCGAGGGTCACGATATGCGTTCCATCTCCCAGCATAGCCATACGAACCGCGTTGATGGCAGTGTTCGCAGCCATGGCGTTGCGTTCGATGCATGGAATCTGTACCAAACCTCCCACGGGATCACAGGTCAGTCCCAGATTATGCTCGATGCCGATTTCCGCAGCGTTCTCCACTTGCTGTGGAGTACCGCCCATCACCGCGCACAAACCGGCCGCAGCCATCGAACATGCCGTACCGACTTCTCCCTGGCATCCGACTTCCGCACCGGAAATGGAGGCATTGCGTTTAAACAGGTACCCTACCGCGCCTGCAGTGAGCAGGAAGGTAATAACACCCTCTTCGTTCGCATGGTCAACGAAATGCCAGTAATAGTGAAGCACTGCCGGAATGATTCCTGCAGCACCGTTGGTCGGTGCGGTGACGATTCGCCCACCGCCGGCGTTTTCCTCCGACACCGCCAAAGCAAACAAATCCACCCATGCCGCATCCGACGATTCGAGCACCGCATCCGCGCGTTTCTTGTCTCGCGCAAGCACATCACTGTTCGAGGCAAGCCTTGCATACATTTTCGGTGCCCTGCGGGGCGCATTCAAACCGCCGGGCAACACGGTCTGCGACGTGTGGCATCCGTGCTGTACGCAACGACGCATCACCCGCCACACGTTATCCAGTTCGCTGCGAACCTGCACCGCCGACTGCATGGCCGTTTCATTGGCCCACACAATGTCGGCGATACTCATATGATGCTTCTCGCATAATGCAATGAGTTCGTCGCATGACGTGAATGGATATGGCACATCCGAGCCGTCATCAAGTGAGGAATCACTCTGCTGATCGGCGAAAGACGTTCCGACCGGCGGACGCTCATGAATGCCGATCATCAGATCCTCGGCATTGCCTTGCCGTACGAAGCCTCCACCGATGGAATACCAGACCTGTTCATCAACAAGATTGTTCTGCTGGTCAAACGCCTGGAAACGCATGCCATTAGGGTGCGCGGCCAAACGATGCCACACGTCCATCACCACATCATGCGCATAGTCGAAATCGATGCGATGCTTACCAGCCAGCAGCAGTTCCCCACTCGACTCGCATTCATGACGAATGATGTTCACATGGTCCGTATCGACGGTTTGCGGCATGTTACCTTCCAGACCTGCCACAGTCGCGCGATCGGTACCGTGCCCCAAACCCGTCAACGCAAGAGATCCATACAGTACCGTACGCACGCGGCTCACACGGCCAAGCGTTCCCGTATGTTCAAGCGATTCGACAAATTTGCATGCCGCCACCATCGGACCAACAGTATGTGAGGAACTTGGTCCAACGCCTATCTTGAACATTTCGAGAATACTGAACATACCAATCGTCGCCTTGCTTCTCAGGTGCCTTGCTCAGGCTGCATACAATGCACGGAACATGAGAATCATAATGATCAAACCAATGATGGCGGCCGTAACTTCCACCACCAGCATGATAATGGCCGTGGTTTTACGATTGCCGAGTTTAACGTCAAGTAACTTGGCGAACAGGAAGGCGACGAGACCAAGAGCTGCGCCATTCAACGCAATCGCACCAATCTGGCCATTGGTGAGCACACTCTCCCCCACCATGGCAAGCACGGAATTGATGGTGACGGAGAACACCAGCAGGCTCCACACACCGTAACCGATAAGTCCAACAATCGCATATGCGAACGGTCGGAACCGTTCACGCATTTTGAGCGTGAACGATTCGGCGCACCACAGCAGCGCAAAGCCCACAACGAACGTGAATGCCACTGCCATGAACACCGCTTCCATAGCCCATGGAATCAATGCCAACGACGCCTTCAACAACGAGAAATACAGCGGAGAACAAGCCAGTTCGCCCACAGCCAAAACTCCTGCGACGATAATCGCTTGGGAGAGCATCAGCGGAATTTCCGTATCGGGCTGTTCGATTACTGGCTTGATATCTTTCGACGTCATACTTTTTCCGTTCCAGTCGGCTACTTGGGGTTATCAATGCCGCCAGTGTAATAACGGATTGTTTCGTACGTGCTATCCAGCAATATTTCACAACGACCTCGACCATTAGGCCGTCATCGCAGCCAGAAGACCTGAGATCGGACTATGAATGACAAGTCATCATCATTGAATAGCATACTGAGAGAGTATATTCTGTTTGAGATTCATCGATTGTTGAACTAGTTGTTCATATGTGAGGCATCCAGACATATCTTCAACGGCGATTTTTTTAGGAGCAATTTCTGCATTACGTAGCATTTGAGACACAACGTCAAATTTCTTATTCATTTATCTGCATTTCCTTTCGGATACATTAAAAAAAGCCCACAAACTGCAATAATGGACAAAGCCAGCCAATACATCCATGTTGCATGGAAAGCCGATGTGAGAAAAGGCACGAAAAATCCGCCACAAAATGATCCGATGGATTCACCAATGGCTGTCAAAATAAGACGACAATTGAGTATGTCGACAAGAGGCATGTTTTCTCCGGATTCCACCATGGCGACATTTGTCAACGGTGCGTACGTGCATTCCGCAGATGCAAATACCAGCAGAGCAGCAAATATGAACCATACCGATTGCATCAACGTTCCCGCTGCGAACAGCACAAAAGCGATGCCGTACAACCCTAGGCTTAAGCCCATGCAATACGTTGATGTTTTTCCTGTATCCATGATGCGTACCACCAGCCTGCTGATGGGGAACTGCAAAACTATCCCAGCAATGGCATCCACAGTGAAGAACAGTCCACTCGGCAGCAAATCTGAAGAAAAACCATGAAATACGAGTGACATGCCAGAAAAAAGCTGCCCATTCATCACACTGCCAGTAACGACAATCAGCAATACCGGCAACATTCTTCGACTGCTCAATAATGTACCGATGGTGGAAAGAATCGAAGTTTTTTCCTCTGAAGGACTATCTGAAGTTCGTAGATAAACATGTCGCTCAAAACAAATTCCGGTGATAACGGATATGACGGCATATATCAGACAAATGATGATGAGAAAGTTGGCGAGACCAAGTCTGCACTGTACATAAGACGCTGTGATAGGACCAATAGCAGCTCCTAAGTTCGCAGACAAGGTTGCCAGCGAAAAGAATGATGCTTGCTCCTTGCTATCTGCAGTGGTTGCAATGATGTGCCCTCGAAGAGTGAAATTCACCAATGAAATGCCAACACCGAACAACATCAAGCCAAGCAAAGCAAATACAGGCGAAACCTGCAATAGCCATGCAAAAGATACTAGTCCCAGTACGATAATCGCCAAGCTGATCTGCATGAGCCATAGTGTTGATATTTTCTCAATCAACCGGCCTAAAAACAGTGTACTTCCCCGTGCTGCAGCCGATAGAACACCAAGCATCACACCCGACAAAACACTCGCTGAGCCGACACGCTGGGTGAGCATTATCGGAAGCATCGACAGTACCGCACTGTATGCAAGATTCGTTGTCAAATAGTCAATAGATAGAGACGCATATCTTCTGCTTCGCATAGATTGTTCGCCGTTCGCCACTCTCACAGCAGAGAAAACTAGCCCCTTGCACGACGATTGTCATGCGTTGTTCATCATGTGGACACCGGATTTTGAGTCAACATTAAGCTCATCTCAGCGCGAGATACAACAAAATCCAACCAGTATATTCTGATTGGGTCGCATGGTGCCGCCAGCGGGAATCGAACCCGCAATCCGAAGAGACCGATTTTAAGTCGGTTGCGTATACCAGTTTCGCCATGGCGGCAAGGCATCGAATAAGCCGACGCCCAAGTCATTATGCCACGTTAACGTTCGGCAAGCAATCGCGTGCCGTAATCCAACACAATGCCATCAAGCAAACCGTGCTCGCTGGCCATGAAGGAGTCGATATGCTGACCATGGTCGGCATAGGCCGCTTCGCTGACTTTGGCGAGCACACGATTCCACACCAGTGCACCGCCACCGACCACGTCAACACGACCCGGGTGAATGGTTTTGTAGGTCAGGCGCTCTTCGCGCGGCATCGTAAGGAACTTGTTATCAACCGCATAAGCGTCTTCCAGCGAGCAGCTGGCACCATCCACCGCGGAATGGTCGTATTCGGTCAATCCCATGGCCAGAGCGGTCATGGTAGTCACTGTGCCAGACACGCCGATGATAGTGCGGGTTTTGCCTGCAGGAACCGTTTTGAACGCTTCATCGATATGCTCGTCGATGTCGGCAATGGCCTCTTGAATCTGCGCTTCGGTAGGCGGATCGTTCTTCAAGTGGCGTTCGGTCATACGCACCGAGCCAATGTTCATGGAGAACGCGGCCTGCACCTGCGTGTTCGGATGGCTTACGCCATCGCCGCCAAGCACCAATTCCGTAGAGCCGCCACCCAAATCAACCACCAAATACGGAGCTTCGACGTCGCGACGAACCACGCTCGTGGCACCAAGGAAGCTTAGATCAGCCTCTTCCGTACCGGGAATGACTTCCGGACGCACGCCGAGGATCTGCTCGATAGTGTCTTCGAATTCCTCACGGTTCTCAGCATCACGAGTGGCCGAAGTGGCAACGAAACGAATGCCATCCACCGGATGCTCTTTCAGCACCTCGGCGAATTCGCGGGCAGCGGCGTAGGCACGTTCCAATGCCTCATCGGCGAAACGATGCGTCTTATCAACATCCTGACCGAGGCGAATCACACGAAGAATACGCGGAACAATATCTTCAACGCCGTCTTCGCTGACTCGGGAGACCTTCAGACGAATCGAGTTCGTACCGCAATCAATGCCGGCAACAGTAACGGATTTCATTGCTTCTTCTTTCTGTCTGAATATGGTTCAGTCTTCGTTTTCCACCGTGCAACGGCATACATTGGGGTCGAATTCATGACGAATCGCCTCCAATGCCATGTCTCCGATCGGATTGGCGCCCTCACCCATCACCAGCGTTTGCGCCAGCAAGGCGTGCAGACACTTGATGCGAACAGGCATGCCGCCGGCACTGGTGCCTTCGATATGCTCTTCGCTGTCTTCCATAGCAACGGCGATTTCATGCCGGAACGCCAAATACAGTTCGTGCGCACGCTCGTAGGCGGCTTTCAGATCGTCATCTTCAGCCAAAAGATCGTTGTACTCCTTCATCTTGCCTTCGGCTTCGATGTGGGAGATGGCTTTCACCGCTTCCGGGCCAGTCAAATAGCAAGTGGTAGGGAAAGGCACACCTCCCGGCAGCAGCGGACGCGTGACCACAGCCAAAGGCCTGCCACACACGCAACGTGCTCCGACAGCCACCATGCCACGCGGGTAACGACCCAGCTGACGCTCGACCACAGCAATATCATGCTCGGTGGCAGGCTGGTCGAGAACCTTCTTCGCCAAGGTTTTGGCCTGTTCGCTGATTGTCATACCCTGTGTCACTCCTGCTGATCTCCTGATTGCTGTTGGTTGTTGTCTTGTGAAGTCTGCTGCTGGCCACCGGATTCCTGGCTTGTTCCATTCGCATCCGATTCACCGGTTGACGTACTTTCGGACGTTTCCCTCGATTTCGATTTCACTTCGTCCGATTGGTCGGCTTGTTTGAACGAATACGCCATTTCCTTATACCAAGGCAGTACGGTTTTCTGCGATTCATCCGTCTTTTTTGCATCTTCTGTGGTTTCGCCGGTCACCGCTTCGGGATGTTCCACACGAATCGCCTGTTCTCCTGGAAATACGAATCCCAGACGATCCCTTGCCTGCGCTGTAACGTAAGCTTTGTCATCCCAACGCGCGATGTCGTTTTCCAGTTCCTGCTTTTGCGCTATCAGCGCAGCTTCCTGCTTCTTCAAGCCATTCAATTCAGCCATATTCAGCGCATAGGTATGGAACGTCGACGCCAGCTGGATGGATCCCAAAGCCACGATAAATACCGCCACAAAGAACGCGATGGGGCCAGCGCTGCCCCTTCTGGATGCTTTCTTGCGTGACTTTGAACTCATAGCAATGAAAATACCCGCCGCGTTCGACGAGGAACACGACGGGCACTCTACATCAGCGCATATTCGATGCGCTTACGCTCACTTGGCGATGTACTTCTTGCAGGCCTTGAAAGCGCTGTAGCCAGCATACTGAGCGGTGGAGCCGAGCTCCTCCTCGATCTCGAGCAGGCGGTTGTACTTGGCAATACGCTCGCCACGAGCCGGAGCACCGGTCTTGATCTGGCCGGTGTTCTTTGCCACAGCCAGGTCGGAGATGGTGGTGTCCGGGGTCTCGCCGGAACGGTGGGAAACCATGGAGGTGAAGCCGTTCTTGATGGCCAGCTCGATGGCGTCGAGGGTCTCGGTGACGGTACCGATCTGGTTCAGCTTGACCAGCAGGGAGTTGGCGGCGCCGAGCTCGATGCCCTTAGCCAGACGTGCCGGGTTGGTGACCAGCAGGTCGTCGCCGACGAACTGCAGACGATCGCCGAGCTTGGCGGTGATGGCAGCCCAGTCTTCCCAGCCTTCTTCCTGGAACGGATCCTCAATGGAGACGATCGGGTACTCGTTGATGAGGTTCTCGTAGAAGTCGAGCATGTAGCCGGCTTCACGATCGTCGCCTTCGAAGTGGTACTTGCCGGTCTCCTTGTTGTAGAACTCGGAGGAAGCCACGTCGAGGGAGATGCCGATCTGCTTGCCCGGCTCGTAGCCGGCGGCGGAGATGGCGTCCATGATGTAGTTCAGGGAGTCCTTGTTGGACTTCATCTTCGGAGCGAAGCCACCCTCGTCGCCGAGGCCAGTGGCCAGGCCTTCCTTCTTCAGGACGTTCTTCAGGGTGTGGTAGACCTCAACGCCTGCACGCAGAGCCTCGCTGTAGGTGTCGAAGCCGTACGGGGAGATCATGTACTCCTGAATGTCGGTGGCGAAGTCAGCGTGAGCGCCACCGTTCATGATGTTCATGTTCGGAACCGGCAGGATGTGGCCGTTGGTGCCGCCGATGTAGCGGTACAGCGGCTGGCCCGCGGACTCAGCGGAGGCGTACAGAGCAGCCAGGGACACGCCGAGGATGGCGTTGGCGCCCAGACGACCCTTGTTCGGGGTGCCGTCGAGCTCGATCATGACCTCATCGAGAGCGCGCTGGTCGGAAGCATCCATGCCGATGACCTTCGGAGCGATCTCTTCGTTCACGGCCTTGACGGCATTGAGAACACCCTTGCCCTGATACACGGACTTGTCGCCATCGCGACGCTCCCAAGCCTCAGCTTCACCGGTGGAAGCACCGGACGGAACGAGGCCCAGGCCCTGAGCACCGTCTTCGGTGTCGAGAACGACCTCAACGGTCGGGTTGCCGCGGGAATCGAGAATCTGACGCGCGTAAACGCTTTCAATTACTGCCACAACTACTCCTTATAAACGTTAGGTTGTGATGACATTGCCTAGAATAGTGCGTTTTGTGGACGTATGGCAAACTTATCCGACACGATTTGTGTGAACGCTCACACAAATCGTGTCGGATGCGTCTGGAACTTCACCTGCTATTTCCTTGGCGTTGGCTTCCAGTCAAGGTCATCCAGCAATTGGTTCGTCCAACCAACGATTTCATCAGAGCTCATTGGACCAGATCCCAGCGAACCTGCGAACGGCGCGGGAATCAGGTACGTTTTAGTCATCGGACGGTATTGAATGCCCTTGTAGATTCGGGCCATGCGCATTTGCACGGATTCTCGCGGCTCGAATTTGGCGACACGAACGTTACGGCCTTGCCCGATGATTTCGGTAATGCCCAACTTCCTTGCCTTGAACCGAAGTCTCGCCACATCGAACAGCGCCTCGAAATCGACCGGAGGCTTGCCGTAACGATCCGTAAGCTCATCACGCAACTCGTCAAGATCGGCTTCCGTACGAGCACCCGCCAACTTGCGGTAGGCTTCCAATCGCAATTTGTCGGAATCGATGTAGCTGACGGGAATGGACGCTTCGATCGGCAGATCGATGGTGACAGCAACCGATTCCGTACGTTCCGGTTCCTTGTACTGCTCGACGGCCTCGGACACCATGCGCACATACAGATCGAAACCAACACCCTCGATATGCCCGCTCTGCTCGTCGCCCAGCAGATTGCCGGTGCCACGCAGCTCAAGATCCTTCATCGCCACGTCAAAACCTGAGCCGAGCGCGGTGTTCTGCGCGATGGTGGCCAGTCGGTCATGCGACTGCTGGGTCATCGGCTTGGTCGGATCATATAGGAAGTACGCGTAGGCACGCTCACGGCCTCGCCCGACACGACCGCGCAACTGATGAAGCTGGCTTAGGCCGAAACGGTCGGCATGATCGACGATCAACGTATTCGCATTGGAAATATCAAGACCGGTTTCGATGATGGTGGTGCATACGAGCACATCAATGTCGCGATGCCAGAAGTCTCGGATCACACCGTCAAGCTGCTTCTCCCCCATCTTGCCATGGGCGATGCCGACATGCGATTCCGGCACCAGCTCGTGAATCTTCGCGGCAACCGAAGCGATGTCTTGCACTCGGTTGTGCACGTAGAACACCTGGCCACCGCGCAACAGCTCACGCCTGACCGCAGCAGTGACCTGAGCATCCTCATACGCGCCAACGTAGGTAAGCACCGGCAAGCGGTCTTCAGGAGGCGTGGCCAACGTGGACATTTCACGAATGCCTGTAACGGCCATCTCCAGCGTTCGCGGAATCGGTGTTGCCGACAGACTCAGCACATCCACATTGGTACGCAACGCCTTCAACGTCTCTTTGTGTTCGACGCCGAAACGCTGCTCCTCATCGATGATGACCAGTCCCAGATCCTTGAATTTGACCTTCGGCCCGAGCAGTTTGTGCGTACCGATCACCACATCGACGGAACCGTCTTCAAGTCCCTCGATGGTGTCGTTGATCTCCTTGGTGGTTTGGAAACGGCTCATCGCCCTTACTTCCACCGGAAAACCTTCAAAACGTTCGGTGAACGTCTCGAAATGCTGTTGCACCAGCAATGTGGTCGGCACCAGCACAGCCACCTGTTTGGAATCCTGCACCGCCTTGAATGCGGCACGTACGGCGATTTCGGTTTTGCCGAATCCCACGTCGCCGCAAATCAGGCGATCCATCGGCACGGGCTTTTCCATATCGGATTTGACCTCGTCGATGGTGGTCAGCTGATCGGCGGTTTCCTGGTATGGGAAAGCGTCTTCCAGTTCTTTCTGCCAAGGGGTGTCTTTGCTGAAGGCATACCCCTGCATACGTTGACGTGCCGAATACAGTTTGACCAGATCTTCGGCGATTTCGTGCACATGCTTACGTGCTTTCGCCTTGGTGGCAGCCCAGTCGGATCCGCCCAGTTTGTTGAGTTTTGGAGCGTCGGCACCGATGTATTTGCTGACTTGGTCAAGCTGGTCGGTGGGGGTGAACAGTTTGTCGGCAGGTGCGCCGCGCTTGCTGGATGCGTATTCGATGACCAGATACTCGCGTGTGGTCTGGTTGGCGCCCGCTCCGATGGTACGCTGGCGCATTTCGAGGAACCGGCCGATGCCATGCTGCTCATGCACCACGTAATCGCCGGCTTTGAGCTCCATAAGGTCGATGGCCTTACGGCGACGTTTCGGTGTTTTTGCCTGTCCCGCGGCCGATGTACGTCCGGTCAGGTCCCGTTCGGTAAGCAGTGCGACTTTCGCGGCATTATCGACGAATCCGTCGATGGCACGCGATCTGATGCAGTCGAAGTTGGCGATTCCCGTTTCGTTGATGGCACGTTTGAGTCGAACAAGAGTGCCTTGCGCTCCTGCAGTGACGGTGACGGCATAGCCGGCATCAAGAAGACCTTCGATACCGGAAGCCGTCTTGGCCTCATCTCCGCGATATTCTCCAGGATTGGTGGCGTCGAGCTGAACGCGGCCTTCCCTACTGGAGTCCACACCGAAACTCGTAAGCTTCCATACGTCATGCCTAGAGAACACCAGTGAGGAAATCGTTTCCTCAAAATCGTAGAAATTCGCCTGATCGAATGTGATTGGAGCGCCGGCACCATGACCGGATGCAGCAACATGCCAACTGGCTGCAAGGAATTCATTAGCCGTTTTGGCAAGATCGTCGGCAGCGCGACGCAATTTTTCCGGATCGGACAGCATCACCAACGCACGCTTGGGAAGCATGCCCTGCACCGGTTCCATATCATCGACCAATGCGGGAAGCAACGATTCCATGCCTTCGACAGGAATGGCGTTGGCAATGGATTCAAGCATGTCTTCGGCGTTTGGAATGGAGCCGATCAGGGATTTCGCACGCACGCGCACCTTTTCGGTCAGCTGCAGCTCACGGCATGGCGTGGCCCAGACCATCGGAATGTCACTGCCATACGTACGCTGGTCGGATGCATGGAATTCCTTGATGGTATCGATTTCGTCACCGAAGAATTCGATACGAACCGGATGCGGCAATGTTGGAGGAAACACGTCGATAATGCCGCCTCGCACTGCGAATTCACCACGATCCATCACCAAGTCGACTCGAGTATACGCATTCTCCACCAGTCGATGCGACGCCTCATCGAGCGCCAACTCCTCACCTTGGGAGAACACCAGCGGCTCCACATCCCCCAAGCCCGCAACCACAGGCTGAATCAGGGAACGCACCGGCATGACGAGAATCCTGATGGGGCCAAACAGCTTGCTTCCCTCTTGAGGGTGCATCAGTCTGCGGAACACCGCCATACGGCTCGCCACGGTATCGGCGCGAGGCGAAAGACGTTCGTGCGGCAAGGTTTCCCACGCTTCAAGCTGTGCCACATCGTTTGGATCGCCGGAATACCACGAACGAATCGCCTCAACCATTTCCTCGGCCTCGCGCCCGGAAGCCACCACAAGCACAACCGGTCGTGTTCCCGCTGCCCCGGCAGCGAGCGCCGGACGCAATCCTTCGGGAACGCCAACGGTGATGCTGGGGTCTATGTCGGATTCCGGCACTTCGATCTCGTCGGAAATCAGCGCACGAAAATCCTCATCGGTTTCGAGTACGTCGAGAATGCCAGCCAGCGAACCTGACGTCGGCAGTTGCACCGGTTCAGCGGCCATTGAACTGCTCCTGAGCCTTGGCGAGGCCGTTGAAGATGATGGTTTCCGCCGCGTCGGCACCGTCGGCAAGGAATTCCGGAAGCTGCTTGCGCTGATCCGGACCGAATCCGCCCAGCACCCAATTCACCGTGTTGTCGTGGGCGTGGGCGCCGCGTTGCGCATGACCGACTCCCATGCGCACTCGGGCATACTTTGGCGTTCCCAAGGCACGATCAATTGATTTGATGCCGTTATGGCCGCCTGCGGAGCCGCCTGCCTTGACTTTGATACGTCCGAAATCAAGATCCATGTCGTCGTGAATCACCACAATATGGTCTGGTTCAATCTGATAGTAGGCACTGATGGAAGCCAACGCATTGCCTGACTCGTTCATGTAGGTGAGCGGCTTTGCCAGGAAGAATTTGACGTTACGGCCAGACAGGTTCATCACGCCTTTGCCGAGCATGGCAAGCCCTTTATGGTCGGAAAAGTTGACCGACCAACGTTCGGCCAACAGATCGGCCGCCATAAATCCCATATTGTGACGGGTGCCTTCGTATTTGGATCCCGGATTGCCAAGTCCTGCGATCAACCAGAAATCAGATGCCATTGAAATCGTTCCATTCATTCATACATACGTTTGTGCGCGTTCATATTGCGTCACGTTGTCTCGTCTTGATAACCGCAAAGATTGTACTTACAGGTCGAGATACCAGTAACTCATGTCACGCATGGTGCCGGTGGAATCGGTGGCGGCAGTTGGCATGAGGCCAAACTGTGTAAAACCGAACCGTTTCATCAGTGCGATCGAACCGGCATTGTCTGCGAAAATAATGCCGCATGCCTTACGCATATTACGCTTTCGACATTCTTCAAGCAGTTTGGTGAGTGTGTATGTACCGACTCCCCTGCCCTGCCATTGCGGATCGATATAATAGGCGAGATCGGTGACGCCGTCGTATCCTGCGCGATCGTAGAAAACGGAAAGCGCGCTGAATCCAATGATCTGCTTCTTTCCGTCATCATCTGCCGTTTCCGTGACGAACACCGCATACGGATCATGATGCGATTCAACCCATGCTTTGCGCTGTTCGTATGTGCGTGGGGTTATGTCGGCGGATGATCCTCCTCGTATGACTGCGGCGTTGTAGATGTCGGTGATTGCTTGAATGTCGTCTTGCGTCGCAACGCGATAGGAATACTCGATCATGCTTTGAGCATACCGGTCATACGCAGAAGGCGGGAGACCGGTTCCCCATATGGAACCAGTCTCCCGCCTCATGTGATCAGCAATCGTACGGAAAACCGTAGGGAATTACTGTTCGAGCTCGAGCGCCTTGTTCAACGCTTCCTGAAGTTTCTTCTGTGCTTCGCCATAAGCGGACCAATCGCCCTTCTTCATAGCCGCATCGGAATCCTTCATTGCCTGAGAAGCGTCGTTAAGCGCGCTCTTCAGACCGTTGCTCATCGTGCCGGAGCTACTACCGGTATTGCCGGAACTGCTGTCATTGCCCGAGTCTGTTCCAGATGACGAATCCGTGCCATCGGTTCCGGAAGAACCGTCGGTGGAGGCATCGCCGTTGGTATCGGACGTATCAGTCTTGCCACTGGTCGAGCCGTCGACGTTTTCAGCATCGCCAGCGGATGCACCGGAGTTGCCGCCGAACACTTGATCAAGCGCTTCGTCCAACGTGTCGGCGAATCCGACCTGGTCGCCGAAGGCTACCAACACCTTCTTCAACAGCGGGAAGCTGGTGGAACCGGAAGACTTGACGTACACCGGCTGCACGTACACCAATCCGCCGCCGAGCGGCAGTGTGAGCAGATTGCCTCGCTGCACATTGGTGGAACCGGATTCAAGCAGGTTGAGTTCCTTCGACACGTCTGCCGACGCATTGAAGTTGTTCTGCGCCTGGCCTGGGCCTGGCACATTGGAATCCTTCGGCAACTCCTGCAATCGAAGCGTGCCATAGTTCGCGCCGATCTTGCCTTTTTCGTTGCCCGCATCGGAATCAACGGACAAGAAGCCCGTCAGGATCTCTCGGGTCGACGCACCGGCGGGAATATACGACGACGTCAACGAGAACACCGGCTCGTTGGATCCGCCGGTCTGCAGCGTCAGGTAGTACGGCGGCTGCAGAATGTCGCGTTCCTGAGCCTGTTGAGATTCGGTCGGATCGACCGGAGTCTGCCAGAAATCCTCACCGGAGAAGAACTGGCTGGCGCTCGACACATGGTACTTGGTCAACAGTTCTCGCTGCACCTTGAACAGGCTTTCCGGGTAACGCAGGTGGCTCATCAGATCGCCGGAAATCTCCGACAACTGGTGGTACTGGCCGGGGAAGATCTTCTGCCATGCCTTGATCACCGGATCGGATTCGTCCCACACGTACAGGTCCACGGAACCGTCATACGCATCGACGGTGGCCTTCACGGAGTTGCGAATGTAGTTGGCGTTCTTCGAAGCCAGCTCACTCACCGTGGCCGAAGATTCCGTGGTGGAATCCTTGGAGGCTTCGCCCAGATCGGTCATCTGCGAATACGGGTAGGCGTCAGACGTGGTGTAGCCATCGACGATCCACTTGACACGACCATCCACGACCGCCGGGTACACACGACCGTCAAGCGTCAGGTATGGCGCGACCTTGGCCACACGCTCCTTCGGGGAACGATCGTAGAGGATCTGTGATTCGGAGTTCACACGGTTAGAGAACAGAATCTGGTCGGAGCCGAAACGGATGGCATACAGCAGTCGGGAGAAGATATTGCCGATCTTCGGGCCGCCATTGCCATCGAACGTGTTGGTGGCGCCTTCGGAACCGGTCGGGTAATCGAACTCCCACGACTGCGTGCCTTCCGGAGCACCCACGATCGAATATTCGGAAGCGTTCGGCGAGAAGTAGATACGCGGCTCGTACTGTTCGGATTCGGTGAGCTTGCCTTGGGTTGGGATGCCCGCCTCGAAGAACTTCGGCTGGCCGTCGGCAGTCACCTTGTTGCCGTAGGCGGCCACCACACCATAGCCGTGCGTGTATACGGTATGGTCGTTGACCCAGTTGCGATTGTCAAGACCGTCAAGGTCAAGTTCTCGTGCTGCGATCACCGTGTCTTGGCTCACACCGTCGACCTCATACTTGTCGACGGCAAGAGTATCGGCAAACGTGTAATACTGCTTGGATTGCTGCAGCTGCTTGAATGTCGGGGAAACGATCTGCGGATCGAGCAGTCGGATCTGCGCGGTCGATTCCGCGGAATCAGCCAACGCACCAGCCTCGCCTTCCGTAGTGGCCTGATACTGTTCGGTCTTCACATTGTTCAGACCGTATGCTTCACGGGTGGCGTCGATATTACGCTGGATATAGGTAGATTCCATTTCCTGCGCGTTCGGATTCACACGGAAACGCTGCAGCAGCATCGGCCATGCCACGGTAAGCACCAAGCTCACCACAATGGCGGATGCGATGGCCACGGTCGGCACCTTCCACGCTTTAAGCGCTTCGGAAGCACGCACCGCAATCGGAGCCTGGCCTTCCAACGCATGCGACTTCATGATCCACACGCCGAGAATCACACCGAGAATGGCGATGATGGCAGCCATGATGAAGGTAACGGGAATCGTGGCGTTGACCGTGGTATACGTGGCACCGGTGATGCGGCTACCCTCCTGCGTGAGGTGGGAGAACACGCCAAGCACCTGATTCGTCGCCCATGCGAACATGTTGAGCATCAGCCAAATGCCGATCTGCCTACGCGCACGCTTGGTGATGTGGAACAGGCCACGACCATGCACTGGCATGGTGATGCGGATGCCACCCATCATCACATGCGTGACGATGGAGAAGATGATGCCGGCAAGCAACAGCAACGACACCGCCGACATGATCAGCTTCAATCCAGGCAACACGAACACATAGAAACCATTGTCAATGCCGAATTGCGGATCAGTGGTGCCGAAACTCTGCGCATTGAACATCAGCAGGATTTCAGACCAATTCGCATTGAACTGCGATCCGAACATCAAACCAACGATCAGCGAAATCACCACAGCCACACGACGTGCGCTCTTCGAACTCACGCCCTTGCCCACTTCAATGGTGTCGCCGTTAATACGAATCGTGGAACCATCGGCGGCATCGGGGCGAGCCCAGATCGCCAGCGACGCGGACAGGAATCCGACCGCGGCGATCAGCAGCGCATACGCCACCCACAGGCCTACCCTGGTACCCAACTGCGTCCAAATCACGCTTTGGAAGCCAAGCTGCGCATACCACATGACGTCGGTGATGAACTGCGCCAAGCCAAAGAACAGGCCGATGATGATGGCAAGCGCCAGCACCACACCGATTAGAATCTTGTTGCCGTTCGACGATTTGCGCGGACGGTTCGGCTGGCGTGTGATACGCGGACCGGACGGACCTCTTGGAGGCATGTTCGCCGAAGACCGGGCGGTGTCATCACCATCGGTTTCGACATTGAGAATGATGGGATCATCGTTGCCGGATTTATTGGCACGCTGCCCTTGGGAGCGGTTCGGACCGCTTTCCGGGTCGAACATGGGACCAAACATATCAAAAAAAGACATACTAATAGCCTATCGACAGGCACGGAACGGCTTTATGCCGCCAGCCTAATGTTTACGCAATTCACGAACACGAATCCACCCGTTCTTTTCTTATGCGATCGTATTCGCCATCACCGGCATGTGATAGATAATGACACTATGAGGAGAGTTCACGTTCATTTCGCTCGTTGTGCTGCCGCACTGTGCGCCATCGCACTGCCGCTATCGTTCGCTGGGTGTTCATCCAGCGCGAGTTTGAATGCTGGCTCCAACCAATCCGAGCAATCCAATTCGCAGCAGTCCGATGCATCACATGATGCACTTGACAAATCCAACGTGCCAAGCGTGGTGGACGACTCGCCGCATGGCAGAGCCGTGGCTGCGGTCAATGCCATGAGTCTTGCAGAGCGCGTCGGTCAGCTCGTCATGGCACCCCTGTATGCGGGATCCGATCCTTCGACATTGCAGGATCTTATCGTGAACCAGCATGTCGGATCGGTGTTGATCATCGGCAATTGGAATTCGGGAACGGCTGGCGTGGCCACCGCCACATCCACCTTGCAATCGTATGCCCCTGGTAATAATCAACTCCTGATGACCACCGATCAGGAAGGTGGTTTGGTGCAGCATCTTCAAGGCGCTGGGTTCGACCAGATGCCTTCCGCCACCGATCAGGGAACAATGTCGACCGATCAACTTCGTCAATCGGCTGCCGTATGGGGTTCCCAACTCAAGTCGGCCGGCATCAATGTTGATTTGGCGCCGGTGGTGGGCACGGTAACGGTAGATAGGGCTTCCAATGACCCGATCGGCGCACTGTATCGTGATTTTGGTCTTGATGCGGACGGCAATGCCGACCATGCCAAGGCGTTCATTCAGGGCATGGCGGATTCGGGTGTTGGCAGCGCCATCAAGCATTATCCGGGACTTGGTTCGGTAACCGGCAATACCGATTTCACCGCCGACGGCATTCTTGATACCACCACCACGTTGGACGGTGCGGAAATCGGCGCGTTCAACAGTACGTTGGAGGCGAATCCTTCCATGGTGATGATGTCTTTGGCTACCTATCAGGCTATTGATCCGAATAATCCCGCCGTGTTCTCCAGCGCTTTGGTAACGGATTATCTACGCAATACGGTCGGATTCCAAGGTGTCATCACTTCGGATTCTTTGTCCGCCACTGCGTTGGGTGGCATTCAGCCGAGTGATTTGGGGGTGCGATTGGTCGATGCCGGAGGTGATCTTGCCTGCATTGGCGCTTCCGATTATGTTCAACCGATTTTGGATGGGCTGAACGCAAAAGCCGCGGCCGATTCCGCTTTTGCAGACAAAATAGCGCAGTCCGCGATTCGTGTGATGACATTGAAATACAGCATGGGACTCGCTTCTTGATTGCGAAATATTGATTGCGGAACATGCAATCGAATATCTTCGGTATAGGAATAATCGCAAGCAACATAAATATAAGAAAAACAATCCCCGTCTTCCGAAATGAAAGACGGGGATTGTTTATGTATGGCCGTTAGTTTCAGCAACAGCAACTGGTGTTGGGATGCTTGCGATCGTATTCCTCTCGCATGCGCCAGTATTCGCGTTCGGTCAGCGGGGTTTCGCAGGGATGTTCGCTTGCGAAATGCTCCAGATAGTGGTCGTATTTCGCTTCTCCACTGAATTCGCGCACATACCAGACGAATCCGGCCTTGGCTTTCAATAATGCGGACCAGATTCGTCTGACCATGGTGGTGAATCCCTGCATCAGGCTGCGGCCTTTTCCTTCTGCGCCAGCTCATAGCTCTTGGCCGCGTATTCGCGCTGCACCTTCTTTTCGAGCTTGGTGGCGACCAGGCTGGACGGTGCGAACCATTCGGATTCCACGAACGGCTCCTCAGACGTGGTTTCCACACCGAACTTGCCCTTGGCAAGAATCTTCACGGTCTGGTAGATTCCGACGACCAGGAAGACTCCCATCATGACCATGAAGAACACGGAGAGCACGCCATCAAGGTACGCATTGGAGAGTGCGGCCTTGGCGTTGACCAACGCTTCGCCTTCCAAAGTGCCACCATCGATCAGCGCCTGATACTTGGAAGCGGTGGCGAAGTAACTGATCGGTCCGACGATCTTCTGGAAGTCGGCGGTGAAGGTCACGGCCACATCCCAAACGAGAGGAACAACAGGAATCCACAGGTACTTCTTATAGCCAAGCTTGGCCACGCAAACGGTGACCAACATGAAGCATGCGGCGGCAAGCAGCTGGTTGGAAATACCGAAAATAGGCATCATGGCGTTGATACCACCATTCGTATCGCACACGCCGACCCACAGCAGGCCACCCCACAGGGCGGTTGCGATCAGTGTGGTGATGATGTTGCCCGGTTTCCACGTCGGATCAGCGAACTTCTTCAGCTTGCGCACGTTGCCCAGCAACTCACCAATCTGATAACGGGCCACGCGGGTGCCGTTGTCAACGGTGGTGAGGATGAACAACGCTTCGAACATGATGGCGAAGTGGTACCAGAAGGCCATGGAGTCATGACCGCCGAGGTAGGACTTGAGGAAGTTGGCCATACCCATAGCGAACGTGGTGGCGCCGCCGGTGCGGGAAACGATGGTGTTCTCGCCAATGTCGGAAGCGGCTTGCTTCAAAGCGTCGGCACCTTCATAGGTCTTGGCATTGCCGTTCTCGTCGACAGAATCCCAAGTGACCTTCATCTGGTTGCCTTCAATGTCGGAAACCTTCATCGAATCCACGGCCTTGACCGCGGCCTCAGCCTGCTCGTCAGGAGTGGAAGTGGCGGTCAGGGTCACGCCGGAAGCGGTGGAGATCTGCGAGGCGGACATGTTCGTGGAGAAGTAGACGCCCTGGGAAATGGTGATGGCTGCAATCAGTGCGATCACGGCGGTGAAGGATTCAACCAGCATGGAGCCGTAGCCGATCATGCGGATCTGGTTTTCCTTCTCCACAGCCTTCGGGGTCAGGCCGGAGCTCACTGCGCCGTGGAAGCCGGAAAGAGCGCCGCACGCGATGGTGATGAACAGGAACGGGAACAGGTCGCCTGCGAAGGTCGGTCCCGTGGAGGTGGACGCGAATTCAGTCAGAGCCGGCATCTGCACGGACGGATTGGCGATGAGAATGCCAAGCACGAGCAGCACAAGCGTGCCGATCTTCATCAGCGTGGACAGGTAGTCACGCGGGGTGACGAGCAGCCAGTGCGGCAACGCGGCGGCGGCGAAGGAGTAGATCACCAGTGCGATAACCAGTTCCTTGGCGTTCAACGTGAACACATCGGCGATTGCCGGAACGCTGGAGATCCAACCGCCAGCGATGATGTCGATCACGAGCAGCACGAAGCCGAGCACCGTGGTTTCGATAACGCTACGATGCAGGAAACGCTGGAAGCAGCCCATGATCAAGGCGATCGGAATGGTCATACCAATAGAGAACACGGCCCACGGCGAGGAAGCCATGGCCTTGATGGCCACGAGCGCAAGGAATGCCATGGCGATGGCGGTCATCACGATCAGGAAGATCGACAGGATAGTGCCGCCGAACTTGCCCATTTCGTCGGTTGCCATCTGACCGAAGGAACGGCCGCGACGCTTGGCGGAGATCCACAGCATGAGCATATCCTGCACGGCGCCGGCGAAAATCACACCGAGAATGATCCACATCACGGACGGCAGATAACCCATTTGGGCGGCCAGAATAGGACCAACAAGCGGGCCCGCACCGGAAATGCCTGCGAAATGCTGGCCGAACAGCACGCGACGGTCGGCACGTTCGAAGTTGGCGCCGTCATGCACGCGCTCGGCCGGCGTCGCGTTCGCATCGTCGGTACGCATGATCTTGATCTGAATATAGTACGCGTAGAAACGGTAAGCGATCGCGTAGGAGCACAATGCCACAACCACGAACCAGATGGCGCTGATCTGCTCGCCACGGGAAACCGCCAGAATAGCCCAACCAATAGCGCACACAATGGCGATGACGGCCCACAGCAGGGCCTTCGGCCACGTCCACACCATCTTCGGCTTCACACCGACAGGGAGCCCCTTCGAATTGCGGATGACGCGTTCCGCTTCCTCAGGCGTGTAATCATCCTTGAACTCCAGTTTGCCGGGCGCTGGAACCGCGGCATTGGCAGTGCTTGCTGCACTAGTCATATTGTTCTCTCTCGTTAGATATAACTCTTCTATACAGCCAGAGCCGCTCAACACAGCTCCTTATTGGCTAAAGAAAAAGAGTAGGCGCGTCAATCGCATCAACGCATTTCTTCTCACGATATGGGATATCAGCAATAACAACTGTGGAAAATCCCTATAAAACTCACTTCAGATTTGGGCAATCCTACAAAACAGACAATCATGCAAAAACAAGCTGAAGTAATGCCATATACACGACGATGCCGCCGGCGATCGAGAGCAGCATGTTGCGTTTCCATACGTGCAGCACGACGATCGCGGCGATGGCGATCGCTTCGGGAATGCCGTGGCTTCCAGCAAAAGGATTGACGTTTTTCAGCGAATACACCACCAGCAGTCCGGTCATAGCATACGGAAGCACGTTGCCAAGATAGTCGATGATGTGCGGCGGTTTCTTTGGCTCGGGAAAGAGCACGAACGGCAGAAAACGGGTGATGATGGTGCCAAGCACCGCCATCAGTACAGTGACGACGCCCTGCCATGTGGTCATGATCATGACCGCACCTCCCCTACTTCGTTACGATCCGCAGCGGATTCGACCGCACCATCAGCATCATCACGTTTCCCAACATCATCAGGTTTCAAATCATCCAAATACGGACGCAACATAATGAACATCACCAGCATGGCAATCAACGACGGGATCATGAAATTGTCAGCACCGAACAGCGCCATGCAAATCACCGGCACCACAGTGCCCGTCAACGCCGCCATATGGCTTTTGCGTTTCGTTGTCAACCATTGATCCACGAAAATAACCACAAACAATGCGGTCATCACGAAATCCAAACCGGTGGTGTCGAACGTCAATCGCCCGCCGACAATGCCTCCGAGCGTCGCTCCAGCCACCCAGGAAACCTGATTCAGCAGCGACACGAAGAAATAGAACCAGCCGCGGTCAACATCCGCCGGTATTTGCGCGCTGTTGTTGACCGCGAACGTCTCATCACACATGGCGTAAATCAAATACGGTTTTTTCGCCCCCATGTTCTTGAAACGCCCCAGCATGGACAGTCCGTAAAACAGGTGCCTTGTTCCCATCATCAGCGCCAACATAAGCGTGGCGAACGGATTGAATGCGGAAACCAGCAGATTCACCGTAACGAATTCCATGGAACCGGTGTAGATGGACGCGCTCATGCACAACGGCCACAGGAACGAAAACCCGCGGGTTCCCATAAGCACTCCGTACGACATGGCCAGAAAGAAGAAGCTGATGCAAATCGGCAGCACTTTGGGGAACGCGGCTTTGAACGCACGCGTTTTCACTCCCCCATTCCGCTGGCTCATCCGCATTCCTCCCTGCCATACGTGGCAAGCCCGTTCGTGACCACAATGCCTTGTAACCACCCAATTGTCTAATCGTTCAATTCATGGTACCGACAGTCATGTTTCGCAAACACCCGCACGCATATCGACATTGCTTATAACGCGTTCCATCGCTCATCCGCTTCGCCCGCCAGCGAAACATGGGCATGCGTTTGACTTCAAGTACTTGAACTTTCTATCTTGGCAACAGAACGTTTTCAAGGAGAGTTATCAGTGAGTGACATGCACGAGGTTCGTCAGGCGTTGCTGACCGGCGAACGCGCAGAATTCCAAGCATCAGGCAAGCGATATATCGACACGATTTTCGATGATGGCGAATCACCGTTGAAGCATGCGCATGATATCGAGCTTGAGTCGAGTTCATTCAAATGGAAATATCCGCTGTGGTATTGCTCGGATATTTCGGCGAAGGATTGCACGTGGTTCGCGATGGCACGCGCAGGCGTGTGGTATGCAAACAACATTCGCATCGAGGATTGCACATTTGAAGCGCCGAAGAATTTCCGCCGTTGCCATGATGTTGCGTTGAGGAATGTTGATTTCGTCAATGCCGAGGAAACATTATGGGCTTGTTCGAACGTTTCACTGGAAAATGTGAGTGCTCGTGGCGATTATCTGGCGATGAATTGTTCCGATATTAAAGCCTATAACCTGCGTTTGGTTGGCAATTATCCGTTTGATGGCGCACGTAATATTGAGATTTCGAATTCTCGATTGATTTCCAAGGATTGCTTCTGGAATTGCGAGAATGTGACTGTGCGCGATTCGTTTATTGCCGGCGAGTACTTGGCTTGGAATTCTCGTAATGTCACGTTTGAGAATTGTACGATCGAAAGCCTGCAGGGTTTGTGCTATGTGGATAATCTCGTATTGCGTAATTGCCGTCTAATCAATACGACGCTTGCTTTCGAATATTCGAATGTGGATGCCGATATTCACAGCACTATCGATAGTGTATTCAATCCTTCGTCCGGCACGATTCGTGCGGATGCCATCAAGGAATTGACTCTTGACCCAACGAAGATTGATCCGAACAAGGTGACGATAATTACCGAAAACAAGTAAATGTCACCGTCGATCAAAAAGTATTTATAATAGTTGAGGGTCTGCAGTTTAACTTGCAGACCCTCAATTGTTTTATATCACCCAACAATCGGTGCTGTAATCAAATACTGATCACAGATTGTCGGTGTCGATGGCGATGGTGACCGGACCATCGTTGATCAGGCCGACGCGCATATGCGCTCCGAAACGGCCTTCGCGTACTGGCACGCCGCCAGAACGCAACGCCTCGTTGAATTTGATCCACGTGATGTTGGCATGTTCCGGTTTACCTGCTTTGACGAAGCTGGGGCGATTGCCTTTCCTCACGTCGGCAAACAGCGTAAACTGCGAAATGGACAGGATTTCGCCGCCGATGTCTTTGATGGAACGGTTCATTTTGCCCTGTTCGTCTTCAAAAACGCGCAGGTTGAGGATTTTGTGGGCCAGCCAAGAAAGCTGTTCCTCGCCATCCTCATCACTCACGCCGACCAGCAGCATGAAGCCCGGTCCGATCTGCTGCGGTTCGAAGGTGGGGTCGATGGTGCCCAGTTCGTTGACAACGTCAACGCTGGCTTGGCTCACTCGTTGCACTACTACTTTCATAACCCCACCTTACCGCGCGAATAGCGCGATTCTTTGCGTTGTCAGTATCCGCACCATTCCAATCCACATAAATTAGACCACCAACATCCATTCATGGCGAATCAAAAGCCTTAAAATAGGTGTTTTTCATGAACCTATAGCTATAATCTGCGTTATTCCAAGTCCACGTAGGTTTACCAAACATTAAATTAGGAGTCCAACACTAATGCCAAGGTTTTGAGTGCCAGCAATGTGCTGCACACGGCGCCATAATCGACTTGCTCGACCATGCATGAACCATCATGGTCCTGCCAATTCTGGCGTGCTCATGCAGCCTGCGGATATGAGCCGTTATGATCATTTGCACTACCGTGTTGCGACCTCATGAGATTGCTGATGCGTGCAGACGATGCGTTGGCTGAACGTAAGACGATTCATGCAGAGGATTTGCAGGGACTGCCAATGATCATATGCCTCGAGGCGCGCTGCAATGCCTACTCCCTATTTTCATATTTTGGAGGCGGCACCCTCGTCGATAAGCCAGAGCAGTTCCTCGCCATCGGCGTAGGAGCTTGGCGCATGCGGATTGTTGCGTTGCACGAATGCTGCAGCAACCGCGTCCGCCTTGCGTGCTTCGGATGTGAACACCCACGTGTGCTTCGATCGTGCGATCATCGGCACGGTCAGCGTCAGGCGCAGTGGCGGCGGCTTAGGTGAATCGCGTACACCGGCAACAAGCACATGCGGATCGTCGATCTCTGACTCGCCGTGATCGGGGAACAGAGAGGCGAAATGCGCGTCCGGTCCCATACCGAACATGGCGATGTCCAAAGCTGGATTCTCACCCAACTGTTCAATGAGTTCACGCTGGTATTGCGCGGCTGCTTCAGCCAGCACAGCATCAGTCTGTTCGAGTGAGGCTGCCGCGACGCTTTCCAAGTTACGCTCATCGGACGGCATCGCATGAATGTTGCCTGCCGGCATACGGCCGTCGGCAACCAGTTTGCCATACCATGCCTCACGCGCCTGCTTGGCGTTGCGATCATCGTCATCGGCGGCCACGAATCGTTCGTCGCCCCACCATACGTGCACGCGGCTCCAGTCCACGGCATCGTTCAATGGGCTCGCGTTCATGGCGTCGAACACTCGATTGCCGTCGGTTCCACCGGTCACGGCGATGTCAACGCGAGTGCGATTCGGCTCCGACAGAAGATCAGTGATGGTCAGCAGCGTACGTGCGGCCACGGCTTCAGCCAAAATCTGAGGATTGGGATATACAACGGTGGTGCGTTCTGCCATATGCTTTTCCTGCATTGTTCCTTTATTGTTTCGGAGAATCGATTCAGTGCTTCGAATTGATAAGATCCCAGCCTTGGGTTACGACTTCCGCATAGATCTCGTCCGGATAGAGTCGACCCAATTCCTCGCTCAGGCATTCCTCGATGGTTCGTGCGGGAACGCTCATGGTTTGCGGGGACTGCCCTGGAACGTTCAATACGGCGATGCCATCGTCAGTGGATGGGCGTTCCAAACTCAGCACGCCATCGGAACGGGTCAGATACACGCCGGTCACGGCGGTTGCGCCCGGATCGTCTTCCACCACAACGGGCACATTCAAGCGAAGACGAAGCCATGCGGCCAGCAGGTTCAATGGAAGGAAATCCTTCGGTCCGGTCACACGCACGCCGCTTACTGGAAGATGCGGCGGCTGGTCAAGCATCGAAGCGAGCATTGCGCGCCAAACAGTCAACCGAGTCCACGACATGTCCACATTCTTCGAAGACCAGTTGCGGCGCAAATCATCCATAGTGCGCATCGGATTCGAGGAATGCATGGCATCGGTGATGCGGCTGCGTGCCATGGAACCCAGCAAATCGTTCGACAGATTCGCCGGAGCTTCGTTCGGCCACCAAGCCACCACCGGAGCGTCCGGCACCAATAGCGGAATCACCAATGTATCAGGGTGGTGAACCAGCCCGCCAATCGGACGCAACACGATGATTTCGCCCGCGCCGGCGTCGGAACCGAATCGCACTTCCGCGTCGAGAAAGGTGTGCGGCTTACCATCATCGGCAGCGGCATCCACCCTACGTGAATTCGGCGCGATTGCGATCACACGGCATGGATGCTCACGGCTGGCGTTGTTCGCCACGGCGAGATCATGCTCCAGCGACGTCTCATTCGTGGAGATCAGCAGTGTGAGCACGCGACCCAGAGCCGCTTCGCCACGCTCCTCGTGCAATTCATCGATTTTCGCCGAAATCTCACGGGTTTCGGTGTTCTTCATGGTAATGATCACGGCATCCTCCAACGGTGTCCATCGCGGGCCAGCATTTCAACGGCTTCCTGAGGGCCCCACGTTCCGGAACGATACGGTTGCGGCTGGCCAAGCGTGGACCAGAACTCTTCGATCGGATCGAGGATCTGCCAGCTCAATTCCACTTCGCGTGTGGTTGGGAACAGTGGCGGATCACCCAGCAATACGTCAAGAATCAGACGTTCATAGGCTTCCGGAGACGATTCGGTGAACGAACGGCCGTAACCGAAGTCCATCGACACGTCACGGACCTCCATCGACGTGCCACCCGGCACCTTCGCGCCGAACCGCATGGTCACACCCTCATCGGGCTGCACGCGGATCACGATCGCATTCTTGCCGAGCTCCTTCGTTGCGGTCGACTCGAACGGCAGATGCGGGGCACGCTTGAACACCACGGCAATCTCCGTGACACGCTTGCCCAAACGTTTGCCCGTACGCAGGTAGAACGGCACGCCGGCCCAACGGCGCGTATCGACATCCAGTCGGATCGCTGCGTAAGTCTCTGTGGTTGAAGCCGGATTAATGCCCTTCTCATCCAAATAGCCGACAACCTCATGAGAACCCTGCCATCCGGCGGCATACTGTCCGCGGGCCGTATGCGCCGCCAGATCCTTCGGCAAGCGCACTGCGGACAGCACCTTCGTCTTTTCAGCCGTCAGATCGGCGGCGGAGAAGGAGACCGGCTCCTCCATGGCCGTCAATGCCATGAGCTGCAGCAGGTGGTTCTGGATGATGTCGCGTGCGGCACCGATGCCGTCATAGTATCCGGCACGACCGGCCACGCCGATGTCCTCGGCGTGGGTAATCTGCACATGGTCGACGTAATTATTGTTCCAAATCGGCTCATACATGGCGTTCGCGAAACGAAGCGCCAGAATATTCTGCACCGTCTCCTTACCGAGATAATGATCGATACGGAACACACTCGATGGGTCGAACACCTCGGAAACCACGCGGTCAAGTTCCTTGGCGCTGGCCAGATCATGCCCGAACGGTTTCTCGATGATCACACGACGCCAAGCGCCCTTGTCGGACTTCGCCAGACCGCAATCCGCCAACTGTCGGGAAACCTGCGGGAACGCGCGCGGCGGCACCGACATGTAGAACGCATGGTTACCTCGCGTGCCACGATCACGGTCAAGCTCGGCAACAGTGTTCGACAATCGTTCGAACGCCTTCGGATCATCGAACGTGCCCTGCACAAAACGAATACCGTCGGCGAGCTGCTTCCAGGTCGCCTCCTTAAATGGCGTGCGGCAGTGCGCCTGCACGTTCTCCTTCACGAAATCCTTGAAATGATCCTCGGTCCAATCACGACGTGCAAAACCCGTCAAACCGAAGCTTGGCGGCAATAGGCCACGATTAGCCAGATCATAAATGGCGGGAAGCAGCTTCTTGCGTGACAGATCGCCGGTCACGCCGAAAATCACAATACTGCACGGGCCTGCAATACGTGGAAGTCGAAGATCGCGCGGATCGCGCAGCGGATTCGTCCACTCTTCAGGCGTGCCAAGTACGGATGAAACAGTTTCAGTCATGTGCTTCATAGTATCGCCAACACGTCACGGACGGCAGTGACCATCCGAAAACGTCCTTTCCATATTTTGTGAAAACCCACAAAACCAGCCGTTTTTTAGCGGCTGTGAGCAATATCACAATCGATGATCAATGTATTACTCTGCCGAAAAATCATGCAACCCAGCGAACAGACGATTGAATCCTTCTTGCATGGTGCTTCGCGGGCAGGCCACGTTGATGCGAATGAAATCATGCCCGTTGCCGCCATACTCGGCACCTTCGGAGAACATCACCTGATGATTGCGCTTGAGATGTTCGCACAATAGAGCGGTATCGTGCGTCAGTTTCGAACAATCGACCCACAACAAGTAGGTGGCATGGCTTTCAATCAGGGCGATGCGTCGTTCCGGTGCCGCGGCAGCATTGTATTCGTTGATCATGGCTCGTGCTTCGGCTTTGTTGCCTGCCAAGTATGCGCGCAATTCCTCAAGCCAAGGCTCGCTCTCGTTGAAGGCAGCGAGCGTGGCCGTCATGGCGAAGGCGTTCGGTTCGGCCACTTCGTCCGTGTTGAGCGCACGCCATACCTTATGCCTCAGCACGGGATTTGGAATCATTACGGCAGCCGTGTTAAGACCGGCGATATTGAACGTTTTGGTCGGTGCCATGCAGGTCACGGAGTTCATTGCGCACTGCTCATTCACCGAGGCAAAGGGCACGTAATCATATCCCGGATCGGTAAGATCACAATGAATTTCGTCGCTGATTACGGTCACATGATGGTTCCAGCAAAGCTCACCTATGCGTGCGAGGGTGTCGCGATCCCAGATTCGGCCTACGGGATTGTGTGGATTGCACAGGATCATCAGCGTGGTTTGCGGATCGGCCAACTTGGATTCCAGATCGGCCCAGTTGATGGAGTAATGTCCGGAACCGTCGTATTCCAACGGTGATTCAAGCACGCGGCATCCATTATTGATAATCGAATTGAAGAAAATGTTGTAGACCGGAGTTTGGATAAGCACGTTTTCGTTTGCTGTGGTGAGTTTTCGTACCATGCTGGAGATTGCCGGCACCACGCCGGTGCTGAATACGAGCGATTCCGGGTCGATATCAAGATTATGCCTACGGTGCCACCAGTCAACGTATGCCTGATTCCATGCAGGAGGGACGATGGAATATCCGAAAATACCGTGGTCAAGACGCTGTTGCAGTGCGGCTCGAATCTGTGGAGCGGTTTGAAATTCCATATCCGCCACCCACATGGGCAGCGCATCTCCTGCCTCTTCCCACTTGAGCGAATACGTGCCGGATCGGTCTACGGGAGTGTCGAAATCGTAAGTCATGCCATCAAACTTAAGAACTTCAAGTGGACGAAGTCAAATGCAAGCTGTGAATGATCCCGGTTTCACGACATGCATTGTAATGACTTTGTCGGTCGGGCCGCCCTGTTGTATGAGTTCAAAAACATGGCCTTTCGAACATTCCATACTGGTTCTTTCACATTCATGCTGACGCACCCATTGTGAACGAACCAAACCAAAATAACTAATGTAAATGATGTATTACTTTCCATGCGAGAAGTGCATGAAAACTGTCAATCAGCCAGCCCAGTCGAAAAGTTCCGGACCATTGCGTTGCAAATGGCGTTATTGCATGCGTATTGACTACCATGAACATCAATACTTAAGAAAGGTGGTTTTATGGCATATGCGTTGATAACGGGGGCTTCGAGTGGCATTGGGCGTGAGATGGCGGCATTGTTTGCGGCCGACAGGCATGATCTCATCATTACGGCACGCAGTCAAGGCAAACTTGATGACGTGAAGCGCACGCTGGAACATCGCTATGGCGTGCATGTGGAGACGGTTGCGCTTGATCTAAGCGAGTCTGACGCACCGCAACAGTTGCATGATTACACAGTTTCGCAAGGTTTTGAAGTGGATCATCTCGTCAATAACGCCGGTTTTGCGGATTGGACGGGTTTTCTCGACGCCGACTGGCATCGCCAGCATGAGATGATGCAGCTCAACATGGCCGCGTTGGCTGAACTTACGTACCGTTATGGTCGTGATATGCGCGAGCAGGGTCACGGACGCATATTGAACATCTCTTCTGTTGCTTCAATGATGGCAGGCCCATATATGGCGATATATTTCGCGTCGAAAGCGTTCGTACGATCGCTTTCGGAAGCGGTGTCGTACGAATTGCGAGATACCGGTGTGAGTGTGACCTGCGTATGCCCCGGGCCGACATCCACAGGGTTCGCCAAGGCCGCGAACATGCATGGCATGAATTTCTTCACGCTGACCAAACCGGCCACCGCCTACCAGCTTGCCACCTACGCGTATCGGAAGATGAAGCAGGGGCGCACGCTTGCCTACCACGGCTACCTCACCAAAGCCGGAGCCGCAGCGGAACGACTACTCCCCGCGCTCTGACGCGACGGGTCGCCGCAATCATGAATGGCGGCAACCCACGCAACCAGCATCGCGAATAATTCAGGAGGCAACTCAACGAGTTTCCCTTGCGGCTGATCATATTTGCCGCAACACAAAGAGCCGCACACTTTTCATAAAGCGTGAGGCTCTTTTCATCTGTTAATCCGCTAGATTCGTTGCAGAAATACGTCTATCAGGCTTCGATTTCCTCGCGGCCCGGCTCGGCCCACAGCGTGTGGAATGCGCCCGGCTGATCCACACGCTGGTAGGTGTGAGCGCCGAAATAGTCGCGCTGACCTTGGATCAGGGCGGCGGGCAGGCGCTTGGAACGCAGTCCGTCGAAGTACGACAGCGAGGAAGCGAACGCCGGAGTAGGCAAACCGTTGACGGCGGCCTGAGCCACCACGTTACGCCAAGACTTTTCGGCGGTTTCGATGGCGTTCTTGAAGTACGGAGCGAACAGCAGCGACACGTTGGCTTCACCTGATTCGAACGCTTCGGAAATACGGTTGAGGAACTTCGCACGGATGATGCAGCCGCCACGCCAGATGCGTGCCACGGCAGCCAGATCGATATCCCAGCCATATTCTTCGGCAGCAGTGGTAATCTCGTTGAAGCCCTGGGCGTAGGCGACGATCTTGGAAGCGTAGAGTGCCTGACGAATGTCTTCGATGAAGGCCTTCTTCTCATCGTCGGTGAGGTTCAGGTTGCCGTCAGGGCCATTGAAGCCCTGCTTGGCGGCTTCCTCACGTAGATCAGCTTCGGAGGAAAGACCACGGGCGAACACGGCTTCGGCGATGCCGGTGACCGGTACGGCCAGAGACAGTGCGGTCTGCACGGTCCACGTGCCGGTGCCCTTCATGCCAGCATGGTCGACGATCACGTCAACCAGCGGCTTACCGGTCTTCTTGTCGGCCTGATGCAGCACTTCGGCGGTGATTTCGATCAGATAGGAGTCGAGTTCGGTCTTGTTCCACTCTTCGAACACGTCACCGATCTCAGCCGGAGTCATGCCAAGGCCACGACGCATCAGATCGTAGCTTTCAGCGATGAGCTGCATGTCGGAGTACTCAATACCGTTGTGCACCATCTTGACGAAGTGGCCAGCACCATTGAGACCGATATGGGTGACGCACGGTTCGCCTTCGGCCTTGGCCGCGATGGATTCAAAAATCGGCTTCAGCGTCTTCCAGGATTCTTCGGAGCCACCCGGCATCATGGAAGGTCCAAGCAGAGCGCCTTCCTCACCGCCGGACACACCGCATCCGACGAAATGCAGTCCGCGAGCGCTGATTTCCTTCTCGCGGCGAATGGTGTCCGGGAAGTAGGCGTTGCCTGCGTCGACGATGATGTCGCCCGGCTCCATCAGGTCGGCGAGCGCGTTGATCATGGCGTCGGTCGGCTCTCCCGCCTTGACCATGATGATGGCGGTACGCGGCTTGACGAGGCTGTCCACGAACTCTTCGAGGGTTTTTGCCGGGAAGAATTCGCCTTCGTTGCCGTGTTCGTTCATGAGCTTTTCGGTACGGCCGTAAGAGCGGTTGAACACTGCCACCTTGTTGCCGTGGTGTGCGAGGTTACGTGCGAGGCTACCGCCCATTGCGGCAAGACCGACTACGCCGACGTTTGCTTCAGCTGACATGCTGGCCCCTTCCATCAGGAAAAGTAGTACTTTATGAACCGTTCTTTAGTGTAGACCCGAGCTACCCCAGAACCATGGACCGTCTCAAGTCTGACATCATGTCAATCACGCGGCGCAATCGTACGTACGAATCGCATGGCTTCGGCAGGTGTGAGCGACGGCACGTAGGCTTGTGCCACGGCAAGCGATATTTGCGGCAGTTTGGCTGCGTCGGGATAGCAGATATACACTTTCTCTTCATCGGGATGGAATTTCAGTTTGAAACGGAATAGTGAATGGAATCCGTATGCTGGTTCCATGATGTCTGCGACCATTTGCAGTGCATGACGCAACACTTCGCTTTCCTCGTGTTCGCTTTCGTTGGATCCCATACCGGCCAGCGGCGCCGCCGATAAGCTCATGAATTCCACGTTGCCTTCGTCGCGTAGTCGTTCAGCCATGCGTGCAATCAGGAATTCCATGATGCCGTTGACGCTGTCGGTGCGATGCCTCATGAAGTCAAGCGTCCAACCGATGATCGTACCGTCACGATAGGTGGGCAGCCAGCTGGTTACGCCAAGGACTTTGCCATTGCCGTCAACCGCGTAGAGTAGGCGCACCCGGGAGTCGATCAGTTCGTCGACGCCTCCCAAGGTGAATCCCATTTCCGGCAGGGCCTTTTTGCCGGCCCACTGTGCGGAGATCTCACGAATCTGCGTTTGTACTGAGAAGGGTGCCTCCTTGAAAGTGGTGAGCACGTCGGTGATGCCGTCTCGTTTGGCTTTGTTGATGGCGGTGCGCACGTCCTGCCATTTCTTGCCTCGGGTCTGCCATTCGTTGGGATTGACGACCATTTCCGTACCGACGTCAAGCGAATCCCATCCGGCTTTGGTGAGTTCGGCTCGCTGCGATTCGTGCACACTGTAAAACACGGGCGTCCAGGAATGTTGTGTGCAGAATGTTGCGAAATCAGTAAGATCTTCCGCATATTCGCTGGGATCTCCGAATGGTCCTGTCACCGTCAATGCGATGCCGTACGACACTCGATAGGCGATCGCGGAACGTCCGGTTGCGGAAAACCAATAGTCATTGCCTTTCCAAGTTGCCATGAATGACATGGATTCGCCGCCAAGCGGAATAATCGCGTCAACACGATGGTGCAAAGCGTCATTCACCATGGAACGATCCCGCAAACAATCCCAAACACACAGCAGAGCGATAATCCAAAACACCGGACCGACGCACTGATATACCAGCAAGGAGATTCGGCCGACGGGCACAAACTCAGGTTCGATACCACTCAGCAGTCCGATCGGCAACAATCGCTGCACATAATCGGCAAGCAATGCGATCAATTGCGGACTTTCATTGAAATCGTCGGGAGAGGCAAGCCCATATCCGGCATACATCAATCCCAACAACAGAAAAGCCGACAATGCACCTGCCGCAGCACGCAACATAATCTCACTTCTAGTGCGAATCGTAAAACACTGACGGAACGCAATGACGATAACGATAAAAATCAACGGCAATGCCATAGTGGAAAACATCGCATGAAACGCACCATGACGAGCCAACGCAGGCAACGCATCAGCCTGCGAATCGCCAACATATTGCAGCGGAAGCACCACATAAAACAGCATCGCAAGCACCACTGTGCACGCATTGAACAGCACGCTCAACGCTGCGGCAATACGGCGTCCGCGATACAGACCCCATGCGATCAACAGCAGCATCAGCGTCGGCATCAACGACACCAGCCAGTTTCCGGGCATGGTGAATCGCATCATACGATATTGCGCGAAACAGTTGGCATGCGAGGAACCGTTGAGGCAATCCAACACTTGTTCCGTGTCGAATTCCGTGGAACCTGTCAGCAAGCCGAACATGGAGAGCAATCCGAATGATTGTCTTGAGGAAACGGCAACCAGCGAACCGACCGCCTGTACGCCGGCAGCCATACCAATCAGCCTGCGCATCTCATACAAGGCACCATGCCTATACACATCACCTTGACTCTCGGAAGCCATCAAATAGCCAAGCACATGGCCAAGCAACGCCGACGCCAGCAAACAGTAATCGCCGGCTTCACCACGATACAGGAACAGGATCAGCACCACGCTATAGCCGATCACACGAATACGCCGACGCCACAGCATGGCGGTGAACGCGCTGGCACACATCAGCGTGCCCACCACAACAACCAGCGGCCCCAAAATCGCACCATCATGCGAAATCGCATGCCATTGCGGACTTTTGCCTGCGAACAGCGAGCATAATCCCATACCGAGCGCTATGCCGCCAAGCGTGGTGATCAGCGACACCCATGCCGTCTTCGCCTTTCCAATCACCGTTTCGCATAAGCCGAATGCGATGAGTATCAGTGGAATGTCGATCAGCAGACGACCCAACTGAGGCACCGACAGCAGTGAAATCGGCGCGGTATACCAGCGCCCATGCGCGAGCGCGTCAAAACTCACGCGCGACAATTGCGGCGGAAATTGCGTATGTCTAATGCCGCATACGAGCTGCATGCCGACATTGAACAGCGTGATGAACAGCACAAACCCCAAGGTCATGCGATGCTCACGAATCCAGTCGGCAAGATCGGCCATAAGCGCACGAAAGCCAAATAATGGTTTCACTGTTGATTCCTGCGATTGCGTCATAATACAGTACTTCCGTTCGATGATTCAGATTGAAATGCGTTTGAGATTCGGATAGTCGACCAATTTCGGCTTGGCATCGCTCAGTCCCGTGTTGTAGCCGAATACGGCAAGTCCGTACCGCAACGTGTCTTGCACGGCATGCCAGTCATGCGCATTGTCAAGCGATTCGACTGCCGTAACATGCATGCCCGCCTGTTGAGCAACCGGTGCGATGCGTTCGACATTGCGCACGGACTCGCGATCACGCTCCCCCGCACCGATAACAAGCATCTGGTTCGAAGGTGCATGGTTGCGAATGGCGTTGATGGGGATCTGCTTCTCGTATGCGGTGCGATCGCCGTGGAAGAACCGGCTGATCATACTGCTTTCACTGCCATTGGTCGGTTTGAGCTCGCTGCCGGTGGGAATGATGGTACCGAACAAATCCGGATGGTTCGCACCGATCTGCAGCGAACATGTGGCCCCCTGTGAAAAACCTGCGATCGCCCAGTCCTGCGCTTGCTGTGCCGCCGGAAGATTGGCTTTCACCCAGTCGACCACGTCTTTCGTCAAGTAGGTCAACGCATTGCCGTACACCGGCGAATCCACGCATAGGGTGTTATGCGAATCGTCTCCCAACTGGTCGGCCGCAATAACAATGGGTGCGAGTCCGCCATGATGCTGCGCGTAATCGTCCATCATGGTTTGAATGCCGCCCGCGGCAAACACGCGACCCGGAGAGCCCGGCTGGCCGCTCATCATCAGTATGACCGGCAACGCCGGCTTGTGTTTGGCTGTGGCAAGCGCTGCAGGCGGCAGATATACCAGCGCCTTTCGCGCTTCGAAATGCGATGCTGTGGCTGGAATATTTACTTTCCTGACTTCGCCATGTGCGGGAATATTGCTGACGCTACCGTCTGCTTTTTCCTGCTTCCATTGCGTGACGCTAATCAAATCGCTGCGTTTCGCCATTCCCGTCAGGTCGGCTTCACGATAGGTGTCTTGGCCGAGCAGTGATCCGATGGTGGCATATTCTCCATACGCCTGATCGATGCCGGTGGCGGCGGAAAGCACCGCGAATACCGTCAATACAACGGCGACGGCACGCAACACTCCCCTATGCGGCACCGCATAGCAAATCGCGAATCCAATGATCGCGCAACCGCAACCGGCCCATGCGACCACATGCGGCCCCAGCTCAACACCGAACACCACAAACACGTCCGACAGCAACCAGGCAATCACCAATCCGGCAATGCCTGCAATAATCGCAATCACTACCGGACACACGACTACAGCAAACGTGCGTTTGCCACCGTCACGACTTCCGGCAACCGTCTCCCATATTGCAGTACCCAGCAGTATCGCCGCCAGCACTGCGGTTACTGAAAACAACGTTGCCGGAAACCAGCCATCCACCAAACTTATGTTCATCAACCATGCACGCATGCTCACTTCTTGCTTTCATATTCTTCGTTTCCAATGTGCCAGTTGTAGTCCATGAAACGTTGGCACGACCTCATCCTTGAGGCTGATTTTCCTTGGAATATCGACGAAAAATACTGTGAGCAAGCTGAATGGATGATGCTCTTAGGCAGCGTCTTACCTTTGCCGATCATCGATCATGCCTTGAACGCACGTTCCAATACCCGCCATACGCATGGAACGGACCCCACGTCGGGATCGCCTTCGACCAACAGCGCATTGGGAAGCATCAGTCATGCCGGATCGGTTTGATACTCTGACTGCGGCACGGTTTCCTCCGATCGCGCTTCCTTGCGCATGTTCCCTGTACATGTTCCTTGTACAGCAGACGCAATATTCCCATGCAATGTGATTCCAGCTAAGAAGACACTACGAAACGCGTCCAATGCATCCGACCGACAGCCAAGCGGTATGGTGTTGCATTATGCAGTATGTTTTTTCGGCGTCGAATGTTTCCTGTGTCGTGCCAGTCGACGGTGAACAACGCACGATTTTCAGCGGATTATCCGTTGATGTGAAGCATGGTGAGATTGTGGATTTGGTCGGCCCTTCCGGATCGGGCAAGAGTAGTCTGCTTACCGCTTTCGCACGATTGAATCCGAATGCGAACGGCAATTTTCAGCTTGAAGGGCGCCCTGCCAGCGAATTCACACCGCAGCAGTGGCGTAGTCAGGTGGCGTATTTGCCGCAGAAGCCGGTATTGATCGGTTCGAGTGTGGCCGAGGCGATTCGTTTACCGTTCACATTGGCTATCCGTGCGGGCGAAGGCAAGCAAGAATTCGGCAGGAAATGGTCGGCCGGTAAGTCTCTCAAACCCACAGATCTACTGCCGGATGCTCGCATTCGAGCCACGCTTGACGCCATTGGCTGCGCGGATATTGATTTGGGGCGTGCTCCGCATGACTTGTCTGGAGGCCAGGCCGCCCGTGTGAGTTTGGCGCGCACCTTGCTTACTTCGCCGAAAGTGCTGCTTGCCGATGAGGTTGATGCCGGTTTGGATGATGAGAACGCCGATAAGGTGGCATCCATCATGGCTCAGGCCGCAGAGCGGGGCATGGCGGTGATTCGTATTCGCCATCGCCCGCCGGATGGGCGTGCCACGCGCATTCTCACACTGGCCAATGGCGTATTGCAGAGTGCGAATGCTCCGCACACCGCAGCAACCAATGATTCCAATGATTTCGCGGCACAGTCCGATTCGGCGCAAGGAGTGCAGGCATGAGCGGCAATTATTATTCCATTGATATTTGGGGTCTGCTTATCGCATTGGTTATGGTCGCCGTGGCCGCAGGCATTTCCGAAGCGATGCGCATGGGCATTGGCAAGACACTGCTATGGTCGGCGTGCCGTGCGTTGCTGCAATTGTGCGCCATGGGTTTCATTATGGAGTTCGTCATCAAGTCGAACAATCCATGGCTGGTGCTGTTGCTGGTGATGTTCATGCTGATCGCGGCCGTGCAAATCACCCTGTCTCGTGCCAAAGGTGTGCCGAAAGGCTTGGCCGGTCCCGTGTTTTTGAGCTTGGTCATCACCATGCTCATTATGATTTCGTTGGTCACCGAATTGATCATTCGCCCGCAACCATGGTATGCGCCGCAATTGGTGGTACCGTTGACCGGCATGCTGCTCGGCAATACCGTGTCCGCTTTGGCGGTTGGGTTGAGCCGGTTCTTCGAAAGCATGAAGGAACGCCGTGACGAAGTGGATACGCTGCTGGCGTTGGGCGCGACCGCTTGGGAGGCCGCACGCCCGTCCATCGTCTCGTCGATTCGTTTGGGTTTGCTGCCGACTACCGCCTCGCTGGCTTCCAGCGGCATTGTGACGGTGCCTGGCATGATGGCCGGTCAGATCATCGCCGGCGGCAATCCTATCGACGCGGCGAAATACCAGTTCCTGATTCTCGCCGCCATCGCCGCGTTAACGCTTCTGGCCGACAGTCTCATTATGGTGATGGCATACCGTAAGTGCTTCACTGCAGACGATCAATACAATCCGATCGCAGGCTGAACAACTTTTCATATAGCCAAGCAATTAATAGACAATCAGATTTAACAGAAAACGGCGTTCGCCAAGTGTTCATATACCATGGCGGACACCGTTTTCTATTGTTTACCAGCTACGCAAGCTTTGATTTTGCTTTTCAGCGATCAACGCGTGCGGAATGGCGCTTTCCTGATGTTCGCATGGCGATGGCGTGACTGCCCTGCATGCTTGTCGTGACGTTCGCCACGGCCGCCACGCTTGACTTCCGTATGACGGTCATAGCGTTTCGCATCCGAGGAACGTTCGTCATGCTTCTTGCCTTTGGACCGACGATTATCGTCATACTGACGTTCGGCACGGGCTTCAGACTTGCGCTGCTTCTTGCTTGGCGCACCCTGCTTTTTCGCAAGCTGTCCGGACTTCTTCTTTCCCAGTTTCCTGCGATTGTCGGTATTGCCGTAATCGCCGTCGTTCCTACGCTTGTTCGTCGTTTCGCGCTGCTCGTTGTCGCTGCGCTGCTGCTCATGCAGGCGCGCATACTTTTCACGACGCTTGCTGTTGCGCTTTTCCTCGTGCTGTTCGCGGCGTTCCTCTTGAATTTCAGGATGTTCCCAACGATGTTCACGCGCTTCGAATTCACGATTGTCACGACCTTCGAACTTGGCGGCACGGCGTTCCGCACGGTTCTTCTTCGGCTCGAACTTCTTCGCGCTGTCGTTACGCTCCTCACGCTGGTCGCGATCGCGACGATCCTTACGTTCGGACTTAAACGGCTTACCGCCCTTGTCTTTGCCGCGATCCTTGTTACGACCGCCGGAACGGTTTGATCTGCCGGAACGTTCGCCGTCGGCACTCCCCTTGCCGTTCTTCCTACGGCGCGGATTTCCTGCCGGCTGCGACTGCTCAAGCGTCCAGCCGAACACCGGCTCGGCCACTTCGCCTACGAGTTCCAACACTTCCGGCGAATCAGGGGTCACATCGATCGGTTCGACCGTCAGTCCGGCCTCACGCATCATGCGACGGGTCCTGCGGCGCTGGTTCGGCAGAATGATGGTCACCACGTCACCGGAATGGCCGGCTCGCGCGGTTCGTCCGGAACGATGCAGGAAGGATTTCGGATCTTCCGGCGGTTCGACCTGCACCACGAGTTCCACACCGGAAACGTCGATGCCTCGCGCGGCCACATCGGTGGCCACCATAACGTTCACATCGCCGGAGTTGAAGGCGGCCAGATTGCGGTCACGCTGGTTCTGGCTCAGATTGCCGTGCAATTCGGCCGCAGGAATGCCGTTCTGCGTTAAATCCTTGGCAAGCTTCTGCGTCTGGAATTTGGTACGGGTGAACAGAATGCGACGGCCCTTGCCGGAAGCGAGGGTGCGCACCAGCTCGTGACGGTTGCCCTGCGTGGTTTTGAACACATGGTGGGTCATCTCGTCAACGGTCGCCGTCGCGGAATCGACGCTATGCACCTTCGGATCAGACAGGAAGGTTTCCACCACTTCGTCCACGCCATGGTCGAGCGTGGCGGAGAACAGCATGATCTGCGCGTCGAACGAAATCTGGCCGAGCAGTCGCTTGACTGGCGGGAGGAAGCCCATATCGGCCATTTCGTCGGCCTCATCAATAACCGCTACCTCAACCTTGTCCAAGGTGAGCGCGCCCTGTTCGATCAAATCCTCAAGACGACCCGGGCAGGCCACCACAATATCGGCACCGGCCTGAAGGTCACGGATCTGGCGGGCATAACGCACACCGCCGTACACGGTGGTGGTGTTGATGCCGTAGATCTGGGCGAGCGGCATGAGTACATCGTTGATCTGGTTGGCGAGCTCACGGGTCGGAGCAAGCACCAGACCACGTGGATGCGGCACGAAATCGTCGGCACGACGTTCCTCGGCATGGGCCTGCTTCACACGATTGACCTCGTGGCGGAACTGGCTCATGTTCTCATACTCGCCGGCATCCACTTCGCCCAAGCGAGCGACCAGCGGAATCGAAAATGCCAGCGTCTTGCCGGATCCAGTGCGACCACGGCCAAGAATGTCTCGCCCAGCCAACGAATCGGGAAGCGTGTCGGCCTGAATCGGGAAAGCGGTTTTCTTGTCATCGGCCGCAAGCACGCGGACCAGCGGACCAGGAACGCCAAGTTCGGCGAACGTCAACGGACGTTCCTCTTCCTCGCCCATCGCTTCGGAAGCGGCTGCGAGGGTATCTTCATCAAAAACGGTATCGGGCACAATGGCCTTTCATGTCAAATATTACGCACGTTGCGCAAACCTGATAACTGTAGCCTATGCCCAATACTTTTGCTTACGTTCCTTCAATCCTTCATATCCGTTATATTCACGCCGGATTGCGGTTGATTTCGATATCGGTGACGGTCAGATTCGCTTTGTTGACCAGATTGAACAGAATCACTTCGGCCAGTTGGTCGGCACGCATGAAGGTATGCTGCTTTTCTTCTGAAACGTAGTCATGGCTGTCACGGTAGAACGGGGTGTCGATGCCACCCGGATAGACACCCACGATTTTCACACTGGTCCCCTTGTATGCGGCCTGCAAACTCTTGGTGTAGCCCTTCTCGCCCCACTTGGTGGCGCAGTACACGGATTCGTTGGGGTTGCCTCGCGTTGCCGCAGTAGACATGACGTTGGCGATTTTGAGATTCTGCTCACCGTCCGCTTTCAGTGTTTCCACGCTCCACAACACCATGCCTTTCAGACCTTTCAGACACTTGTCCACATCGGCCGCCTCGTATGCGGTCGGGACTTTGAACGAAGGCTGACCGGCATTGTTGATCAGCAAATCGATATGACCGATTTTCGAGATTGCGGCAACAGAGTTCTTCACGAACGATTCGTCGGAAATATCGCCCACAAAAGCTCTGTATTCGTCGGCAGCAAAAGTCTTCGACAACTCCGCCTGACGTACGCCATTGAAATCAATACCGGCAACGAACCATCCCTTGGCGATCAGCTGTCGAGCCAGCTCGTATCCCAATCCAAGCGCGGAACCGGTGACGATGGCGATTTTCTTTCCGTCTGCGGTACTCATATGATGAACTCCTTCATTCAAAAATGGACACAACCCCTTTTGCATCATCATACCCATTCAACCCCACATGAAGTCAAACGATTGACGTAACACATTCAACACCGTTTTCAGCGAGTCCACATATTTCGTATCCCCATGAGCCATAGACCCGTACAACCAAATTTCAGAGATGCCCTATCGACGAAGACTCCGACGTATGCTTTCATCTTGAAACTTCTCAATAATCGTCATATCCTCATCGCATCTCTAATGCCTTGCACACGCGAAAGCTACACAGGCGTACGCAAAAGGCCCTTCCGAAACAGGGAACGTTTGGGAAGGGCCTTCAGAGCGATGCAAACGATTATTGCATCACAGGATGTCGGGATCGTTCTTGTCGATCGTGCCGGTGGCCTTGCCGATGGCCTTCAGGCCGTGGTAGGCGATAAGGATCACTATGGTGCCGATGGCGATGCCGTTGAAGGAAATGCCATTGAAAGCGAACGCGAACTGTCCGATGGCAATGATCATGGTGATTGCGGCAACCATGATGTTCAGCGGCTTGTCGAAGTTGACCTTGTTCTCAACCCAAATACGGATACCGACCATGCCGATCATGCCGTACAGCAGGGTGGTCACGCCACCGAGCACGCCAGCCGGAATCGTGTTGATGATGGCACCGAACTTCGGGCACAGGCTCAACAGCAGTGCGAAGCCAGCCGCGCACCAGTAGGCTGCGGTGGAATACACCTTGGTGGCTGCCATCACGCCGATGTTCTCACCGTACGTGGTGGTGCCGGAACCGCCGCCGAAACCGGCGATGGTGGTGCCAAGACCGTCGGCGAACAGGGCGGTGCCGATCTGGTCATCGTAGTCGCGGCCGGTCATCTGGGAAACGGACTTGACGTGGCCGACGTTTTCGGCGACGAGCACGAGCACCACCGGAACGAACATCGGCAGAATCGTGAAGTCAACCTGCGGCAGGTGGAAAGTCGGCAGACCAACCCAAGCGGCATCGCCGATGGCGGAGAAGTCAACCTGGCCACGAATGCAAGCGTATGCGTAACCGATGATCACACCGATGAGAATGTTGAGTCGGCCAATCAGACCCTTGAACAGCACCGCAACCAGCAGCACGGCCGCCAAAGTCACGATGGCGGTGTCGGGAGCGACCTTGAAGTTGTTCCACACGCTCGGAGCCAAGTTGAAACCGATGATGGCCACAATGGCACCGTTGACCACCGGCGGCATGATGATGTCGATCCACTTGGCACCCGCGAAGTGCACGAGTACACCGATCAGAGCCAGCAGCAAACCAGTGACGAGAATGCCGAAGGATGCGACGGCGATGCCCTTGTTCGCCGTGGTGACGGCGGTGATCGGGGCAATGAAGCCGAAGGACGAACCCAAGTAGCTCGGCAGCACGTTCTTGTTGATCAGCAGGAACAGTGCGGTCGACATGGCCGTAAAGAACAGGGTGGTGGACGGGTCGAAACCAGTCAGAATCGGCACCAGGAACGTGGCACCGAACATGGCGATGACGTGCTGCGCACCGATTTCGGCGGTGCGCGGCCACGTCAGGCGCTCGTCAGGCTCAACGACTTCGCCCGGCTTCAGCGTCTTGCCGTCACCGTGGACCTGCCACGTGAACAGATTGGACATGCGATTGTCTCCTTAACTCTCTTGCGCGGCAAGCAAAAACGCGCCGCGTGTCATAGCCATTGTAGTGGGGCGTGGACACGGGCGCGTTTCGTACGCAAGATGGGGGCATCAATCGTCGATATCGGCCAATCCGATCATGCAGTCAACAGACCGACACACATCACAGGTGACGGTCAACCGTATGAACAACGTCCACCAAATCGCCATTCGACAGCACTGGACGCTTGAATTCACGCCAATCTTCGACCTTCACCACCCAACGGCCTTCCGCACCGTCGAACACCGGACGGGCGGTCTGTTCCCAACGGAACCGCTTATACGTACGCCCGGTGGCCGGATCGCGGCGCGAATAATGGAAGCACGTACAATTAGTGATCTTCCATTCGTCGGACGCCGCACGGTGCATGAATTCCTCGTCGGACAAGTCCTCCAAAGTGAGCATAAGCGCCAGCATGAGGTCGCCGTGACTGACCATCACCACGGATTCCGCGTCCGACTTGCGGTTCAGGGACGTGAGCAGATTATGCACACGGTTTTCGGCCACATCGGCGATCGATTCGCCCGCCGGCGGACGCCAATACAGCGGATCAGTGTTCTTGAACATCCAGTTGCGCGCGTAATTGGTTTTGAAATCATCTTTCGTGATGGTATTGATCTCACCCCAGGAGCGTTCGCGCAGCACGCGTGTCTCCTCCCATTTCGCCTTAGGCAGGGCCATCGTGGCAGCCGTCTCACGCGTGCGCACGTACGGCGAGACGAGGTAACGGTCGAACAACGGCTGCTGTGAGACCAGCCAGCGGCCGATGCAGTCCGCCTGCTTGCGGCCGGTGGCCGTAAGCCTCCACGAACGGTCGGGCACGGTGACGTTATCCTGCGTATACAGCGAGTTGTCACCCTGTTCACCGGCACTGATAATCACGTTTGCTTCGGATTCGCCATGTCGAATCACATACAAATCAAGGGGCATTCCCATATTCGCTTATTCCTTTGCTTTCATCCACATCCTGCGCGCGTTTCTCGTTCTGCCGTTCATTCGGCCGGCGCGCATCATCATTGAATGCTTCCACCGTAGTCGATTTGAACGTATGCCACACGCGAAACCACGTCGATTTCACGATTGGCACACCCGAATTTCGCAATGCCGTCACGTCCGGTTCACCGCATCGCCCGCGACACGCCGAGGCGCTACTACTCCGGCCAGATGCCGTTCTGTGAGTACTTGGCACGGTATTCCCCCGGTGTCATGCCGCTATGTTTTTTGAAGACTTTCGTGAAATGGCTTTGCGACCGGTATGCGAGGATCTGCGCGATCTCATTGAAGCTGTATTCCGAGTATTTCAGCATGTTTTCGGCGGCTTCCATGCGTTTGTCGGTGATATATTGCGATATCGCTGTGCCCGTCTCCCGTTTGAACAGTTCCGACAGATACGTGGGATTCAAATGCACGCGTTGTGCCAGAATCGCGACAGTGATTTTCTCATGCAGATGGTAGTGGATGTAGTCCATGCATTCGTTGACGGCTTTGGAATGCGTTTCCGTCTTCTGCATGTCGGCCATGGCCCAAGTGAAGAATGTCATCATGTCGGTATGCAGACGGCGCACGTCGTCAGGGGTTTTGCAGCTTTCCAGATTCTGGATGTACAAATCGGAGGCGTTGTAGGCGTCTTCCTCGTCCATGCCACCTTCAATGGCGAAACGCGTGGCCAAGGTAATGGTGGTGATGAAACGGTATTTCGCATTTTTCAGAGAATCGTCCGACAGATGGCCGTATAGTCCGGAATCCCACAGTTTCGCGCTTTCCGAAATGGCATTGATGTCGCCGGAGCGCATCATGTCATACTGCTTCATTTCCTCAACGTAGCGATGGTGGCGTACCCGATCCTCACGCGAAAGAAAGTCCAGATACCCCAGCTTCGCCTCATCGACAACCGCCATTGCTCCCCTGCCATTTTGTAACTACCTTCTTTCAAGGATATCTCCATTGCTCACAAAACTGATCTGTTTTGCCTAGAAGTAGGTGCTCCAGCCGAGCTTGACGGCGAGGATGATGCCGGTGAGCACGGCGGCGGCGCGCATGATGTTCTCCGGAATATGGCGGGTGACGGGTGGTGCGATCGCACTGCCGATCGTGCAACCGAGGCACATCATGATGGCGAACGGCCAATCGACGGAACCACGGATGATGAACATGACTGCTGCAGAAATGTTCGCGCCGAACCCGACTACCGTCTTCAGCGCGTTGATCTGGTGGAACGGGCCGATCTTACCCAAATCTAGGATCGCCAAGGCAAGCGTACCCGCGGCCGCGCCGAAATAGCCGGAATAGACGCCGACGAAACTCACGCCGACCCACAGCCACCACGGATCGTTGCGCAACGTGCCGCTTGCGGTTTTGCTGGCGATCCGCGCGACTCGTTCGCCTTGATGCGATTGCGGCAGCGCCTGCGCCACGGCGTCGCGCGCGGCCGCCTTCTTCCGTGGATTGAGTGCGATGATGATCGCGCTGAACAGGATCAGCGGCGGCACCGCGCATTCGAACACTTCTGCCGGCAGTTCCAGCAGCAACAGCCCGCCGATGATGCCACCGACCAATCCGATGCAGGCGTAGACGGCCACGCGCACGCCTTGGCCTCTAAGCTCCCTGCGGGCGGAAAGCAGTCCGCCGATGCCCGTACCGCACACGCCCACCGTGTTCGTGGTGTTCGAGAGCACTGGCGGAATGCCGAACGCCAGCAACGCCGGATAGGATATCAGCGAGGATGCGCCGACCGCGTATCCAACGAATCCCGCCCCGATGCCGGCTGCGAGCACCAGTAGCAGCGTGGTGATGGACACTCCGGCAATCATGGCATTCCTTTCGTATCTCGGCTCACACTCGGCTCATATGCAACAAGAGCCAAGTCTATCGGCTTGGCTCTTGTGGTTCAGAAAGTGTTCAGAACGTGGTTCATCGCTTGGTGATCAACGATTCGATCCAGTATGCGGCAAGAGGGATCAGCGCCCACTGCAAAGCAAGACCGGGCAGTCCAGCGGCCAAGTCACTCGTCCAAGTGGCGGCGATGCTGTTGCCGGAACCGAATGCGAACACCGCCACTGCAGTGGCTACGGTCAGTACGACACGGCCGGCAAGTTGGGCGATAACCACCTTTACTAGGCTTGGCAGCTTGATCTCACGCAGCAGACCTGCAACCAAACCGTACGCGCACAATTCAATCATCATGAACGGCAGAACAGCCAGCATCGGCATGCCGGAAAGCAGGAAGCTCGCCAGTGGAGCAGCTGCGCCTGCAATCGCACCAACCGCTGGACCTGCGATCAAACCGACGAAAATAATCGGCAAGTGCATAGGCAGAAAGGCAACGCCCAACGCAGTTCCTCGTCCGGAAACCGCTCCGATCACATGGAACAACTGCGGCAACGCCACTGCGGCGACAATGGCAAGCACGGTTGCGGCGGCTTTGACGCTCACGCTCAAGCGTGGCAGATCAGTGCGACGCAAGGAAACTGCTGTAGTGGAAGTCATGTTCATTCTCCTTTTTAAAAGCTTTCTTTTCACAAGCTTTCGTTCATTATGAAAAATTCGTTATGTATGATTCGTTATTCGTTTGATTTGGCAGTATCTACAACCATGTTGGCAATTGCGCGTGTTCCAGTTTGCTCGAAATACCGATTCTCCAAAGGAATCCACTCGTCGATGAATCGCTGCAGCATACGCGGATTACGTGCCTCGAGTCTGCGTAACTGCTCATTGGAATCAATCATCAGGCAGATCATCAAATCGTAGTATTCACGCAATGCGGGATGCATGCTATAACTGCCTTCGACAATCGTCAAACGAGCAGGTTCGACACTATGCGAAGCCGCAAAATCGCCGGTATGGCAATCCCAAGGACGATACTGCACGATATTTCCGGCAACGAGCGGAGCCAGCACCTCGTCTTCAAACCGTTCCCGATCGACGTTGCCGCCCGGTTCGGCGAACCGTTCCGGAGTGCGCTGTTCCGGACGAAGGAAGAAATCGTCCATATGCAGCACATTGCCGCCGAAACGGCGTTGCAGCACAGTCGCCAATGTGGTTTTGCCCGATGCGCATGGCCCGTCGATCGCCACAAACACATGCTCGCGTTCCGTAAACACACGTTCGATGCGTTCGATCACGGCCCGCGCGTCTTGAACCGCCTGCGCCTCCTCCACGTTTTCCATGGATTCCTTAGATTCCTTGGATTCCATCATCGCCAACTCCGTGCACACTACTCGAGCACGGTCAAACGGTATGCACGCGAACCAAGCCCAAGTTCTTCGGCGTATTCGAGCGTGTGCTCGCCGTGCCTGGTGGCGATACGCTCAGTCACAGATGCACCGTCCGGAGCCACATGAATCAAATCGACGCAGGCCTGGTCAAGCGCCACAGGGTCGAGCGACGAGAGCACGCCAATGTCATGCATGTCCGGCTCGGACGGCGTGGCGAAGCAGTCGCAATCCACCGACAAACGGTTCATGACGTTCAAATACATCATCTTGCCGTTCATGTGGCTGATCACAGCCTCATCCGCTTCGGCCATCGACTCGAGAAAGTCATCCTGCTCAGCTTCGACCCACTTGTCTTTAGCCACGCCTGCGGAATGAATCCAACGTTTGCCGTTCGACGATGCGATGCCGATGGACACGTTCTTCAACGCGCCTCCGAAACCGCCCATTGGATGCCCTTTGAAATGCGAAAGCACGAAGATGGAATCATAGTCGTCGATATGCCTGCCGACGATGTCATAGGCGATATGGCGGTGCTTGGCTACCGGAATCTCGATCTCGCCGCCCATGTCCATGATCTGGATCGGAGCGATGTCGTCGTATCCACGTTCCTTGAACACGGCAAGGCTTTTTTCGGGAGTCTCTCGATTGCCGTCGTATGCCGTTGCGCATTCCACCAATGTTCCGCCGATCTCCTGTACCAAATCCCTGACCAGCGCGGGATTCAGATTATTGGATTTTTCGGATTCTCCGGAATGGATTTTGATGGCGACCTTACCTTCCGGCCTAGCTCCCAACGCATGATATGCGGCAACCAGACTTTCTGGCGTAATCACGGGAGTGAAGAACACCTCGGGAGCCGACGCATCATCTGTACGATGTTCCAATTCCTGCGCTTTCGCAATATCGAAATCAGTCATAATCCTCCTCGATTCTGCTCGCTTCAGCATAACCGATTACAGACTATCAATCTCAAGTCCGGTTGAACCAAACCGACACTCCCACCGCACCAGCCATTCCACCGCACCAGCACAAGACCATGTCCACGTCTTAGCCCGAACTCATCGCGTTTACATAATGACTGCTACGCTTGCCGAGTTCTTACGATTCGTCAAAAGAATGTCGAAGGCGTTGACGTACCGCGCGATAATCATCAAAGAAAGGAACATCATGGCGGAACTTGTTACGATGGCGCTGTTCTGTGCGGCTTTGATTGCCTGCATCATAACCAACATATCCATCGTTCCCGCACTGCTGGCCGGCGTGGTCATGTTCCTCATCCATGGCAAAATCACCGGTCACAAATTCGCGACCATGCTTTCCAAAGGGTTCGCCACCATGCGTGCCGCAAGCATTGTGGCGGTGACGTTCGTGCTGATTGGCCTGCTGACCACGCTATGGCGCGCCGCCGGCACCGTGCCGTTCATTGTGGCGAACACTTCCAGCCTGGTGCGCCCGCATGTAGTGATTCTGCTCGCCTTCCTGCTCAACTGCCTCATGTCACTGCTGACCGGATCATCGTTCGCTACGGCCGCCACCATGGGCGTCATCACCATGACGCTCGGCACGTCCATGCAGGTTTCGCCCGTATTCCTCGGCGGTGCGATTCTGTCGGGCGTCTATTTCGGCGACCGCTGCTCCCCTGTTTCCACCAGCGCGCAATTAGTCAAAGCACTCACACATACGAATATTTTCGACAATATCGTACTGATGTTGAAAACATCTATTGTTCCGTTCATCATCACGTGTGCGATTTATGCTGTGTTGGCTTTGTGCACGCATCCTTCCGCAGGTTCCATTGATATCACGGGATTGTTCTCAAGCGCGTTCGATCTTCATTGGGTTACCGTTATTCCCGCGTTGGTGCTTGTGGTGCTTGCGATCGCCCGAATGGACGTGCGCATTACGATGGGCGCAAGTATTCTCACCGCATTGCCGGTTTGCGTGCTGGTGCAGCATATGGATTGGCTGGAGATTGGCCGTGCTTTGGTGTTCGGTTTTCATTGTTCGAACGCCCAAGTGGCGTCGTTGATTGACGGTGGCGGCATCGTTTCGATGATCAAGGTGATACTGATCGTCTGCATTTCCTCGTCGTATTCCGGTATTTTCCAGGAAACGGGGTTGTTGGATGGCACGCATCGGCTTATCGCTTCGATGGCGAAGCACATCAGCGTGTTTGGTGCGACTTTGGTCACGTCTGTGGTTGCGAGCGCGGTTGCCTGTAATCAGACATTGTCGATTATGTTGACTGATCAGTTGTGCGGCAATTTGGAAAACGACGAGCAGCGCAAGGTTATTAATTTGGAGGATACCGCCGTTGTGGTGGCTCCATTGATTCCATGGTCGATTGCCGGCGCGGTGCCGCTTGCTTCGGTTGGGGCTCCTACGGAAAGTCTGTTGTTGAGCTGTTTTCTGTATTTGCTGCCGATTTGTTCGCTGGTTCGTACCTTGATTGCGGATCGTCGCAAAGTTTCGGATTAATACCAGATTACTTTTAATACAAATAAAAAAAAATGTGCCGTGCACTGATTATCCCAGCGCACGGCACAACGGTATTTGGAAGATATAAAAGATATGTAGAAGATTTTTAGAAGAACAGCGCTGCCACTCCCGCTGCGAAGCACATGAGCAGGATCGAAGTGATGAGGCTGGCAAGGAACGCCTTCTGCCCCTTCTTGGCGAGTGCCGAGAAGTTCACGGTGATGCCCAATGCGGCCATGGCCATGCCAAGCACGATGTAGGCGAAATCGACCAGCTGCGGGGTGATGGTGGCGATGAACGGCACGAACGTGCCGATGATCGACGCTCCGATGAAGCCGAGCATGAACCACGGGAATGAGATCTTGCGCTTGCCGTCCGAAGGCATCTGCGAATGGTTCTTATCCCACCAGATGGCGATGATGATGGCTGCGAAAACGAGCATAAGCACTCGCGACAGCTTCATGATGGTGGCGATGTCGACCGCGCCGAACGCGTCACCAGCCGCCACCGCGTGTGCGATTTCGTGCAGGGATGCGCCGGCTGTGATGCCCAGCTGGGTGTTAGTCAGTCCGGTAAGCGGTCCAAATGCGATTTCCACGAGGGCGAAGATCGTGCCCATGATGGCGATGATGGCCACGGCCATCACTTCATTGTTGGCTTTCTCGTCTTCCTGTTCCGGTGGAACCTTGATGGATCCGGAAAGTCCCATGACGGCTGCGGCACCACAAATGCCGGTACCGCCAGCCACCAGAATGGCCAGTTGCGGGTCAACGCCGAGCTTACGGGCGATGTTGTAGCACACGACGATGGTGAGCGTCACCACAACAGCGGCAATCGGCAAGCATTTGATGCCTTGCGTGAACAGCACCTGCAGGTTGAGCTTGAATCCAAGCAGAATAATACCCAAGCGGAGCAGCTTGTTGGAAATCAGTCCTGCTGCGTCTTTCACACCGGCCTTATGCTCTGGTGAACGGCTGGAATACCATTTGCGAATCGGAAACTGCAGCACCATGCCGATCAGCAGTGCGATAATCAGCGCACCGAACAGGCTGAATCCAGGGAATTGCTTCAGCCATGAGGCGATAATGGACGCGGCCAGCGTCACAATGCCGATGAATACCATCTCTTTGGTGGCGATACGTTTCCACCACTTCTCACAAAACTCTTTCACAAGTATTCAAGAATAAAGCAGATACAGTGTGGAATCAACAGACAAGTTCACATATTCGGCATTACGATTTGCTGCGATGTGGGAGTTGCACTTCGGAGAAGATGATTGCGGCGAAAATCAGCGCGAATCCGCATACTGACGGCACGGTAAGCGCAAACGAGATTTCGAATGCCACGCGGTACTTTGGAAAATGTTTTACTGCGCTTTGGCTGCTTGTTGATTCACCCAGTTGTCGGCCATTTCGATGGCTTCATCAAGCGTGGTTTTGGCGGCCTTGTAATACTTGGATTCTTTGACGCCGCTATTGTCGATCAGCTGCTGGCCCGCATCAACGGCTTTGGATAGCGCGCTCAACAGTTTGCGTCCAATAAGGGTGAGATCGCCGTCATTGCCGAGTTTGTCGATAAGCGCGTTTGCCTTGTCAAGCGATTCCTGCAAAGCAAGTTTGGAGTCTTCCAACGATTCGGCATTGTCGTCTGACTTGTTTTGACTCGTCCCATCATTGGATTGCGTTGAATTCGACGTGCCATCGGAGGTATCGCCGCCGCTTTGCGACTGCTGGTTCTTTTCGATTGTCTTCAGACTGCCGTTCAGGGAGTCAGTTGCGCTGTCCAATGTTTTGGAGACGAGATTGAGCTGCGTGATGGTGGCGTCCGCCTTACAGCCTTCCGTATCGACCGTGTTCTCTGCGCTGGTGGCCGCGTCCGCGAACGCGTCGATGATGTCGTTCACGCCGAGCGCACCACGGATCAATTTCTGCAGTTCGCTACCGTTTTCGGATGTGTCGAGCACGGCCTTACGGGCCGAGCTGAATTCCGCAAGCGATTGCCGGCATGTGTCCAACGCCTCCTGCCGTTTGTTGTGGTAGACGTACACTCCTGCGCCGCATGCCACAGTGAGCGCCACGACCACGGAAAGGACAATCGGCCAGGTTTTGCGGGGATTGGAAGGCTGTTCAACGGCCTGATACTGATAATCCATATGCGTCCACCCCTTGCGAATCGACGGATGTCATCGTTCTTCGTCTTGTTAACCTCGCCTATTTTACGAGTCCGAAGATGGGAAAAACCTGAATGGACATCCCACGCACACCAACGAAGCGGGGTCGGGTCGGCATACCGTCTCTCCGCAGGCGTGCCGCGACCGCATATCCACCACGTCAAGCGATCCTCGTTCTCGCGCGCGTTCGATGGCCATGTCGACGAAATCGACCGGCAGATGTCGTTCGGCGGCGATCTGCCGCACCGTCAATCCTGCCGCAACATCGCCGACGATACGTGTAACGATATCGCCCTGACCATTGTCCTGCGGGCCGACCGTACGTGACGTGCGTCGCCAACCACGTGCAGGAATGTCGAACCGTCCTCTACCGTTCACCATATCAATCGCAATGATTGGAAGGCGATTACGGCGATGACGTAGGCCACGGCCAGACTCAGCGGAACGGAACGCGCCGCGATTTTCGTGCCGAATTGCCGTCGCATTTCCGCGACCGTCGCGAGGCAGGGCGTGTAGGCGAGCGTGAACAGCAGGAAGGCGATGGCTGCGGCCCTGCCATGACCGTATGACGATTGGTCGAACGAGGCGCGCAGCTTCTGTCCCAACGTCCCCTCTCCGGCCTGTTGGGAAGCCGTATCATCCGCTCCGTCCGCGTGATAGGACTGCGACATCGAACCGACCACGACCTCCTTGGCCACGAATCCCGTGATCAACGCGGCCGAGGCATGCCAGTCGTCAAAACCGGCTGGCGCGAACACAGGAGCGGCCGCGTCGGCGAGCATACCATACGCGGAATCATGCACATCGTCGACGTGCGTGAATCCGCCTGTGCCGGCGACCACGGGAATGCCTTGCAACAGCCACAGCGCCGTGATCGTCGAAATGATGATCACGCTGGATCCACGGATGAAGCCCCACAGCAGCATCAAGGTCACCATCCGCATGACCTATGGCTTCCACCGCGTCAGCAGCCTCATCGCGCTCGTCATGCTCCGCTGCGGCGGACTCGACATACACCTACCACGACCAAGAACCTAACCCACGAAAACAGCAGAAGCCCCTCAATTCTTCAATTCCACTACAAAGGTCACATCACGGCATACGCACGCCGACGC
>CAUFQQ010000008.1:0-114942 GCA_959028125.1 uncultured Bifidobacterium sp. | reverse complement strand
CTCCAGCTCACGGACGCGCCCTTCGGATCGGTCGTGGCTGTCAACTGCTTCGTGGCCACGCCCTCGGACAGGTCCACGCTGTAATCCGACTGATCAATCCTCACAGACTTGGTTTCGACCGGAGGCTCTTCGCCGCCGATGTTGGCCATCTTCACGCTGAACATGTCGTCATCGGACTTCTCGAAGGAGTTATTCACCTGAGAACCGGTGTCCGGCAGGTCAGCATTGTCGTTCATTGCCAGATCGTACGGCAGGGAATCCATGGCGGACAGACCGAAGGTGGCTGCCAGTTCGATGCCGATGCCGCTCGAGGCAATGCGGTCAGCGGTGGTGCCGATCTCTTCCAGCGGGATGGCGATCTCGTAGTGATCATCCATCTGAGCGGAATTGTGGCCCTTCTCGTTGAAGTTGACCCACTTGGCCTTGTTCTGGTTCTCGGCCTTCATATCGCCGATGAAACGACCGTTGTTTTCACCCCAGCCACCGTCGATGCCGATGACATCCTTGCTTAGAATGCCATTGCCATAGCCGAACTTGATGTTCGACTTCTTGGTGTTGGTGGCGGCGTTAGCAGCCGGACCATACGCAGCCTTGGAGTTCAGACCAGTCTCGTCGCCCTTGTAAATCCACGGACCGTTGGAGCCGTTGGTGGAAATGGTCACCACGTTATTGAGCTTCTGCTCGCCGCCCCAAGTGATGTTGGATGCCCACAGGGAACCGCCGGTCTGCAGACCGCCGTTGTTGCCGATGCGGGTGCTGTCATCCTTGGTGTCGATGGCGATGTGGAACGGCAGGTTCTGGGTCTGCCACAGGTGGCCTTGGCTCAGGGGGTAGTCGTCGCCAGTGTCGACGACATCCTGCACGTTAGTCATTTCCCACATGAGGTAGAGGTTGTCGTCATCGTAGGCGCCATACAACGCATACAGATCGATCGGAACCTCATACATGGAATTCGGGCGGTACACGCGCGGGTCGTCGTTGGCGGCGCCCTGCGCGATCAGCATGGAGCTGTCCCAGTCAGCGATGCTCGCATCCTTCCCGGCGTTGAAGTTGATGGTCTTCTTGACGCCCATGCCCACCTTGTTGGTACTGTACTGCGCGGCAAGGTTCTGCTTCGGGACCTCCACTTTCTTCACGGTCACGGAAGCGCTCAGCGCCTGACCCTTCTTAACCTTCTTGCCATCCTTGGCGGCGGTGCCGGTCACCTTGACGGTAGCGGTCTCGCCGATGGAAAGAGTTTTACCAACGGAAATGACCTTTCCGTCAGTGAAGGAGCCGCTCTCGCCCTCGGTGGTGGTGTACTTCAGATTGTCGGCATCCTGCGCGCGCAGCGTGACCTTGACATTGTCGGAGGAGAATTCCTTGGAAGCCGCTTCCACGGACACGTTCGGATCGGATTCGCCCTTCACGTAGAAGACGCTGACCGCGCCGCCCTTGGCGGTACCGGAAACGATCTTATGGTTGGAGACCACAAGCTGGCCGCCATTGACCTCATCCGGGTAGGTGCCATCGTCAAGTGTGGTGTCCATGCCGGAAAGGCTCTTGTCGCCACCCATGTTGGCAATGACCACACCATCGTTCTGAATGCCATCAGACGTGGAGCGCTCAATCATCAGGCAGGACTTGTCGCCGCAGTTCTGCAGGTTCTCGCCCTTGCCATCCATGGCGTTACGGAAGTGGTTGACTGCCGCGACGGACTTGTTCTTCCACATGTCGTCACCGGCGTCACCCAGCTGGGACTGCTCGGCGAACTGCGGGTTGGTGCCGCCAGAGCCCTTCGGACGGTTGAAGTACAGCGGAGCGCCGGCCCTACGGGAACCAACGACCGCCCAGCCCATCATGATCTGATAGTCGGTGAGGCCGGTGGATTCCTTGTCGCCGTTGGCGTAGTTATCGTGGGACTCAACCCAGGTGACCAGCTGGTCTTCGCTTGCGCCGCCGGTATCGATGTTCTTCACCATCTTGACGTCAAGGTTGTTCGAGCCGACAGCGGCGCGAATGGTCTTGCCGTAGTTGGAAGCGGTGTTGCCGCCGCCATCGGAGGAATTGTCGCGGAACATGTTGGCGTATGCCTTGTAGTCAAGGCCGGAATCGCCCTGCAGCACCTCGCCGTACTGGAACTGGGAGCCGTTCTTCAGAATGGTGTTCCAGTAGTTCGACTGCTTATTGTCGAAGACTTCGGTCGGCAGCTCGACGTGCTTTGCCGCATCGTAGCGGAAGCCGTCAACGCCGTCCGCCACAGCGGTCTTCAGGAACTTCTGCATACGATCGGCAACAGCCTGGTTCTGCGTATTCAGATCCCACAGGCCAAGCAGGTGGCACTGCGTCACCTTGTAACGGTTGGAATAATCGTTGATTTCACCGTTGGGGCCGTCGCAGCCGGTACGCTTGTGGAAGTACTCCTTGTTCTGCCAATCGGGGTCGATGGCGTTCCAATCGGAGGTGAAGTGGTTGGCGACCACATCCACGATCACACGCACACCATACTTATGGGCGGTGGCGGTCATTTCCTTCAGGTCAGCCTCGGTGCCGACCACGAAGTTGCCGATGGAGGTGTTCGCCGGCTGGTACACGTAGTACCAGTTCTCGGTGAACTTCTTGCCGTTGGCGGCGACTTCCTTGATCTTGCTCATAGGCTCGGTCTGCACGGAAGTGTAGCCCGCCGCGGCGATCTCAGGCATGTGCTGCGTGATGGTCTTGAACGACCACATCCATGCGTGCAGGATGGCGCCGTTCTTCATGTGCTTGGCCAGACCGTACTGGTTACGGGCCGACTCGAAAGAAGGATTTCCGATGGTGTCCTGATAGCTGTCACGATCGGCGGCAAGTGCGGTGGATGCCACACCCATACCGCCGAACAATGTGGCGACCGCCACTGTTCCCGCTGCGACCTTCTTCCAGGTCTTGACGGCGCGTGCTTTACGGGCCGCGCGTCTGCGCTCCGCACGAGTCATCAGCTCAGGCTGATCCTCATGAGGAGGCTCTTTTCTGGTGAGTGCGTTCGCCATACCCGCGAACGTATGAGTGCTAAGTCGCACCTTACCCTCCCTGCTTCCTTGCATCTTCGATATGATAACGTTTGCCATTAGCATACGTTGCGTTAAAAATACCACATTTTTCCTTTGAAAAATGAGTGATTTTTACTGAAAAACAGCGGTTAAAACGCAATTGTTTTCTGCTCTGTTGCAAACGCTGTCAGCAACAGATACACTCATACCAGCACCCCGTAGCACCCACTATCGTTGCAAATTCACATATGCAAACGTTTCAGAAAATTTTCCAACCAATACCACCTTGCGACGCAAAGCACCCTCGCCCCATCCCACGCCACCGACAGCCCACCCCCAACAATCCTGAAATTAATCTTTCAAGAGATGCTCAAAAAGGGCTTCTTTACCTCTTATGGCATGCAACATGCCAATCAAATCAAAATATCAATAATAAAAAATGGGTGAATATCACAAACACGCTCGGACTCAAAAAAATAGAGTAGGGCCAAGCTATGGTGAATCAATCCATGGACCTAAAAGAATTATCAGGCAACGATTTGGGAGCGGATGGGGGCGGGGGTTACCGTACGGTGCTTGCGCATGCTTTTCAGGATTTTACGGATCGCACCGTTCGTCTGTTCGGCGGCGACGCAGAACATGCTGAATTCGCGGCCATGCGGGTCGGCGATGTCCTTCGGCTGGGGAATCATCGGACGAATCATCGAGGACTTCTTGATTACCGACTGAAGACGTTCCTGGATGGTCAGTCCGGCAATCATATTGTTGCGAGCGCAGTAATCGCACATATTCGCGAAATCGTCAAGCAGGAACGTGTATCGTACGGCGGCTGGCGCCAACGTGACGATTTCCTTGCGCTGCTGCTTTTCGAAGCAGAGGATCAGGTCGGCTTCGTCGGCCATCTGTCGGGTCAGTCGTCGGGAACGGAAGCCGCTCGACTCAATGCCGACGCTTTGCATAAGGCGGCCGCTCGACGGATCGATCGGATGCATCGGCAAACCACGCGTGCCGGCGCTTGACACCTGCACGGTGGTGCCGTTCAGATAGTGGGTCATCAGAAGCTCGCCCATAGGGGAACGGCAAATGTTGCCCGTGCAGACGAACATGATGTGCATGCCTAAACCCCTTAACCGTTCTTCCAACGTTTCGTGTTGCGGTTTTGCGAAATCCACCATGGCTTCCGCAACCCGCCAAACGGAAATTTTAGCGCGAGGCGTTCCCCGCATGCGGCAAATCGTCCAATACGCGCAGAATCATTGCAGAAATTCGGCGCGGGCGGTGGCGGTCAGCGAATAGCGGATCGGGCGGGAGCCGTGGAACTCGAGCAGGTTCCTGTTCACCAGTTCCGCGAGCGCGGTGTTGGTCTTCCGCTCCCCCACGCCAAGCCATTCGCGCATTAGGCGGCGCGATATGGGTTTCGGAGCATCGTCGAAAAGCTCCTCCTGCAGCAGGAAGTACAGCATGTTCCGCTGCAGTTCCGTAATGCCCTGCGTTCGCGCATAATGTTCAAGCCTCTTCCGCGCGGTGTCAAGCAGGGTTTTCTTCTCGCCGAGCACAGAGATGATGTTCTTCTGGGCGGTGGCGATAAAACGGATCATCCGATATGAGAACAGCGAGACGTCAGAACAGTTCAGCGGATGCTGCGCATCATCAAACGCCTTGTAATACCGGCCTTTTGCGTCGGCGATAACCGGACTCAGGCTGATCGCCGTCGGTATGGACAGGTGCTTGCTCAGCTGCAGAGCAAGCAGGAACCGGCCCGTCCTGCCATTGCCGTCATAGAACGGGTGAATGCATTCGAAGGCGTAATGGCACATCACAGCCCGCAGCAGCGGAGGAATCGCCTCATCCGAAAGCAACGCCAGCCATTTGGTCAATTGCACTTGGATTTCCGATTCCGGCCATGCGCCTTGATGAATCTCCCGGTCAAAGCCGTCACACACAGAGACTTGCTTGGCTCTGAATACCATTCCGTCAGGCTTGTCTTCCTCCCGTAGTTCCCCAGCCATCACCTGATCGTAAATATTACGTATGTCATGCAACGTTTTCGGTAGTTCCAACGTTGCGGAATTTTCGCCGGAGAGTCCGAGAAAGAGTTTGGCAAGCTCACTCAACCGCTTGTGCGGCCCGTCCGCGACCGCCGCATCCAACGCGTCTGAGATTTCCTTGCGCGTGGTGTGCACGGCTTCTATGGAGTTCGTGCTCTGCATTTCCGCGCCGATGAGTTCCATCAGATACGTCCTGCGGGCAATCGGCGGCAATGCGGCCCACAGCGATTCGACCTGCACTTCCATGCCACGGACCGAATCCATGACGTTCAACAGTTCCCTGAACGCCACGGCGAACATCTCATGACCTTCGAATTCAATACCTGACCGGTATGTTGAATAGCCGTTGAGTCTTTTTTGGTATTCCTCCTCAGCCGCATCCTTCGGCTTGGCCGTGGATGATGACATTGCCAATGTCTGCCGTATGCTTTTGTACTCCATAACCATCATCCTTATAACCGTCATTTGTGCAGAATATGCAGGTTCGGGGTGAATATAGACTATTCCTATACCTACATAATGTCAAAAATGTCGATATAGCAGCAGGCGTGTTTGCGGCTATTGGTACGTTGAGGGGCATATGTGGGGATACGTGCGGATATGTTTGCTATGCGCAGATATGTTCAAGCGCAGATTAGGTGCGGGTCAGGCGACTTCGAGCGTGGCGAGGAGAGCGCGGTGGTCGGAGCCGGCGATGTACTTGGTTTCCATATCGCCCACGTTCACGCCCTTGTCGTGCACGATATGGTCGATTTCGGCGATCGGCATCATGGCCGGGTACGTCATGTGCAGGCCTTCGCCCGCCTGCTGGCCGGAATCCAGGAAGCGGCTGCCGAGCAGGTATCGGAAGCTGGCGTGGTCCCATGTGGAGTTGAAATCGCCCATCAGCACGTACAGATTGTCGTAATGCTGCAGTTGGGCGAGCGAGTCGAGACTACGGTTCCACAGACCTTGGTTGCGGGGGCGCGGCGAGAACGGGTGGACGGAGCCGAAGCGCACCTTGCTGCCGCCGAAATCGATCGTCGCGGCGGAAACGCTGCTTGATTCCACGGGAATGAGGTTCTGTTTGGCGTTTTCCATCGGCGCGGCGCTGTACAGCACGTTCACACCGCCGTTGTCATGCCACGTTTGCTGCGCGGCCACGGAATACGGCAGATAATTGGCGATTCCGGCGCCGTTGAGCCGGTTGAGCAGATCCCATGACACTTCCTGCAGCGCGAGCACTTCCACATGCTCGTTTTTGACGATTTCGACGATCCGATTGGCATCGGCATGCCCTTCCTTGGTGTTGAAGGTCATGATGCGGGCGTACCGGTCGGACGTGTTGGGCAAGCCGTCGGACGAGACCTGCGTGACTGCGGTGCTGGCCGCGTCGGAAATCGTTTGCTGCGGCCTGATATAACCCCAATGCCAGCCGATTTGCACGACCACGCACACCACGCTGACGGTGGCGAGCAGGACGCGGCCGCCTATTGCACGGACGGCTATCGCGGTGATCGCAATAATCAAAGACAGCATGCCCAGCCACGGCATCAGCGCGACGATAAGCGGCACGTACCGTTTGCCGTCGAGGTTGTTGGGCAGCATGCGCAGCAGCATGGCCAGCAGGATGACGGCGGTGGCCAGCCAGAGCACCGCAGTCAGAAGGTGTGTCGCTGCGGTACGGCGGGTCATGCCATGTTGCGCGCGGTCGAGGGGGCGGCTGGCGCATGCTTTGTCGAGCTGAGCGCCCAGATCCTCGATTTCGCTTTCGCTTGTGCGTTCGCGTTCGGCATCGTTATTGCCGCCGTTCTCACGCTCGCTTTCGCAGGTTTGCCGCATGGTTGCCTTTCATTACGTTCCCGTTCACCATACGCAACACGGCACGGGTGCGCCACCTCCTTCCCGCGAGGTTCACAGTGCTTTTACGTGCACCCGTACCGCATGCCACTATGCGGACATTTCTCTCTCATTTCCTGCTGCGGGGAATGGCGGCACTTGAGCAAACCACGCTCAGGACATGCCTACGGAACGGCGAAAATACGGGTATGGGCGAGTAGGTCAGGCTAGGCGGCGTGGGGGTGGACGCGATTGAGGGCGCGCTGGACGGTGTCGCGGGTGGAGCCGGCGCCGTTGCCGCGGACGCCGAAGAAGACCATGACCACCATGATGAAGCAGATGGTGGCGCTCACGCGCAACGCCCACTGGATGCCAAACACGTTCGCCACGGCATACATGTTCTTCGCGCCGCCGATCGCAGCCCAGCGCATGGCAGTAAACGTTTCCATCAGAATCACCAGCACGGGTGCGCCGATGGCACCGGCAATCTGGCGGACCGTGTTCGTAACGGCCGAGCCGGCGCTCACTTCCTCAGGTTCCAGGCAGTTCAGCGACCATGTGGTGATCGGCATAAGCACGAATCCCATGCCGATCTGGCGCACGAACTGCCAAATCGACACCCACCAGATCCATGAGGTCATGGAAATCAAACTCATCATGATGGTGCCGAACAGCAGGGTGATCGAGCCGATCAGCGCCACCGGACGCGCGCCGAGACGGTCGAGTGCCTTGCCGCCGAAGAACTGCGCGATGCACTGGCCGAACGCGCCGGGCAGCATCACCAGGCCGCTGATCGTGGCGGAATAGCCTCGGCAATCCTGAATGTAGAGCGGCATGATCACCATGATCGAGCTGAAGGCGAAGAACGACAGCGCGGCGGTGACGGTGCCGACGGTGAAGCTTTTGTTTTTCAGCACGCTCAGGTTGAGCAGCGGAGGTTGCTTGGACGGGTCGGCCGCCTGCCTGCGAGCGCCGTGGATCTGCCGCAGCACGAACCAGACGATGCCGACCACACCGATAAGCATGGCGAGCCACACCATCGGATGCGTGAACGGATACGATTCGATGTTCGTGAAGCCGAACATGAGTCCGCCGAAGCCGAACACCGACAGGCCGACGGAGAAGAAGTCGGCTTTGGCGGACGCGTCGCGCGTGCCGAAATTACGCAAGCCGAAAATCGCCAAAAACAGTGAAATCACGCCGATAACCGTCAGCGTGAGGAAAATCGATCGCCAGCCGTTCAAATCGGTTTGCACACCACCCAAGGTGGGGCCAATCGCGGGCGCGACGCTCATGGCCATGCCGACGGTGCCCATCGCCATACCGCGGCGGGACAGAGGATAAATGGAGAATACCGTGATTTGCAGGACCGGCCACATCACGCCGGTGCCGACGGCTTCCAGCAGACGGCCGATCAAAACCAGTACGAACGATGAGCCGAGCCAGGCGAACACCGAGCCGAGCGTGAACACCGCCATCGACGCGATCACGATCTGGCGGGTGGAGAATCGGCGGGTCAGGTAGGCGGTGAGCGGCACCATAACGCCCATGACGAGCTGGAAAATCGACGTCAGCCATTGGCCGGTCGTCACGGAAATGCCGAAATCGGACACGATGGTGGGCAGTGCGGCGCTCAACTGCAGCTGAGTGAAGTTGCCGACGAACGTGATAAAGGTGAGAATGGCAATCGATACGAACGCGGCATGCGTCAGATGGTCGTTTTTATACGATTCCTCGCCGGTAAGTGGCTGGGACAGGCCGTGGGTGCGGCCCTGTTTCGCGTTTATTTTCTTTTCCGGCTTCACTTCCGACCTCTTCTCCGGTTTCGACGGCAAACCGACCGCCCTCCATCACTCATCCGCGCATACTCGCAGCGTATTGCGCAACTCCTGCAAAAACAGACTCAAAAAGTCTAGTACTGCGGGTGGTCGAACGCGAGATGAAACTATTCGAACACGTTCAATTCCAATTCAACCGAGAAAAATTGGCAAAACTTCGTATTTGTTCATCTCGGGGTGGTATACATATGCGTTGGCAGTAACGGCACGATACAGGGAAGGAATACGCCGCGCAGGGGGTTAGGAAGTATGACCGTAGTCACGTTATTCAACATAGCGATGGAGCTATGGGGCGTTCTCATCTGCATCGTTTGCGCAGGTGGCGTCTACGTGGGCGCGATACGTAGGACGCGGCGTACCTATACGAAAGTTTCCATGCAGCTTCTATGTGCGCTGATGCTGCTGGCCGACGTGTCCGCCTGGTATCACAACGGCGGCTGCGACAAGCTTGACTTCTACATGACGCGCATCGGCAATCTTGGTGAATACCTGATCAATTTCATCTTCATCGCACTGTTCGCCAACTATATCTGGCAAACCGTCAGCGGCGACGACATGCTTGAAAACGTCAGCCCGCACGAGTGGAGGGCCAGAACGAGCGGCGGAGCCAAGCGTAATCGTAAGAACCAACGTTCGGCCAATGCCCGATCCAAGCCGAAAAAGCCGCGTTCGAAGAAGCTTGACGTCATCTACGCAGCGTCCGCGCTCGGCATCGTACTGACGATTGCCACGCAGTTCAACCATATGGTCTACTACATCGACAGCCAGAACTACTACCGCCGCGGACCACTGTTCGCTATCCCGCAGATACTGGGTCTGGTAGAGCTCGCGCTGATTGTGATGCTGATCATCGAAAACCGCAAAAACCTCAGCCGACCGCTGTTCGTCACGTCGCTGTCGTTCTTCGTGCTGCCGATTGTGACAACCATCGTTCAGATTCTCCATTACGGACTGGCGTTGCAGGCCATCGCGATCACGATTTCAATCCAGTTCACGTTCGTGGTCGACACCATCGAAATGAACAAGAAAATCCGTTCGCAGGATGACGCCTATCAGAAGGCCAGCTACGAGGCGCAGCACGATGGTCTGACCGATTTGTGGAGCAAAAGCGCCGGCCGCGAACAGATTGAGAATTATTTCGCGCACATGCAGGAAGACGACCAGGCTGTTCTGATTTTCGTTGACATCGACGATTTCAAGCAGATCAACGATACGTACGGCCATAAAGTGGGCGATTTCTGGATTCGTGAAGTGGCGCAGACGTTGAAGCGGCTGTACCGGCATGATGACATCATCGTCCGTTTCGGTGGCGATGAGTATGTGGCGCTGATAAAGAACACCGCGAACGAGCGCGTGATCGAAAGCACGCTGGACCTGTTCCGCCGCCAGTTGGCGCAGGCGTCCGCGCAATACGGGCAGGACGTGCATTGCAGTATCGGCGCATGCCGCGTGCTGTCCGGCAAGAACGTCGATCTGAACCTCTGCTTGGGATTCGCCGACCATGCGTTGTACCAGTCCAAGCGCGAGGGGAAGGGCATGTACACCGTGGTCGATTATGACAGCGGGAAAGTGCAGGCAGCGTAGGTTTCGTGGAAAAATCCGCAGGAAATCTGCGGGAAAAACCCTAGAAAATCAGCTGAGAAACTACGAAAAAAGCACCGCAAATCCGCCGGAGATCGACGTAAAAATCACGGAAAATCAGGCTTTGCCGAGCATTGTCAGCACAATCAGCACCACGTTCAGAGCGACGATCAGCGCGGCGACCGCGATATTGACGACGTGCTTGACCGGACCGTCCACATACTCCCCCATCAGCGTGCGGTCGTGCGTGTAGCGCATCAGCGGAATAATCGCAAATGGAATGCCGACCGACAGCACGACCTGGCCGACGATCAACGCTTCCGTCGGATTGTTGGCGAACCATAGCACCACCAGCGCGGGTACCAGCGTCACCACTCGGCACGCCCACATCGGCGCTTTGATGCGTAGCAGGCCGTGCATGATTTCGCTGCCGGCGTAAGTGCCGACCGACGTGGAGCTCAGGCTCGACGCAAGCAGACCAATCGAGAAAATCGTGCCGATCACCGGCCCGAGCACATGCTGGATGGCCCGTTGCGCGCCTTCGATGGTGTCGGTGCCGGTCATGCCGTACAGCGAGTTCGCGGCGAGGATGAGCAGCGCGAGGTTGACCGAACCGGCCAGTATCAGCGCCCAGGCAACGTCGATTTTGCTGCCGTGAAGTAGCTTTTTGATGCTCGGCTTCGCTTCGCCGGGGGCGTAATGGTCGTTGACGAGCGTGGAATGCAGGTAGATGGCGTGCGGCATGACCGTGGCGCCCAGCATGGACGTGGCCATGAGCACGGTATCAGTGCCTTTGAAGCGTGGAATCAAGCCGGCGACGACTTCTTTCGGATTTGGCGGGGCGATGAACAGGCCGGCGATGAAACCGAACGTAATCACCAGCAGCAGGCCGATGATGAGTTTTTCGAAAATGCGATGCGTGGCGCCTTTTTCGAAAATCAGCAGCACCGTCGACACCGCGCCGATGATGCAGCCGCCGACGAACAGCGGCAGGCCGAACAGCAGTTTCAGCGCGATCGCGCCGCCGATCACTTCCGCCAGATCGGTGGCGATGGCGATTACCTCAGCCTGCATGAAGAACATGAAACGGCCCGCGTCGCCAAGCCGTTCGCCCAAGATTTCCGGCAAGCTTTTGCCGGTGACGATGCCGAGTTTCGCGGACTGGTATTGGATGAGCACGCTCATGCAGTTAGCCAACACCAGCACCCACACCAGCAGGTAGCCGTAGCGCGCGCCCGACGTGATGTTCGCCGCCACGTTGCCCGGATCCACGTATGCGACCGCCGCCACGAACGCGGGGCCGAGGATGCCGGCGAGCGCGTGGCCGTGGTGGTGGGACGGTTGTGTGCGTTGGGACGGTTGGGGGTGGTGGTGCGTGGGTTGCTGGGCTCCTGCAGGCCGTGCGTCCGTGCTCTCCGCGGGCCGCACGTCCGCGCTCTCCGTACTCATAGTGCCGTCTTCTTCGTTCTCTGTATCCGACTTCATATCCAAATCGTTCTTCATATCCGGGCAACGTTATAGCGCGTCCGCCCGCACGGAATTGTTACGTCTGTTACGGGAGGTTGAATAATCGTTGGATATGCGTCTGGTGCGGGGTAAGCGCAGGGCTCCAGTGCGGGTTGTTGGTGCAGGTTGTTGACGCAGACTGCCGATGCAGGTTGCCGATGTTGCGGACACAGGTTCAGGCGGGCTGCCACGCACAGGTTCAGGCGGGTCGCGGACACAGGCCGGACAACCTACGAGCGCAACAGCCGCTACACTGGTGCGAAGAACATTGCATTTCGACTCAAGGGGTTGTTCCATGGCTGTTTTCCACACTCCGATGATCACGCTTTCCGACGGCAATCTGATTCCGCAGATCGGCTTGGGCGTGCTGCGCATCGACGACGAGGGTGTCACCCCCGTGGTCGAGAGCGCGCTCGAAGCCGGCTATCGCCATATCGACGGCGCCGCGGGCTACAACAACGAAGCCGGCGTGGGTCGTGCGCTGAAAAATACAGGTTTCACGCAAGGCGAACGTCGCAAGAGCCTGTGGGTCACCACGAAACTGCGCGACTCCGAACAGGGGTACGATTCCGCGCGCAAGGCGTTCGACCGCCAGCTCGGCCTGCTGCAGCTCGACTACGTGGACATGTACATGCTGCATTGGCCGACGCCGTTCGACTGGCGTTCCGGCGAAACCTGGAAAGCGTTCGACGAATTCCGCGCGGAGGGCCGCGTGCGTACGCTCGGCGTGTGCAACTTCCTGCCGGAGCATCTTGAGCGGCTGCATAAGGAGACGGGCGAGTATCCGGCCGTCGACCAGATCGAGCTGCATCCCACGTGGCAGCAGCGCGAGGTGGTGGCGTACTGCAAGGAGCACGGCATCGCGGTCGAGGCGTATTCGCCGATGGCGCGTGGCGCGGATCTCAATGCCGGCGATGGTGCGATCGAACGCATCGCGCGGGCGCATGGCGTCACCGAAGCGCAGGTGATCCTGCGATGGCATATCGAAAACGGCACGATCATCATTCCCAAGTCGGTGCATGCGGACCGGCAGCGGCAGAATCTCGACCTGTTCGGTTTCGTGCTTGCCCCGGACGAGCATGCGGCCATCGACGCGTTGGATGGGCCGACGCGTGCGGGACATGATCCGATGACGTTTACGTATGCGTGACTCGCGTTTCCGCAGGCAGCGTTTCAATGCCAACGGGCTAGCGGAACGTATTGCGATTCTGCTGGTCGTGGCGGTGGTCGCCGGCATTTCGATCGGTCTGCTCATGCCGAAGGTCAATCCGACCGTCGGCGAGATGACGGGCGAGTATGTGGCGACTGGCAGCGCGGCGGAAACATTGCAATCGTTGACAATCGACGACCAGCCCAGCCGGGCCGGGTACGACCGCGATTCATTCGGTTTCCGGCAGACCGATGACGATGGCAACGGTTGCGATGTGCGCGAGGACGTGTTGGCGCGCGATTTGACGGATGTGCGGTATATAGCGGGTTCTGGTTCTAGCTCTGATTCTGGTTCCGGGTCCGGCGCCGGCTGCAAGGTGAAGTCGGGTGTGCTGTCCGACCCGTACACCGGTACGACGATCCGGTTCACGCGCGGAGTGAAAACGTCGTCAGCGGTGCAGATCGACCATGTGGTGGCGTTGGAGAACGCGTGGCAGTCGGGTGCGAACCAGTGGGACCGTACGAAGCGGTACCGGTTCGGCAACGACATGTACAACCTGCTGGCGGTGGACGGGCCTGCCAATCAGGAGAAGGGTTCCGCGTCGGCCGCGTACTGGCTGCCGACGAACGGCGCATACCGTTGCGATTACGTGGCCCGGCAGATCGGCGTGAAAGCCAAGTACGGGCTGACCGTCACGACGAAGGAGAAGCGGGCGATGCTGTCCGTACTGCGTGCCTGCCCGGCGCAGGCCGTGCCGGAAAAGTAAGGGACGATCGCAAGTACGGTCTGTTCGCCGACGTAACAGGGTACGCTAACGAAACATGGAGCGCAGGCGGAACGCACCTCAATCGCCCATATATAGCAACGTTTGCACGCTTACATGCTTACGCGTCTACGCGCACGTGGTGGCGCGGGCGATCACGCGGGTCTGCGTGGTGATCAGTTCCGGCTGAAGCACGCGGCTGCCGCTGATGCGGTCGATGATGCGACTGACCGCGGTCGGCGCTATCCAGTCGAGGCAGGAATCCATGGTGGTCAGCGGCGGCTGGAAATACGCGGATTCCTCGTTGTTGTCGAAGCCGATCACCTGCACCTGGTCGGGCACGGAAATGCCGTTGGCGGCCAGCGTCGACAGCGCGCCCATCGCAAGCTGGTCGTTCAGCGCGATCACCCCGTCGAACGGCACCCCGGAATCGATGATGCGTTGCATATTGCGCGCGCCAGAGCCGATCGACCAATCGTGGCCGACGTTGGGCATCAGCTCAGTGGCAAGCGCGATATTGCGGTCACAGCACGCTTCGAACACGCCGCGCATACGAAGCTGCGCGTTGCCTTCCGTAACATCACGCAAAGTCGAAAGCTGCGCGAAATCAGTGCGCGAGCCGACCACCGCCGGCCTGCTGACGCCACGGTCAAGCAGATATTCCGTGGCGAGACGCGCGCTTTGCACGTCGTCCGGTGTGACGTGGTCCGCCTTGTGATGCGTGAATCGCGCGCCCACGCAAACCAGCGGAAAATCCACAGACAGGTCTTCGGGGGTAAGGTCCTCCATTTCGGACAGCGACAGGATCATGCCGTCGGAAACGGTGGCGTTGAAGTTGCGCAGGAGCGAGGCGGCGCCGCGCGACGTGCCCTCGGCGTACGTGGTGACGTACACGGAGTAGTCGTAGATGCGCGCGATGTCGATCACCCGATTGGCGAGCCCCGCAAGATAGGGGGCGGTCAGGCATGGCACGGCGAGCGTGATGAAGCCGGTCCGGCCACGGTTGAGGTTGCGCGCGGACACGTTGACGCGGTAGCCGAGCCGATCCACGACTTTCTGCACTTTTTCGCGTGTGGCGTCGGTCATACGGCCGGTGTGGTTGATGACGTTCGACGCGGTTTTGAGGGACACTCCGGCCTCTTCGGCCACGTCACGCAAAGTGACGCGCTTCTTTTCTGATGGCGATTTGCCGGTTTGAGACGCGAAAGGTCTCGCTTCGCTCATGGTTCCCCCGATACGCTTCGAAATACTGCCCAGTATCCCTGCTACAGGGGCGATTCTAGCGCCTCACCACGAGAACCCCGTTGCGGCGCACGGTATACGAGCCGTTTTCCTCACCCCGTTCCGTCTGGAACAGGACGACCGGCTCGCCCTCGACGCCCTGCAATTCGACTTCCTTCTTGCCGCGCGGCAGATAGAAATCGAACGCGGCGTCGGCAGACTTGCGCACGGTGTGCAGAACGTCGGTATTAGCTTGCGATTGCTGCGATTGTGCCGGTGCCGCAAGATATGTCCGAATCAGCTTCGTCAAATCGGCCACGTCCAGGTCACAACCGACGAAATACGCTTCGCCCGCGCCGTACGGATTGCGGGTGACCGCGGCCATGCCGTCGAGCTCCCATTCGTCGGCCTCCTCGCCTGCGTACATGGCGAGGACTTGCGTGCGATCGCCGGTAACGGTCACGTCGTTCTGCCACAGGCGGGTCGTGGCGCCGTTCAGCGCGGCTGCATCTTCCAGCGCAACCTCACCGCCGGCACCCAGCCGAATCGCCTCCGGCTCGCCTTCCACGCCACTGCCGAGGATGTTGAATTCCTCGCCGCGGATGCCCAGCATGTCGCGCAGCAAACCGTCGCCGGCACCCGGGTAGCCACCGAGCCACGTATGGAAATTCTCGTCGATCAGGCCGGTCGCGTAACCGACCACCACCCTGCCGCCGGCGGCCGCGAAATCGGCCAACCGCTGGGTGTCGGCGGCGCTCAGGATCAGCACGGTCGGCAGCACAACGGTCTTGTAATCGCTCCAATCGTATTTCAGCGGCACAATGTCGGCGCGCGAACCCGCGTTCAGGAACGCGCGATACCAGTCGCGCACGTCGCGCCAATGGTTGAGTTTCATACTCGGCAACGTTTCGGAACGGGTGGCCCATTCTGATTCGGCGCTGAACAGGATCGCCGTGTCGGAGCGTTCCAGCTCACTACCCTGCACACCCGCATCGGCCAATGTTCGCAACGTTTCGCCCAGCTCGCACACTTGACGGAATAGCTTCGTGTCTTCTCCCGCGTGCGGAACCATGGCGGAGTGGAAGGATTCGGCGCCAAATGCGGACGCGCGCCACTGGAAGAAGTTGATGGCGTCGGCGCCCATGGCAACGTGTGCAAGGGAATCGCGCACCGTCTCCCCCCTGCGCTTGCGCATGTTAAGCGGCTTCCACTGCACGGCGGAAGTGGAGTGTTCCATGACATACCAGGGCTTGCCGAGTGCGAACGAGTCCATCAGCGCGTCGGAACATGCCAGTTCGTCAAGGTGCATCTCACCCCCTTCGTGGAAGTAGTGGTCGTTCGAGACGAAGTTCACTTCGTTGGCCCAGTCGGCATAGTCCATGCAGCACTGGTCCGTGGAGACCATGAAGTTCGTGGTGAACGGCTTGTCCGGGCAGATTTCGGCGATCGCGTCACGTTCGGCCTTGTAGAAATCGAGGAGCATGTCGTTGCCGAAGCGCTCGAAATCAAGCTTTTGACCGGGGTTGACCATGGAATCGGCACCCATGAACCGCGGAATGAGCACCTCGTCGAAGCTGTTCATTTCCTGACCCCAGAAAGTGGTGCCCCACGCCTGGTTGAGCGCGCCGATGGTGCCGTACTTGCGTTCGCACCACAGGCGGAAGGCGTTGAGCGCGTTGTCGGAGTAGTCATTGCGATTGTTCCACCCGTACTCGTTGCCCATGTGCCAGGCGGTCACGTACGGGTTGGCGCCGTAGCGTTCGGCGAGCTTGCGGCACAGGGTGAGCGCGTATTCCTTGAATACCGGGCTGGTCGGGCTCCACGATTGGCGCGAGCCGGCGTTGACGGGGTGGCCGAATTTGTCGCACGGCAGCACTTCGGGATGCTTTTCGTACAGCCACAGCGGCGCGGTGGCCGTGGCGGAGGCGAGGTCTGTTGCAATGCCGGCTTTGCCGAGCTTGTCGATGATGCGATCGAGCCAGCCGAAGTCCCAGCGATTTTCCTGCGGTTGGATGCGGTCCCAGCTGAAGATGGCGAGGGCAACCGTGTTGACACCGGCTTTTTCCATCAGGCGGATGTCGTCGTCCCAGATCTCCTCAGGCCATTGATCGGGATTGTAGTCGCCGCCGAATGCGATACCGCGGCCGTTTTCCGTCAGCAGTTTCGGCCATGCGAAGGGCTGGCGTTTGGGGGTTGCGGTGGGTACGGCGGGTTTGCCGGTATGAATCTGCACGTCATTGCCTTTCCGAACGTATTTGGTACAACCGTGTACCATTTGATATTTTTAATCTTAGATACTTTTGCGATTCTGTCAAATCCAGACATACGCATGTATTTGCGATCGACTGCGACCGGCTGGCATTCGCTCGCGATTAGTTACGCTCATTTGCGATCGACTGGCGCTCGACTGGCAGAATCGCCCTCATTCGATATCGCTTTTCGCACACATCCGGACGAAAGTCAATTTTCCGCAAGACGTGAGCGAAAGAGGGTGGTGCAGGACGGGAGAACACCCCCATCCGCTCACGGAACGACGAAACGGGACGAAATCGCAGGACGTGAGCGAAAAGCCTCTCCTTCAAAAATCGGAATCGTTGGAAAATAAAGGAAACAGCAACGGACAAACCGAAGCGGAATGCACCCTTCCGTTCACAAACGAATGAAACAGACAAAAATCGCAAGACGTGAAAGAAAGAGGGGGCCACAACACAGAGGAACATACCCCCATCCGCTCACGGAACGACGAAACGGGACGAAATCGCAGGACGTGAGCGAAAAGCCACGAATCTCATAAAAACAGAACCAGCAATACCCTCATCAAATGCAGAGGAAACAGCACCCCGCCACACAGGACCACGAGCCAGCATAGGATGCGCCAAATCACCAATGCGGCAGCCTCGACATAATCAGCCTTTCAAGCCGCGAAGAGAGCATTTCTACCAGGAAACCGGCGTATGCAACGCAACCGGATGACCCGATTTACGCGCACGAATCATGGCGACGTTCATGGCGAGCGCGGCACGATGCGGTTCATCCGACAAATCCAGTTGGGTGACCGCGACAATCGTCCATCCCATACTTTCCAGTTGACGGCGCTTCCAAACATCGCGACGCCACTGCATCTTATCCATACGGTGGTGGTCGCCATCATATTCAATGCCGATCTTCAATTCCGGATCAGCGAGATCGAGCGTGACCGCAGCCCCATTCTCAAACGAAATTCCCGAAACCACGTATCCAACAGCGAAACCAGACAGACCATACGACAGTAAGCACAATCGCAATTCGGTCTCTTTGGGCGAATCACTGCCCGATTCCACCAGCAACAATGCCAGTTGGCACTTGCGACGGCCACGAAAGGAATTTCCCTCGAGGAAAACGGCAAGTTTTTCCTTCGTCGTCCGCCCATGACGCATCTGCGATTCAGCCAATTCGACCAGCATATCAACGCTCAACGTTTCCGCCATTGAAGCCCATGTCGGCTCTGGAGCAAGCACGTCGATGCCGTCTTGCGTATGACAGATATGTTCTTCGGACAGCCCTTTCCATACATGCGCGACCACTCCCGGAATACCTTTTCGGCGGTTTCGCGCGGTCTGTACCACGACATGAACCACGGGAACACCATCTGCCGTCCGCGCCGAATCCATCGACGGATCTGGCACACCCCACATTGCGATCGCGGAGTTCCGCGTCAGCACGCCATACAACTCGTTACGATCTTTCAACGCGCGGCATACGTTCCACACCTCCTGCTGCCGTTGCGCGATCGACTGCGCCTCCAACGGCTTATAGTGCTGCTGGCCGTTCGGACCATTCACATCGTTGATACCATTCATGGTCCGAAGGTATTGCTTCCGCCGATTCGATGTCCAGCTGCACCGGGGTTGTGGTCGGAGAACGCAGAAAATACACATGTTCGGCGTGTCTTCGGCGTGTCAGGCGGGGATAACTTGCGATTATGGTAGATGCTTTGTGCCGGCACGGCACGCTGCGGCATGGAGTGTGTATAAATCAGTGGACAAGCGGGGATAGGATTTCTGTGCGATTCCCCGCATTTCTGCTTGTGTATTTCGCTTGGACGTTCCGTTTATGAACGGGCGGAATGGGCCCGGAACGCAAGACGTGAGCAAAAGAGGGCGTAAGGCCGTACGGGACGATACCCCCATTCGCTCACGAACAGACGGAACGTGCGAAAATCGCAGGACGTGCGCAAAATCACGTCAAACGCAAAATCGAAATCGTTGGAAAATCAAGGAAACGCAAACGAAAGGACCGGCGCGCCACACCCCTTTTCGCTCACGAACGGCCGAAACGCATGAAAATCGCAAGACATGAGCGAAAAAGGGTAGGAAACCATACGGAACGAATCCCCCTTTCGCTCACGGACGAACGAAACGGGCGAAAATCGCAAGACGTGCGCGACGAGCCGGAATCTAGAGACTCAGGAAGAGCTCGTGAATGCGGGTGTCGTCGGTGAGTTCGGGATGGAACGCCGTGGCGAGAATCTTGCCTTGGCGCAGACCGACCACATTGCCGCTCACCGAGGTCTCAACGGTCGCGGCCGACCCAACCTCGGCCACAAACGGTCCACGAATGAACACTAGCGGGAAATCCTTCAGCACGATGGAATCGGAGGAAATCTCAGTAGTCGAACCCGCGCCCGACGCGGAATCAGCGAACCCCGGCACACGTTCGCCCGGCTCAACCAAAACGGCGGAATCGCCAGTAGCAGAGCCGAAATCGGCGGTGGCGGCGAACGAACCAAGCTGACGGCCGTACGCATTGCGTCGCACGACGGCGTCAAGCGCGCCAAAGTAAATGTTCGAATCATTATCCAGCTTGCGGGCTAGCAGAATCATGCCGGCGCAAGTGCCGAATACCGGCTTTCCGGCGGCGATGTGCGCTGCGGTGGGTTCGAACAGGCCGGTCGATCGCAGCAGCTTGCCCTGCGTGGTGCTTTCGCCACCTGGCAGGATCACGCGATCGATCGAATCGTCGAAATCTTCGGCGGCACGCAACAGTTTCCACGGCGCGCCAAGACGATCCAGCATGGCCGCATGCTCGGCGAACGCGCCCTGCACCGCCAGAATGCCGGTCACGCCGTGCTTCGCGGATGCCGAGCCTGCGGCGACGTCGGCCGACTCTTCCTTTGAAATGTATTCAACTGCTACAACCAACGGATGCTCCTCATTCAGGTTGTTCAACAAATCGTTCGGTGAATCGCCGAACATCACAACAAAAAGCGGCAGGCACGTGCAGCACCGAAAATCGCACGCACCCACCGAGTCCTTCAAAGTCGATCACACGACCGGCTTATGTAATCCTCGCGGAATTGCAAGCAATCAAGCAATCGACGAATCAACAGATCATTCGCCACGGGCGGCCATGATGGTTTGGATTTCGTCCTCGTTGATGCCGACCATGGCCTCGCCGAGGTTCTCGGACAGACGTGCGAGCAGATCGGCGTCCTGCCAGTTGGCGGTGGCCTGCACGATGGCGGCAGCGCGCTTGGCCGGGTCGCCCGACTTGAAGATGCCGGAGCCGACGAACACGCCTTCCGCACCGAGTTCCATCATGAGGGCTGCGTCGGCCGGGGTGGCCACGCCACCGGCGGCGAAGTTGACGACTGGCAGACGACCGTTGTCATGCACGTACTTGGCGAGGTCGTACGGCACGGCCAGCTGCTTGGCAGCCTCGTACACCTCATCGTCGCGCAGGGAGACAAGTTCGCGAATCTGCTTGTTCATGGTGCGCATGTGGCGCACGGCCTGGATGACGTCGCCGGTGCCCGGCTCGCCCTTGGTACGAATCATGGACGCGCCCTCGGCGATACGGCGCAGCGCCTCGCCCAGGTTCTTCGCGCCGCACACGAACGGCACGTCGAACTGGTTCTTGTCGATGTGGTACACGTCGTCGGCGGGGCTCAGCACTTCGGATTCGTCGATGTAGTCGATTTCGATGGCCTGCAGAATGCGGGCTTCGGCAACATGGCCGATACGAACCTTTGCCATGACCGGAATGGACACGGCTTCCTGAATGCCCTTGATCATGGCCGGATCGCTCATGCGGGAAACGCCGCCGGCAGCACGAATATCGGCCGGAATACGCTCGAGAGCCATCACCGCGCATGCGCCCGCGTCCTGTGCGATCTTCGCCTGCTCCGGGGTGGTGACGTCCATGATCACGCCACCCTTGAGCATCTGCGCCAGATTCTTGTTCAGTTCGTTCCTGTTGTTGGCCATCGCCAGCCTTTCGTCGAAAATAATCGTTTGCTATCGATACTAACGATTTCCCATTTCGATTTCACGCGAACTGAATCTTATAACCTACCAAAAAGTCGGTTTTGCTAAATTTGCAACCTTATTTTCATGATTGTTTCATTGGCTTATGATTTCGATTCCGTCGACATTTCGTCGGTTTCGTCCGTTTTTCTTGCTTTACCTGCGACCATGGCTTTCGATTCGTCCGCTTCCGTACGCCGTCGCGCGCGCTATAGGAAACACGAATGACATGCGATTTTCATACGACCACATTGCGGACGTGCGGCGCGTCCGTATGCGGCCGCATGGGCATGGGCACCTCACCAGGCCCCGCATTACGCCGATTCACACGCTAGTTCGCACGCATCGGCTCGCCGCATCAGTTCGCAATCCGCACGCGCCAGCTCACATGCGCACGATGCGGTCCGCGATGCGCATGGTGGAATCGCGGTGCGAGACGAGCAGCACCGCGCTCCCCTGCTGCGCCAACGCGTCAATCGATTGCAGAATCACGGATTCGTTGTAAGCGTCGAGGCGACTCGTCGGCTCGTCGAACAACACCAGCGACGCGTTGCGCAGGAAGACGCGAGCCAGGCCGATGCGTTGCCGTTCACCTTCTGAAAGCCGCCCGCCCAACTCGCCGACGGGGGTATCAAGGCCCTGCGGGAGCGAGTCGACCAGTTCAAGCGCGGAAGCCTTGGCGAGCGCGGCGCGCAGCACGTCATCACTGACAGAAAGGGGCGTCCGGGTGGAAAGCACGGAATCAGCGGCATTCCACGAAACGGGAGGAGCGGGCGGGGTAAGGAGCGCTCTGCCGGAAGTCGCGGAATCGTCCGGATCGCCAGCATTACCAGCCCTATCCGCATCGCCCCTGTCGCAGGCCATAAGCAGGTTTTCACGGATAGTGCCGTCGAACAGGTAGGTTTCCTGCCCCATCATCGTTTGCACGCGACGGCGATGATGCGCGTCGATCTGCGGCAGTGGCACCTCGGACAGGGCGACCAAGCCGGATTGCGGGTCCCAGTAACGCATAAGCAGTTTCAGCAGCGTCGATTTGCCGCGGCCGGACGGGCCTTGGACGCCGAGGATGCCGTGTTGCGGAACGTCGAGCGAGACGTGGTTGAGGATTGGCTCGGCGGACGACTCGGGGGCATCCGCATCGCTTCCGGAAGTTGGAACCTCGCCCGAATTGCCGTAGCCGAACGTGACGTCGTGCATGGACATGCCATGGTAGCGCGGCAGGAAATCGCCCCGCTCCTCCACTGCGGGGGTTTCGTCCATCAGCGCGAACAGGCGGCGGGCGGCGGCAAACGTTTGCGTGAGATTGGCCGGCAGCGCGCTCAACGCGAGCGTCGGACCGAACGAGCTGGCCAGCAGCACGAAAGCGGCGGTCAGGCGGGCGGCGGGCGCGGAAAGGACGGTCTGGATGGTCGCAGCGGCAGCGGAAGCGGCGGAAGCGATGGGCATCGTCGTACCGGACGTGACCATCGCCAGCAATGCCGCGATGGCAGTGAACAGTACGACCAGCACCGCGCCGAAGCCTGCGAAATCGCCATTCTTGGCACTCAGCCGGGCGCGGCGGCTCCAGAGCGAGCGCGTGCGTGACGCGATGCCGGCAAGCCGCGCATGGCCTTGGCCGAATCGGATGATTTCGTCGAGACCGCGCATATCGTCGAGCATTTCGTCATCAAGTTGGGCGGATTCGCGGCGAATATCCCCACCGAGACCGCCTACCGCCGTGGCGAAGAGTTTCGGCAGCACGATGCCGACGGTCAGGTGCGCGATGACCAGCGTGACAGCGATCGCAGGACTCAGCGTAAGCAATGCGACCGCGTAAAGCACGGTGGTCGCGATGGCGATGACAACCGGCGAAATGGTGTGCGCGAAGAAGATTTCCAGCAGTTCGACGTCGGTGGTGACCAGCGCGATCAGGTCGCCTTTGCCTTTGCCGGACAGTTTGGCGGGCGCGAGGCGACGCAGCGCGGCAAACGTTTTCGACCGGAACAGCGCGAGCAGGCGGAAGGCGACATTGTGGTTCATGTACTGTTCGGCGTAGCGCATGCCGCCGCGGATCAGTGCGCAGATAATCATGGCTGCGATTGCCGCAGGAAGGCTGAGATTCCAGACTTTTGCGCCAGCTGCGGCGAACAGCGCGGCGACGCCGAAAACCGGCAGGAACGTGGCGGCGAGGTGGCCGAGGATGCCGCACGCGCAGGCGATGGCCATGGGTTTGCGCAGTGGGCCGACTTCGCGCAGCAAGCGGGCGATGACTTGGGTTGTTGGCATGTCCGATTTGGCGCCACTGGCGTTCGATTCGGCGGAACCAGACATCCGAGACACGGCAAACGCACCAGACGCATGAGTCATACGCGATACGCGCGGCGCGACGCGACCAGACAATCCCACCCGTTCCACGCTTTCCTGCGCCCGGAACAGCTTGGCATACGTGCCGTCCGCGGCCATGAGATCGTCATGCGCGCCCTGCTCGACGACGACACCCCCATCAAACACTACGACATGGTCCGCGTCGGCCGCGTTCGCCATGCGGTGCGTGACCATCAGCACGGTTGCGCCGGCGTCGGCGAGCGCGCGAATCGTTTGCAAAATCAACGTTTCGCTGTCCGCGTCGACGCTGCTGGTCGCCTCGTCGAAAATATAGACGGCCGACCTGCGCAACAGTACACGGGCGATCGCAATGCGCTGTTTCTGCCCGCCGGACAGATTCGCGCCGTCCTGCGTGATCGGCATATCGAGTCCTCGCGATTGCGCGCGCACGAAATCGTCGATATGCGCGGCTTCCAGCGTCTGCCACAGCTCGTTGTCGGTGGCGTCGGCGCGGGCCATGAGCAGGTTGTCGCGCAGGGTGCCGGCGAACAGGTGGCTGTGCGCGGAGACGATGGAGATTTCGCGGGTGAGCGATGCTGCGGTGAGGTCGCGGATTTGGTGCGATTTCAGGGTTTCACTGTCATCCGGCGCCGCACTGCTTAACATAGCGCCCAGCACTTCGTCCTGCATTCCGGATGGCATTTCGGACAGCAGCACATCGCCTTCATATCCGACAAGCGTGCCGGCAAGCAGCTGGACGGCTGTGGACTTGCCGGAACCGGATGGCCCGACGATCGCAGTGACTTCGCCGGGCAGCGCACGGAGGGCCACGTTGCGCAAGGCGTAGCGCGTTTCGCGCGCGTCACCCGCGCCGCCGCCCTCATCAACGCTGTCCACATCCGCGTTCCGCATATCGGAATGCGATGTGGACGATATACGACGGGGACTCGCAACACCGGCACCCGCAGACCCGGCAGCGTCAGGCCCCGCACCAGCAGCACCCCCAGCATCCACATCCGCGTCCGCATACCGGTACGAAACACCACGAAACTCCACGCCGACACCACGCCCGGAAGCCCCGAATTCCGGCAGTTCCTTGCTGCCATGCTCCGGTTCGGGCGCGTCGAGCAGCGCGAAAATACGTTTCGTGGACGTCATGCCGTTCATCGCAACGTGGAAATACGAGCCGAGCTGTCGCAGCGGAATGAAGAAATCGGCGGCTAGCAGAATCGTCAGCAATACCGCGGCGATCGGCGTCAAACCAAGCGGCAGCACGCCGGACAGCGCGAAAACGCCAGACGGCGAGAGCGAGCCGGATACGAATCGCCATACCGCAACGCCGATGCCGGCGGCCGCGCCACCGTATGCCACGGCATCCATCGCCGTGAGCGAACGCAGTTGGATCTGCAGCACGTTCATGGTCATCACGCGGAACTGTTCGGCCTTCTCGTCCATGACTCGTGCGGCGCGCTCGTCCGCATCGAAGGTTTTCAGTGTCTCAAGTCCCTGCAGATTATCGAGGAACGCGGCGCCCATATCCGTGTATTTGCCCCAGTATTTCTTGAATACGCGGGCAGCACGCATCGCCACCATGCCGACGATGAGCACGATGAACGGCGCGCAGGCGAGCAGCGTCGCGGCGGTGGGCAGGTCGATCGGCGCAAGCACGGCGAACAGCGTGATGGGGGCGAGCACGGCGTAGCACAGTTGCGGCAGGAACAGTTCGAAGAAGCTTTGGATTTGTTCGATGCCTTCGCCCGCGGACTGCACCACGCCGGCGGTGCGCACGCGCTGCGCGTAGGACGGGCCGAGCGCGAGCATCTTATTGAACAGTTTCTCACGCAGCGCAAGTTTGACGCGTTCGGCGGCCTCGCTACCGAAACGTGCGGCGGCGCGAATGGTGACGAATCGCACGACCGCGGCAATAAGAATAATGGCGATGCAGGGCGCGGTGGCGGACGGTACGGGCGCGAACAGCGGTTGCAGCATACGCACCACGGCCACGACGAAGGCGATGTTGGCCACGAGGCCCAGCCATTGGCAGGCGACTTTCGCCGCGATCAATCGACCGACGCCGTCAGCCAAGGAAAACAGCCTCTTGTCGAACATCATGCCCCTTTTCCAATCGTTTGCAATACCGCCATCCGCTCCAAGCGTATCGGGCATACCGACGAAAGGCAATGACGGAACGGCAATCGCAGAAAATCGTCGGAAAAATCTAGAAAATCATCAGAACTCGCAAGCAAATGCACAACAGCAAAACCACAGAAAACCAAGGGAACGGCGAAAAGTGAGGCGGCTGAATGTTCGCCGTTGAGCAAACAGCCTAGGCGCAAGGGGTAGTTGCGCCAAACTTGAGTGTACACGGAACATGTTGTGGTTCGCAACGTCACTCCGCCCAGTTTTGCCGCATTTTCCACCGTTTTCGCCCGTAAGGGCAACCCCTCTCGAACCCGTCGCGCAACCCGTTGGACACCCTGCGATCGAACGCGTCAAACCTTTTTTCGAGATGATGGATCCGTGTACCAATCCCCCGTTCCGTTGACGTTTCGTGCCACTTTGTCAGTTCAAACAAACCCGTCGCCATATTTCTTGTTGTTTCTTACAATGCGGACTTACGTCACCGTAACTTACGATATGCGAGGCGCGACACAGGACGCGAAAAGCACGTCACCGATCACCGCAATCGCAGCGATCGCATATATCGCAAAACCCACGAAAACCGCGGAAACGCAAGAAAAGAGAACACTTCATGCTCACCGAGTACACGACCCCGGGCGCATCCGTCGAAGTACGCGACGACGAATCCATCTACTCCCTGCTTACCGAACGCATCAAGCGCACCGGCGAAGACACCGTGATCGCGGAACGCAAAACCGCTCCGGGCCAGTGGACCAAGGTGACGACCGGCGAATTCCACAAGAACGTGCTCTCCGCGGCCAAAGGCCTGATCGCGTTCGGCATCGCCAAGGGCGACGCCGTCACCCTCTTCTCCACCACCCGTTACGAATGGGGTGTGCTCGACTTCGCGCTGGCCGCAATCGGCGCGGTCAATGTGCCGATCTACGACACCGATTCCGCGGCGCAGGCCGAGCGTATTCTCAACGACTCCAACGTGAAGCTGGCCATCGCGGACGATCGCGAGCGCTTCGACCGTCTCGACTCCGTCATCGACCACTGCCCGTCTCTGAAGCATATTCTGATGCTCGACGCCAATGCCATGGGCGCACTGGAGGGCTTGGGCGTCACCGTGTCCGACGAGGAGCTGGATGCGCGTATCAAGTCGGTTCGTGCCGACGATCTGGCCACCATCGTGTACACGTCCGGCTCCACGGGGGCACCGAAGGGTGCAGAGCTGTCGCATCGCAATTTCGTGTCGATCACGCGTGCCGGCAGCCTTGCGCTGCACGAGATGATTCTCGAGGACCATCCGCGTCTGCTGCTGTTCCTGCCGCTCGCCCACTGCTTCGCGCGCTTCATCCAGTACGCGTCGATCGCCTCCGATGACGGCGTGGTCGGCTATCTGCCGGACACCAAGACGCTGCTGCCGGACGTGCGTTCGTTCGAGCCGACGTACCTGCTGGGCGTGCCGCGCGTGTTCGAGAAGGTGTACAACGCGGCTTCCCGCAAGGCCGGCATGGGTTGGAAGGGCCGCCTGTTCCTCAAGGCCGCCGAGTCCGCGCGCGACTGGTCGCGCATGCAGCAGGCCGGCGAGAAACCGACCATGAAGCAGACCGCCGAACACCTGTCGTATGAGGCGTCCGTATACCACACCGTGCGTGGCGCGTTGGGCCCGCGTATCCGTTATGTGGCGTGCGGTGGCGCTCCGCTGGACGTGTCGCTGGCGCATTTCTTCAATGGCATCGGCCTGCCGATGATCCAGGGCTACGGTATGACGGAAACCGCGGCGCCGTTTGCCGCGACCCGCGTCACGGACAATGCGATCGGTACCGTCGGCCAGCCTGCGCCGGGATCGTCCGTGCGTATTTCCGACGATGGCGAGCTGCAGGTCAAGGGACCGAACGTGTTCATGGGTTACCACAATCTGCCGGAGAAAACGGCCGAGGTGTTCACCGAGGACGGTTGGCTGCGCACCGGCGATCTTGCGTCGATCGACGATGAGGGTCGTATTACGATTACGGGCCGCAAGAAGGACATCATCATCACCGCCGGCGGCAAGAACGTGTCGCCGATTCCGATGGAGCAGGAGATTGCGAAGTGTCCGATTGTGGAGCATGCCGTGGTGGTGGGCGATAATCGTCCGTTCATCGGCGCGCTGGTCACGCTCGATCCGGAAGGATTGGCGGCCTGGCTGCCGTCCGTGGGCCTGTCCGCGGATACGCCGCTTGACCGCGTGGCGGCTACCGCCGCCGTTCATGACGAGATTCAGAAGTATGTGGACAAGGCGAACGCGACGGTTTCGCGCGCCGAATCCGTGCGTAAGTTCGTGGTGCTGGATGCGCAGTTCACGCAGGAGAACAAGTGCCTGACGCCGTCGCTGAAGGTGGTGCGTCCGGCAGTGAACCGCGTGTTCGCCGACGTGATCGACCAGCAGCTGTACGCCGGCAAGCGCTGAGCCGCACATAGGTAAACAAAAACAGCACGGCGGGGAACGCTGCGTACAAAAGTACGTCAACTTCCCCGCCGTGCTGTTTTTAAGCGCACCCCGTATCGCTGAGATAACGCGTGCGGTAACAGTGCGGCAGGAAACGCCGGCGTACGAAGGTACGTCAAGTTTCCTGCCGTGCTGTTAACGCTCCGTTATTTCAGTGACGGTTGTTGAGGCGGTGGTACATTTCGCTCAGCTCCAGCTCCTTCTCGAACTGGCGGGCGTTGGTGTTCTCGTCGATGACGGCGAGTTCGACGCCGGCGATGCGGGCGAAGTCCTCCCAAGCCTCACGACCGACGGACGTGGTCATGCAGGTGTGGTGGGAGCCACCGGCGGTGATCCAGCACTGCACGGCGGTCTTCAGGTCCGGCTTCGGCTTCCACACGGCGCGGGCGCACGGCAGGTTCTTCAGGGAGCCCTGCGGTTCGACGATGGTGACCTCGTCCATGAGCAGGCGGAAGCGTTCGCGCTCGTCGGCCATGGAGACCACGACGGCGTCGGCCGGCTTGCCGGAGAACACCAGACGGACCGGGTCGGACTTGCCGCCGATGCCCAGCGGGTAGATGGCCAGCTTCGGCTTGGCGATGGTGCCGATGGACGGGGAGACTTCCAGCATGTGGGAGCCCATGTCGAACTCGTTGCCCGGCACGAAGTTGTAGGAGTAGTCCTCCATCAGGGAGGCGCCACCCTCAAGGCCGTAGCCCATCACGGCGCCGATGCGCACCAGCACGGAGGTCTTCCAATCGCCTTCGGCGGAGAAGCCCCAGCCGTACTCGGACGGGAAGCGCTGCGGGCCGACGCCCGGCAGCTGCGGCAGGGTGCCGAGGTCTTCGAAGTTGTCGACGCCGGCGGTGCAACCGTTCTCACGCATCATGTTGACCATGGCGGCCTCTTCCTTGGCTGCGATGAACAGCTCATCGTAGCGGGAATCAAGCAGCTCGGGGGCCACGTCGTACTTGGCCTTGTAGTCTTCGATGAGGTCCTTGACCTGGCTGTCCTTGACCTTCTCGTAGGCGGCGACGAGGTCGTTGACGGCCCAGGTGTTGATCGAAGCGCCGAACACGCGTTCGGCTTCGGTCTTGTCGCCTTCGGTGACGGCCACGTTGCGCATGTTGTCGCCCCAACGCATGACCTTCATGTTCTGGGAGGCATCCCAGCCGGCGCAGGCGCGAGCCCAGGTGCCGACCTTTTCGGCGACTTCCGGATCGGTGTAGTGGCCGACGACGATCTTGCGCGGAATGCCCAGACGGGAGACGATGTAGCCGAACTCACGGTCGCCGTGGGCGGCCTGGTTCAGGTTCATGAAGTCCATGTCGATGGTCTCCCACGGGATTTCCTTGTGGTGCTGGGTGGCCAGCTGCAGCAGCGGCTTGGTCAGCACTTCGAGGCCGCGGATCCACATCTTGGCCGGGGAGAAGGTGTGGCACCAGGTGATCACGCCGATGACGTTCGGGTTGGCGGAGGCTTCGGTCATGAAGGCCTTGACGCCGTCGGAGGACTTCAGGGTCGGCTTGAGCACGATCTTGGCCGGGATCTTGCCGGTCGCGTTGAGGAAGTCGACCATCTCGCCGGTCTGCTGGGCCACCTGGCGCAGCGCCTCCTCGCCGTAGAGGTCCTGCGATCCGACGCCAAACCAGATTTCCTTGCCTTCAAATGGGTTTTCCATTGCCATGTTGGATTATTCCTTACTTCGTTGTTGGGTTTGTCGTTTCAGTTTCCGTCGCGTCAGTGCTGGCCGTAGACGTTGGTGTAGCGGTCGTTAAGGCTATCGATGTCTTCCTGGGAGATCGGGATGATGTCTCCGAGCTGCTTGGCGGCCCACATGGTGTGCGCCACCTCTTCGGTCATGGCGGCGGCCTTGACGGCGGCTTCCGCGTCCTTGCCGATGGTGAACGGACCATGGTTCTGCATGAGCACGGCCGGGGACTTCGGATACTTCTTCAGGGTTTCGACCACGCCTTCGCCGATGGCTTCGGAGCCGATGAGGCGGAACGGGCCGACCGGCACCGGGCCGCCGAACTCGTCGCCCATCATGGTCAGGCCGCACGGAATGTTCTGGCCGGTGGCCGCCCATGCGGTGGCGTAGGTGGAGTGGGTATGCACCACGCCGTACACGTCGGGCATGTGGCGGTAGATGTACGCGTGGGACGCGGTGTCGGAGCTCGGCGCTTCGGCGCCGTCGACCACGTTGCCGTCGAGGTCGCACACGACCATCGAGCTTGGGGTGAGGTACTCGTAGCGCAGTCCGGACGGCTTGATGACCATCAGGTCGGCGGTGTGCAGGCGCTGCGAGACGTTGCCTGCGGTCCACACCACCAGATTCCACTTGATGAGCTGCTCGTGCAGGGTGGCGACCACTTCGCGCACCTGCTTGACTTCAGCTCGTACTTCCGGGCCGTAATCAGCCAACGTTGCCATATTGTGTTCCTTTCGTCAGGCTTGCTGTTGTTGCGATGGACGGTTATTTGGTTTCCAGCGGGATGCTTTCGATGGCGGCATGCTCGATCGGCAGCCCCTTGCGGAAGCGGTCGAAGAAGGCTTCGAAGCCGGCCACGTCGTTGGCGTCCGGCGCTTCCGTGGTGGAGGCCGCGTCGGCGAAGACGCGGGTGTCGAGGTAGTCGGCGAGCGGCTGGTCGGCGTGCCACAGATAGTCGGCGAGCACGGCCATGCCCCACGCTCCGCCTTCGGCGGCGGTGGCCATGACCTTGATCGGGGTGTCGAATGCGGCGGCGAGGATCTTCTGCGCGACCTTCGGCGTGGTGAAGATGCCACCGTGGCCGACGAGCGAGTCGACGGCGACGCCTTCGTCCTTGGTCATCACATCCATGCCGATCTTGACCGGCGAGAAGGCGCTAAACAGCTGGGTTCTCATGAAGTTGCCGAGGCTCATGCGCGCCTCCGGGCTGCGGGCGAACAGCGGTCGGCCTTCCGGCAGGCCAGCCAGGAATTCGCCGGAGCGGAACGGATAGTTGAGCAGACCACCGCAGTCGGCGTCGACATCGTCCGCGATCGCGGCGCGGAACAGCGTGCCGTACAGCGTGCCGGCATCGACCGGCTGGCCGATCGCGGCGGCGAACTGTCCGAACAGGCCGACCCAGGCGTTGAGATCGGAAGTGAAGTTGTTGGCGTGGCTCATGCCGGCCAGGTCGCCGGCTGGAGTGGTGACGAGGTCGACTTCCGGATGCAGGCGCGCCAGCTTGTGCTCAAGCACGACCATGGCGAAAATCGAAGTGCCGGCGGAGACGTTGCCGGTGCGCACGCGCACGGAGTTGGTGGCGACCATGCCGGTGCCCGCGTCGCCTTCCGGCGGGGCGAGGACGACGCCCGGCTGAAGGGTGCCGGTCGGGTCGAGCAGTTTGGCGCCTTCGGCGGTGAGCGTGCCGGCCGGGGTGCCCGCCACGAGCGGACGGGGCAGCAGGTTCTCAAGCTTCCACGGCTGCGCGGCGACTTCCTCGATCGCGTCGAATCGCTTGATGAACTCGGTTTCGTAGGTATGGGTGGCCGGGTCGATGGGGAACATGCCGGAGGCGTCGCCCACGCCGAGCACCTTCTCGCCGGTGAGCTTCCAGTGCACGTAGCCGGCGAGTGTGGTGATGTAGTCCACCTTGGAGACGTGCTCCTCGTGGTTGAGCACCGCCTGGTAGAGGTGTGCCACGGACCAGCGTTCCGGAATGTTGTACTGGAACAGCTCGGAAAGCTTCTCGTGGGCTTCGTGGGTGTTGGTGTTCTGCCAGGTGCGGAACGGCACGAGCAGTTCGCCGGACTTGTCGAAGGCGAGGTAGCCGTGCATCATGGCGGAGAAGCCGATGTGCCCCACGTGGGTCAACCGTTCGCCATAGGCGGTTTCGACGTCGCCGGCCATGCGGGCGTATGCGGTCTGCAAACCCTTCCAGATTTCCTCCTGGGTGTAGCTCCACAGCCCGTCCTCGAGATGGCTGGCCCACTCGTAGTCGCCCGCCGCGATGGTGTGGTAGGCGTCATCGATGAGCACCGCCTTGATGCGGGTGGAGCCGAACTCGATGCCCAGGCTCGTCTTGCCTGCGCGGATCTTCTCGGCGGTCACTGCGACCTGCTCTTGCGTCATAGTTCACGAACTCCTTGCGTCCGAGCGCCTCGCAACCACTCTGTCAACTGAATGTTAGCGCTCACTGTTAACGCTCACTATTGTAGGCACAAACCCGTGACGCACCAAATCCGACGTGTCATCGGAGCAATGAATATATAAACAAATCGAGAAGAAGCAGCGCCTTAGCGACGGCGGACAGGACCCAGGGAGCTGCGGTTGATCATCTGCGCCGACACCAGTCCGACGCCATGCTGCGATGATCCGAAGGAGTTCTCCTCCCCCGCGCCCAGCAGGTACAGCGTCTCACGCATGGCGGCGACACCCAGCTGCTCGAAGCCGGGACGGACCGTGGTCAGCGGCGGGAACATATTGTCCATGGCAGGCATGTCGTCGAAACCCACCAGGCTCACATCCTGCGGAACGCGCACGCCATGCTCATGCAGCGCGCGGGCCACGCCCACGGCCTGGCTGTCGTTGGCGCAGACCATGCATGTCGGCAGATTGCCGCCGGTGCGGCCGATGTTGTCGAGGATGTGGTTCATCTTGCCGTACGCTTCGGAGGATTCCCAGGTCTCGCACTGCACCGTCACGGAATTGACCGCATTGGCCGCGCATAGCTTGTTCCATGCCAGCAGGCGCGTCGCCGCGTCGCGCCACTCCTTGGGACCGGCGAAATACAGCACCGAACGGTGCCCGTATTCCACGACGAGATGCATCACGTCGGCCATCGCGGACCATTGGTCCATGCCGACGACGGATACGCGGCGGCGGTCGGCGGACTTCATCAGCCGCAGGCCGTCCTGCACGCCGATGCCACCGTGCGTGGATGTGACGATCACACGAGGCTGCGCGATCCGCGTCCGGCATGCCGCGGAGAACATGACATCGGTGGGCGTGAGGAAGATGAACGCATCGACGTTCATCTCGTCGAAGGTGCGGCACAGGTCGTCGAATTCCTCCTGCGAGCACAGCGCCTCATGCACCATGCTCACCGTCACGAACAGGCCATGCTGGCGGGCCATCGTCTCAATCGCGGAAATCGTGGAGATCGGGCCATAGAAATGCTGGCCGCCGGCGATCAGGCCGATGGTGCGGGACCGGTGCGAGGCGAGCGCGCGGGCGGAGTTGCTGGGACGGTATCCAAGCTGGTCGATGGCCCTCTGCACCTTCTCACGGGTGGCGTCGGAAACGTCCGGCGAATGGTTGATGACGCGCGAGACCGTCTGGTGGCTCACACCAGCCAGCTTCGCCACTTCGAACATCGAAGGACGCTTATTGCCCGCATTGCGTTTGCCTGCCATGCCCCGTCGCCTTTCGCACACAACTGTTGGTATGTTCGCCTATTGTACACGCAACTTCAGTTAGCGCTAACAGCCGTCATGTTCCAAAGATGCGGCACACTGCGCGCAGGCTACCGCACGGCCGCCAAAGCACGCAGACGTGCCGCGAAGTTAGGCCAATCGGTGCGCATGGCAGTCAACAGCTTGCGGTTGGGCACGTCATCGATCGGCACCCATTCGATCTCCATGCTTTCGTCGTCGTTGGCCTTGGGGTCGACGCGGTGCCCCGGCCTTTCGAAGGCGAACACCGTGGTGTACGACCATGGGCCGTGGTCCTCACAGTACGAGCCGACCACGTCGATGTCCTCCGGCGTGATGTTGGCTTCCTCGTACGATTCGCGCAGTGCGCCCTCGATCGGGCTTTCGCCATCGGCGGTGGCGCCGCCGGGAATGCCCCACGTGCCGCCTTCCGCGCTCCATACCGCGCGGTGCTGCATGACGATGTGCGTCACCTCACCGGTCGTCTCGCTGCGGCGGGCCAAGAGCACGCCGGACGCGCCGTTCGTGCCCCAATGCTTGCGGCCGCAGGCGCAATCGACCCAGCCGTCTCCCGGCTGGTGCACGTTCTCCTTGGGCGGCAGCGGCTTCGCGGCACCCGTTTTCGCATCATATTCGGCGTCCGGCGCAAGGTCGGAGCGGGTGACGTTCCACAGGTCGGTCCATTCGACGCCCAATTGCGCCGCCAGACGGCGCGCCAACGGCAGGCTCAGGCCGATGATGCCGTGCGGATCGCCTTCGATCGAGTCGATGAACGCGCCGCCGAAACCTTCCAAAGTGAACGATCCGGCCACTTCCAGCGGCTCGCCGGTGGCGATGTAGCGTTCGATATCCAGGTCGGAATATTCGCAGAAGTGCAGGGTCGCTTTGCTGGCGCCGCGCACCATGCGGCCCGACGCGAAGTCGATGAGGCAATGGCCGGTCCACAGCTCGCCGGTGGCACCGCGCATGGCACGCAGCCGTTCGCGCGCTACCTCTTCGCTATGCGGCTTGCCGTAGCATTCGCCGTCCAGCAGGAACATGGAATCGCAGCCGAGAATCAGCGGGCCGGCCTTCGAACGGGTCAGGCCTGGACGGCCATCCACGAAATCGGCGATCGGCTCGGCGACGGTGGGAATGGCGATGCCGGAGAAATCGCGGGTCTTCGTCTCGTCGGCGGACTGCGCGCTGTCCGTGCGTGCGGCTGTGCCCGCCGAGGATGCGTCGCGATCGTCTGCTGCCCGGAGCGGGAAGCCGACCACGCGCTCCCCGCGCGCGTGCGCCGCGGTATCGGCGATGTTGCGATACGCCTGGTGCACGGCCTCGGCCTTCGCCGTGGCGAGAATCATCACACGCTGTTCGACGCTCAGGTCGTTCACGGTGACGCCAAGCGCGGCCGCCTCGCGTTCAAGCGCGGCAGGCTCGTCGACGTGCGAGACACGGATGGTCGGGCAGATGCCGGCGGAGAACAGCACGTCACGGCGTGGACGGGACTGGGAGGCGAGAATCAGCGGGATGCTCATGCGCGTTCCACCTGCACACCCTTGGTGTCGACCGCGAGATGCAGCACACGCCAATGGCCGGATGCCAGCTCTTCGGCGGCGATCCGTTCGAGTTCCTCGTGGGCGTCGCCATGGTGCAGCACAAGCACGCATGGGCCAGCGCCGGACACGGTGGAGGCGAAGCCGTGGGAGCGCATCTTCTCGATCAGCGCCCAAGACGGCTCCATCAGCGAGGCGCGGTACGGCTGATGCAGGCGGTCCTGCGTGGCCGCGAACAGCAGTGCGTTGGCGTTCTGACGCGAGCCGGAGGCCAGCATCGCAGGGTTCATGGCGGCCGGCAGCAGGCTCACACGGGAGACGTTGTGCACGGCGTCCTTGAACGGAATCTCAGTCGGCAACGCCTGACGGGCCTTTTCGGTGGACAGCTCGTAGTCCGGCACGAACACGGCCGCGGTCAGATCGTCCGCCACGCGGTAATTGATGGTGTGGAAGCCGTTGCGCATCGGCTCGCCGCCTGGAATCGGCACGGATCCGACACCTTCCGCGGTCTCCATGTCCCAGGACATGGTCAGGCCGCCGTACACGGCCGGGGCCACGTTGTCCGGATGGCCTTCGATGGCAGCGGCCAGCTCGAACACGGCGTCGCGATTGAGGTCGTCATCCTGCGCGAAGGCGGCCGCGGCGGCGATGCCGGCGACGATGGCCTCGGCGGAGGAACCCATGCCTCTCGCCTGCGGGATGTTGTTGTGCGCCTGCAGAATGAATCCGACGCGTCCCAGACCGAAGGTCTGGCATGCGCGGCGGAACGTGGAGACCACCAGGTGCGTCTCGTCACGAGGCAGGGTGTCCTCGCCCTCGCCTTCGATCATCACCTGCGCCGCGGTGTTCACCGGGTCGGCGCTCAGCGTGAATTCAAGCTCGTCATGGTAGTCCAAGGCCAAACCGACCGTATCGAAGCCGGAGCCAAGATTGGCGCTGGTGGCCGGAACCTTCACACGCACCTTGCGGGTAACTGGAGTCATCTCTCGTCGTCCTTCGTCACATCTTCATTACAAATCAAGCACCGTATACCGTGGCAGTGCCAGAGTCAAATTTCAGGGGGAACCGCACCCATGTATCGTATTCGGGCCCATGATGGCGGCTTGGCATGGCTTGCATGCCAATCTCATCATGGGCCCGAATCGCATCCGATATCAGTTCAGCACGCGCAGGATCGACGGCTCTCCGCACACGCAATCCAGCTCGCACACGTCCTTGACGGTTTCGCGCAGGGTGAGCTCGTCGGTCATGTGGGTGACCAGACGCAGCTGCTGCAGTTCGCCATCGTAGCCCGGATCCTTCAGCGTCGGCTTCAGATCCTGGTTCACGCCGTTGATGGACACGCCATGGTCGGCGAACTTGGCTGCGATCGCGGCGAGCACGCCCGGATTGTCGTGAATCACGAAACGGACCGCGAACTCGGCCTTGGAAGCCTCGATCGGAGCCTTCTTCAGATCCTTGTACAGCGGGATGGACGGACCGGTGCAGCCCTGTGCGATATGGCGGGCTTCGGTGACCACGTCGCCGACGACCGCGGAAGCGGTCGGAGCGCCGCCGGCGCCGCGGCCGTAGAACATGAGGTCGTCCGCAGCTTCGGCCTTGACGAACACGGCGTTGAAGGAGCCGTGCACGGAGGCCAGCGGATGGGTGTTGGAGATCAGTGCCGGGTAGACGCGCGCGGACACGCCGGCATCGGTGTTCTCCACGACGGCGAGCAGCTTGATCACCTTGTTTTCCGCGGTGGCGGCGGCGATGTCGTCGGCGGTGATCTTGGTGATGCCCTCGACGGAGACGTCGTCGATGGTGACGGAGGTGTGGAAGCCGAGGGTGGCCATGATCGCGGCCTTGTTGGCCGCGTCGTAGCCCTCGATGTCGCCGGTCGGATCGGCTTCGGCGTAGCCCTTGGCCTGCGCGTCCTTGAGCACGTCATCGAAGTCGAGGCCCTTGGTGGTCATCTCGTCGAGGATGTAGTTGGTGGTGCCGTTGACGATGCCGAGCATGCTCGTCACCTTGTCTCCGACGAGGGATTCGCGCAGCGGCTTGAGGAACGGGATGGCGCCGCCCACGGAGGCTTCGAAGTAGATGTCGACGCCCTTGGCTTCGGCGGCCGCGTAGATCTCCGGACCATACTTGGCCAGCAGCGCCTTGTTGGCGGTGACCACGGAGGCGCCGGATTCGATGGCGGCGAGCACGAACTTGCGTGCCACGCCGGTGCCGCCGATCAGCTCGATGACGATGTCGGAATTGGTGGCCACGCTCATGGTATCGGTGGTCACGATGGCCTTGTCGATCCACGGGAACGGATCGGTTTCCACCGGGTCGAGGCAGGCGACGCCGGTCAGCTCGATCGGTCGTCCGATACGTGCGGCAAGCTCGTCCTTCTGCTCGACCAGCAGGCGTGCGGTCTGGGAACCAACGGTACCTGCGCCCAGCAATCCAACGCGAATCGGCGCAACATCTTCCTGTGCCAAGGCATCCTCCCTTGAATGTGAAGTATTGGTGTGACCTTGCTTATTGTACGGTCTCAATATGACGTAAGGCCGCGGAATATCAAGAAAATGGACGGTTTCCGAAGCTTTCCCCGCAAGGAAGCCCGAAAACCGTCCATACCGTGAGACGCAATCGTGGACTATTCGCTGACGTCCCAGCTCAGCAGATCGTCGATCGTCTGCCGGCGGATCATGACGTGTGCGCCGGCCTCGCCGACGCCGACCACGGCGGGAATCAGCGCCTGGTTGTAGTTGCTGGCCATCGTGCGGCCGTATGCGCCGGTGACCGGCACCGCGAGGATGTCGCCACGCTTGATGTCGGCGGGCAGCCGCACCTCGTTGACGACGATATCCCCCGATTCGCAGTGCATGCCGACCACGCGGCACAGCTTGGTCTGCTCGCTTCCCTTGCGGTTGGCCAGACGCGCGGTGTAGTCGGAGCCGTACAGCGCCGGGCGGATGTTGTCGGACATGCCGCCGTCCACGGACACGTACACGCGTTCCGTCACCGGATTGCCGCCCTTGTCTTTGGCTTCACCGTTCAGCTGCACCGGCTTGACGGTGCCCACGCGGTACAGCGTGACGCCCGTCGGGGCCACCGTCCAGCGGCCCGGCTCGAAGGAGATGACCGGAGCCGGCATGCCGAGCGCGCGGTTCACGGTGCTGACCGCGTCGGCGAGCCTGCCGAGCTCCACGTCGATATCCATGGAATCCTCACCGTCGGTGTAGGCCACGGAATAGCCGCCGCCCAGATCGACTTCCGGCAGGGTGTACGCGTCGGTGGCGTAGAAGGTCTTGCGCAGCAGCATCATGCGCTTGGCCGCCTGGATGAAGGCGTCCGCGTCATGGATGTTGGAGCCGATGTGCGAGTGCACGCCGACCAGTTCGAGCACGTCCTGACGGCGGTAGATGTCCTTGAGCACGGCGAGCGCCGGTCCGTCGGCCACCATGGTCATGGCTTCGGCGAGCTTGCGGTCGCCTTCGGAGACTTTCTCGTGGCTCAGATCGTACGGGTATTTGATGTCGTACTGCAGCTCGCGTTGCGCATGGACTTCGGAGGCGTGTTCGCCGAGTCGTGCGTTCGATCCGGCCGGCGTCACGTCGGTCAGGTCGTCGAGCACGCCGAGTTTGGCGGTATCGGCGCCGGCGGGGAGCAGGGCCACGCCGAACTTCTGGTCCTCGTGCGCGGTGGACACGAATTCGTGGCCGCCGGCGTGGATGCCGGAGGTGACGCGCAGCATGACGCGGGCGCGCTTGCCGAGCCGCTTGGCGATCGCGGCGATGCGTGCCGGCTCATCCGGCTCGTCAATCACGATTTTGTTGAAGCCCTGTTCGATGGCCAGCTCGATTTCCGCATCGGACTTGTTGTTGCCGTGCAGCACGAGGCGGCGGCCTGGGACGCCCGCGGCGAGCGCGATGCGCATCTCACCCATGGTGCAGGTGTCGATGAGCATGCCGGATTCGGTGACGATGCGGCAGATTTCCTTGCTCAGCAGCGCTTTGCCGGCGAAGCTGACGTGGGTGACGGTGTTGTTGAACGCGGTGGCGGCGGAGTGGACGAATTTCGCGGCGCGGGCGCGCACGTCATCGGTGTCGATGACGTAGAGCGGCGAACCGAATTCGTCGAGCAGGCTTGCGGCGGTACGACCGTGGAAGGTGATCTCGCCTTCGGCGTTCACGGCCGAGCCGGCCGGCCAGATTGGACTCACAGACATGGTTTGCGTTATCTCCTGCCGGTCACATCTTGTCGGGGGCGGTGACGCCGAGCAGGTCGAGGCCTTCGGCGATGACCGTCTTGACGGCGTCGTTGAGCTTGAGTCGGGCGGCGGCGCGGGCCGGTTCCGGAGCCTTGGCGATGCGGATGGCGTCGGCCTGTTCCCCGCGGGCCTCCGGATCGGTGAGTTCCATCGGCACGACGCGCTCCACGTTGTACCACTTGTGGTAGGTGGCGGCGAGGTCCTCCAGGTAGTGGGCCACGCGGTGCGGGGCGCGCAGGTCGCCCGCTTCGCGCAGCAGGGCGGGCCACTGGGCGAGCGCGGCGAGCACTTCACCGTCGGCGGTGGTGTCGAGCAGGCTCACGTCGGCGCCTTCGTAGGTGATGCCGGCGGCGGCCGCGTTGCGGTCCACGTTGCAGGAGCGGGCGTGCGCGTACTGCACGTAGTACACCGGATTCTCGTTGGAATGCGAGGACAGCAGGTTCAGGTCGATATCCACCGGGGAGTTGTAGTCGGTGCGGGCCAGCGAATAGCGGGAGGCGTCCACGCCGATGGCGTCGGTCAAATCGTCGATGGTGACGACGTTGCCGGCGCGCTTCGACATGCGCACGGCCTTGCCGTCCTTCATGACGTTGACAAGCTGGCCGATGAGGATCTGCATGTTCTCGCCCGGCTTGTCACCGAACGCCTCGCACATGGCCATCATGCGGCCGATGTAGCCGTGGTGGTCGGCGCCGAGCATGTAGATGGCGATGTCGGCCGGGTTCACGTCGCGGTGGCGCTTGTTGCGATAGTAAGCGATGTCGGCCGCGAAATATGCATAATTGCCGTCGGACTTGATGATCACTCGGTCCTTGTCGTCACCGTGCTTGGTGGATTCGAACCAGGTGGCGCCGTCCTTTTCGAAGATGTCGCCGCGGGCGCGCAGATCGGCGATGGCCTGGTCGACCTCGCCGTCGGAGTACAGGCTGTTCTCATGGAACCACACGTCGAAGTTGACGCGGAAGTTCTTCATGGACTTCTGAATCTCGTCGAACATCATCGGTACGGCGCGCTTGCGGAATTCCTCGCGCTGCTCGGAATCGCCTTCGCCGAGCGGTTCGCCGTCCTTGTCCACGCCACCGTCGACGCGCGGCAGGTTCAGGATGTCGACGCCGTCGGCCTGGGCTTCGTCGATGACGCGCTTGGCGATCTCGTCGATGTAGGCGCCCTTGTAGCCGTCGATCGGGGTGGTCTCGCCGTGGGCCGCGGCGACGAGCGACTTGGCAAAGCGGTTGATCTGCTCGCCGTGGTCGTTGAAGTAGTATTCGCGCACGACTTTGGCGCCGTTGGCTTCGAGCACGCGGGCCATGGAGTCGCCGACGGCCGCCCAACGGGTGCCGCCGATGTGGATCGGGCCGGTCGGATTGGCGGAGACGAATTCGAGGTTCAGGGTCTTGCCGGACAGGTGGTCGTTCTTGCCGTAGTCGCTGCCGGCTTCGAGCACGGCGTCCACCACGGCCGCCGCGGAGGCGGAGTCGAGCGTGATGTTGATGAAGCCGGGGCCGGCCACTTCCACGGACTTGATGCCGTCGGCATTGGTCAGTTCGGCGGCGAACAGTTCGGCGAGATCACGCGGCTTCATGCCGGCCTTCTTGGCCAGCTGCATGGCCGCGTTGGACGCCCAATCGCCATGTGCGCGGTCCTTCGGGCGCATCACGGCGAACTTGGCCTGCGGCGGAATCAGATCGGCGGTCAGGGTGCCTGCCTTGCCTTCGGAGACAAGGGTGTTGGCAATGTTGAAAATCAGTTCACTAAGGGCTTCTGGACTCATTCTTCCAAGAATACCGGGCACGCTGACAGAATCAGTCTTCCTGTCCATCCTCACGATGGGGTTGCGATACGTCCTGCGGAACGCTTTGCAAGGCGTTCTGAGCATCGTCCTGCCCGCCATGCCGTTTCGCACGCCACGCCACGGACGCGTAGTAGCCCGTGTAGCACAACGCCACGAACGGAATCATGGTCAGCAGCGTGGAGCGCTGCGACGGATCGCAAATCACCAGAACCAGCGCGCCGACGCACATCACGATCGCGGCGATCGGCACGAACGGGTAGCCAGGCGCGCGGTACTTGAGCTCGCCAACCGTATGTCCCTGCGCGAGCCATTGGTGGCGGAATCGCAAGTGGCAGACGGAGACCGACGCCCACACCACCAGCGTGGCCAGGCCGGAGACGGCCACCAGCGCCAGGTACACGGTCGAAGCGGCCACCACGGAGGACAGCAGCGCCAGCAGGGAGCCGGCCATGCTGAACATCACCGCGAAAACGGGCACGCCGTGGAAGTTCGTTTTGGCGAGCTTGCGCGGAATCATACCCTCCTGCGCGAGCGACCACACCATGCGCGAGCACACGTACAGGCCGGAATTCGCGGCGGACAGCACCGCCGTGAGCACCACGAAATTCATGATGTCGCCGGCGAACGGCATGCCGATCGACTGGAACACGAGCACGAACGGGCTGGTGTCGACGCCCGACTTGTGCCACGGAATCAGCGCCGCCATGACGGCGATCGAGCCGATGAAGAAGATCGCCAGACGCAGCACGGTGGTGTGCACGGCCTTCGGAATCGCCTTGGACGGATCCTTCGTCTCGCCGGCGGCGACGCCGACCACTTCGGTGCCGGAGAAGGCGAACACCACCGTCAGCAGGGTGGAGAAGATCGGCAGCACGCCGTTCGGCAGCCAGCCGTCGTTATAGAAGTTCTCGAACAACGGCGCATGGTCGTAGCCGGCGATTGGAATCGCGCCGAACATGGCGAGCAGGCCGATGACGATGAACGCGACGATGGCGAACACCTTGATGGACGCGAACCAGAATTCCGATTCGCCGTACAGGCGCACCGACAGGATGTTGAGCAGGAACACGACCACGATGAACGCGGCCGACCAGACCCATGCGGGCGAATGTGGGAACCAGCGTTGCATCAGCAGGCCCGCGGCGGTGAATTCGGAGGCGAGCGCCACCGCCCAATTCAGCCAGTAGAGCACGGCGATGGTGAACGCGGTGCCGGGGCCGATGAAACGCTTCGCATACAGGTGGAAGCTGCCGGCGTACGGCATGGCCACAGACAGCTCGCCGAGGCTCAGCATGATGAAGTAGACGAGCAGCGAACCGATGGCGTACGCGATGATCGCGCCGAGCGGGCCCGCCTGATGGATGGTGTAGCCGGAGCTTAAAAACAGGCCTGTGCCGATCACGCCGCCGAGCGAGATCATGGTCAGGTGGCGCGTTTCCATCTTGCGTTCCAGGCCGCCCTGTTCGACGTCGGGCTTTTCTTGCGATTGCGCCATGCTTGCTTCCGGCTCCTCTTACGTTTGGTTGGGTACGGCACATAGTTTGGCTGGCCGCACAATCGCAAATACTATACGTCAGATTCACGGCAACGTGCGATGGTCGTCCATAGTTCGCGGAAGTGTGCAGAAGCCCGCGGAAGTCCGTAAAAAAGCGTCAGCCCGCATGCTGGAAAAGCGTGCGGGCCGTTTGATCGCAGGTAGCGGTAGGCAATCGCAGTAATCGCAATGCTTGCGATACCTACGAAACGTGCGAAATGCTCAGAGCGCGGCGATGGCGTCGATCTCGACGAGCGCGCCCTTCGGAATGTCGTTGCCGCCAAAGGCCACGCGGGCCGGCTTGACGGAGCCGATGAAGGTCTGCGCGTACACGTCATCGACCTCATGGAAGTCCTCGACGTTCTTCATGTAGATGGTGGCACGAACCACATGCTCGATGCCGGAGCCGGCGGTGTCGAGGATGTGCTTGATGTTCTTCAGTGCCTGTGCGGCCTGCTCGCCAGCGGTTTCGCCGGACAGTTCGCCGGTGGCCGGGTCGATGCCCAGCTGGCCGGAGACGAACACGAATCCGTTGGCCTTCACGGCCTGGCTGTAGGCGCCGAGTGCTGCCGGGGCTTCGGAGGTGGCCACTGCTTCCAGCTTTTCGCTCATACTGTTCTCCTTTGTCGTAAGGTATGTTGCCGCAAGGTATGTAAACGCGCGCCAAGTATGTGCCAATATGCCCATACATGCGCTATTTGCGTCGCACCTGAAATCATACTTTTCCGATGGGTGGAAGCGGGAAAAACCGTTCACAGAACGATATGGCCGGAGTTGGCACCACACGACGCAGCAGGCACGAAAACGGCGGAATCGCAAGGAAAACCGCGGAAAAATACAACAAACGAGCAACAAAAAAGCTCCAGCCGTTCGACTGGAGCCTTGCCCGGTGGGCTTGATGGGGATCGAACCCACGACCTTCTGTTCCGGAGACAGACGCTCTATCCGCTGAGCTACAAACCCATGCAACGCACTACTGTACACGGTCTGCGCCCGTTTGCGACACGATTCGGCGAAAAACGTGACGCAGACCTTGCAATCGTTGGGAAAGTCAGTACGCGCGCTCAATGCATCAGAGTGCTCGGCGCAACCAGCACGCGCTGCACGCTCAGTACATGAGGGTGGCGAGGCGACGACGTGCGCGCTTCAGACGCTCGTCGGTCGGCTCGGGGATCGTGAAGTATTCGAGCAGACGCTGGCGCACCGGCTCGATGTCGGCCTTGTGGCCCGCCGCCACGAAATCAAGCAGACGGTCGAACGCGTCCTGGATCTGCCCGCCGATCATGTCGATGTCGGCGACGGCAAGCTGCGCGTCCACATCGTCCGGCTTGTCGGCGGCAGCGGCACGCACCACGCGCACGTCCGCATTGGCGGAACGGGCCAGCAGCAGCGCCTTCGCACGTTCGCGGGCGGCGCGCGTATCGTTCGGATCGGCTTCCAAAACCTTCTCGTACGCGGCGGCGGCACCGGCGTAATCGCCCTGCTGTGCCAGCATGTACGCTTCCTGATGTTCCGGCGGCACCTGATCCTGCACACTGCCGGCGGATGCGGAATTGGCCGCGTCGGAGTCCGGATCGCCCGAATACGGAGCGGTGCCGGTCACGCCGGCCTGCTGTGCGGCGGCGATAAGCTTCGGCACGACCACGTCTGTGATCTGCTGCAGTTCCTCGTCGGACGGAAGGCCCTGCAGAATCGGCATCGGACGGCCGCCGATCAACGCGAACAGCGCCGGCGCGCCCTGAATCTGGAACGCCTGTGCGATGGAGGGATTGGATGCGATGTCGATGCGGGACAGCTGGATCTGGCCGTTGAGCTTGTTCACCGCGTCACCCAATGCGCGTGCCATGGCGAACAGACGGTCGTCGGTCGGCACCCACAGGAACAGCAGAATCGGGAACGTGGCGGAGGTCTGCACCATGGCCTGGAACGTGTTCTCCGTGGTGTCGATGACATATCCGCCAGCCGCCGGAGCGCCGCCCGCCTGCCCCGGCTCGGCCTTCACCTGATGCTTGAGCGCTTCCAGATCAACGGCTCCCGCCAATGAAACACCCGGATGGAACGCTTGCTGCTCTGCCATACTTGCCTCCAAAAACACGAAATCGTTGCTGGCACCAACTATAGGTGCCAACAACGATTTCCCGGTTTTCATTCCCACGGATGCGCGATAGGCGGAAAACCGCCGACGATGCGCGTCCAAGGACCCGTCGTTTTACAGCGCTTCGACCTTCACCGGCTGGCGTTCGGAACCGACCGCGGTGATTTTCTGCCCGGAATTCGCCGGCGGAACATACAGCGCGATGACGTTCACATAGCTCGTCTTCATGGTGCTGGTGGCCTTGCCATTGCCGAACAGCGCCTTTTCCGCGTCAGAGGCCGGCTGCGATTCACGGCCAGCGCCGGCGGAACGCGTCCATTCGGAGTTGATCTGCGCCACCACCAGATCGCCGCCGTCCGCGGAACGCATGACGCTGATGGCTCCATTGACCGGTTCGAAGGTCTGCTGCTGCGTGCCTTCGTTAAGCTCCATGGCCTTCTGCACCTGGGCAGTCAGATCGGCAAGCTTCGATCGCAGATCATCATCCGCGAATTTGCTGGCGTACTTGCTGTTCGCCCCGTTCTGCAGCAGGTCCGCATACGCGTCCACCGCCGCTTTCGGCGTCATGACCAGACCGGTGTCCGTAGGCGTTCCCTGCGCGCTGCCGGTTTTGGAGATTTCGAAACTCGGCATCTTCACGCCGGAGAACAGTCGCGCCACACCCCACAGCTTGTAGTTCTGGCGTGCGGAATCCTGCCTGAACACCAGCAGACGCTTGGACTGCTGGTCCTTGGTTGTGGACGTGATGGAGAACACGGACCGTGGCCAGCCGGCATCCGTGGAGATCACGGCCTGGGCCAGATCCGTGGGGATGGTGGTCTTACGGTCAAGATTGCCCGTGGCTTTCGCTACGTTCAGCTCGCTGGTGCGGATGTCCAGTTCCGGACCTTCGAGAATCGTCGGCAACGTATCAGTGTCACGGTTCTGATTGCACTGGTCGAGCGTTTTGAGAATCCTCGTGCGGACCTTTTGCTCCTGCTTGGCGCTCAAGTTCGGCGCATCCTGCCGGGTGGTGGCTTTCGGGGTCGGCAGCTGGCCTTCGCAACCGCACATGCCGACGGCCATTCCCAGCGCGAGCATGGCCGCGATAATCGCCTGACTACGCTTCCTCATCACTGGTCCTCCTCTTGGCCGTCTTCCTGCGTTTCCGTCTGAACCTCCTCTTGGGCAAGACGAGCGAAATACGCGGCAAGCTCATCCTGCGAGATCACGGAAGTCGCCTCGTCGTCAACAGACGATTCGCCCGCCGTCGATTCAAATACGGTCGATTCGGACACAGTCGGCTGGCTTTCCGCAATCGTGTTCTGCTGGTCGGCGACCAGGTTACGTGCCACAGGATCGACGATGACGGGCTGTTGCGTTTCCTCGAACGACGACGTACGACCGCCGGTGCGATGTTCCGCATGGCGACGCCTGCCGTGACGCGACCTGCTCCGTGCCCTGTTGCTGGCGGCGGTTTCGGCGTTCTTCACCCAAGCCGAAACCTCGTTCTCATCGCCTTCGTTGACGCCAACGCCTTCGACCATGGCGAAAGCGCGCTTGTTGCGGCGCTTATGCGGCGGCATGGCGAATACGGAAGCGGAAAGCACGGCGAGAATCGCCAGCAGTCCGCCGGCAAGATACAACGGCATGGCGAAATTCGGCAGGTTACGACGGTCCCAATTCAGAGTGACCGTATCTCCCTTGCGGTTGCCGAAATCAATCAACGCCACAACATCCTCGGCGTTATTGCTGTTCGATCCTTTGACCTGCATATCAACGGCACCGTCATTGCACTTGATGGTGCGCCACATGTCGGAGTCCTTGAAAGCCACCTGGTTCTGGGAATTGTCCGCGGTTCCCTGCGCGGAGACCTTCATGGTGGAAAGCGTCGTCCAATCGGACAGACCGGAGACGCGCATGTACTTGCTTCCCGTAATCCATCCGGCAACGTCGCGCGCGGAACCTATGGCGATGCACACATTGGATTTCTTGTCACGGGATTTGGCCGAAATATTGACGCGGCTGTCTACCAGCTGCAGCACGTTCGGATCGGTGACCACGTATTCCGAACCGTTCACCGGAGCGGCGGCGGTGATCTCATTGTCCGGTTTCCAGACGGTTGAATTCAACACGCCAAACACGACGCATGCGATGGCAAGCAAGCCGAAAATAGGCGTGACGATGCCACGCATGATCTTCGCATGCCGGGTAGGGCCCGTCTCGATCTGCGGCTTCTCTTGTTCTTCCTGCAATACAGTCATAGCTTTTCCATTCTACAGGGTCCGTTTGCACAAGCCTGAAAAAAACATGAAAATCATGCTTTGCCGCTATGGTTGGCCCTATGCGTAAATCACTTCTTTCCAAGGCCGTCACGGCAGTCTGCGCAACGGTCATGTGCCTGGGCGTCACTGCGTGCGGCGGTAATTCCAGCGCGAAATCCGACAAGTCGAACTCGGATTCCTCCTCATCTTCCGAAAAAATCGGCATGCACCAGATCGCCGGCGTGACCGCCAAGGGCGAGCTCGGCAAGAAGCCGACCGTCTCGTTCAAGACGCCGATGACGGTTGAGGACAACAGCTACGTGGTGCTGCAGAAGGGCGACGGAGCCCAGATCGAGGACGGCGACCGCGTCTGCTCGCAGGGCATCGCCATCAGCGTCAAGGATGGTTCCGAACTGGCCAGCACGTGGGAGAAGAACACCCCCGACTGCTCCACCGTAGTCACCTCGGATACCAGCCAGATGACCGAGAACTACTACAAGATCTTCAAGAGCCTCAAGCTCAATTCCACCGTGGCGTTCGGCGTGAACGACTCGAATTCCTCCGGCACCTCGTACCTGATGGTACTCACGCTGGTGTCCAAGTCGAAGGCCCTGAAGAAGGCCACCGGCGAGAAGGTCGCCGACATTCCGGCCGACCTGCCGAAAGTGACGCTCGCCAAGGACGGCAAGCCGTCGATCGACATGAATGGCTATAAGGGCTCCGATTCCTTGATTTCCCAGGACCTCATCAAGGGCAAGGGCGCTGTGGTCAAGGATACGCAGTCCGTGGTGGCGCACTACACCGGCTGGCTGCTTGACGGCACGCAGTTCGATTCCTCGTGGGACCGCGGACAGTCCTCCGCCTTCTCGCTTGACAGCGTGATCAAGGGCTGGAAGCAGGGTCTGGCAGGCCACACGGTCGGTTCCCAGGTACTGCTGGTGGTGCCGCCGAGCCTCGGCTACGGAAACAAGGATCAGGAGAAGATTCCGGCGAATTCCACGCTGGTCTTCGTGGTCGACATTCTCGCCGCCTACTGATCCAGCCGGTCTAACCGCAAAAAGCCTCCCACCCGGGAGGCTTTTTCATTAGAAGAGTCGTAGAGAGTCGTCTTCGGTGCCCTTCATCTCCTCATAATCGAGAATCAGGCATTTGAAACCGCGGTCCTGCGCGAGCACGCGGGCCTGCGGGGTGATGGTCTGCGCGGCGAAGATGCCGTGCACGGGGGCCAGCAGCGGGTCGCGGTTGAGCAGATCGCAGTAGCGGGTGAGCTGTTCGACGCCGTCGATGCCGCCGTTGCGCTTGATTTCGATGGCCACGTGCTCGCCGTTGCCGTCAATCGCCATGATGTCGACCGGTCCGATGGCTGTCGGGTATTCGCGGCGCACGAGCTTCGCGCCTTTGCCGATGCGTTCGATCTGTTCGGCCAGGTACTTCTGCAGATGGTCTTCGACGCCGTCCTTGATGAGGCCCGGATCCTCGCCGAGGTCGTACGATTCGTCCGAATAGATGTGCTGCAACGTCACTTCCAGCACGTCGTTCGATTTGTCGGCCGACGCGCGGATCACCTTTTGCGGCACTTCAGTATCAACGTCGTCATCGGCGTGGTCGGGGGTGATGTCCCTGATGCTGCATGGCGCGGACATCCAGTTGAGCGGCTTGTATGAGCCGAGTTCGGAGAAGATCAGCAGGCTGTTGTCCGCCTTGATGAGCAGCACGCGCTTGGCGAGCGGCAGGGAGGCGTTCAATCGTCCGGAATATTCGGCAGAGCAGTCAGCAACAATAATTCGCACGAGGCACTACCCTACCATGCGCGTCGCCGTACGTACGGCATACGTATTCGCGGCGGCGGAAAGCCACGTAAAAGACAAAAGCGGCCCGGTAATCGCAATACAAAAACATATTGCGATTACCGGGCCACCTTACGTCAAGCGGAAACGGCTTATTCGGCGCGCTTCACGTTGGTTCCACGCTCGACCGCGACGGTGAGCTTGTTCGAATCGAAGGAGATGAAGCCGTCGGTCACCTCGAAGGAGAGACGTTCGCCTTCAGGATCCACCACGACGATGGTTCCTTCCTTGATCACAGTCAGCACAGGCTCATGGTCGGGCAGGATGCCCATTCCGCCTTCGGAGGCGGGAATGGTAACGGACTTCGCCGTGCCGTGCCACACCGGGTGGTCAGCGGCGACGATGTTCACCTGCAATGTCGATCCGGCCATCACGCACCGTATTCCTTCTGCATGTCGTGCCACTTCTTCTCGAGGTCGTCGATACCGCCGATGCCGGAGAACGCCTGCTCCGGGACGTCGTCATACACGCCGTCGCAGATGCGGGTGAAGGCTTCGATGGTCTCATCGGCCGGAACATAGGAGCCCGGACGGCCGGTGAACTTCTCGGCGACGTAGAAGTTCTGGCCAAGGAACTGCTCGATCTTACGGGCGCGGTTCACAGTGGTCTTATCCTCTTCGCCGAGCTCGTCGATGCCAATCAGGGCGATGATGTCCTGCAGCTCCTTGTTACGCTGCAGAATCGCCTTGACGCGGTTGGCGCACTCGTAGTGAGCCTGACCCACATAACGCGGATCAAGGATTCGCGAGGTGGAGCTCAGCGGGTCGACTGCCGGGTAGATGCCCTTGGAGGCGATGTCACGGGACAGCTCGGTGGTTGCGTCCAGGTGGGCGAAGGTCGTCGCAGGAGCCGGGTCGGTGTAATCATCGGCCGGCACGTAGATGGCCTGCAGCGAGGTGATGGAGTGGCCACGGGTCGACGTGATGCGCTCCTGCAGGGCGCCCATCTCATCGGCCAGGTTCGGCTGGTAGCCCACGGCGGACGGCATACGGCCGAGCAGGGTGGACACCTCGGAACCCGCCTGGGTGAAGCGGAAGATGTTGTCGATGAACAGCAGCACGTCCTGGTTCTGCACGTCACGGAAGTACTCTGCCATGGTCAGTGCGGTCAGCGGGACGCGCAGACGGGTACCCGGCTGCTCATCCATCTGGCCGAAGACCAGTGCGGTCTTCTCAAGCACGCCGGCCTCGTCCATCTCGCCGATCAGATCGTTACCCTCACGGGTACGCTCACCGACGCCTGCGAACACGGACACACCGCCGTGGTTCTGGGCCACGCGCTGGATCATTTCCTGGATCAGCACGGTCTTGCCGACGCCTGCGCCGCCGAACAGACCGATCTTGCCGCCCTGCACGTACGGGGTCAGCAGATCGATGACCTTGATGCCGGTTTCGAACATCTGGGTCTTGGATTCCAGCTGGTCGAATGCCGGCGGGTTGCGGTGGATGGGCCAACGCTCGGTGACCGTGACGGTCTCACCGGGCTTCTTGTTGAGGATGTTGCCGGACACGTCGAACACGTGGCCCTTGGTCACGTCGCCGACCGGCACGGAGATCGGGCCGCCGGTGTCGAGCACGGTCGCGCCACGGACCAGGCCGTCGGTCGGCTTCAGGGCGACGGTGCGCACGGTGGAATCGCCAAGGTGCTGCTCCACCTCGAGGGTGATCCTCTTGGTGGTCTCGCCCTCTTCGTGAACGCCGGTGCTGTTCAGCTCAACGGTAAGTGCATTGTAAATGTCGGGCAGGTGGCCCACCGGGAATTCGACGTCGATAACCGAACCCTGGATACGCGTGACGCGTCCGGCGGTCGGTTCCGCAGCCGTCTCGGGAGCCGCTGTGGTCTGATTGTCAGCCATATGCGTTCCTACTCTTCCTTCTTGTTCAGCGCATCAGCGCTGCCGATGATTTCGGTAAGTTCCTGGGTAATCGAAGCCTGACGCGAAGCGTTGAGCTTGCGCGTCAGGTCGTCGATCAGGCTGCGGGCGTTGTCTGTAGCCGTGTGCATGGCGTTCTGTCGGCTTGCAGTCTCGGATGCCGCTGCGGTGAGCAGGCATTCATGGATACGGGACTGGATGTACTTCGGCAGAATGGCGTCAAGCACTTCGTCGACGCTCGGCTCGAACGCATACAGCGGAGTCGCGGCATCGGCATCGGATTCCGGCACGGGACCGGAGTCCGGCTGGTCCGGAAGCACGAGCTCAACGGGCAGCATGCGCAGCACGCGCACCTTCTGTACCACCATGTTCACGAATTCGGTGAACACAATGTAGAGTTCGGAGACTCCACCTTGGTCCGCCGGCTTCATATAGGCGTCCAGCAGTGCCTTCGAGATAGACTCTGCGACTTCCACGCCGGGCTGGTCGGTATCGCCTTCCCAAGTGCCGGCAACATCACGGTTGCGGTACTTGTAATACGTCACACCACGACGACCATACACATACAGTTCCGGCTGCTTGCCCTGCTCATCGAGTCGGGCCAACAGCGATTCCGTTTCGCGGATGATCGAGGAGGTGTACGGACCTGCCATACCACGATCCGAGGTGAGAGCGAGGACAGCCACGCGAGGGTTGTCCTCGTTCTTTTTCACGATCGGATGGTCGATATGGGTATGGGCCACCAGCGCTTGCACGGCGTCGAAAATCGCATCGGTATACGGCTTCGCGTTCAAGGCCACGTCACGTGCCTTGGCGATGTGCGAAGACGCGATCATCTCCTGCGCGTTGAAGATTTTCTCCAGCGACGCGGTGGAGGCGATCCTAGATTTCAATGCGAGTTGCGAGCCCATGAATCACTTCTCTCCTGCGACGATCTTTTCCTGCTCGACCGGAGTGGTGTGCTTCTCGTCAGGCTTCTTCTCGACCAGCGGCTTGCCCGCGCTGGTCACGAAGGTCTCACGGAACGCTTCCACGGCCTTGTCGAGGGCAGCCTCGGTGTCGGCGGTGAAGTCTTCGGTCTCGCGAATGGTCTTGAGGATATCGGTGTTGTGATCCAGATAATCCAGCATGCCCTTTTCGAACGGCAACACGTCGCTGATTGGCAGGTCATCCATCTTGCCATGGGTGCCGGCCCACACGGACACGACTTCCTGTTCCATCGAATACGGGGAGAACTGCGGCTGCTTCAGGAGCTCGGTCAGGTGGGCACCACGGTTCAGCTGAGCCTTCGAAGCCGTATCCAGATCGGAAGCGAACATGGCGAAGGATTCCAGCGAACGGTACTGCGCCAGCGAGATCTTCAGCGTGCCGGAGACCTTCTTCAAGGCCTTCGTCTGGGCAGCGCCACCGACTCGGGACACGGAGATGCCGACGTCCACAGCAGGACGCTGGTTCGCGTTGAACAGGTCGGACTGCAGGAAGATCTGGCCATCGGTGATGGAAATCACGTTGGTCGGAATGTAGGCGGACACATCGTTCGCCTTGGTCTCGACGATCGGCAGGCCGGTCATCGAGCCGCCGCCGAGGTCATCGGAGACCTTGGCGCAACGTTCGAGCAGACGGGAGTGCAGGTAGAACACATCGCCCGGGTAAGCCTCACGCCCCGGCGGACGACGCAGCAGCAGGGAAATCGAGCGGTAAGCCTCGGCCTGCTTCGACAGATCGTCGAAGACGATGAGCACGTGCTTGCCGTTGTACATCCAGTGCTGTCCGATGGCGGAACCGGTGTACGGTGCGATGTACTTGAAGCCTGCGGAATCGGAAGCCGGGGAGGCCACGATGGTCGTGTACTCCATGGCGCCGGCCTCTTCCAGGGACTGCTTCACCGATGCGATGGTGGAGCCCTTCTGGCCGACGGCCACGTAGATGCAGCGGACCTGCTTCTTCGGGTCTCCGGATTCCCAGTTGCGCTTCTGGTTGATGATCGTATCGATTGCGATAGCGGTCTTACCGGTCTGACGGTCGCCGATGATGAGCTGACGCTGGCCACGGCCGATCGGCGTCATCGCGTCGATGGCCTTCAGGCCGGTGGACAGAGGCTCGTCAACCGGATGACGATGCATAACGTCAGGTGCCTGGGCCTCGAGAATACGACGGCCTTCGGTCTTGATCTCGCCAAGACCATCAATCGGGTTGCCTAGCGGGTCCACGACGCGGCCAAGGTAGCCGTCGCCGACGGGCACGGAGAGCACTTCGCCGGTACGACGCACTTCCTGGCCTTCCTCGATACCTGCGAAGTCGCCGAGAATAACCACGCCGATCTCGCGGGCGTCAAGGTTGAACGCCAGGCCAAGCGTGCCGTCTTCGAAGGTCAGCAGCTCATTGGCCATGCAACCAGGCAGTCCCGTCACGTGCGCAATGCCGTCGCCAGCAGTCGCGACATAACCGACTTCCTGAGTCGGGGTATCCGACGGCTTGTACGACTCGACGAACTCATCGAGCGCCTTGCGTATCGTGGTGGGATCAATGGTAAGTTCTGCCATGATCACTCCTTATTGTTGTTTATAAATTCAGTCAAGTCTTGTTTCAGGCTTGTTCACCGTGCGGCGAACCGTCAGGCGGTTGCCTTCACCGTGCGCTGAAGATGCTGCAGCTGTGCGACCACCGTGTTGTCGGTGACCTCGTCGCCCACCTGGATGCGCATACCACCCAGGACGGTCGGATCGACCACCGAGTTAATGTGCACCGGATGGCCGGTCTTCGCCGAATAGATGGCGACGAGCTTCTTGACCTGCTCCTTGCTCAGTGGCGTTGCCGTGGTGACGGTGACCATCGATTCGCCCATATGACGGGAGAACTTGTTGATCAACCACTGGATGGTCTGCAGATAGCGGCGGTTGCGCAGATTGCAGGTCGCATGCTCGGCCAGACGCTTGGTCACCACATTGAAGTCGGCATTGCCGATCAGGCTGTACAGCAGCTTGATACGGGCTTCGGCGGGGACGGTTGCGTCATACAGCTTGCTGCGTACGACCGGAAGGTTGAGCAGTGCGGAATGCAGCTGGGCAAGCTCGATGGAGACCTGCAGAGTAGCATTCGTGTGGTCCGCGTAGTACATCATGCCATCCACACCGAAATCCTCGGTGGCGTTGGCGATGTCGGACACGCGGCTCCAACGGCGGGCCACCAGATCGGACATGATTTCCATCGTCAACGGATGGGCCTCATCTCCAATGAGGGTCTTGACTACCGCAACCTTGTCTTCGACTGGGCGCGACGGGTCGGTGAGGGCACGTTCAAGCTGGATATTGTGGTCAAGCGCGCTGGTGATCGTGAACAGTTCGTTCCCGATACGCCATGCGTCCTCACCGCTGTCACGCAGCTTGGGGGCCAGCGAGTCACGCGATACGCGGTCTGCGATACGCGATGCTTCTCCTCGCATTGGTCACCTCCCTTTCTTGAAGGTTTCGATCACTTCTTGTCGCTGTCCAGATCGGCGATCATCTGGTCGATCATCGTCGACTGCACGTCGTCGCTCTCCAGCTTGCTGCCCAGGATCTTGCCGGCCAGTGCCGTTGCCAGCACGCCGACCTCACCCTTCAGGCTCACCAGAGCCTGCTGCTGCTGGGATTCGATGGAACGCTGGGCGGTGGCGGTGATCTGCGCCGCATCAGCCTCGGCACGGGTACGTGCGTCGGCGATGATGTGCGACGCTTCCGCGCGAGCGTCGTCGCGGATCTTGGAAGCCTCGACGCGTGCGTTGCTCAGCTGGGCATCGTACTTCGCCTTGGCTTCGTCGGCATCCTTCTGGGCCTGTTCGGCCTTGGCGATGCCGCCTTCGATCTTGGCTGCGCGCTCATCGAACACGGCCTGGAACTTCGGCAGGAAGAACTTGTAGAAGAACACGGCGACGATGATCAGAATGACCAACGACCAGAAAATGTCGTAGCTTTTCGGAAGGAACAATTCCATTTCGCTAGCTGCGGTCACCATAGTGTCTTCCTCCTTTCATGTTCGTTTGCGTCTTCGGTGTTACCTTGAATCAAGTCTTACTTGATGAAGGCGAGCACGAAGCCGAGCAGTGCCAGCACCTCGACGAATGCCAGACCCAGGAACATGAGGGTCTGCAGACGGCTGCCGAGCTCAGGCTGGCGAGCGGTGCCTTCGATGGTCTTGCCGATCAGGATGCCCAGACCGATGCCAGGGCCGATGGCGGCGAGGCCGTAGCCAACGACGTTCAGGTTGCCGGCAACCTCAGCGAGGGTAACGATATCCATGATTGTTTCCTTTCTGGTTATTGCTTGACAAGAAGCAACACTTAAAAAGCCGGCGGTCAGTCGATCTCCGGATAGCTCATATTGATGTACGCGGTGGTCAGGATGGCGAAGATGTAAGCCTGCAGGCAGGCGACCAGCGCCTCGAACAGGAACATGAACATGCCAGCCGCGAAGGTGATGATGCCGAACGGCATCATCAGCTTGTTCACCACATCAACGAGGAAGAACTGCGTGGCCGAGAGGCACAACGCAAGGATCAGGTGGCCCGAAACCATGTTGGCGAACAGTCGGATCGTCAACGAGAACGGGCGGATAATCAGCAGCTCAAGCAGCTGAATCGGGGACAGCAGAATATAGATCGGGGCCGGAACGCCCTTCGGGAAGATCTCGTCCCTCAGGAAGTGGCCAAGGCCCTTTTCACGGATGCCGGCAATCCAGTACTGGCAGAAGCACCACATGGCGAACACCAGAGGCAGCGTGATGGACGCGCTTGCCGCGATGTTGAAGCCCGGGATGATGCCGCACAGATTGAAGACCAGCAACGTGCAGAACACGGTGGTGATCATCGGCACATAACGCTTGCCACGCAGCTCGCCCATCACCTGATAGACGATGTTGTCGCGGACAAACTCGATCAGCCATTCGACTGCGCCCTGCCAACGGCCAGGGATGAGCTTTGCACGGCTTGCCGTAATTCCGAGAACCAGCAGCATGATGACGGTCGCAAGAATACGAACGAGGATGATGCGGTTGATGGCGAACGGCGTGCCTTGAAAAACAAACGGATCGGGAAGGAAGTCATTGATGCTCGGCATCTCTGGACCATCGGCGATGGTCATGATGCCCTCTCCCAATGCACTAATCATTCACGCCTCCTGCTCTTGTGTCAGCTGTTAGTCTAGCCCAACAGCTGAGTCGAATGTGACGTTCCGGTTACCAAACCAGAACATCCTTCGGGTTCTATGTTAACGCGCCCATAAACGCGTTCGCATACCAGCCCCGAATGGCTGCAAAGGATTATCAGCCCGTGGCTAGACAACATTCCGCACCGGGAGCTTTCCCCTACTACCGTATAGCGAAAACCGGCGTTTCGCACGTTGCGGGGACTATTAGACACAACCACGGCCGTTGTCGATTCGGCCTATTTCACCCCCATTCACACCAAAATAAACATCGTTTGCAACACTGCTTGATAAAACGTTTTACTTAACATATCGCACCATAATATATGACGGCGAAAATGAAACGATGTCGCAGCAGGCAACAAAAACCGCGCAAAAAGCCCACGACACCGCGTAAAAGCGGCAATCGTGGGACAATCGCCAATACTTGTCAGTACTCGCCGATCTTCGTGAAATCAGCCGCGAATGACACCATATCCATCGTGCGAGAATGGCGTGAATGCGTCGACACGCGGAGAACCGGGCTCGTGCCGGATCGAACGGTCGGTGCCGAGGCGCTTCTCCTCGCGCAGCTGCGGTACTTCGCTCAAATCGTATGGCGTGGTCTGATAGACCCAGTTGAGCCAGTTGCGCCACAGCAGGTTGGCGTGGGCGCGCCAGGCGAACAGCGGTTCGAGCTTCGGATCGTCGTGCGGGAAATAGTTTTCGGGGAACGGCACGTTGGTCATGCCCTTCTTCATATCCCTCTCGTATTCCTCGGCGAGCGTGTACTTGCCGTATTCCCAATGGCCGAGCGCGAACACTTCGGAGAAGTCACGCGTGGCGATGAGCCCCGGGCCGGACTTCGGACCCCACGTGAGCACCTGCAGCTCGGGATTATGGGCGATATCACCCTCGTTGACCCCCGCCAGGCGGGAATGCGGTTGCAGGCAGATCTCGTCGAAACCGTTGGTGAGGAAGCAGTATTCGTCCTGCAGATACTGGGGGAACACTCCGAAGAGCTTCTCCGGCAGCAGCTCCTTGCGCACGCCGTACCGATAGTTGAGCGCGCCCATCGCGCCCCAGCACAGGTACATGGTGGAGAAGACGTGGGTGGATGCCCAGTCGAGAATCTGCTTGAACTCGTCCCAGTAGTCGACCTGCTCGAAATCGAGGTGTTCGACGGGCGCTCCCGTCACCACAAGACCGTCGTAATAGTTGTCTTTGAACGCGTCGAGCGTCTCGTAGAACTTCACCAGATGGTCGGCGCTCACGTGCGTGGCCTCGTGGGTGGAGGTCTTCATGAAGTCGACCTCGACCTGCAGCGGGCTCTTGGAGATCAGACGCAGCAGTTGCGTTTCGGTCTCGATCTTCTTCGGCATGAGGTTCAGGATCACCAGCTTGAGCGGACGCACACGCTGGCGCTCCGCTTCGGGCTTTTCAAGCGCGAAGATGCGCTCGGAGTCGAGAATGTCTCTGGCCGGAAGGCCGCTGGGAATCTTGATAGGCATGTTTCCTATTATGGTGCGGACCCGGATATGGCGTATTCGGCGGTTTTCATCGACGGTCCGCAGCGTTATACGAAAAACGGATAACGCGTTATCGGATATGCGATTTCACTAGCAGCGCAATATGCGACACGCCGATTTGACTTATTAGCCAACATCCGTAAAGTAGTTAGAGCTGCCTCAATGAAGGCAAGCCGACGCGGGGTGGAGCAGCTCGGTAGCTCGCTGGGCTCATAACCCAGAGGTCCATGGTTCAAATCCATGCCCCGCTACCAATTGAAACCGGAAACCTTTTGGTTTCCGGTTTTTTGTTTTCCCCAGGACGTTTCGCTCCTTTTATATAAAGTCCCCATACATATCGAACGCAACCGGCACACACAACGTATGGTCATGCCGCCGCAGCCTTCATAATCGAACATAATCGCAAACCATGTATTAAAACGCTTTACCAAAAGTATTTGAAGAAAGTACTTGTAGCCGCATCGCCGTAATCGTTACGAAAAAGGGAAATCACAAAAAGAACACAACTACCTCTATAATCGGCTATATGAATGAAGCAACATCATCAAGCGCGACACCGCGCACAAAGGCAACAGCAAAGACAACAGCCAAGGCAGCGGCCACAAAGACAACGAGGACAGCCGCGAAATCAACCGCAAAGACGACAACCAAAAAACCAACCACCAAGCGCACTTCCAAGCCGAAAACCGCAACGAAGCGAACCGTCGGCGAAACTCCAGCACCTATCATCAACCGCACCAGCCCGGAACAGTTCGGCCGCGTAAACGTTCTTGACATCACTCCGTCCGCCGAAAACGGCCTGTACCCGGCTCGCGTGGAGCTTGGCGAGGCATTCAAGGTCACCGCGCAGGTGTTCATCGAAGGCCGCACCAAGGCCGGTGCCACCGTGTCCGTACGCAACACGCGCGGCACCGAGAAGGCCCGCTTCCCCATGACCTGCACCAATCCGGGCCTCGATCGCTGGGAGGCGATGGTCAGGATCGGCGAGCACAGCGATCTGAAGCCTTGGGACGACGGCTACGCCGAGATCAAGCGGCAGCTGGGCGAATGGCACATCGTGGTGGAAGGCTGGGAAGATACGTACGCTTCCTGGCTGCACGACGCGCAAATCAAGGTCGAGGTCGGCGACGATGTGGAGAACGCGCTGGAATCCGGCGCGCAGCTGCTGGAACGTTGGGCTGGCGCACGCGATTCCAAGCTGACCGCCGACGACAAGAAGACGCTGCGCGAAGCCGCGAAGACCGTTGCCGACAAGTCGCTCGACGCGACCGCGCGTCTTGCCGCAGCGACCACCGACGCAATCGCAAGCCTGCATGAAACCAATCCGCTGCGCGACGGCCTGAGCGCGTCGAATCCGCAGCGCTTCCGCGTGGAGCGTCCGAAGTCGAGCTTCGCCGCATGGTACCAGTTCTTCCCGCGTTCCGAAGGCGCGTATTTCGACGCCGACGGCAAGATCGTGCAGGGCACGCTGAAGACGGCGCTGTCCGGCCTCGACCGCGCGAAGGCCGAAGGCTTCGACATCGTGTACCTGCCGCCGATCTTCCCGATTGGCGTGACCAACCGCAAGGGCCGCAACAACACGCTGATTGCCGGACCGCACGATCCGGGCTCCCCGTTCGGCATCGGCTCCGAGCTGGGCGGCCACGACACCGTCGACCCGCTGCTCGGCACCATGGACGATTTCAAGGCGTTCTGCGCGCACGCGCATGAGCTGGGGCTGGAAGTGGCACTCGACTTCGCGCTGCAGTGCTCGCCTGACCACCCGTGGGTCAAGCAGCATCCGAACTGGTTCCGCACCAAGCCGGACGGAACGATCGCATTCGCCGAGAATCCGCCGAAGAAGTACCAGGACATCTATCCGATCGATTTCAACGCCGACATGGAAGGCATCGAAGCGGAAACCGAACGCATCATGGACCTGTGGATCAAGGCCGGCGTGACGATCTTCCGCGTGGACAACCCGCATACCAAGCCGGTGCGTTTCTGGCAGGACGTGATCGCCGCCGTGACGAAGAAGCATCCGGAGACGCTGTTCCTGGCCGAGGCGTTCACCCGTCCGGGCATGATGCGCGCGCTGAGCTATGCCGGCTTCACGCAGTCGCACTGCTACTTCCCGTGGCGCAATACCAAGGAAGAGCTTGAGGAGTACTTGGAGGAGACCAACGGCGACGGTGGTTTCTACCAGCACAACACCTTCTGGCCGTCCACGCCGGACATCATGACCGCCTACCTGCGCGACAACGGTATCGCCGGTCACGCGGTGCGCGCGGTGCTCGCCGCGATGGGCTCTCCGAGCTGGGGCATCTACAACGGCTATGAGCTGATCGAGAACAAGCAGCGTCCGGGCTTCGAAGAGCAGATCGACAACGAGAAGTACGAAGTCAAGGTGCGCGATTGGGACGAGGCCGACAAGTACGGCATCTCCGAGCTGCTCACCTCGCTCAACAAAATCCGTTCCGAGCATCCGGCATGCCGCAGCTACCACAACCTGCACGTCCTGCCGAGCGACGATGCGGGCGTGGTGGCGTTCCTGCGCCAGACCCCGGCCGAGCTTACCGGTACCGGCAAGCCGGATACGGTGATCGTGGTGGTGAACCTCGACGGCCACAACACGCACCAGTCCATCGTGCACATCGAACTGCCCGACTTCGGTTTCGCCACCGACAAGCCGCTCAAGGTGCGCGACGAGCTGACCGAACGCGAGTTCGATTGGGGCTGGGACAACTACGTCTCACTGGCACCGTGGGCCGACGTGGCGCACGTGCTGACGGTGGTCGAGGACTGAGTGAGTTTGGGTGCTAGGCACTCTGCCTAGCACCCAGCCAGCACAAAACACATAGATCAAGGGCGGGTTGAAGACGTTTCTCACGTTTTCAACCCGGCTTTGTGCACTCCGTAGGTGGTTTTTTTGATTCCGTAGGTGCTCTCCGGTCAATCCACGCAAACAGAATGGCTGAAATCAAGCCTTTTTGCCGCAGGGATACCAGAGCCAACCACCTACGGAAGAGCAAAACCACCTACGGAATTGTTCTTCCAACGTTCCAAGGCAGGATAGTCAATCACAATCGGCCAAAAAGATGTTGACCAGCGAGCGCATCACGCCTTATCTCCCCAGCACTGAGCACCATTCATATAGGTATCCGGAAAATGGTGCCGACATGGCGCGAAAGCGGGTATCCTAAGTAACGAACTACTGCTGATCATATCGATCAAGGAGAAAACAATGGCAGAAACCTTTAACGTCGTGGTGGAGATCCCGCGCGGTTCCAAGAACAAGTACGAAGTGGACCACGAGACCGGTCGCGTGTTCCTGGACCGCACCCTGTTCACCTCCATGGGCTACCCGGATGACTACGGCTACATCGACGGCACCCTGGGCGAGGACGGCGATCCGCTCGACGCTCTCGTCATGATCCCGAACTCCGTGTTCCCGGGCTGCGTGGTGGAATGCCGCGCCGTTGGCCTGTACCACATGGTCGACGAGGCTGGCGGAGATGACAAGGTGCTGTGCGTGCCGGCTGACGTACGTTTCGACGACATCAAGGATGTCGAAGACGTTTCCGAGTACCACAAGGCTGAAATCAAGCACTTCTTCGAGCAGTACAAGGCTCTGGAGCCGGGCAAGGAAGTCCTGCCGGGCGATTACTGGACCGGTGCCGCTAAGGCCGAGGAGGAAATCGTCGCAGCCCGCAAGCGCCTCGCTGATAGCGAGAAGTGATCGCTTCTCCCCTTTTTATGTCAAAGCCCACTGCCCCCGACAGTGGGCTTTTTCTCTTTTCCAGCCAGTGGAGGCCAGGTGCCGTTGCGGGGAGTCCAACGGACCAAAGCGTCCGATTTCTTCGTACCGCGGTATAGTGGTCTCTTGTAATTTTCGGCATGCGAACAGTATTCGCTGAATTCAAAGCCCGCTGGACGTCACATATCACATCCGCGTGCGGCAGTTCTGTGTCGGTACTCCTAGGCGTAGGCGGAACGCAATCCGTCGAGGCCCATCCCGTGGGGAGACCGGCGGGATGAACCTTTTCACCAGCTATGCTCATTCAGATTCTGCTTATTGGCGTGTCCGTGTCCATGGACGCGTTCGCTGTCTCCATTGGCAAAGGCCTGACCGTCAAGAAGCTTCGCGGCGTCGATGCGTTCAAAACCGCCCTGTGGTTCGGCGGATTCCAGGCGCTTTTCCCTCTGTTCGGCTATTTCGCGGCCAGCACGTTCAGCAAATACGTGACCGCCGTGGACCATTGGATCATTTTCGGCCTACTCGCTCTGATCGGCGGCAATATGGTACGCGAGGCGTTCGAAGAGGACGAGGAGAACGCCAAGGAAACCCCTGAATTCGATTGGAAGCACATGCTGCCGCTCGCCGTGGCCTGCAGCATCGACGCATTCGCGGTCGGCGTGAGCTTCGCGTTCATGACGCTCAACATCTGGCTGTCGGTGGTCATCATCGGCATCACCACCGGCCTGTTCTCCGCCGCCGGCCTGTATATCGGCCGCGCGTTCGGCTCGCGGTGGCAGAAGCCCGCGCAGATCGCCGGCGGCATCGTGCTGATTCTTATCGGCGTGAAGGTGCTGTTCGAGCATCTCGGATTCCTCGGTTGACTGCCAATCCAACATAATAAAAGCCCGTAATCATTGCGATTACGGGCTTTGTCATTAGAACAGCCGTTTACAGCACGACGATGGCGAGCGCCGCCAGACCGACTGCGAGACCGGTCAGCATGACCGGCAGCAGTGCGAGGCCGATCCACGGCGAACGCGCATCCGGCTCGGGGTCGGCGTCGCGGTGCCAGAAGTACGAGCACACGGTGAGCGCCACGGCCACCAATACCGTCACGATCGCGGCGACGACCCATGTCGTGGTCACGTTGCTGAACATGTCCACCGTGGCTCCGGAGGCAGCGGACATGGCGGCGGCCTTGGAATGCGTTGTCGGCAGGAGCACCGGCAGGAAGCACCAGCCCGCGCTGGCGATCATGGCGACGCCTTCGACCACGCTGTGCGACAGCGAGCGAATCAGGTGCGTGCGGTTTTCGCGGGCCATCTGCCGGCCGAAGGATACGATGATCAGCACGATCAGCAGTCCGCCCACGCCGGCGATCCACGCTTCCTCCATGGAGAAGCTTTTGCCGCCATCCAGGCCGGCGGGGAAGATCACATTGCCCAGCATCACGGTCGTGGCGCAGATCGCCGACAGCAGGCCTGCGATCGCGGCGATCACATGGCCGGCGACGCCGTCGCGGAACGGACTGAACACCACCAGCAGCACGACCATCGCCAGCGAGGCGATGATCGTGAACGGAACCGCGGCCGGTTTGGCGGCGTCGCCGTACATCATGCCGGGAACCAATGCGAGCGCCACCAGCACCACGTATGCGATGATCTGAATCGCCAGGACCTTGGCAAAAGCGACTTTCCGCGTGGCTTCCTGGGCGGTGGCCTTCTCAGCGGTCATCTCGGACCCCCTTTTCATATTGTGGTCATTCCGTATGCAATATGAATAAATGTAGCCGTAAGTGTCCACATACTTCGGTTACAATCGAGGAAACGCCGATAACACATACCGAGTGTACAATCGCGGCATCAGTTATAGGGAACATGAGGGAGCTGACGTGACGGATCTTACGCTTATGACGTTCGCTAGCGACCCGGCCACCGTTCTTCCCTCGCTGGCGTTGCTGTCCCACCGCGTGCGCGTTCTGCCGATGGATGCGGCGAGCTTGGTGAAGATGCCGGAGAACACCATTCTTTTCCTTGATGCGCGTGACGACCTGGCCACCGCGAAAACGCTGTGCCGGCTGATTCACGCGTCGGGACTGTCCACGCCGATTGTGCTGATTCTCACCGAGGGTGGTTTCACCGTGGTGAATTCGCAGTGGGGCATCGCCGATGTGGTGGTGGCCTCCGCTTCCCCCGCCGAAGTGGAGGGGCGTCTGCGTCTGGTGTCCGAACGGGGCAATGCGCCGGCCAGCACGGCCGCTAGCACCGGCGAGCAGGGCGTGCAGAACGAGGATGGCCTGATCCGTTCCGGCGATCTGGTGGTGGATACCAACGGTTATACGGCCAGCCTGCATGGCCATCCGATCGACTTGGCGTACAAGGAGTTCGAGCTGCTCAAGTATCTGGTGCAGCATCCGGGCCGCGTGTTCACGCGTGCGCAGCTGCTGCAGGAGGTGTGGGGCTACGACTATTACGGCGGCACCCGCACTGTGGACGTGCATATCCGTCGTCTGCGCGCCAAGCTTGGTGGCGAGTACGAGCATCTCATCGGCACCGTGCGCAACGTCGGCTATCGTTTCGATCCGCCGGAAGAGGATGAGCATGAGGCCGCGGCCAAGGATGCGGCTCACGGCGAATCCGGCGAAAGCTGACTTTTTCTTGCGATCATTCCGTTGATGTTCGACGGGTTCCGTTTGTTTTCGTTGGCCTTTCGCTGATTTCCTGTTGTTTTTTGCTGATTTTCTATTGTTTTTTGCTGATTTTCTGTCGTTTTTTCGATGGATTTTCGCTGTTTTTGCCGATTGCGACGTTTCCGCAGGTTTCCCGCGTTCGTCCGCATGCGAGGGGTAGGCTGGAGGCATGCCTCGGGAATCGAAGAAGGCGCGGATCGCGCGCATGCATCAGGAATACGAGCAGTTGTGCGTGGAGATTCCCGATCCGAAATGCGCGTTGAACTTCAATTCTCCTTTCGAACTGCTGGTGGCTACGGTGTTGAGCGCGCAGACCACCGACAAGCGCGTGAACATGGTCACGCCGGAACTGTTCGGCGAATATCCCGGTCCGGCGGAGCTTGCCGCCGCGAATCCCGAGCACGTCGAGGACATCATCCGCACCATCGGCTTCTTCCGTACGAAAGCGCGCAATATCATCGGGCTGTCGCATGAGTTGTGCGTGCGATTCGGGGGCGAGGTGCCAGCCGATATGGCTTCGCTGGTCAGTCTGCCGGGCGTGGGCCGCAAAACCGCGAACGTGGTGTTGGGCAACGCGTTCGGCGTGCCCGGTTTTCCTGTGGACACGCATGTGATTCGTGTGACTGGGCGATTGCGGTGGCGGTCCGACTGGGCGAGCCCCTCCCCTGACCCGGTGGCCATCGAACGTGAGGTCACCGCCTGCTTCCCTCCCGAAGAATGGACCGATCTGTCTCACCGTTTGATATTGCATGGCCGCGCCATCTGCCATGCACGAAAACCGGATTGCGCCGACTGCCCCCTCAACGACACGTGTCCGAGCGCGTTCGCCGCGTGATTCCGACGCATGCCAGCCGCCGCGCCGGCACTCCGTCGAATCGCACCCGGCCATCGGGCGTGTAGCATGCGTCAACTAGACTCGGGTGCATGGATGAAAACGGGCGGAAACGTAATCTGAAAGCCGAGGCGACGCGCTGGCTGATCTTCTTCGGCGTCGCGATCGTGCTCAGTGTGCTGCTGTGGCTGGGACTGTCGCTGACAGGCCGCAAGAATCCCATCACATCCTTCGGCACGCTCGTCTCCGACTCGTCGGTGACCGTCGGCATCGAAGGCAATGCGCCGAAATCGCTTGACATCCGCACCGAACAGGGCACCGCCGTGGAGCAGGCGCTGCTCGGCAACGTGTACGAGACGCTGGTGTCCCGCAGCGACACCAACAAGCTGCAGCCGGGGATCGCCTCCTCCTGGCAAATCTCCGACGACGGCCTGACCTATACGTTCGCGCTGCGCGACGGCATGACCTTCTCCAACGGGCACAAACTCGACTCGTCCGACGTGGTCTGGTCGCTGCAGAACGCCGTCAACAACCATTACGTGGGAGCCGACCAGCTTGGTGATCTGAAGGAAATCACCAATCCCAATGCGAATACGGTGGTCATCACGCTCGCCAAGCCAAATCCGCGGCTGTTGCGCGCGCTGGCCGGCCGTGCAGGCGTCGTGTACGACGCGGAAAGCAAAACCAACTATGCGAAATCGGCGGTCGGATCGGGACCATTCACCGTGTCAACCGCGGACCAATCGCAAATCGTGCTGCAACGCAACGACTCGTATTGGGGCAAAAAAGCCGCATCATCGCAAGTGACGCTCTACTACTACACCAACGAGGAATCCATGGCCGATGCCATGAAAGCCGGCAAAATCAGCATGGCGCTGCCGCTGAGCGCTTCAACCGCCTCGGAACTGGGCAAGACCAACGGTATTACCGCGGACAGCGGCATCAGCTTCGACAAGGTGATGCTCGCGTTCAACAACGACAACAACAGCCCCTTCTCCGACGAGCAGATCCGCAAGATGACGCGATACGCCATCGATGCGAAGACCATCGCCAAGAACGCGCCCGACGCGTACGCGCCGCTAGGAGGGCCGATCAGCCCGCTGGAAGACGGGTATGAGGACCTGAGCGGCCTGTACCCCTACAACCTCGAACAGGGGCAACGGATGCGCACGTATTTCGGAGTGAACTACATCGCGCCAATCGACATTCTGGTGCCGAAGGAATACGAAAGCATCGGCAACGACGTGAAAACCGCCATCGAAAACCTCAATATCAACACCAATCTGGAAGTGCTCGATTCCGCCGCGGACGTGACGGAACGCATGAACGCCGGCACCTATAACATCGCGCTGACCACCATGAGCGACGAAGGTGACGCAAGCGTCTTCGATAACGGCCAGTCCGTGTTCCATTTCGAGAACGGCGACGCGCAGCAGGCTTACGCCAATGCCATGGCCGCGACCAACGACAACGATTATCAGGCCCGCATGCGCGATTACGCGCGCGCCGTCAGCGAAAACGCGGCCAGCGACTGGCTGTACACACGCAAGAACTTCCTTGCCGTTTCCGATGGGCTGCAGGGGTATCCGAAGAATCTGACCGACCGTCTGCTGCCGTTGAACAGATTGACGCTGCACTGATTTTTCCACGGTTTTTTATGTGGATTTTCCGCGATTTGCCTGCGATTCCGGCATTCGGTTCGATAGGCGCTGATACGACGGCAGTTGTCACATTCGCTTTCTAGACTAGCGACTATGACTGAAAGCCAAGATAACACCATCAACGCGAACCTCACGCCGCTGCCCGACAAGGTCGGCGTGGACGGTCTCGAAGACAAGTGGCGCGGAGTCTGGGACGAGAGCGGAGTCTACAAGTTCCAGGGCACCCGCGACCGTAAGGCCGTTTATTCCATCGATACCCCGCCGCCCACCGTTTCGGGCCACCTGCACGTCGGCCACGTGTTCTCCTACACGCACACCGATGTGATCGCACGTTTCAAGCGCATGAACGGCTACGACGTGTTCTACCCGATGGGCTGGGACGACAACGGCCTGCCGACCGAACGCCGTGTGCAGAACTATTACGGCGTGCGCGTGGATACGTCCCTGAAGTACGATCCGAATTTCGTGCCGCCGTTCGAGGGTACGGACGGCAAGAAGATCGACGCCAAGGACCAGGTGCCGATCTCCCGTAAGAACTTCATCGAGCTGTGCGAAAAGCTCACCGCCCAGGACGAGAAGCAGTTCGAGGCGCTGTGGCGTTCCCTCGGCCTGTCCATCGACTGGTCGCAGACCTACCACACCATCGGCGAGCATCCGCAGCGCGTGGCCCAGAAGGCGTTCCTGCGCAACCTGGCCCGTGGCGAAGCGTATCAGAAGGACGCTCCGGGTCTGTGGGACGTGACGTTCCAGACCGCAGTGGCCCAGGCCGAACTGGAATCGCGCGAATATCCGGGCTTCTACCACAAGGTGGCGTTCCGTTTCGAAGACGGCACCCCGATCTACATCGAGACCACCCGTCCGGAACTGCTGGCCGCCTGCGGCGCGCTGATCGCGCACCCGGACGACGAGCGTTACAAGCAGTATTTCGGCCAGTACGTCTACTCCCCGCTGTTCCACGTGAAGGTGCCGATTCTGGCGCATAAGGCGGCGGAAATGGACAAGGGCGCCGGCATCGCCATGTGCTGTACGTTCGGCGACGTCACCGACGTCGAATGGTGGCGCGATCTGAACCTGCCGCTGCGTTCCATCATCCAGCGCAACGGCCGCATCGTCATGGACACCCCGGATTGGATCGAATCCGAGGAAGGCAAGCGTATCTTCCAGGAGACCGCGGGCAAGACCACGTTCTCCGCACGTAAGGTCATCGTCGACGAGCTGCGCGCTGCCGGCGATCTGGACGGCGAGCCGACCCCGACCAAGCGTATGACGAACTTCTACGAGAAGGGCGACAAGCCGCTCGAAATCGTCACCTCCCGCCAGTGGTACCTGAAGAACGGCGGCACCGACGAGAAGCTGAACGCCGAGCTCATCGCACGCGGCAAGGAGCTGAACTTCCACCCGGACTTCATGCGCGTGCGCTACGAGAATTGGGTGCATGGCCTCAACGGCGACTGGCTGATCTCCCGCCAGCGCTTCTTCGGCGTTCCGTTCCCGCTGTGGTACCCGGTGAAGGAGGATGGCACCGCCGATTACGACCATCCGATCACCCCGAGCGAGGATCGTCTGCCGATCGACCCGACCGACGATGTGCCGGAAGGCTACACCGAGGACCAGCGTGACGTGCCGGGCGGCTTCACCGCCGAGCCGGACATCATGGACACCTGGGCGACTTCGTCGCTCACCCCGCAGATCGTGACCCGCTGGGAGGAGCCGGGCGAGGAGAACCAGGCGATCTTCAATGCCACCTTCCCGATGGACCTGCGTCCGCAGGGTCAGGACATCATTCGTACCTGGCTGTTCTCCACCATGGATCGCGCGCATCTCGAGAACAAGTGCCTGCCGTGGGCCAACACCACGCTGTCTGGCTGGATCCTCGATCCGGACCACAAGAAGATGTCGAAGTCCAAGGGCAACGTGGTCGTGCCGGACAAGCCGATCAAGCAGTTCGGCGCCGACGCGGTGCGTTACTGGGCCGCCGCCGCCCGTCTGGGTCTGGATGCCACGTACGACGAAGGCCAGATGAAGATCGGCCGCCGTCTTGCCATCAAGCTGCTCAACGCCACCAAGTTCGCGCTGGCCATCGGACGTGAGGACGAGAACCATCACGTGGGCGCTCCGGCAGTCGCCGCATGGAACCCGGCCGACGTGACCGAGCCGATCGACCGTTCCGCGATGTCCAAGATGGCCGCCGTGGTCCGCGAAGCCACCGACGATCTCAACAACTACGAGCATTCCAAGGCTCTGGAAGTCATCGAGAACTACTTCTGGCAGTTCTGCGACGACTACATCGAGCTGGTCAAGAACCGCGCCTACGGCACCGCCGATTCCACCGGCAACGTGCCGAGCGAGGCCGCGGTGAAGTCCGCACGCACCACGCTGGGCCTGGGTCTTGATGCGTTCGCGCGCCTGCTGGCCCCGTACCTGCCGTATGCCACCGAAGAGGTGTGGAGCTGGATGCATGAGGGCGAAGGCTCCGTGCACCGCGCAGCATGGCCTGCGGCCGACGTGTACGCGGCCGCCGCCGGCGACGCATCCGCCGATCTGCTTGCTCATGCCGGTGAGGCTCTGGCCGCGCTGCGTGGCATCAAGTCGAAGGCCAAGGTTTCGATGAAGACCCCGATCCTGTCTGTGACGCTTGCCGTTGCCGACGATGTGCGCGAGTCCATCGAGGCCGCGCTGGGCGATATCGCCGAAGCTGGTCGCGTGACCGGACCGATCGCCTTCACCGCACCGGCTGCCGCCGAGGGTGAGGACGAGGCCGCCGATGTGACGGTCGCCGAAAGCGAGCTAGGCGAACCGCCGGCCAAGAAACCGAAGAAGTGAGTCTCTGAGGTGAGCCGCCAGCGGCTTTTGTAGCGCAGCCGCTCACTTCACCCACATACGAGGGGCCTTTCCTTTGCATGAAGGAGAGGCCCCTCGTATATCCCGTCACTGTCTGCAACTAACCGTGCCCCCTTTTGCTCATATTCAGTCAAAATCGCGGGAAAAATGCTTTCGTGAGCGAAAAGGGGTATAAATCGCAGGCAAAACGGTCAAAATCATATCCCCTTTTGCCCACGTCCGTGCAGAATCGCCCTAAATCGCAAGACGTGCGCGCATAGAACCGTCCTTATCCCGTTCTCGGCTGTTCTCAGCGTACATTCCTGCCCCTGCGCACAAACCCGTACGCGAAAAAATGGTTTTTATGGGCGTAATCTCAACGAATGCACAAGCGGAGGCGGAAATCGCAATCAAAACCCCGAAACGTACCACGTAAGCGACGGAGCACTATCGGATTTAGTGCATCGCACCAACCGCGTGCTCTACAGCACCGGAACGGACAGGAGGTACTGCGGGCCAGCGGACGAATTTCCGGAACCGTTCCCACCCAATCCGGCCTGCAGCGCATCGTCGAAAACTTCCGCAGCGGCGGCCAATTCGACCGTCTCGTCAATCAAATCGCCATTATCCGGCGTGAAACCGGTTTTCGCCAAGCCATAGCCGGTAATTGGTAGCGAGCTGGCGGACGAATCCGCCGAACCGTCGGACGAATCGCCACCGCTGTTCTTCGAAGAGCCGTCCACTCCCCCGACTTTCGCCACATTCTTCGACGTGGTGTCCGCTGCGGCGCCGAACGACGGGCGTAGTCCGCCCGCGTAGCTCATCACATCATCCATGCTGATGGCGTTCTTGTCATCGACCAAGCTGGTCGAATCGGCGGTGTTGTTCTTCGCCTGCGCGCGTTCGGCCTTGCGTTGCGCACGGGACCGCCGTTTCTCGGCTTTCGCGCACAACGATTGGCTGGCGGAGGCGGAACGCAACGTGTCCGGCACAGAAGCGTCATCGGCAGCGCCCGATTCGGACGTGTCGTCATCCGAATCCAGCTGGTCGGCGAATCGCAGCACGATCTGGTGGAATGCGCTGGCCTGTCCGGTGTGCTCGCTGGCGTCCGCCAACGCGGTCATCGCCGCGGACACCTTGTCGGACGCGGTTTTGAGCTTCTCATTGTCTTTGATGCCGGCACGCACGTCGGCGATCGCCTGGGTTTCGTAGCTGCCAGCCGTGCCTGCGGTGGCGCCCAGTTCCTTAAGCCGAGCCGTGTATGCGTCGGTGAAATCCATCGAATACGGGATCATGGCCGCGGACAGCTGCGATTGGCCGGCACTGTAGTCTTTGGAGCCGCGCTGTTGTTCCTCGCCGGCGCGCTTGGTGAGCTCGTTCACCAAGCCGGATGTGCCGCGCTGTTCGATGGTGCGAATCACTTCGTCGACGGCGTCGGCCGCGCCGATATGCCGGTATGCGGCGCTCACGTCGTTGACGGCGTTGGCCAGGTCTGCCACGGATTTAGCTACGGAGGTATCGCCGTTCAGTTCGGACGCGGTGCCGAGAATGGCGGGAAGCTGTGTGGCGTTGCCGATCGAACCGGACAGATGCGTGGTGTATGAGCCCACGTACGCGTCGATGTAGCCGTCGAACGCCTGATCGTGCGCTTTGGAACGTACGGCGATGGTCTGTTTGGCAAGCGCTTTCTCGTTGTCTCTGAGCTGTTCCAGTTGGGCGATGAGCTTGCGGTTGCGTTGCGAGCCGACGTTGGTCAGACCGTCCACCAAGGTGGTTGCGCGCTTGGTCAGGTCAGGCAGTGATTGCTGAACGTTGCCTTCCACCGCGGCGATGGACAGTGAGCTCATGGTGAAGTGCTTCGCCGTCACGTAGGCGTTGAAGGTCAGGTCCTCGCCCGGTTTGCCGACCGCAGCCACCAGGGTCGAGGTGTTGTCGGATGAGACGAGCACGCCGTCATCGGCGGTCACGTCACTGCCGACGCGTCCGGGAATGGTGAAGGCGACGATTGGCGTCAGATTGGCGGTCACGTCGGGTTTCGTGGCATGCAGGGCGATGCGTATGCCGATCATGCCGGAAGCGCCGGAAACGTCGGAAACGCTTACGTCGGGCCCGTTGAGGGTGAAGGAGGCGGATATTTTCCACGGCAATGCGACAACGCCTTTGGGAACGCGTTTCGACGTGGAGGATCCGCTGTTGGTCAGGAAAAGGCGGCCTGGTTTGTCGATGGAGGTGTAGGCGCTCATCACGTCATCATGCGATGCATCGGCCGCGTACTGCCCATTCTGTTGCAAGGCCGATATCGCGTCGTTCACGCCGACTGCCGCGACGGGAGCGGCGGTGATGACGGCGACCGCGATCGCCGCGGCAAGCGGGCGTCGGGCACCGGATGGACGGTTCGCGGTGGCGTGGCGCATGCCGGACCTCTCAATCGCAATCGAAACAACTTTCCAAGGCATTTAATGTAGTGCCCGGCATGCCCGTCGGCAATGGACGTTCGCGCGGGGCGCGAGGAAAACGGACGGCTCAGGCGAAAACGTCGAGTACGCCCGGGTCTCCCCCGTTTTCGGCGATGCGCTTGTGGCGGCGCTTGGCCTCGGTCACCACGAATTCGCGGTACATTTCGGCGATTTCCGGATCCAGTCCGGCTTCGTCGGCAATGCGATGCAGACGCTCGATCTGGGCATGTTCACGCTGGTAATCGGCCGGCGCGAAGCCCGCACGCGCCTTGAGCACACCCACCTGCGACGTGTATTTGAACCGTTCCGCCAGCAGCGAGACGATGGCGGTGTCGACGTTGTCTATCGATTGGCGCAGCGAGGCGATTTTAGCCACCACATCGGCCACTTCGGGGTTGTTCTGCGCGGTGCGCGCGTCGATGATGGTTTCGGATTCGGTTTCTTCTTCTGGCCGAAGCCAGTCATGTTCGCTGTCGCTCATGGGTATAAGCCTACCGCGCACCCTACCGCGGCATCTGCCGAACAGCGGTCACTTCGCGAAGTAACGCTGCAGCACGATGGTGGTTTCGGTGCTGACCGACACCGTGCGATGGATGAGGTTCAACAGCTCTTCGAGCTTGCTGGGCGATTCGACGCGAACGGTGAGCATGAAGCTGGGCGAACCGGCGACGGAATCGCAGGACATGATGCCGTCGATGTTTTTGAGCTTGTCTGGAATCTCGGCTTCCTGGGAGTAATCGATGGGCGTGACCGCGATGTAGGCGTTCACCGCAAGGCCGCGGCGCTCGTCGTCGATAACCGCCTTGTAGCCGCGGATCACGCCGCGACGCTCAAGCTTCTGCACGCGCGACTGCACGGCGGACACGGACAGGCCTGTCGCCTCGGAAAGGTGGGACAGCGTGGCTCGGCCATCCTTTTCAAGCATGTCGAGGATTACGCCATCGGTCGCGTCGAGCTGGCTCGCAACCGTACGTGCGTCTACCGGACCATTGTCACTGTTGGTCATCCATACCCCTTTTCCAACAATCCACTGCACCGGCCGCAATCGACCGTCCCCACTGCAGTTCCATGTTCTTTTTCTTCCTTACCATACCCACTACCGCGCACATACCGTCGCGGAATCGCCGCAGTTTATCCGGACGGCGCAACGCTGTCATGAAATATCTTTGTTTTATTTAGCTCATACCCCCATATCGACCATATATATTTTTCCCATTTATCTTTTCTCGTCGTATTTTTACCTATTTTTTAATTGACAACGTTGTCCAAAAAGTGGCCAATTTCACGAAATTCATCGAAACGTACACATAGGAAAGGGGCTACACGGCGATTGCCATGCAGCCCCTCAAACCTTCAGATTCGCTTGCAGCCGACGACTCAGTTGCCGTTGGTGGCGTTGCCGCTCTGCTGGATGAGCGACGCCATGAAATCGCGGTTGGTCGCTGTCTTCTTCAGGCGTGGCACGAGCGTCTGGTAGGCCTGTTCCGGCTCGAGGCCGCCCAGCAGGCGACGCAGACGGTAGATGATCGGCAGTTCCTGCGGATCGGTGATGAGCTCCTCGCGGCGGGTGCCGGAGGCGTTCACGTCGATGGCCGGGAACAGGCGCTTGTCGGCGAGCTCACGGCTCAGGCGCAGTTCCATGTTGCCGGTGCCCTTGAATTCCTCGAAGATCACCTCGTCCATCTTGGAACCGGTTTCCACCAGCGCGGAGGAGATGATGGTCAGGGAGCCGCCGTTTTCGATGTTGCGGGCGGCGCCGAAGAACTTCTTCGGCGGGTACAGCGCCTGCGCGTCCACACCACCGGACAGGATGCGGCCGGAGGCCGGCGCGGCGATGTTGTAGGCGCGGGCCAGACGGGTCATGGAGTCGAGCAGCACCACCACGTCCTGGCCGAGCTCCACGAGACGCTTGGCGCGTTCGATGGCCAGTTCGGCGACGGTGGTGTGGTCGGAGGCCGGACGGTCGAAGGTGGAGGAGATGACCTCGCCCTGCACCGTGCGTTCCATGTCGGTGACTTCCTCCGGACGTTCGTCCACGAGGACGACCATCAGGTGGACTTCCGGATTGTTGGTGGCGATCGCGTTGGCGATGTTCTGCAGGGTGATGGTCTTGCCGGCCTTCGGCGGAGACACGATCAGGCCACGCTGGCCCTTGCCGATCGGCGCCACGATGTCGATGAGGCGGCCGGTGAGCTTGTTCGGCGCGGTTTCCTGCTTCAGACGCTCCTGCGGATACAGCGGAGTGAGCTTGTTGAACTGCGGACGGTTCTGTGCGGCCTCCACGGTCATGCCGTTGATGGAGTCGATGGACTGCAGCGGCACGAACTTCTGACGCTGGTTGCGACGTTCGCCTTCACGCGGGGCGCGGATGGAGCCGTGCACGGCGTCGCCCTTGCGCAGGCCGTACTTCTTGACCTGGCCCATGGAGACATACACGTCGTTCGGTCCCGGCAGGTAGCCGGACGTACGCACGAACGCGTAGGAGTCGAGCACGTCGACGATGCCGGCGACCGGCACGAGGTCTTCCTTCGGCTCGTCGCGATGCTGGTCGCGGTCGGCGCGATCCATACGATCGTTGCGCTGGTCGCGGTCGGCGTTGCGGTCCATGCGGTCGGCGCGATCGTTACGGTCGTTGCGATCATTGCGATCGCCCCTGCCGCGACGCTCGTCACGCTCGTCGTAATCGCGGTCACGGCCACGCATACGGCGGCCACGGCGATCGTTGCGTCCACGGCTGTGACGGTATTCGTTGTCTTCGGTCTCGTCGCGACGCTTATCATCGTCGGCGTCTTCCTGCGACGGCAGCGTGGCGAGGATGTCATCAAGGTCGCGCACGACGTCTTCGCTCTTCGGCCCGTCCGCCACGCGACGGCGGCGACGCGGCTCGAAATCGTCCCTACGGTCGTCATCACGACGGCGACGGCGGTCATCCTGCTTCGGAGCGGCATCGTCAAGGCCCAGTTCGGCGAGCAGGTCGGCGCCGGCTTCGGCGTCACGATGGCGACGACGCTTCGGCGCTTCATCGTTCGGCTTCAACGCGTCCACCGCTGCCACGGCATCCGCGACTTCGGAGGATTCCGCGGACTTGGCCTGCTTGGCACGGACGGGGCGTTCCTCCTGCTTGGCTTCATCGGCCTTCTTGTCCTTTGCCGATTTGACCTCAGCGTCTGCGGCGGGAGCGGACTTTGGCGCGCGCACGGTGACGCCGGCCGGAGCCTGGCCGCCGGAACGGGCGGCTTGAAGTGTTGCGATCAGTTCGGTCTTGCGCATGGTGGAGACACCACGAAGTCCCATCTGCTTGGCGAGCTCCTTGAGCTCGGGCAGTTTCATATCATCGAGATTAGGGCTTGTTGCCACTGGTAGTTGCCTTTCCTTGGCTTCCACAGGCATGCGCCCGCGACAGCTGCAAAAAAGAATTGCGGAAAATTTCCGTCGAATGAAAAGTCCGCCGCGAAACATCGCGGTTTTCGAACTGTCTTAACCATACAACGCAACCCAGACCAACGCAAAGCGGGCACGCGCGGTCCGCCCGTGCGGTTCGCGCACCGCGCAATCGCAATAAAAATCGCAATGAAAAAGCCCATGCCAAAAAGCATGGGCTTGATCAAAGTTACGCTGCGAAAAATAAATAACGCGTGCGAAGACGCCCGTCTGAGGCCGAAGGCGTACAAAGGTACGTCGAGCGCCGGAGAAAGGGCGTATGCGCACGCGTTATTTATTTTTCTACTTTTCTTCGTGGTAGGACTTGTCAGTGTTGACCGACCACACGTTGTCTTTCGACGTTTCGCCGCTCTTGATGTCCTTGACGGCTTCGATGGCGGTGGCCATGGAGTGGTCCATGTTGTTGTAACGGTGCTGTCCGTTACGGCCAACGCAGTACAGGTTGCCGAAGGAGTCGAGGTAGTCGACGAGTTCGGGCATGCGGTCGTAGGTGTCGAAGTAGGCCGGGTAAGCCTTCTTGACGCGTTCGCGGTGGGAGTCGAGCACGTCCTGCGGGCCGTTGATGACCTGCATGCGGGTGAGCTCCTGGATGGCGAACTTGGTGGCTTCCTCGTCGGTCATGTTCCAGAAGGAGTCGCCTTCCTCGCAGAAGTATTCGAGGCCGATCCACACGGTGTTGTCGACGTCCTTGACCAGGTACGGGCTCCAGTTGTTGAAGATCTGCAGACGGCCGACCTTGTAGCCCGGATCCTGCACGTAAATCCAGCAATCCGGCACGATCGGCGGGTTGCCGAGGGTCGGAATGTCGGTGGTGTTGGTCAGGCGCAGGTGCTTGACGAGCAGGCCGACGGTGACGAAATCGCGGTACGGCAGGCCGTTGGCGATTTCGGTCATATCCTTCGGAGCCGGCTGGTCGGAGGCGTCCACGGCGTTGACAAGGTCCTTGACCGGCATGGAGGAAATGAAGTCGTCCGCGGCCATTTCGGTGCGGTTGCCTTCGGAATCCTCGTACACGACGGATGCGATCTTGCCGTCCTTCTGGCGAATTTCCACCACATTGGCGTCGGTGATGACCTTCACGCCGGCGGCTTCGCAGTTGGATTCGACGGTTTCCCACAGCTGGCCCGGGCCAAGCTTCGGATACCAGAATTCCTCGATGAGGGAGGTTTCGACTTCGGAGTTGTCGCGTTTCTTCGGCAGGAGCTTCTGGAAGGCGTTCTTCAGCACGCCCATGATGCTCAGGCCCTTGACGCGCTGCGCACCCCAGTCGGCGGAGATTTCGGACGGGTGACGGCCCCACAGCTTCTCGGTGTAGCCCTCGAAGAACATGGAGTAGAGCTTACGGCCGAAACGGTTGATGTAGAAGTTCTCCAGGTTGGTTTCCGGCAGCTTGTGCACCATGGACTTCAGGTAGCTGAAGCCGGCGACCATGGTGAGCTTGAAGCCCATGGCCTTCAGGGTGTTGGCGCTCAGGGAAATCGGGTAGTCGAGGAAGTGGCGGTTCCAGTAGATGCGGGACACGCGGTGGCGCTTGAGCATCACCTTGTCTTCGATTTCCGGATCCGGGCCGCCCGGCTCCATATCATGCTCGCGGTGGAGCTTCTTGTCATCATAGCTGGGTGCGCCCTGCAGCGGCAGAACGTCCTTCCACCAGTCCATGATGCGGTCGTCCTTCGAGAAGAAGCGGTGGCCGCCGATATCCATACGATTGCCGTCATGCTTGACGGTGCGGGAGATGCCGCCGAATTCGCGGGTGGCTTCCAGCACGGTCACGTCGTACTGTTCGGAGCCACCGTCCTTGACGAGCTCCCAAGCGGCAGTCAGGCCGGCAGGGCCGCCACCGATGATGACCACGGATTGCTTTTGCGTCACTTTGAAGTCTCCTTACAAACAAAATCGAAGATATTCTACCCGAAGGTAGGGAAACGCACAGCGCACCTGTGCGCATGCACACAAAATCACCGCCAAGTCCGACAGCAATCGCCCTGATAGAAGGAAAACCAGCCGTACGGCTTCCGCCGAAGACTGGTTTTCCGTAGGTCTGCTACATGCTGTCGGGAATGTCGATGTCGGTTTTCTGCACTTCCTCGACGTTCACGTCCTTGAACGTGACGATGCGCACGTTCTTGACGAAACGGCTGGAACGGTAGACGTCCCACACCCACGCGTCGGTCAGCCGCACGTCGAAGTAGACGTCCTGGCCGGCGGAACGCACGTTGAAATCGACCTTGTTGGCCAGATAGAAGCGGCGCTCGGTCTCCACAACGTAGGTGAACAGTTTGATGACGTCGCGGTATTCCTTGTATAGGGACAGCTCGGCGTCGGTTTCGTAGTTGTCGAGGTCCTCGGCGCTCATCGTCTGCCTTCCGTGTCGCGCTTGCGGCCACGTCCAAGCGTGCGCCACCAAGCATCCTTCGAGGTTTTGCGCTCATCCGAGCTGTACGGCCAGTTGTTGTCGGCATCGCCGGCCTTCTGGTCCGTCTTCGCCGTTCCGGATGCTTCGTTCGGCTGCGATTCCTGCGATGGCGCGGCAGACGTCTCGTCGGCGGAGGTCTGCGCCGTGTCTCCACTCTGGCCTGCCGCTGCGGCATCGTCCGCATCGCCCTTATGTACGGAGTTGAGTTGGATGGCGATCGAGTGTTCGCGGGCGCTCAACGCCTCCTTGACGCCCGGATTGTCTTCGATCACGTGCATGCCGAACGCGTCGAGCGAGCGGATCGGGTCGAATTCGTCGACGAGCGTGTCCATGACGATGAGGTCCTGGTAACGGTTCTCCGACGCGTTCCACAGGGCATCGCGCGAACGGCCGGACGGCACGAAGCCGAGCGACTGGTAGACGGATACGGAACGCGTGTTCTGTTCCGGCACGGCCACCCAAATGCGGTGCATGCCGAGGCCCGCCGGTTCCGGCGCGAAGCCGTACGTCATCACGCGGGGCATGATGTCTCGCGAGTAGCCGCGGCCGCGGTAGTCCTTGCCGAGCACCACTTGGATGCGGGCGGAACGTGCCCAGCCGTCGATGTCGATGAGGAAGATCATGCCGATCACGTTGTCGGAAGAGGCCGCGTCAAGCTCGCCGTCGCCGTCATGGTCGGCTTCGGTGACGATGGACCATGCGATGGTACGACGAGATTCCGGATCCCCCACGCCGGATTCGTTCGATTTTTCGCCATTGGACCATGCCACGGAACGACGCACCCACGCGTTCACAGCGCCACGTTCGGCCACGCGGTCCTTGCCGGTGATGCCGGATGCGCCGACGTACGCCTCAATGACCTCCATGCGTGCGATGTCGTCGATGGTGGCAGGGCGCAAGTGCACCATCTCGCCCTTGATGGGCGGAATGACGATGCGTTCCGGCAGCTCCCTCGCCCGCTGGTCCGTCGTCTGTTCCTTCGCTGTGGTTTCAGCGTACTCTGACATGATTATCGTTTCCTATGTTTCTCGGCGCGGTCCCTCGCCGCACCCATACCGACGGTATTGTACCCGACTGAACGCCAGCTGGGAGTTTTGTTAGGCAAAATCCCCGTGAAACCTCCCCAGCCGACGCGTGAATCGTACGAAAAGGCATGTAAAAGCAGATAAAAAGCAACAAAATGCAGAAAGGCGTGCGTTTTTACGATTCCTCTCATCGCAAAAACGCACGCCTTTCGATGCCATCAATCAGGCAACGTTCGGCAATCGCCGGAATGTCACTTGATCTTGCCCATCACGATCTTGGTGACGGCCTTCGCGTCGGCCTGGCCGCGGGTGGCGCGCATGACAGCGCCGATAATCGCGCCCATCGGCTTCATGTTGCCGCTCTTGAGCTTCTCGACGATGTCCGGGTTGGCCGCGAGTGCCTCGTCGACGGCCTTTTCGAGCGCGCCGTCGTCGGAAACGACCTGGAAGCCGTGCTTCTTGACGACCTCGTCCGGAGTGCCTTCGCCGGCGAGCACGCCTGCGACGGTCTGCTTGGCGAGCTTGTCGTTGAGCTTGCCGTCGGCGATGAGCTTCTCGACCTCGGCGACGTCGGCCGGGGTGATCGGCAGCTCTTCAAGGCTCACGCCCTTGTTGTTGGCTTCGCGGGACAGCTCGCCCAGCCACCACTTCTTGGCGCCCGAGGCGGAAGCGCCGGCCTTGACGGTGTCCTCGAGCAGGTCCAGAGCGTCGGCGTTGAGCACGTCGCGCATCTCCAGATCGTTGAAGCCCCACTCGCCCTTCAGGCGGTTGCGGCGCTCACGAGGCATTTCCGGCATCTGGGCCTTCATCTCCTCGATGTGTTCCTTGGTGATGTGCAGCATCACCAGATCCGGATCCGGGAAGTAGCGGTAGTCGTCGGCGTCGGACTTCACGCGGCCGCCGGCGGTGGTCTGCGAGGCCTCGTCCCAGTGACGGGTCTCCTGCAGAATCTCGCCGCCTTCGGAAAGGATGGCGGCCTGGCGGCGGATCTCGTACTGGATAGTCTTCTCGATGCCACGGAACGAGTTCACGTTCTTGGTTTCGGAACGGGTGCCGAACGGATCGGACGGGCTGTTGCGCAGCGACACGTTCACGTCGGCGCGCATGTTGCCCTGCTCCATGCGGGCATGGGAGATGTTCAGCGCACGCACGATGTCGCGGATGGCGCGCATGTAGGCGCCTGCGATTTCGGGGGCGCGGTCTCCTGCGCCTTCGATCGGCTTGGTCACGATTTCGATCAGCGGCACGCCGGCGCGGTTGTAGTCGACCAGCGAGTGGTCGGCGCCTTCGATACGGCCGTCAGCGCCACCGACGTGGGTGTTCTTGCCGGCGTCGTCTTCGATGTGGGCGCGCTCGATCGGCACACGGAAGATGGTGCCGTCCTCAAGCTCCACGTCGAGGTAGCCGTTGCCGTTGGTCGGCTTGTCATACTGCGAGATCTGGTAATCGCGCGGCATGTCCGGGTAGAAGTAGTTCTTACGCGCGAACTGGCTCCACTCGGCGATTTCGCAATGCAGGGCAAGACCCAGCTTGATGGCGTAATCGACGGCGGTCTTGTTGACCACCGGCAGAGAACCCGGCAGACCAAGGCTCACAGGGGTGAGCTGGCTGTTCGGATCGCCACCGAACGAGACTTCGGCCGGGCAGAACAGCTTCGTGGTGGTGCTCAGCTCAACATGGGTTTCCAGACCGATGACCGGATCGAACTTCTTGACGGCATCGGCGTACTTCATCAACTTTTCAGCCATTTTGTTTTCTTTCCTCCGATGCTTCCTACTTGTCCAGTCCGTCGAGCCACGGGGTCTTCAGGGACTGCCAGATCGGGCCGTTCCAGCTTTCCTCGAGGGCCGCTTCGAGAGCGGCGGCGGGCTTGTACATGACCTCGTCGCGCTGCTGCGGGGCGAGGAACTGGAAGCCGACCGGCAGGCCGTCGTCGCTCAGGCCGGCCGGGATGCTCATTGCCGGCACGCCGGCGAGGTTGGCCGGAATGGTGGTGATGTCGATGGCGTACATGGCCATCGGGTCCTCGGTCTTCTCGCCGAACTTGAAGGCGGTGACCGGGCTGGTCGGGCCGACGAGCACGTCGACCTTTTCGAAGGCCTTCTTGAAGTCGTCGATGATCAGGGTGCGGACTTTCTGCGCGGAGCCGTACCAGGCATCGTAGTAGCCGGCGGACAGGGCGTAGGTGCCGAGGATGATACGACGCTTGACTTCGTCGCCGAAGCCGGCCTCACGGGTGTAGGCCATCATGTTGGCCGCGGTCTGCGGAACGCCTGCCGGCGGCATGACGCGCAGGCCGTAACGCATGCCATCGTAACGGGCCAGGTTGGAGCTGACCTCGGACGGCATGATGATGTAGTAGGCGCCGAGGGAGTATGGCAGGTGCGGCAGGGACACTTCGATGACCTCCGCGCCCATTTCCTCAAGCTTCTTGACGCCTTCGTTGAAGCGGGCCATGACGCCCGGCTGGAAGCCTTCGCCGCCGAGCTCCTTGATCAGGCCGACCTTGAGGCCCTTCAGATCGCGCTTCATGCCTTCGCGGGCGGCGGCGACCATCGGACGCGGACCTTCCGGAATGGAGGTGGAATCGCGCTTGTCGTGTCCGCCGATCACTTCCTGCAGCAGGGCCGAGTCGAGCACCGTACGGGAGCACGGGCCGATCTGGTCGAGCGAGGAGGCCATGGCGATCGCGCCAAAACGGGAGACGCCGCCGTAGGTCGGCTTGACGCCGACGGTACCGGTCAGCGAGCCCGGCTGGCGGATGGAGCCGCCGGTGTCGGTACCCAGGGCGAGCGGAGCTTCGAATGCGGCCACTGCGGCTGCGGAACCGCCGCCGGAACCGCCCGGCACGCGCTCGGTATCCCACGGATTGTGGGTGGTCTGGTAGGCGGAGTGCTCGGTGGAGGAGCCTTGCGCGAATTCATCGAGGTTGGTCTTGCCCAACAGCGGCATGCCCGCGGCCTTGAGCTTCTCGATGACGGTGGCGTCGTACGGCGGCACCCAGCCTTCGAGGATCTTGGATGCGGCGGTGGTTTCGATGCCCTTGGTGACGATCATGTCCTTGATGGCGATTGGCACGCCGGCGAGTTCCGGCATCTGCGCCTTGTCCTCATCGGACTTGGCGTCGAAGGCGTCGGCCTGTTCGAGGGCCTGGTCGGCGGAGACCTTCAGGAAGGCCTTGACGCTCGGTTCGGCGGATTCGATGACCGCAAGGTGGGCTTCGACCAGCTCACGGCTGGAAACTTCCTTGGCCTTGATCTTGGCCGCCATCTCGGCGGCGGAAAGCTTGACGAGTTCGGTGGTGCTCATATCACTCCTGTCCCAGAATGCGCGGTGCGACGAACATGCCAGCCTCGGAGACCGGGGCGCCTGCGGTGGCTTCGGCCTGGGTCAGCGGGGTCTCGGGTACGTCCGGACGCAGGTAGGCTTCCAGCGGGACCGGGTTCGCGGTCGGTTCCACGTCGTCGGTGGCGACTTCCTGGACCTTGTTGATGGATTCGGCGATGACGTTCAGATCGCCCTGCAGACGGGTGATTTCCTCGTCCGTGAGTGCGATTCGGGCCAGATCGCCCAAATGCACGATTTCTTCTTTGGTGAAAGTAGGCATGACCCTAACAGTAACGCGTCTGTGTGACGAGCGCGTGCCCCATTTCACGCCGTCCCAGCCGTCGGTTCAATCGCCTCCATTCCGCCAAACCGACGCCCACGCACCGCTCACCGTCGGTTTGCACTAACCCATTCCGCGAAACCGACGGTGAGCAAACCCTAAGCGTCGGTTTCGCAGAAGTCAATCGACCAAACCGATGCTTAGAGCCACCACCGTCGGTTTGCACTAACCCATTCCGCGAAACCGACGGTGAGAGTGGTCTAAGCGTCGGTTTGGCGGAATGGGGGCGAGCAAACCGATGGAGGCTCGGCATGAGCGCTCGGCATGCACTCACGACATAGGCTCACGAGATGAGTGCACGACATGGGGCACGACATAGGGGCACGACATGGGCTTACGCCATAAGGGCACGACATGGGCTCACAACATGGGGCGCGGCACGCGATCGCGGCATGGGCGCGTGGCATTGCTTACAAATTCCGCACACTTGTTTTCATTTTTGAGAACCGCGATTTTACGGGCTTCCGGCAAGTTATCCACAAGCCCATCCAAGACCGGACATGTTGGAACACGCGGTGTCGGAGAATCTCCGACCACAGCCCTCATCTGCGCTTGCCACGAATCTCTCCGTCTTTTACCGTCAAAACATGAAGAATCATGCCCAAGCGAACAAAATCATCGAAGAAGCCGTCATGGAACGCAGATGCGCGTATTCCCACAACGAGGCCGAGAATGCCGCATTGCGACGCAGAATGAAATGCGGCGAGCTCGTCCGCGCCGCCCACGGATTATATCTTCCGCAGGATTATTGGAACAATCTGTCACCCCCGGAGAGGACTCTCCACATAGCACGTTCGATGTCCCTGCTCTACCCCCATTGGATCTTCGCGGGGCTTACATCGGCGACGATTCATGGCTTCGACCACCCGTGGAGCCTTCATAGCACCCATCAATTGACCATCGTTGGACGGGAGCGCGGCAAGATTCGTGCGAGGCATCCCACCAAACGTATTTACGTTCCGAATTGCGTTCCGGTGCGGATAGGCGGTTTCCTGGCGACGAACCCCGCTCGCACGTTGATCGACTGCTCATCCGCACTGTATTTTCGATGCGCTCTCAGCATTTTCGATTCCGCGTTCGCGCATGGGGTCACGGCCAACGACGTGCTTGAGGAATGCGAGAAGGATCCCTGTGCTCATCCGGCAGTCGCAAAACTGCTTCTCTACGCGAATCCGGATAGCGACAACGGAGGAGAATCTTTTGCCAGGGGAACCATGATCGAGGAAGGTTTCATGCCGCCCATGGTCCAAGTCCCGTTTATCGTCAATGGCAAAAGCTACAGGGTCGATTTTCTCTGGAAGCTGGCCGACGAGCGAATCATCGTCGGTGAATTCGATGGCACGGCGAAGTACGTCGATCCGGATATGACCGACCGCCGAAGCATACAGGGAACCGTGTTTCTCGAACGCGAGCGAGAAGACGCGCTTCGGCAAGCCGGCGTCACCGACATCGTTCGTTTTACTTTCGACGATGTTCTGCAAAAAGCGCCGTTGATCCGCAAACTCAAGCAGGCCGGCGTGCCGATGGCGTCCCATGATCTCCATAATGACTACGCACAATTCACCGGTTGAGCTTTTCATGCCGATATGACCGAACAAGAATCGCGGCCACGTGCATTGCGATTCGGCGGTACTGCGATTTATCGGCACGATGACACGACGATTCATTGAAGCCGCCGCCGCGGCATGTATTGACTCAGGCTTGGGGCGCGGCGTGCTGGGCGATCCAAGCGTGCATGGAGACGGCGGCCGCGGCGCCGGCGTTGATGGAGCGGACCGAGCCGAATTGGGAGATGTAAACCACGTCGTCGGCCAGTTCGAGCGCTTTCTCGGACAGACCGGGTCCTTCCGCACCGAAAAACATGAGGCAGCGCTTGGGGAAATGGTAGGTTTCCATGGGCACGGCGCCGGGAACGATGTCGAGCGCGATGATGCGCGCGGCCTCCAGTTCGGCGATTTTCGCTTCCAGTTTCTGCAGTTGCTTCAATGCTTCGGCGACCGTTTTGGTGTCGTCTTCGCTATGGGCTTTATAGAAACGGAGGGACAGGGCATTGCGCTGCGCTTGGGCGGCGGCGATTTCGCCGGCGATGCGCAGTTTCCAGCATTCGACGAGCTCCGTGATGGACGGATGGTTCTCGACATGCTGGTACAGCTCCGTCATGAGCGCGCCCTTACGGTTCCACTTATGCGGGCCGACGATGTGTACGCGGCGCGCCTGGAACGCATTGGCTGTGCGTACCATGGATCCGATGTTGAAGTCGTGCGTCCAGTTTTCCACGGCGACTTCGAAATCGTGGCGGCCACGGGAATCCAAATCGGCCTTAATGGCCGCGACCGTCCAATAGCGGTATCGATCGAGCACGTTGCGGCGGTCGCCTTCGTCAAGCAATGCGGAATCGAAGCGGGCATCATAATTCGGGGATGACACGTCATCCGGACGCGGCTCCCCCGGATGGGTCTGCGCCCAAGGGCCTACGCCGACCTCGCGGAATGTCGGCTCACCGGACGCTTGGGCGGCCACATCAATGGGATTCGGGTCGTGCACATTCCCTCCTTGTCGGAACAGTCAGAAGTACTAATCGTCTGAATGAATCCAGACTGTGTTTCGGCGCCCTACATAGGCGGCCGCGCATGCATTCCATCAGGAACATCCAATGGCGTTTTTCGGCAAAGCGACAGCAAGACAAAGCATCACTGGACGATTCCGTCATCGCAAACGATGCGGAACTCGTATTCAGTGGAGCTCGGATTCCTTGAAGACCTCGACGAACGGCAGCTGGGATTCCTCGCCGTTCACCGGGTTGATGACCTTGATGGTCGGATCGACCATGTCGACGCCGCCGATCAGCGAGGCGACGGCCAGCACTTCGGCGCCTTCGTTCTCCACCACGGAGAAGTCGAGGCTCAGTTCGTTGCCGTTGCGCAGGGTAACCAACGAGGAGGTCTGCACGTACGATTTCTCGGACAGCCAGGAATCGATCAACACCACGCGCTTGCCCGCGATCGACGGACCCTTGATGGACGGGTAGACGAAGTCCATGACGAAGCCGTTCAGGTCCTCGCCACGGGAGGCGGCAGCCTGGATCATGGCGGAGACTAGCGGCACGGCAGCCGCGGTCAGTGCGCCGACTGCGTCGAAGTCATCAACGGAATATCCGGCCTCCTCCAACGTGTCAAGCAGGATATGGCCGACGATCGAGGCTCCACGATGGTCGAACAGCACGGAGGAAAGCTCCGAGAACGGCTTATCCTTCATTTCGGCCTGCAGCAGTGTTTTGAGCTGGTCCCGCGGCTCGAGCATGGCGAAATCGACTGTGGATTCCGTCGACGCGGCGTCGGACCGGACGGCGGGATCCTGCGCCGAAACCGGTGCCGTCCTGCGGAAAGTGTTCTCTTCGGTCATGGTTCCCAACCTATCCTTTCAACTCGTCATTCACATCGTAATGCGGCCGCCATATCAACGCAAAGCATGCGAGGCCGAACTCCCGTCCGTCCCACGTCGATTCCGTCGGGCATCCCGTCCACGGCACGGACAAAAAACTACTCGCCGCTGGTCTCGGGAGCGGTCAGCTCACGGATGTCCGCTTTTTCGGGAGCGATCATTTCGACGGGGGCGATGACCTTGCTTTGGTCGACGCGCTGTAGCTTGCGCGCGGTGACCAACACACGCGATTCGAGCGATGATGCGAACGCGTTGTACGCACCCACCGTTTTGGTGATGGCGGAGCCGAGCTTGGTGGCCCGCTCCCCCAGCACCGCGAAACGCTCGTATAGTTCGCGGGACAGGTCGAACAGCATTTTCGCGTCGTCGGTCAAGCTTTGCTGCTGCCATGCATAGGCGACGGACTTGAGCACCGCCCACAGGGTGATCGGCGAAGTCAGCGCCACCTTTTGCGCGAAGGCGTCGTCCATCAGCGTCGGGTCGGTTTCCAACGCAGCCTGCAGCAGCGATTCGTTGGGGATGAATGCGATCACGAAGTCCGGAGCGTCGCTGAACGCGTTCCAGTAGGCCTTGTCTCCCAAGGTCTTCACATGCTCGCGAACCGCCTTGGCGTGGGCGCGCAGCAGCTCGTTCTTGCGGGCCAGTTCCTCGGGCGGCGCGGTGTCCGGTATCTCGCATGCGCGCTGGTAGTCGGCGTACGGCGCCTTGGCGTCGATCGGAATGCTTTTGCCACCGGGCATGTGGATGACCATGTCGGGCCGCTGCGTATGCCCATCGGCGTCGGTGACCACAACCTGGGTGTCGAAATCGACGTGTTCCAGCAGGCCCGCCGATTCCACTATGTTGCGCAGCTGGGCCTCGCCCCACGCGCCTCGCACCTTGTTGTTGCGCAGCGCCGACGACAGCGCGCTCGTCTCACGGTCCAGACGCGCCTGCTGCTCGCCAAGCCCTTTGAGCTGCTCGCCGAGCGCACCCATCTCATGCTTGCGCCCCTCCTCGATCTGCGCGACCTTCTCCTGCAGCGCGTCAAGATTCTTCTGCACCGGAGCCAAAGCGGACAGCACCTTGCTCTGTTCCTGCATTTTCCGTTCGCTTTCGGCCTGGCGGCGTTCCGCTTCGGCGGCGGCACGTTGACGTTCGCGTTCCGCACGCACCTCCTCGGCACGCTGCGCCTGCGCCAGCTGCGATTTGAGATACGTCAGCTGCTGCGCAAGCCCTTCCGCCTGCGTGCGGTACCGCATCACGCTCGCATTGAGATCGCCGATATCCTGCCGATCCGCCTCGATCTGCGCTTTCGCCTCATTCAAGTCCGATTCCTTGGCGCCGCGGGCCATGTCCTGTCCTTTGGCACGCCCAGCGAAGAAGCCCGCAGCCGCCCCCAGCGCGGCCACGACCACCAGCAATATCACAACAAACACAGGATTATCGAACATACGTTCGATTGTATCATGCCGATCGCGCCACGGCAAACGCCTACCCGCACATATCCGCGCATACGCTCATTCATCCGGAGGAACGACCGCATGCCACGGACATGTGCACTATGCTGAAATCAGCCGAACGCGAACATACCTGCGCATTCAAAGGTACTCAAAGGTATTCGAAGGGACATCATGGGATTCGATCTGTTTTTGGCGGCCGTATCGATCGTCGCCGCGGCCATCGCGACCTGGGCTTTGCTGCGATTGTTCCCAAGCTCGGACGCGTCGACGGGCATTCCGTCACGGCCGGACGCATCGCAAACGGAGGGCGCGTCCGACGAAACGGCGGAATCAATGGCCCTCGCCGCAGACGACATCACCGACGACGTCACTTTCGACCATCCCGGCAAGCGTCTCGCCATCGCTCTGATCCTCACCATTCCAACGCTCATCGTGACACTGCTGTCGCTTGCCGGAATTGCCCTGCCGGGTTGGATGACCAATCCATGGCTGCATGCCATCGTCATCACGCCGGTCATGTTCTATTGCGCCGCGCCGATCCATCAGCGCGGACTACCAGCGTTGCGCCGTCGCCATCCGAACGGCGATTCCCTGGTTTCACTGGGAATGACGATCGTGTATGTATACAGCCTGCTGTTGTGCGTGATTTCCTGGATTTTCCCGGTCGGCTCGCGTGACCCGTATTTTGCGTTCGTCGGCGTGGTCGCCGTACTTTCCTTGGCGGATACGATTGTCCGGCGGCGACTGGCCGTGCGGTCGCAGACGGAGACCGGAAAAACGCAGCTGAGTGACGCGGAGGAAGCACTGTTCCGCGCCGCGATCGGCCACGAGATCCGTGCACGCGTGCTACAGATCACCACGTCGGTGACGATGGTGGTCGCGGTGTGGACGTGCGCGTTATGGCTGGCGTTCGGCGTGCAGCCGAAGCTGGCGATCGCGATGCTGCTCGGCTCGACCGTGCTGTCGGTCGCAGGGCTGGTGCTGCAGGCCTACGACAGACTGCCGGAAAGCCAGCCGAAATCGGACAGCAAAATGGCTGATAGCCGTCCATCGGCGACCGTCAGCCATTAATCAGCATTAATTCAGCCTCGAATCGGCCAATGCCGCTGATCCCCCAGCCAAGGCCGGGAAATCAGCGCATTCCGGCATAGCCGGCATCACCGAGCAGAATCGGATGAACCGGCGGAATCAGAGGAATCGACGGATCCATCAGTTCCGTCCACCTCATCCTCGCCCATGTCCTCAAGCTGGTCCGCGGCCCAGGCGGACAGCTCCAGATGGTCGCCGCCGGTCTGGTCCACCAGCACGGTGTCGCCGTCGTGCACTTCGCCGGCCAGCAGCATGCGGGCAAGCTGGTCGCCGACTTCGGTCTGCACCAGGCGACGCAGCGGACGTGCGCCGTACGCCGGATCGTAACCGGTGTTGGCAAGCCATTCGCGCGCCGAATCGGTCACGTCGAGCGTGATGCGGCGGTCGGTCAGACGTGCGGACACCTGCGCGACCTGAATGTCCACGATGCCGCCGAGCTCCTCGCGGGTCAGCGGGTGGAACATGACCAGTTCGTCCAGACGGTTGATGAATTCCGGCTTGAACTGCATGTGCACGGCGTCCATCACGGCCTTCTTCTTGGCGTCCGCGTCCATGTCGGGATTGACGAGGAACTGCGAGCCCAGGTTGGAGGTCATGATCAGAATCGTGTTCTTGAAGTCCACGGTCCTGCCCTGGCCGTCGGTCAGACGACCGTCGTCAAGCACCTGCAGCAGCACGTCGAAGACTTCCGGATTGGCCTTCTCCACTTCGTCGAACAGCACCACCGAATACGGACGACGGCGCACGGCCTCGGTGAGCTGTCCGCCCTCCTCATACCCGATGTAGCCCGGCGCGGCGCCGATCAGGCGGGACACGGAGGCCTTCTCCATGTATTCGCTCATGTCGATGCGCACCATGGCCTTCTCGTCGTCGAACAGGAAGTCGGCGAGCGCCTTGGCGAGTTCGGTCTTGCCCACGCCGGTGGGGCCGAGGAACAGGAACGATCCGGTCGGACGGTTCGGGTCGGAGATGCCGGCACGCGAGCGACGCACGGCGTCGGAAACCGCTTGGATGGCTTCCTTCTGTCCGATCACGCGCTTGCCGAGGTACTCCTCCATGTGCAGGAGCTTCTCGTTTTCGCCCTGCATAAGGCGGCCCACGGGGATGCCGGTCCAGTCGGAGACGATTTCGGCGACGGAGTCGGCGTCCACGCGGTCAGGAACCATCGGCACGTCGGCGGAGACGTCGTCCTTGGTGTTCTGCTCATTCTTCTCAGCCTGGGCGATTTCCTTCTGGATGGCCGGGATCTCGCCGTAGTTGATGGCGGAGGACTTGGCCAGGTCGCCTTCGCGCTCGTAGCGTTCGGCCTGGGTGCGCAGTTCGTCGAGCTTCTTGCGCAGGTCGCCGATGCGGTTATGTCCGCTCTTTTCGGCGTCCCAGCGCGCTTTGAGCCCGTTGAGCTTCTCGCTTTTGTCGGCGACTTCCTTGTTCAGGTCGGCCAGACGGTCCTTGGCGCTGTCGTCGAGTTCGGTTTCGGCCTTTTCGGCGGCTTTGTCGTTCTTCGGATTGCCCAGCAGGTACGACTTCTCCATCTTCAGGCGTTCCACCTGACGGGTGAGTTCGTCGATTTCCTCAGGCGAGGAGTCGAGTTCCATACGCAGGTGCGCGGCGGCCTCGTCAACCAGGTCGATGGCCTTGTCCGGCAGCTGACGGCCGGAGATATACCGGTTCGACAGCGTCGCGGCGGCAACCAGCGCGTCATCTCCGATGGTGACCTTGTGGTGCGCCTCGTATTTCGGGGCGATGCCACGCAGAATGGCGATGGTATCCTCCACGCTCGGCTCGCCGACGAACACCTGCTGGAAACGACGCTCAAGCGCCGGATCCTTTTCGATGTTCTCACGATATTCGTCCAGTGTGGTCGCACCGATCAGGCGCAGTTCGCCACGGGCCAGCATGGGCTTGAGCATGTTGCCCGCGTCCATGGAGCCTTCGGCCGCACCTGCACCGACGATGGTGTGGATCTCGTCGATGAAGGTGATGATCTGCCCGTCAGCCTTCTTGATCTCCTCGAGCACGCTCTTCAGGCGTTCCTCGAATTCGCCACGGTACTTGGAGCCTGCCACCATGGAGCCCAGGTCAAGCGAGATGAGCTTCTTGTTCTGCAGGGTGGTGGGCACGTCGCCGGCGACGATGCGCTGTGCGAGGCCTTCGACCACGGCGGTCTTGCCTACGCCGGGCTCGCCGATCAGCACCGGGTTGTTCTTGGTGCGGCGGCTCAGGATCTGGATAACGCGGCGGATTTCCTGATCACGTCCGATCACCGGGTCGAGCTTGCCTTCCTTGGCCGCGGCCGTCAAATCGGTGGAGTACTTCTCCAAAGCTTTATACGAGCCTTCCGCGTCGGCGCTGGTCACCTTGCGGTCGCTGCCGCGCGCGGCGGTCAGGGCGTTACGCAGCTTATCCGCGGTAAGACCGTTCTTTTCCAAGATGTCCGCGCTTTGATTAGGTTTCGCGGCCGCGATTGCGACCAGCATGAGGTCAACGGTGACGTACTCGTCTCCCCTCCGTTGCATTTCTTTTTCGGCTTGCGATAGCACCGCCGACAGCTGCCTGCTGACGTCCGGCTGCGTTGTGGTCGATCCGCTGGCGCTCGGCAGCGATTGCATCGCCTGATGCACTTCGGCGCTCACGTTTTGCGCGTTGCCGCCTGCCGCTTCGATGAGCGCGCGGGCCATGCTGTTTTCCTGACGCAGCATCGCGTCCAGCAGGTGCAGGGTGTCTACCTGCGGATTGCCCAGCGCCGCCGCGTTCTGAACGGCGTCCGAAAGCGCTTCCTGCGCCATCTGCGTGAACTTCTGTTCCATATCATCCTCCATGGTTCGCGCCCGGCCGCCCGGCCTTCGCTACCGGGCCGGCGTTCGGACGCATATGTCGTTGTCTGATATGCTCAACCGACTTCATCGCCATTATATTCCCAAAACTTGAGTCCCACAGACTCAACTTTTTGCGTTTCTCAAAACCGTCTTTCGACGCAGGACGGCAGTCACCGACAATCACCAGCGCTCACCGGCAATCGCAATACATACGAAAAAGGCGGGCAGCAACGTAACGAAATCACGAAACGTTGCAAACCCGCCTAATCCAAAGTCCGCCAGCAAGCCGAAAATCAGCCGCGCACCACCACGTTGCGCAGATCGCCGATGCCCTCGACGTGCACGATCGCCTCGTCACCCGGATCCAGATGACCCGACGCGTTCGGCGTACCCGTCATAATCACATCGCCCGGCAGCAGCGTGGTGAAACTCGTAATCGCCGCGATCTGCTCAGGAATGCCGTGAATCAGATTCGCCGTGGTACCCGACGCCATCGGCACATCCTCACCGTTGAGCGTGAAGGAAATCTTCGCATCCTTCCAATCCACATCGTCACGCGTCACAATCCACGGACCCAACGGGCACGCCGTATCAAAACCCTTCGCGCGCGTCCACGTCGGATCAAGACCCTGCAGATCACGCAACGTCACATCATTCACGCACGTGAAACCCAGCACATAATCCATGGCCTGCTCCACCGGCACATTCTTGGCGATACGACCCATCACCACAGCCAACTCCGGCTCGAAATTCATATCATTCGAACACAGCGGAATCACAATCGGATCATCCGGACCAATCACCGACGTGCTCGGCTTGGTGAAAATCACCATATCCTCCGGCGCATGCTTGATATCGGAATGACCGGCCTCATGCATGAACTGCGCATGCGCCTCATAATTCTTCGCCAAACCGTACACCTTCGACGGAATCACCGGAGCCAGCAGACGAATGCCGTCACCATCCACCGGATAGCGCTCGCCGGTCGGCTCGACGGCCTGGCCGGACAGCGGATAGCCGTTCAAGGCCACGAGATAGTCCTTGCCGTCGTTCTTGTCGGTCTGAACGAAGGCGTACTGCGGTACATCATTATGCGTAAAACGTGCGATTCTCATACCCGCAAGTCTACCCGCTCGCCACGCCCGCCGTTCTCGACATGCGTCGCTTTGCGGACGATGCCGATTGCTCGCATTTTTTACGATTTTTGCGATTATTCGCAATGCAGTTCCGCCCGCAACGCCGCCACCTCGCGTTCCAGCTCGTCGATGCGGCGCACCTGCTGGGCGATGAGCAGGTCGCGCACGTCACCTCCCGACAGAATCGGGGCTTCGGCTGCGTTGCGCGGCGCGGGCAGCGTCGCATTGCTTTGCGTTTCCGTCGTTTGCGTTGGCTGCACCGGCTGCGATACCGCAGATCGAGCAGCTTCCGCCGAGTCCGCCGACGGCGCCACATCCGCCGACGCCGATGGCACCACTCCACCATTCCCATCAACCGATACCAGCCGGTCCGTGCCCATACGGCAGGCAATCTTGCGCCAGCGCGCGAAACAACGTTCGATGCGCTTATAGCCGATCAGCGATGGGTCGAGTCCGGCTTCGCGGAACAGTTCGACCGGCGATTCGCCCGCATGGTACCGGCGCATGCAGTTGTGTTTGAACGATTCCGTGTAGGTGATGCGTCGCGACGTCGCTTCGGCCACCACCGGCAGCGAGCGCAGATATTCGACTTCTTCCGGACTGAACGCTCCCCCACCGTTGCACATGATGTTCCCTTTCGGCTTGGCGTGCGGCGGCTCCCTTCCACCGCACGGCAGTCGAATGGCCTCCGTCATGCCATTCCCCTGTTCGGCTTGCGATTCGGCTTGCGATGCGCGCTTGCGATACGTGTTTGCGATACGTGTTTGCGATGCAAGGCCGCAATCCGATTCGTTGTTCGCTTCGTGTTCCATCATACCGGTACGAATGGCGTTTTTTCCAACCATTTCAGGCGGCACGAAACCCTAAATCGCCCGTATTCGTCACAACAAAAGCGGGTGAACCGTTGATCGCTCAACGACTCACCCGCCCGAACAAGCCCCGTTGCCTGTCTGCTGGCCCGCTCAGACCGCCATCGGCGTATCGGATTCGCGGAAGCGCAGCACGAGCGCCAGTCCGGCTCCGGCCATTATCAGGGCCGCGATGGTGAACAACGCGGTGCCCATTGCGCCGGTGAGCGGCAGCTGCGTGACGTTCTTCACGTTCTTGACCTGGATTGCCTTGTCGGACATGCCCTCGTCAAGCCTGCTTGCCAGACCGAGGTTGTTGGCGCCGACCAGCTTGAAGGTCGACTTGCCGGTTTCCTGGTTCACAGCTAGTTCGACGGTGAAGATCGGCACAAAGTTCTTCGCATAGCCGCTCACGAATCCGGTTTCCTTCAGCGTGTACTTGCCGGACTTCAAGCCCATGATTTTCACGTCGCCGGTGGTGGTTTCCACATCCGCGACAGCGCCGTTCTCGTTCGCTTCGGCAAGGCGGTATTCGCCATCCACAATCTTGATGAACTTGAGCGGGGTCTGCGAAACCTCGGTTCCCTCGAACACGTGGAACTTCGCTCCTGCGAGACCATTGGCATCGCTTCCGACACCGTACTTGTGGAAGGAGAAGCCCCCGGTATAGGAGTCGAATTCGACCGGCGTATTCCACACCTCGGTGTCACGGGACACGACCGCCTTGTTGGTAACCTTGTTGCCCATGTCGATGATGTCCTTGTTGACCACGGCGGTGTAGGTGATGACCAGCTGGCCGCTCTTGTTGGCCAAGTCGAATTCCAGCACGGTGGTGGTCTTGCCGTCGGCCCCAACGGTCGGAACGGTCACGTAGGCGAACGGCATATTCGTTTCCGTGCCATCCGCGGCTCGAACAACGGCCTTGAAGTCCCTGTTGACCGTCAGGCCCTTGGATGCCACGTCCTTCACGAAGTACGGATACTTGTCGTAGCCTTCGGCCGCGTTCGGAATATCCAGCGTGATGGTGTAGGCGACGGTCTGCCCAATGCTCACGCCTTCAGTGGTGGTAATCGTATCGGCCGTCTTGCCCGGCTGGTCGGGCTCGTTCTCGTTCTTGGCCACAAACATGCCGACAGCGTTGATCTTGCCCTGGCCGGTTGCCGGATCGTCCTTCACTTTGAATGTGGCGGCCACGCCGTTCAGCGTGGTGGCGACGATGGCATTGGTTCCCCGACCGCCGTCCTTGTCCACATCGGTGATGAGATACCAGCCTTCTTCAAGCGAACCGATGGCAGCCGTACCGCCGTTGCCTGCAACGGTTTTGTCGGCGACGACGCCATCGCCAACCGCCAACGAGGCCGCGAATGTGCGGAACCAGGCGGCGTCGTTATCGCCGGTCTTGGTTGCGGCGAACGCGGCCGGATTGCTGTCATATTCGGAGGGCATGCTGACAACGGGGTCCATGTTGTTGTTGGCGGCGGCCACCGCGTCGGTCACAGCAGTCACCCAATCGGCGTCGGTGTCGACCTGCACGGCGTCGCCGTCCACCGTCAGCGAGGCGAACTTGTACGCGGAGTAGGTGTGCCCCTTCTGCGAATGCCGCACTTCGATCGATGCGCTGCCGGCCGCATACGCTCCGGCCGTGCCGAACGCCATACCGCCCAGCAACGTTGCCGCCGCGGCGATTACTGCACAAAGCCTTCTCGTCTTCATGATGAGAGACCTCTCTTCCTTGGTTTGGTCGGCCTTGTTACCGCAGCCGATTGGTTGGTTTTATGGGAAGTTTCGTAAGTTGTGTTGCTCTTTAGTTGTGATTGAAAAATTGCGATTGCCGGATTGCGATCAGAGAATTGCGATTGCCGTCCGGCAGTTCCGTCACGGCCGTCCGCGCCCGATCAAAGCCAGTCCGACGATGCCCGCAAGCAGCAGCACCAGTGCCGTGACGCCGGCCACGACCAGCCAGGTCCGTCCTTCCGATGCGCCGGACAGCGGCAGCACGGCCACCGTCTCTTTCACGTTGGTGAACGAGGCTTCGTAGGTGGCGGTCTGTCCCTTGTCGAACGCGCTCCACATGTCGGCTCTGGTGATGCTGATCGGCACTGAGGTGACGTTGCCTTTCGCGTGATAGCCGGCGATGTTGCCTTCCGTGACGGTGTAGTCGCCTGCCATCACGCCACGGAATGTGTACTGCCATTCGCCGGTAGGCAGCTCGTCATCTTCGGAAAGGTCTTTGCCCAGCTTCGATGCGCCGCCCTGCATGAAATCGATGCGCAATGTGGCTCCGCTCGCCGGCATTCCGCCTTCCCAATGTTTCGTCACGACCACGTTGGCGGACGGCACCTGCAATACGGGATGCTGGTAGGCCGCGCAGGCGGACTGCTTGTCGAAGGTGTAACAGACCTGCGCCGACGCGTTCGATCGGAAGCCCGGCTTTCCTGCGGAGGTCGTGCCGGTGCCCGCGTCGCCGGTCGCGTCGTAGTTGATGCCGCCGTCGACCATATTGACCCGCGCGTAGGCGCTGTCGGTTGGCACGATGCCGTACGAGAGCGTGTAGGTCGCGTTGTGCAGCAGCTCGTAATCGCCGGCGAATTCGACGCGGATCTTGCCGTTGCCGGCGTCGCTGTACCACAATGTGTAATCACGTTCCAGCACTGGAGGCGTAGCCCCCGAAGGCAGATTCGTCACGTTGAGCGTCACGCCGCCGGTCACCCGGTAGTAGGTCGTTCCGCCGAAGTTCCGCATGCTGGCCATGTTCCAGACAACGCCATCGACCTGCGCGTATTCGGACAGCTCGTCGACGATCGAGACGCCGCTGTAGGCGCTTCCCGTGGTGATCTCCTTCTGGATGTCGTCGAAGATCTTCGTCAGGTCGTCAGCGCTGTTGGTGGCCTTGTAGTAGCCGAGGTTGCCGCCCGTACCCCAATTGGTTTTGTTGTACGCGGTGGCGTTCGGATAGTTGCTGGACACGGCGTGCATGAACTGGTTGGCTTGGTCGTTCTCCCAGTTGTCGAACGATTGCTGCTCCGGATTGGCGCCTTCGAAGATGCCGATGCTGTAGATGAGCGTGCCGGCCGATTTCATGGCGAGCGCGGTTGTCACGGCGTTATTGGCGACTCTTGTGCTAAAAGCGTTTTGCGTGGTCGGCACACCGTCCGCGAAGAAGATGACGATTTTCTTCGCGCCTGGCCTTGCCTGCCGTAATGCCGTCTGCGCGGCGGTCATGCCTTTGTCCGCAGGGGTCGCGCCATTGGCGGATAGCCTGTTCACCGATGATTTCAGAGCGGCGGTATCGCTGGTCAGGGAACTCACCACGCCGGATGTCTGCCCGAATTGAGCGATGGCGATTCGCACTTTGCTGTCTTTGTCCTGGATGGTGTCGTTGGTGGTCTCGGTGGCGTCGATGAAGCTGGTCGCCGCTTCTTTCAGCGCCGTCAACCGCTTCGGATTCGATTTGTTGCATCCTCTTTGGCTTCCGTCCATGCAGTAGTTCATCGATCCGGACGTGTCCAGTACGAGCACCACTTCGATTTTCTCCGTGGTCTCATGGCTTTCGCGGGTATCCTTGCCCACCACGTTGAGGTTCAGCGTGTATTTGCCGCCGTTGTTGTATGCGATGCTTTTCGTGTGGTCCGGCTGCGGCACGGCGACGTTACGCGCGGCACGCATCACGGTTTTGCGATTGAAGGTGAAGCGATCGCGCATGATGTGTTCGTCGGCGTCGGCATCGTCTTTGGCAGCATCATTCTTGTCGTTATCGTTGCCGTTTTGAGCCGACGCGGCATCCTTGTCGGCGTCATTCTTACCGTTCTTGTCGGCATCGTCGGCATCTTCAGCAGTGTTGCCATCGTTGTCAGCATCGTCCGCATCGCCGGTTTTGCCGTCATCGGCTGTCGCGCCCGCATCGCCATTCGCCACAGCATCCGTGCGATTTTCGCCGGCATGGTCGTTTCGATCGCCGTCTTGAGCCGGTGCAGCACCATTTGCAGGTACGTCAGCGTTCTCAGCCGTCGGCTGCCTAACCGCCTGCCGTTCCTGCTCCTTCTGCTCATTCGGCTGTTCCGTCTTATCGCACGGCTGCCGCTGTTCCGGCATCGTCTCCGACGGTTGTTCCGGTTGCGATTGCGACTGCAGTTGCGATTGCGCTTGTTCGTTCGATGGCTGATGCGATTCACCGTCGTCCGTAAGGCATTGTGCGTCGTCATCGTCCGTCGCGGACTGTCCGGCAACATCTTGCCCGGCAATGTCGGCAACGTCCGATCCGACTGCGTTTTCAGCATCGGATTGTTGTGTCGATTCCGGCTGGCTCGCTGCGGATTCGGCGGCCACGTTGCCGCCATCCGTCACCGTTTCGTCGGCGAACGCGGTCGCGCCGGCTCCCGTGGTGCCGGCCAGCATCGCAATCGTGACAAGCAATGCGGTGAATTTTCCCATCCGCGCGCCACACCGGCTTATGAAGCCGGCAAGCGGGTCCTTCATCCACTTCATGACATGTCCATCTCTCATGGCGCTGCGGCGAATTGCCTATGCGCCTCCATGCCTTGAACCTTATGGATGAACGTTTCGAAACCCGTCCCCTCCATTGATGGGTTCGGGGAACGTGCGGACCCGCGAAAATCGCGGCCTTCCCCCTTATCCTTTACGCGGCCAGGCGGAAGCGTGCCGCATGATTCGGTGTCGGGGCCGCATCGACCGCACGACCATGCAGCACAACAGCATGCCGCCCATCGTGCAAACGATGGTCATGGCGAGCGCGCCCAGTTCGGTCGCACGTTCGTCGCGCACGTCGGCCGGATCTGGCGCGGGCAGCGGTATTGCGACGCGATGCCCGGAGACTAGCAGCCGATGCGTGTTGATGCCGTATGGCGTGCAGGTCATCAACGTCAGCCGGTCTTCGCCGGGCACGATTTTCAACCGTGAGACGTCGTCCGGTTCGATCACGCTGATTCGGTCCACTTCGTATCCCAGCGTCTCGTCCATCACTTTGATGTACATGAAATCGCCGTCGTGCAGTTCGTCGAGCCGTGTGAACATCAACGATTTGACCAGGCCGCGATGCCCGGTGACCACCGTATGCGAGCCAGTGCCGCCGACCGGCAGGCTGGTGCCGTACAGATGCCCTGCGCCGACGGCGAGCACCGGTTCGGACGTACCATGCCGAATCGGCAGTTCCACGCCGATTTTGGGCACCAATACCGTGCCCATGATGCCTGCGCCGGAATCCAGCAGGCCCTGATAGTTCGCGTCCGTGTCCGCCGCGGAAAGCCCGGCACCGCCGGAAGGCGCCGAATCGTCGGCGGTATCAGCATCTCCGGCAGTGCCAGCCGGTCTGGTAGTGAACGGATCGGCCGCCTCGCCCAATACCGGCTGTCCTTCCACGGCAAGCCGCCGATTGTATGCGCGCGCCCGTTCCAACTCCTCCATCGCCATCGGATACGGCCATCCGGCAACCGTGCGAGCCGCCGAATCGGATGTCTCGGCCAAGCGCCGCGCGGAATGCGCCTGCATGGCGAACGGCAACGACGCGACCACCACCGCGCCCACGATCAGCAGCACGGACACGCACCGCACCAATATGAAACGAATCCGCCGCAGCCTGCGCGCGCGAACCACATCGGCAATGTCAATCGCCTCGTAAAACGACGGCGTTCCAGCGAACGTTCCAGCAGACGTTCCAGCGAACGCAACAGTTCCGGCATGACCACTGTCGGCAGCTGCACCGGCATCAGATCCGACTCCGGCGCCATTGCCGATGCCATCGTTATCATCACCGGCATCATAGGAATCAGCCGAGGCGCCCGCCACGGCACCGAACAGCCGCATGGGCGAACGCAGCACCGCATGCGCATGCACGTAGGAATCCGTCCTGCGGGCGAGCAGACGGACGGGTTTACTCATCAATCGAGAGGCAGACCAAAACATGGGTTTCTCCTTCGAACACACCCATGTTCACACCCGCCATACGAAAGCCCTTGCCCCCTATAGGAGGGCTTACCCCTAGAAAGACAACGGTTTCAGGCACGAAACCGGCAATTATGGCACCAAACCGCGCAGCACCCCACCTACCGGCGGAACGCAGCTCAGACAAGCCGTTTTTCAGAGGAATGCAAGTCAGACGAATGTAAGCCAGACGAATGCAATCCAGGCGGACGAGCCCCGCAAATCCTTAAAAAAACAGAAAAAGTCAAAGAAAGCGCTCAGATGAACGCACGCTCACCGAAAATCGCAGTGCCGACGCGCACGATGGTGGAACCTTCGGCGATGGCCAGTTCCATGTCGCCGGTCATGCCCATCGACAGTTCCCGGCAACGGTCCGTGCCCGGTTCGCCGGATGCGAGGATGAGGTCGCGGGTCTTGCGCAGGTGCGAGAAACCGCGGCGAATCACCGTTTCGTCGTGCACATGCGCGCCGATCGTCATCAGTCCCCGCAATTCGATGCCGTCCAACGTGCCGATTTTCTGCGCGATGCGGATGGCGTGCGCCGGATCGCAACCGGATTTCGATTCCTCGCCGGATTCGTTGACTTCCAGCAGCACGCCGACAGTAATACCGCGAGCCACGGCTCTACGTGAAATTTTTTCTGCCAAATCGATTGAATCGACCGATTCGATAGTGTCGACCACCGGCAGCACTTTGCCGATTTTATTGCTTTGCAGCTGGCCGATCAGGTGGAATGGAATATGCTCCGCCGCAGCATCCGGCGCGGCGCCTGCGACGCCCAGCGAAAACCCGCGTTCCGCGCATCGCCGTGCCAGCCCTTCGGCCTTCGCCGTCACTTCCTGCGGACGGTTCTCGCCGATCATGCGCACGCCGGCATCAATCGCAGCCATGATTTCGCCGATGTCGCGCGTCTTCGTGGCGGCCAGCAGGCGCACGGAGCCGGCTTCGCGTCCGGCTTGTTCCTCAGCGGCCGCGATGCGGTCGAGCACACGATGCACGCCGTCCGTGATCTCACGTGCGCGCGCATCGTCGATCACCTCGTTGGCGGGGTTCTTGTGATCCATGTATGCAGTCATCGTCCACCTCTCGCAAGTTCATTCGACCGCCGGTCCGCGGCCGGCACCACCGTTTCCGGCATGTCGGCTGATATTTCGATATCAGTGTTACCAGAAAACCTCCGACAACGTATAAAGAAGCCCGCGCGATGACCTGAAGTGAAGCGATAAAGCGGTCATAAATTCGCGCGGGCTATAAAACCAGACGGCAGTAGAAGGGGGACTTCAAAGACTCCGTCTACACATTTAATGTATCAGATAAATGCGCGCGAACCGCCGGAAAAACCAATAAATCTGAAAACTTTTTTTCAGATTTTATCCCCCTTGCGCAGCCCCTCCACCAAACGCTCCAATTTATCGACGCGATCGCTCAACACCATCACCTGGCATACCAGCGATTGAATCTTGCCCAACGGCACTTCCGACATCGCATTGTGGTTGTCCACAGCCGTATCATGCGGTTCCGGCTCTTCGGCCGCCTTGCGCATGATGTCCTCGTCACGCTTCCAGCGTGCGATATTGCGTTCGATGCGCTTGTGCCCGATGACCGATGGGCTCAATCCCGCGGAAATGAAGATCGCAGTTGGCTTCTCCCCCTGCAGATACCGCCTCATGCAGTCGATTTGGAATTCCCTCGCATACGTGATTCTGCTGTCCGTCACCGCGTCGATCGATGGCAATGTACGCAGGTATTCGATTTCCGCTCTACTGAACTGTCGCTTCGTCATATTCGCCCCTTGTAAATCCCCTTTTGACCGGCCATACCGATAACACATAGACCGAATTGCCGAAATCACCACCCAGAATACCGGATGACGCACACCATCTTACGCACACCCCAAACGAAACGCGCGGCCCGTATCACCATGCGCTAAATATCCTTCTCACACTGTGAGATATCTCACAGCGACGGCACGTTTTCGGAGCACGCCGCAACCTCGGCATGGCACGTCACGGCACGTCCAGCAACGCATTCCACAATCGCGTCCCACGAAACCCGCCGTTCCGGCCGCCGATGCAGGTACAGTTGCAAGCATCGGCGCAACCGGTCTCCGCATCGGCAACACCGAACCGCCCGCCAACGACAGGAAGGAACCCCGTGCCAGGTCGTTTCGCCCCCACCCCATCAGGCCGCATGCACATCGGCAACATCTATGCGATGCTCGGAGCATGGCTGTCCGCGCGCAGCCGCGGCGACGGCATGCTGCTGCGCATCGAAGACATCGACGAACCGCGCGTGGTGCCCGGCGCGGCCGAACTGATGATGGACGATCTGCATTGGCTTGGCTTGGATTGGGACGGCGATCCGGTGTTCCAATCCGCTCGGCACGACCTGTACCGTGAGGCGCTGCATTGCTTGGAAAACCTGACGATTGACGACGCATACGATTCGCCGTTTGACGCGCGCAACGACCACACCCCCGCAGTCGGCAGCGCACCCAATGGCGCAATCGCTGGCACAACCCCGCTGATTTACCCTTGCTTCTGCTCGCGCGCCGACATCCGCGCAGCCTCCGCACCGCAGGAAGGCGACCGTTTCATGGTGTATCCCGGCACGTGCCGCCGGCTTATCGCCAGCAATCCGGATACCGTCCGGCGGCGGCTGGCCAACGGCGACCGCCATTCGCTGCGCATCGCCATGCCCGCCGACACAAACCCGCACGCAACCGTCCAATTCGATGACGCAGTGTTCGGCCATCAGGAATTCAATCTGGCGCACGACGTCGGCGATACCATCGTGCGCCGCGCCGACGGCCTGTTCTCCTACCAGCTGGTGGTGGTCGTGGACGATCTTGACATGGGCGTCGACGACATCGTGCGCGGCCGCGACCTGCTCCGGTCGAACGCCTTGCAAATCGCCATTCGCCGAGCGCTTATCAAGGCGGGATTCCGCAAGGCGAAAACGCAGGCTTCTGCACCATCGCAGCACGCACCACAATCGCAATACACCCCATATAACCCCGAAAACCCACGGTATGCGCATCTGCCGCTTATCGACAACGCGGCCGGCCGCAGGCTCGCCAAACGCGAGCGCTCTTTGGATATGGGGGCGCTGCGCGCGCATGGCGTCACCGCGGAACAGGTTGTCGGCTATTGTGCGTGGCTGCTTGGTTTGCAGGGCGATTCCGCGCATACCAGTCCGCAGCCGATGAGCGCCGTCGAGGCGTTGCAGGAGTTCGATTGGGGTAAGGTACGGGCCGATACGGCCGACCGCAGTATCAGCCAAGACGATTTCGACGCGTATTTCGGCCTGTGACAACGGCTGGCCGGGTCTCGCCGAATTGCCGAGACGACCCGGTCAGTCCGGAAAACAGCAGAAAACAGCAGAAAATAACGGGAAGCAGTCGACGTTCAGCCGATCCACAGCTCCGAGTCAAGCGGATATTCGTTGACCTTGCAGCCGTCCAAATGCATGGATTGCTCCTGCATCAGCGGCGCCAACTGGCCTTCGCCGGCGCAGGTCGTTTCGTTGTCGATGTGCCCCAGCCGGTGTCCGACCTCATGGTTGATCACCATCGTGCGGTATCGCGCCAGGTTGCCGCCGGCGGCGAGCCATTGTTGCGTGCCGCCGTTCCAACGGTCGTCGTTGACGATCACGTTGTTGTCGACCCTGCAGCTGTATTCCACCGAGCATGATGGCGAGAACGACGTCATTCCCGACGCTTGGGACAGCACGAGATTGAAATCGCAGTTGCCGTCCGTGGATTGGTCGAATATGGCTCCGGCGCGTGGCCATCCGTGTTCGTCGTTGAGGATGCGGAACGCCGCGTTGCCGAATTCGTCGGCCGAACCGACGTTTCCTTTGGTTGCGATGCAGTAATGGTATTGCGTCACCGGTTTGCCGCTGTTTTGCGCGGTTTCCTGCGCTTTGTTCAGAATCGCGGTTTTCTCGTCGTCGCCCAGTGCCGCCGATTGCGCGCTCACCGCTTTGGCGACGGCCTGCTCTTCCTGCGATTGTTTGGTTTCCGGTTTGGTTTTTTTGGCCGTCTTATGCTGATTGGTTTTGGCTGTTTTCTTGGCTGGCTTCTTGGCCGACGTCGAATGCGTGGCTTGTGCCGTCGTCTGCGTGTTCGGCGTCATGCGGACCAGCAGTGCGTGCACGCTGCAGGACGTCATCGATGCGATCAGCAGGAACAGCACGAGCACCAGCACGGCGGCCCTGCGGATGCGAAACGCCTCAAGCCGTTCCCGTTGGCCCATTGTGGCGTCGGCTTTCGGATCGAGCGCACGTATGATACGACGAATCCGCTTCAATCCAGCCTCCCGATATGGTGATGTTTCTCTCTTCGGCAACAGTACCAGTCTCAGTCAACATGCCGAAGCCGCCGACCGCCATGCATACCACCTATGCGTAAGGCCCGCGATTCCGGAGGGAATCACGGGCCTTACCAGCATGCCAGACGAATGCCGGCAATCGTCAAAGTAATGCTCAGGCGAACAGCACCTTGAACAGGAACGCGCCGACGATAGCGCCTGCGATCGGGGCCACGACCGGAATCCAGGCCTCGCCCCAGCGGGAATCGCCCTTGTTCGGAATCGGCAGGATGGCGTGCAGGAGGCGCGGCATGAGGTCGCGGGCAGGGTTCAGACCAGGGCCGGTCGGGCCGCCCATGGAGGTCACGAGGCCCCACACGATGAAGCCGACGACGATGGATGCGGCGGCCGGGTTCGCCTTGCCCCACGGCAGGGACAGGCAGCACAGGGCGCCGAGCACCAGCATGAAGGTGCCGAAGAACTCGTTGAGGAAGTAGTTCACGCGGTCGTTGTGCGCGTCGGTGGTGCAGAAGGTGCCGAGGATGGCTTCGGCATCGTCGGTGTCCTTGTAGTGCGGCAGGTAGGTGACGTACACGATGAGCTGGCCCGCCACTGCGCCGAGCAGCTGGGCGATGATGTACGGCAGGACCTCGTTCCACGGGAACATGCCGTTGACGGCCTGCGCGAGGGTCATGGCCGGGTTGATGTGGGCGCCGGAGACGCCGCCGAACATCAGGACCGGGAACATGACGCCGAAGCCGTAGCCCATGGCGATGTTCAGCCAGCCGGCATGGTAGCCCTTGGTGTTTTTCAGTTCCGCGTTGGCGACAGCGCCGTTGCCGAAGACCATCAGCACGGCGGTGCCGACGAATTCCGCGGCAAGCTTGGTGAAGAGTGTGTATTCCACTGCAGTTTCCTCTATTGCTTCTTCTCTAACGATTCTTACGATTCGTGCGATTCGAGATGAATTGCGATTCCGCTCTGGGCGGACAACAGCGCACTACCTTACTCCGTACGGAGGAAGTAACGCGGCTTTGGGTGGACACATGTCCGAAATACGAAAAAGACCCAAGCCATTGGCTTGGGTCTTGTCTGTGCCCCCTCAGGGATTCGAACCCTGGACACGCTGATTAAGAGTCAGCTGCTCTAACCAACTGAGCTAAAGGGGCGTTGGTCTTGGCGAGGTTTTTGTTCTCGCTGAGCACATGGAGTAAATATACTCAGAATCGGAAAGAACGCAACCCTCGGCGTGTCGCAATCATAAAACCGCTATTTTCCAACGTTTTCAGCAAATCGCCATCTATGGTGCACATCGCGCCATACGACGAAAAATGCGGCGCGATGGCGCCATAAAATCCAAGTAATCACATTTTCTTCACATTCTGCCGCAATGCAACCACTCCGACAGTCAACGGCACGAACTTTTCCATCACACATTTCCACCGCGGCGAGCCGAATAGCACGCATCATCGTCGAGCCCGTCGGCGCGCCAGAGGCCCTTTATAATAAGGCCCATGGCGCGTCACAGGAGTATATGACGCGCATCAAGAAGGAGAAAGGCTTACCTATGGCATGCCCAAATTGCGGTCAGCCGACCATCGAAGGCGCTAAATTCTGCGCCTCGTGCGGCTCACCGCTCACCCAAACGACCGCGGCGGCACCGCAAGCGCCGGCCGCGCCGGAATCCGATGACGGCACCATGCTGTCTTCCGCGCCGCACATGGCACCGGCCCCGCAGATGCCGACCGCTGCCGTCCCGCTGCCCAATAGCGCCGCACCGGCAGCTCCGCAAACCACCGTCCCGCAGCCCACCACACCGCAACCGGCGGCGCAAGCACAGCCGACCGCTCAGGCGCAGGCAACGCAAACGGTGGCACCACAGGCCGCGCCGACGCAGCAGTTCCAGTATGCGCCATCCCCGGCCCCGCAGCCGGCAGCAGCGCCGCAGCCAAGCCAGCCGACCCAGCAAATCGCCCGTCCGGCGGCCGATCCCACCATCACCGCGCTGACCACACCGCAGTCCATGAAGACCATGGGCGCCAGCCTCGGCATCGGTCTCGGCGCGAGCGTGGTGTTCGCGCTGCTCGCATCGATCGTCTTCTTCATGGGCAATGCCGCGGCCAGCAACGGGCTTGCCGGCATTCCGGGCTTTTCCGACACCGCCTCCTTCCTGGGCAACAACGGTGTGTCCGGCTCCGGCCCGAATTTCTTCCAGATTCTCTTCACCGTGATGACGCTCGGCGTTGGCGGTTCGCTGAATCTCAAAACCAGCTCCCAGGGCTTCTCGCTGAGCAATCTCGGCATTGACGCCTCGCACGTCAGCGTGACACTGCCGGTCGGACTGCCCGGCGTGGCATTGGCGATCGGCGCCGCGTTCGGCGCATATATGCTGGCACGCAGGTTCGCGCTTCGTTTCAAGTGGACGGGCGTCATCAGCTCGCTGATCGTCGGCGTGCTGTCCGGCCTGGTGCTGCTGGTCTTCGCCGCCATCTTCCCGGTGACGGTGGGTGGTTCCTACAGCGACTATTCCGCTTCCGCGTCGCTTTCCGGCGTGTCCTTCCGCACGTTCTGCATGGCGTTCCTGCTGTCGGCGGCCGGTGCGCTGGCCGGCTACGCGTTGGCACAGTATGCGGGCGATTCGGGTAACGTCTTCTCCGCCACTTGGCGTTGGGCGCACCGCGCTCGTGGCTTCGTGCGCACGCTGGTCGAATCGTTTGCGATCTACGGCGTGCTGTTCCTGGTGCTTGGCCTGGTGGCGACGATCGCCATGTCCGCCGCGAACCATCTCGGCGCAGGCGGTCTGCTGCTGGTTCCGCTGCTGTTCCCGGCTCTGCCGCTTATGCTGATTTCGCTGTCCTCGTTCGGCGGCATCGCCTTCTCGACGTCCAGCTACAGCGTCCATACGATCACGTTGTTCAACGTGTCCTCCCTCAGCCAGTATGGCTGGATTCTGTGGATCTGCTTCGTGCTGTTCCTGCTTGCCACGTTCTATATCGCGCTGCGTGAGATCGCGCGCAATATGTACGACCCGTATTACGCGGGCTGGCAGCATACGTGGAAGGCTCCGGTGGCCGCGATGGTGTTCTGGCTGGCCGCGGAGTTCCTGTTCACTTATTTCGCGGCGGGATACGCCTCGTCCAGCATGTCGATGACGACCCCGATGTGGTATTTCCTCGTCGCCGGCATCTGGGCGTTCCTAATCGAGGTGGCCGCGATGACGTTCGGTCCGACGCTGGTGGCGTCCCTGCCGGGCATGTGGCGGATCATCGTCGGTGGCACCGTGCAGCAGACCCCGCAGAACGTGGTCGATTACGTCAAGTCCTGCGATCCGTCCTACGGCATGAAGAAGACCTCTGCCACGGCGAGCGGCACGACCGCAACAGCGACCATGCCGACGGCTTCGGCTGCCGCACAGCCGGCCAATCCAACTACTCCGGCAGCTCCGGCCGCATCGGTCCCCCAGCCCGCGACGCCGGCTGCGCCGATGCCCGCGCCCACCGCTCCTACCGCAACACCTGTTTCACAGGCCGTTCCACAACCGGTCGCCCCGACGTCCATGCCCAATACGACAACGGGCAACACGGCAACGGGTGCGGTGCCGCTGCCGCAATCGCCAGCAGGCACGGCTTCTATGCCGGTCGCAGCTCCGGGGGCAGGTCAGCCGCTCGACCCAAAAACTAAGAAGACGATCCTTATCAGCGGCATCGTAATCGGTGCCCTGATTGTGTTGGGCATTGTCTACGGTGTGCTCAACTCGACCGTCTTCAGCGCGAAATCCGTGGCGCAAAGCTATCTGACGGCGATTGCCGACGGCAAGTATGACAAGGCCAATGGCATCGCCGATCCGCAGGTGGACAAGGACCAGCTCAAGCTGCTGTCCGACACCGTAGCGAAGGCCGACAACGCCACGATCGCCAACCCGCATATCGATAGTGTCAAAACCGTCGAAGGCGTGGCCAAGGTCAACGTGACGTATTCGCTGAACGGCAAGAACGTCAACGATTCGCTCACCATCAACAAGGACGGGTCGAAGTTCCTGCTGTTCCCGAATTGGAAGATCTCGAGCCCACTGCTCAAGACCATCACCGTGTCGGTGCCCAATGCCGTGGAATCGTTGTCCGTCAACGGTGTTGACGTGACCGCGAAGAATGCGGAGAAGTCGGACAGCGGCACGTGGACGCTGCGCGTCTACCCGGGTTCGTACAAGGTGTCGATCGGCAAGTCGGGGTATGTCACCAGCGGCATCACCATGGTGCGCACGAACGCGGACTCCGATGCCGCCGATCTCAAGATCATGCCTACGGCCAAGCTTAAGGAGGACTTGAGCAAGGCCGTGAACGCCAAGCTGGACGAATGCGCGAAGTCCACCGACTACGCGCCGGAAGGCTGCCCGTTCGGCTTCGACCTGTACGACGAGGACTACTACCGCAACTTCGCGTGGTCCATCAGCGTCTATCCGAAGCTGTCCGACATCGATCTCGATTACGGCACGTTCTCCACCCGGCAGGGCAAGGCGAAGTGCACGTATGAAGAGAAGAATTTCGACGATTCGTGGGAGTCTCAGGACGACAGCACCCACTTCACCGTCAACGGCAGCTTCAGCATCAGGGATGGCAAGCTCAGCGTCACGATTGACGATGAGGACTGATGCCGGCTAAAGAGCGGATATAGGAAAATCCCCCGCACCAATCGGTACGGGGGATTTTCGATGCTTAAGCTCAGACGTGTTTCAGCCTGAAGTCATTCACCGCCGGTCCGTAAGGACGTCGAGCGGTGAATGGGGCGAAATCACTCAGCGACGACCTTCACGAAGAAGTTGGCGGTGATTTCCGGGTGCAGGGCGACGGTTGCCGGGAAGTCACCGGTGGTCTTGATCGGCTCAACGGTGATGTTCTTCGGGTTGACCTCAACCTTGGAGGAGAGCGCGATGGCGATCTTCTCTGCGGAGATGCCGCCGAACAGCTTGCCGGACTCGGAGACCTTGGCAGCGATTTCGACGGTGGAACCCTCGATGATTTCCTTGGCGGCAACAGCCTCTTCGCGGGTGGCGACGGCCTTGGCCAGACGAGCGCGCTTCATGGCCTCGATCTGGGCGGCGGCACCCTTGGACCAAGCGAAAGCCAGGCCCTGCGGGAACAGGTAGTTGCGGGCGTAGCCGGACTTGACGGCCACGACGTCACCCGGGTGACCCAGGTGGTTGACGGACTTGGTGAGAATAACCTTAGTTTCAGCCATTGTTCAAACCTCTCTAAGATCAGCGGCCGGACGTGGCGTACGGCAGCAGGGCCATCTCGCGGGCGTTCTTGATAGCCTTGGAGATCTCGCGCTGCTCCTGCACGGTGACACCGGTGATACGACGGGAACGAATCTTGCCGCGATCGGAGATGAACTTACGCAGCAGGGCGACGTCCTTGTAATCGATCTCGGTGACCTTGGCGGCCTTCAGTGGATTCGGCTTCTTCTTAAACGGCTTGACCGGCGGCTGCGGCCTCTTGCGTGACATCTTGATGTTCTCCTTAAAATCTGGAAATACTGCGATTAAGCTGCTTGTTTCGCTGTTCGCCTATGTTGCGGACGGGTTTCGGTCCGTCAGAATTCCGGTTCGTCGCTGTCGCCGCCGAATTCGGAGGAACCTCCGAAGGACTGGGACGCGCCGAAGGAACCGAAGGACGAGCCGGAGTTATCCGAGCTTGACCACGGGTCCGAGGCCGGAGCGGACTGTGCGGGAGCGGCGTTGACCGGAGCGGAGGCTCCACCCTGATATCCGGCGCCGCCAGCATAGCTGGAGCCGCCCTGATATCCGCCGTTGTTGCCGCCGAAACCGCCGTTGTTGTTGGCGTTGTTGTAGCCGCCGCGATTGCCGCTGAAGCCTCCGTTGCCGGACGAGCTTTGACGGGTCACCTGGGCGGTCGCGTAGCGCAGGGACGGGCCGATTTCGTCGACCTGCATCTCGATGACGGTTCGCTGGGAACCGTCCTGCGCCTGGTAGGAACGCTGCTGCAGACGGCCTTGCGCGATGACGCGCATGCCCTTGGACAGACTCTGCGCGCAATGTTCGGCCATGTCGCGCCACGCGGAGCAGCGCAGGAACAGGGCCTGACCGTCTTCGAACTGGTTCGAGTTACGGTTCCAGGTGCGCGGAGTGGAGGCGATCGTAAAGCTGGCGACGGCGGCGCCGCTGCCAATGGTACGAATTTCCGGATCGGCCGTGAGGTTGCCCACCACGGTGATTACAGTTTCACCTGCCATGTCGTTACCTACTTACTTTGCAGCTTAGAAAGCTTGGTTTACTTACTTGCGAAGAATCTTCGTACGGATGACGGATTCGTTCAGGTTCAGCAGACGATCGAGTTCGTCGCTGGTGGCCGGCTCAGCGGAGTAGTTGACCACAACGTAATTGCCTTCGGTCTTGCCAGCGATCTCGTAGGCAAGCTTGCGACGGCCCCAGATGTCGATGTTCTCGACAGCACCGCCTTCCTTGGTGACAGTTTCCAGATACTGCTCGGTCAACTTCTTCAGACCGCGCTCATCCAGCTCAGGATCGGCAATGAACATCAGTTCGTACTTATGCGCAGACATCACCCACCTCCTTCGGACTATCGGCCATGGACCTTCCATGGCAGGAGTGTGTATGCGTGCTGCCTTCAGGCATCGATAAGTCGCAATGAACATATGGATACGATTGATGGCAACTTGTACAGGCTACCCCGACGCCGCGACGTATCGAAACGGCGTCTGCCGGGCGCGAAATCACGTGCGGAGGCAAGCAAAAAGCCCCGCTCGCAAGCGGGGCTTAATCGCAAAGAATCGTAATAAATCCTGAAATATCGCGAGAGCCGTATGGCAATCGCGCGAAATATCAGGCGTAGATGTTGCGCGGGCGCATGTCTTCGGGCAGGCCGTTGAGCAGCGTCGAAACGGAGCCGGATTCGAACACGGAGCGGATGCCGGCGGCCAGCAGCGGGGCCACGGACAGGACGGTCATGTTCGGCAGGCGCTTCTCTTCGGGCACCGGAACGGTGTCGGTGAGCACGATTTCGCGTGCGCCGCAGTTCTTCAGGCGTTCCACGGCCGGGCCGGACAGCAGGCCGTGGGTGGCCACGAGCGTCACGGACTTCGCGCCGGCGTTATTCAGCGTGCGCACGGCCTCGCAGATGGTGCCGGCGGTGTCGATCATGTCGTCGACGACCACGCAGTCGCGTCCCTTCACGTCACCGATGATGCCGTGCGCCTCGGCATGGTTCGGGCGCGTGGTGTCACGGGTCTTGTGGATGAAGGCGAGCGGCAGTCCGCCGAGCTTGGCGGCCCACTGTTCGGAAACCTTGATGCGGCCGGCGTCCGGGGACACGATGGTGGTGTTCTCCAGCGGCATGCTGTTGCGCACGTAGTCAAGCAGGATCGGCATGGCGGTGAGATGGTCGACCGGGCCGTCGAAGAAGCCCTGCTCCTGGGCGGCGTGCAAATCGACCGTCATGATGCGGTCGGCGCCGGCGGAACGGAACAGGTCGAACATGAGGCGTGCGGTGATGGGCTCGCGGCCCTGATGCTTCTTGTCCTGACGGGAGTAGCCGAGGAACGGCGCGACCACGGTGATGGAACGTGCGGAGGCGCGCTTCATGGCATCCACCATGATGAGCTGCTCCATGATCCACTTGTTGATCGGCTCGGTGTGGGCCTGCATCACGAAGGCGTCGGCACCACGGACGGGCTCGGTGTAACGCACGTACATCTCGCCGTTGGCAAAATCGTATGCGGTGGTCTCAAGTACGTCGGTTCCCAGATATTTTGCGGTTTCCTGAGCCTGCTCGGGGTACGCGCGACCCGTCACCAGAGCCAGTTTCTTATCCGGAGTGCCTTCGAGAATCGCCGACATGCTTGCCTTCCCAATTGTTCGATATGTGAAAATAAGCCAAACTCCAATATAACAATGCGGGTGCCCACGGCACGCGGCCGTTGCGGAAGCGTTTCACCATACCGCTCCAAACTGCCGTCGGCAACATCAAAAAATCCCCAAACCATCGACGCAGAAGGCACATACCAACGCCAATGGTTTGGGGAAAACCGGATTACCGGACTATTCGGCGGACGCGAACGCCTCGCGGATCTGCGCCGCGTTGCCGTAGGACGCCTGCGCGCCGTAGCCGGTGGCCGCGTACGCCGAAACGTACGAGGCGAGTTCGGCGGATTCGGACAGCGCCAGTCCGGACGCCAGACCTGCCAGCACGGTGCCCATGAAGGAATCGCCGCAGCCGGTGGTGTCGACGGCCTTGACGCGTACCGGGGCGATGCGCTGGACGCGGTGTTCCGGATCGTCCGCGGTGCCGTCGAGTACCACGGAACCGTCGCCTCCGAGCGTCACGATCGCCTGTTCGAAGCCGAATCCGCGCAGTTCGTCAAGCGCGTGCCACCAGTCGAACGAATCCCAATCGTCGTTCTCCGGCTCGTCGATGCCGAGCAGTTGCGCCATTTCATGCTCGTTGACGAGCAGGATGTCGGACGCTTCGATCAGTTCCGCCGGCAGGGACGGGGTGAACGGCGAATCGTTGAGCAACACCTTCACGCCTGCTTCGTGGCACATGCGTGCGGCGGCCGTCACCGTTTCGATCGGGCTTTCCAAGCACAGGCCAAGCACGGAAGAACGTACCAGCGCCTCGCGCACGGATTCAACATAATCCACGGTGACCTGCGCGTTGGAACCCGGCGAGTACACGATGGTGTTTTCGCCGGCTGCGTCCACGGTGATCACGGTTGTGCCAGACGGTCCGAGTACGCGGCGAACATGCGTGGTGTTCACACCAGCTTCGCCCAGGGCACCCAGCAGGAAGTCGGCGTTGGAATCGGAGCCTACCGCACCGAACATCTGCACGGTTGCGCCGATGCGCGCTGCGGCGGCCGCCTGATTGCCGGATTTTCCGCCCGGCAGCAACTGCAGCGGGCCGCCGGTGATGGTCTCCCCCGGCCCTGGCAGACGCTGTGCGGTGACGGTGTAATCCGCGTTCATCGAGCCGATTACGGACACCGTGCCGTGGATGCGGTCCAATGCGGAGAGAACTTCAGTCGCACTCATCTTTGACTTCCTTACATTAATTAAATAAAAAGGAGATTTGCGGAATATTGTTTTTCAGTATTCGCAATTATCGCAAATCTCCATTGTTTATATTGAGGATGTTATGTGCGATTATTTAGCCGATTCCTCGGTTTCCAACGCATGGTTGCCTTCGTAGATCTTTTTCTTGAAGACGAAGAACACGATCAGACCAAGCAGTGCGGTACCGGCGGCGATCAGCAGCAGGTTGGAATAGTTGGCGGCGTCACCGGTAGCACCGGTGATGGAACTGCCTGCGAGGGCGTTGGAGCCGAGCAGGCTGCCGATGATGGCAATGCCGATGGACGGAGATACGTTCATAGCCAGATCGTTCATGCCGACGCCACGGCCGGATTCGTCCTTTTCAATGGTGCCCAGCACGGTGGAGACCACCGGGGAGTACATGAGGCCGCAGCCTGCGTAGAACACACATGCGCACAGGGTCAGCACCACGAAACCGGAGTTCACGCAGAATGCCGCACCGGTCCAGCCGAGGAACATGAGGGTGCCTGCGGTCACGATGCCGGCCTTGATTCCGATCTTGCGGATGATCATGCCGGAGCAGGTGCCCACCACGGCGGCGACCACGAAGGCCCACACAATGTGCAGGGAGACCTGGGTGGTGGTCATGCCGTAGATGTTGGTGCCGATGGCGTTGAAGATCGGGCTCAGTGCGTAGTTCACGAAGTAGAACACGAGGATCAGGCAGATGGCGCGCAGCCAGCGGGTGTTCTTGAAGAACGCCGGGGTGATGAACGGGTTGGAGGCCTTGTTGATGTAGAAGGCGAATGCCACGAACAGCAGCAGGGAGACCACGAGCATCCACCATGCCATGTACGAGAAGAACAGGGTGAGGAATGCGGTGGCGAAGCCGAAGATCACGAAGCCGAATGCGTCAACCTTCTGGCCGTTGCCGCTCTTGGACGGCAGGGTCTTGAGCAGGATCGGCAGGAACAGGATGGTGACGGACGGGATCAGGAACAGGAACTGCCATGCGATGGAGCTGAGCATGCCGGCTGCGAACACGCCGATGGATGCGGAAAGCTGGTATGCGGCGGTGAACAGACCGAAGAAGATGACCTTCAAATCGTTACGCAGGTACTTGGTGGCCACCACCAGGAAGGCGGAACCTGCCACCTGTTCGCCTGCGGTCTGCAGCACGCGTGCGATGATCACGGTCCACAGGTTTGCGGCAAAGAAGTAGTTTGCCACGAAACCGAAGATGGAGCCGACGAACAGCGTCACGAGACCGACGGTCACAAGCTTACGCAGGGAGACGAAATCGCCCAGGGAACCGTAGATGAAGCACACGATGCCGAGCACGATGCTCGGAAATGCGGTGATCAGGGACGCCTGGTTCGGTGCGCCGACGTCGGCGCCGACCTGCTGGAACACCAGGTTGAAGCCCTGCAGGCACAGGGTGCCGAGCACGAAGGTGATCAGCAGCGGAATAAGGGCGCGGACGGCCATCTTGTTGCTGGTCACCGGATCGTCGAACGGGTCGACGGAGGCTTGCGATGGTGCGGTGTTGACTGCCGTTGCGGCTGCGTTGCTGGTAGACATGTCAGTTCTTCTTTCGCTTCTTCGCTTGGTTTTTGTGATGTTGTGTTGCGATTATTTCGATGGTGATTCCGTGGTGAGGGTTGCGCGGGAAACGCTCCGTGGAACGTTTTCCGCGCGAGCCGTCGTTCACTGCGCTTTTGCGGCGAGGCCGGAGATGCGGGTCATGAATTCGTTGAGGAACCTCGGCACGTCCACGCCGACGGCGACCTTCATGGTCTTGACCGGGTCGTTGAGGCGGGTTTCGTCGCCGATGGTGCGTCCGCGGGTCGGGCCTTCCACGTCGACCTTCATATTGATGTCGAGGGTGGTGACGAGGGTCGGGTCCACTGCCACGCCAACGGCGAGCGGATCGTGCAGGCCGCAGCCGCCCAGATGCGGGGACGTGGTTTCGTAAGCCTTGATGTAGAAGTCGGTCATGTCGGCCAGGAACTTGCCGGCCTTGGTGCCGAGGTCGCGCCACTGCTGGGTTTCCTTGTAGGTGAGCAGGGTCTGCAGGGTTACGTCGAGACCGATCATGGTGGTCGGCGCCCCGGAACGGAACAGGTAGTCGGCGGCTTCCGGATCCTGCGAAATGTTGGCTTCCATGCAGGCGTTGCAGTTGCCGGGTACGGTCAGTGCGCCGCCCATAAGCACGATTTGGCCGATTTCATCCTTGATTTCCGGTGCTTTCTTCAGTGCGGCTTCGATGTTGGTCATCGGGCCGGTCGGCACGTAGACGAGATCCTTGCCATAAGTCTTCACTGCGTCGATGATGAAGTCGACCGCAGATTCGGTTTCGACGGAACGGTTGGAATCGGGGATTTCCACGTCGCCGATGCCGTTGTCGCCGTGGATGAATGCGGAGATCGGCAGTACTTCGAAGTGATCGGCGGTACTGGAGTGCGGCAGGCCTTGATAGACCTTGACTTCCGGGTGGCCGAGCAGGTCGGTCACAGCCAGCGCGTTGCGCACACCCTGCTCGACGAGCACATTGCCGTAGGTGCCGGTGATGCCGATCAGCTCGACTTCCGGGCTTCCCAGGGCATACGAAATAGCGAGTGCGTCATCAACGCCGGTATCAAGATCAAGAATCATCTTTTTCATGTGTATGCCTTTCCTCTTTGACGGGCCTGACGACGGTCCGCTACCATACGGGTGCGTCGTCAGTTATACATCGAGCGCATTCTCGATTGTGTTGTGT
>CAUFQQ010000007.1:0-124704 GCA_959028125.1 uncultured Bifidobacterium sp. | reverse complement strand
ACCTGCTGATCCGTAGTCAGCTGCTCTAATCCGCTGGGCTACTCGCGCAACGTTGCTTGTTTTCGGCAACTCGAATAAGATACACCCAAATGGCCGCGCAGCAAAATCTCGGCGTGTCGCGCCTGTTTTCGTGGATTTCGCACCGGCATCCATACTTGCTTCAACCCTACGAAATCTGAACTCTCGCACATACGACGCGCAACACGCCGAATGCACTACGCGGCACGTCTGCGAGGAATCTCCTCCGTGGAAACCTTCAATAGTTTCGGAGTGCCGGAACCATTGACGGACGCCTCATCCACCACCACCTCCGATACGCCAGTCACGCTTGGTAGCTGGAACATCGTGTCCTCCAAGGTTTTTTCGATAATCGATCGAAGGCCTCGGGCGCCCGTGCCCCTGCGAATCGAAGTGGCCGCGATCTGCCGCACCGCCCCCTCAGTGAACGTCAACGTCACCCCGTCAATCGCAAACAACTTCTGATACTGCTTGACCAGCGCGTTCTCCGGTGCGACCAGAATGCGCGCCAAATCATCCTCCGTAAGCTCCTCAAGCACGCTCACCACCGGCAATCTACCGATGAATTCAGGCAATAAACCGAAATCGGCAAGATCGTCGGCCGAAGCCTGGGCAAGCAGCTCACGATTTGGCACCTCATGATCATGCCACGCGGCACCAAATCCGCTTTCACGAGCGCCCAAACGCTGCGCCACAATATCGGCAAGCCCGACAAACGCGCCGCCGCAGATAAACAGAATGTCACGAGTGTCGATCTGCACCGTCTCCATCTCACGATGCTTACGCGAACCCTCCACCGGCACGGATGCCACAGTACCTTCCAGAATCTTCAGCAGAGCCTGCTGCACGCCCTCACCGGACACATCTCGCGTAATAGACGTGTTCTCGCCGCTCTTACGCGCTATCTTGTCGATTTCGTCAATATAGACGATGCCCTGCTGCGCTCGCGCCACATCGCCGTCAGCGGCCTGTATAAGCCGTTGCAGTACGGTTTCCACATCGTCGCCCACATACCCCGCTTCAGTGAGTGTGGTGGCGTCGGCGATGACGAACGGCACATTCATGACCTTCGCCAGCGTCTGCGCAAGATACGTTTTGCCCACGCCGGTCGGCCCCAGCAGCAGGATATTCGATTTGGACACCTGCACACCGGCCAGTGGATCGTCGCTCGCATGCGCCGCACGATCGCGCAATGCCGCGGATTCACGCATTTCCATATTGACGCGCTTGTAATGGTTGTATACGGCCACGGAAAGCGTTCTTTTAGCGGATTCCTGCCCGACCACGTAGTTGTCGAGATAGGCGCTGATCCGTGCGGGTTTCGGCAGCTGCAATGTGTTCAGCTGGGCGTCTTTGACACGTTCTTCGGAAATGATGTCGACGCACAGTTCGATGCATTCGTCGCAAATGGCCGCACCTGATCCGGTAACGAGCTTACGTACCTGATTTTCGGTTTTGCCGCAGAACGTGCATCGTGACACTTCATCGTTGTAGCTGACCACTCGTCCCATTCGCACCCCTTTGTTTGCCGTACCTGCCATTGAGCAATCGCCATCATGCAATCATCATTGAAGAACAGCATACCCCTGCCAACGCCCGGCAGGGGTATTGATTTGTGAAGATGCGACTTCAGATGGAACCTCGCATATGCGCCGTTCAGCTACGGTGTTCCAGCACTTCGTCGACAATGCCGTATTCCTTGGCCTCAGGTGCGGTCAGGAAGGTGTCGACCTCGATGTCTTTGCGAATCTTCTCCACATCGCGACCGGTATGCTTGGCCAGCGTGTTCTCAAGCCATTCACGCATACGCAGCATTTCCTTGGCTTGGATTTCGATTTCCGTCGCCTTGCCGAAGCCCTGATCGATGGCCGGCTGATGGATGAGCACGCGCGCGTTCGGCAGCATCAGACGCTTGCCCTTGGCTCCGGCGGCCAGCAGAATGGCGGCTGCGGAAGCGGCCTGTCCAAGGCATACGGTCTGCACATCCGGCTTGATGTACTGCATGGTGTCGTAGATGGCGGTCATAGCCGTCATGGAACCGCCCGGAGAGTTGATGTACATCATCACATCACGGTTCGGATCCTGGCTTTCGAGCACCAGGAGCTGAGCCATAATGTCATCGGCGGAAGTGTCGTCGACCTGCACGCCCATGAAGATGATGCGGTCTTCGAACAAGCGGGTGTACGGATCCTGCCTTTTGAAACCGTACGGGGTCTTCTCTTCGAACTGCGGCAGAACATAACGGTTCTGCGGCGCGAAAGCGGCTTCGCGGGCTGCTGCAGCCTGGAAACCAACCACTCCGGTCGGTCCTGCGAGACGCTCTGCGCGGGCTACGAATCGGGATTCTTCGCTTGCCATGTTCACTCTCCCTTGGTGGCGTTCATCGTGTCGTGCGTGGAAACGAGCTTATCCACAAAACCGTATTCCAGCGCTTCCTGCGCGGTGAACCAGTGGTCGTACTCGTTGTCGCGGTAGATTTCCTCAACGGTATGGCCGGTCTGTTCGGCAGTCAGCTCGCTCATGGTCTTCTTCATGTCCATGATCAGTTCAGCGTTGATGCGCACGTCGGTGGCGGTGCCGCCGATGCCGCCGGACGGCTGGTGCATCAGCACACGGGCATGCGAGGTCAGGAATCGCTTGCCCTTGGTGCCGGAGCTCAGCAGGAACTGGCCCATGGATGCGCACATGCCCAAGCCGACGGTCGCCACGTCAGGCTCGATAAGCTGCATGGTGTCGTAAATGGCCATGCCTGCGGTGATGGAACCACCCGGGGAATTGATGTACAGCCAAATATCCTTCTTCGGATCTTCAGCTGCCAGCATCAGCATCTGTGCGCAGATGCGATTGGCCATTTCGTCCTTGACTTCCTCGCCCATCCAAATGATGCGGTCTTTCAGCAGACGGTTGAAAATCGGATCGGCGGGTCCGGCCGGCATATCTTCGCCGGCCATGACGGGCAGGGGTGCACTGAGGTTGCTCACCTTGTCTCCTTTTCCTATGTTCTCTATAGTTTCACAGCCTACCGCTTCGAAGCGACGGGTGGTGAAATTGCGCTCACAGTGGAGTCTTCACGCTAGAACAAACCTTACTTGACGATGGTGTTGTATTCGGGAACGCCCATATAGTTGTAGCTCACTTCCACGTTTTTGGCCGATGCCGCGGTCACGTTGGTATACCACAAAGGAATCACCGGCAAATCCTTCAGCAACACACGTTCGCTCTGCCGATACAGGCTCACGGCCTTGTCCAAATCGGTCTCCGCAGCAGCCTGGTCAATCAGCGCATCAAATTCGTCGCTCTTGTAATCACCGTTGTTCAAACCCTTGCCGTCCGCTGCCGATGAGTCGTATGCCTGCACCAGATAGCCTTCCGGATGCGGATAATCGGATTGCATGCCCGATTTGAATGCCGCGTCGATGGTGCGCTCCTGAATGGCGCTGCGCAGTTCCTTGGACGTGGCGAACGGATAGCTTTCCGCATCGATGCCAAGCGCGTTGCGAATGGAATTGGCCGCAGCCTCCACCCACTCCTTATCGGTGCCATCGGCGCTGTATGCGATGCGGAACGTGCCGCTCCATGGCGAAATCGCATCCGCCTTCGCCCACAATTCCTCGGCTTTCGTCTCATCATATGCGAGCACGCCATCCGTGTCGAGATCGGTGTCATATCCCTTGATCACCGGCGCAAGGAAATCGGTGGCGGTCGTTACCGTGCCACCGAAAATCGCATTGGCGATATTCTCACGGTCAATGGCATGCGCGATGGCTTGACGCCGATACTTGCCTTCCTCACCTTGGAAATGATCAAGATTCTGCGAAATCGTAAATGCTGAGAACGACGGACCGGGCTTGCTGACGGCGGTGATGTTCTTTTCGTTCTGATAGGTTTTCAACGCGGAAGTCGGAATGGCATCAAGCACGTCGAGGTTGTCTGCCAGCAGATCCGAATAGGCTGCGTCAAGACTTTGATACACCTTGAAATCGATGCCTGCGTTCTTGACTTCGCGCGGCCCCTTGTAGGAGTCGTCTTTTTCAAGAATGATTTCTTCGCCGCTTTTGTACGCCTTCAGCTTGTACGGACCGTTGCCAATCGGCTTTTGCCCGTATTCCTTGGGATTCTTGATGACTTCGGATGGCATCGGCAGAAACGCGATATCTCCGATTTTGTACAGGAACGCCGAATTCGACGCTTTGAGCTTGACCTTCAGCGTAGTGTCGTCGACCACGGTAAGGCCTGACAATTGCGCGGTTTTGGAACCACTTGCATCCTGCAGCTCATCATAGCCCTGAATATCTTCGAAAATGGAGGCTCCGACCTGTCCATTGGCAGCATTGGCCGCGAATGACCAGCTTTTCGCGTACGTGTCGGCGGTGATCTTCTCACCATTGGAGAACGCCAGATTCGGTTTAAGTGCGATGGTGTATTCGGAAGCGTCGTCATTCGGCGTGATCGATTCGGCCTCGACCAACGTCTCATTACCTTCCGCATCGAAAGTGACCAGGCCGTCATACAGCTGGCTGACGATTTTCCAACCGGCCATATCGCTGGTGTCACTTGGCAGCAAGCCATTCGATGGTTCCGTGATATTGACGCTGACCACCTTATCGGCACTGGTGACTTCCTGCTGGGAATCCTTCGCCTCCACGGATCCACAGCCCGCAAGCAGCGCAACTATGGAAAGCGCCGCCGTAATCGGCTTGAGCAGACCGGTAGTGATGCCGCTATACGGGTGTTGTAGTCTCATTGCTGTCCTCTCAATAACACGGTAGAGACAGCATAGCAAGCCGATATTCCTTGACGGAACGCTTTCCTCACTTTACGCTACAGGCTTTTTCTATAGCCTGCTATTACGTTTCGCACCAATACGGAACGCCGCAATCAAGCAACAGATGGCAATGGCCACGATACCAATCATGGTAGCGAACGTCCAGCTGCCACCGACAGCCGTAGCGTGACGGAACGTGGCACCCCCCTCTTCGCCTGCGCCAGCCTGAGCCACCGACAGAATCGTGGAGAAGAGCGCCGTGCCAGCGGCACCGCCGAACTGCAGGCAGGTGTTGAACACGGCATTGCCGTCCGGCATGAACTGAGGTGCGATGTTACGCAACGCATTGGTCATGATATTGGAAAAACCAAGCGAATAGCCAAATCCGAAAATGAAGTAGAAACCGGCAAGCGTGACGGATGTCAGTCGCATGGAAAATACCAGCAGCAGAATCGGCCCGCAAATCGCGGCGAAAAACGCGCCGAGAATCGGACGCACCGGTCCGAAACGGTCGTACAGCATACCGCCAACCGGTGCGAAGAACGCGCCGATCAGCGCACCCGGCAGCACCAAAGCACCGGCGAGGAACGCGCTGGTTCCCAACGAAAGCTGCGCCACATTGGTGATCACATAACCGAAACCGATGCCGACGATCGGCAGCAGCATGTAGGCGATCAAATGTAACAACGCCATCGGATCACGTAGCCAGCCCAAACGGATCAGCGGCGAGAACGAACGCTTCGACGACCAGCCGAAGAACAACAGCGAACCCAACCCAACTATCAGACTCACCACGGCGAACACCGCCGACACCGTGGCGCTGCTGCCGGCAACCGCAGCGCTGACCGCAACACCGGCCTGATTCAGGAACATTACCAATCCGCACAGCGCAAGCACAATCGACACGAACTGCAACGAATTGAGACGCGCCTCTTCCGTCGGGCGATGCTGTTCGATGCATTTCAAACCGACAGGCAGCGAGATCAGCAGAATAACCGGAATGACGATTACGAAAATCGCACGCCATGGCAGAATGCTCGACACCGCGCCACCCACGGTCGGTCCAATTGCCGGAGCCACAGTAATGACCAGCGAGCCAACGCCCATCAATCGTCCGACTTTGCTCTTTGGCGACTGTTCAAGAATGATGTTGATCATCAGCGGCGTGGCCACACCGGAACCCATGCCTTGGATCACACGGGCAATGAGAATGACCGGGAACGCATGACCGACAATCATAATGAGCGAGCCGAGCACGGCAAGCGCCACCGCGGCAAGGAACAACGTGCGGTGCTTGAAACGACGGTTAAGATACGACGACAACGGCATGGTGGCCGCGACCACCAGCAGGTAGATGGTGGTGATCCACTGCACGGTTGCGGTGTCGACGTTGAATTCCCGCATGAGTTGCGGGAAAAGCACCGTCATCACGGTTTCGGTGAGAATGCCGATGAAGGCGAGGGAGCCGACCGCCACGATGGCTCCAATGAGTTTGCCGGGGATGCGTTCGTCCGGCATTTTCCTGACGTTTTCACTACTGTTTCGACTGATATGGCTGGTGGTTTCGAGCGTTGTATTCCGTTCTTGCATAATCACTTTCCGCGCACTTTTTCCTGCGGCCATGTGCGACGCCGCGATTGACGCATGGGCCTTGCTCATAGCAAGCAGGCATCAACCCCAACGAAGAATTTTAGCGGACCCCTAGTCCAACGACAACGAAGAATGAGAACTGACACCACACTAGGCTCGATCAGAGTTACCGGTTTGACCACCGTTCTTCTCATGCAGGATTTTGCGAATTTTCTCCAGTCTCGGTTTGATCTCATGCTCGTAGCCGCGATCGTTCGGATGGTAGTATTCCCGCCCTGCCAGCTCGTCCGGCATGTATTGCTGCGGAGCCACGGCTCCCGGCCAATCATGAGCGTACCGATACCCCTCATGATTGCCCCAACTTTTCATCAGGGCGGTCGGCGCATTCCTTAGGTGCAAGGGTACCTGACCGATCAATCCCGCGTCCACATCGGCGAGCGCGCTGTTGATGGCGTTGTAGCCGGCGTTCGATTTTGGCGCGGTGGCAACGGCGAGCGCGGCTTCCGCGAGAATGATGCGCGCCTCGGGCATGCCGATCATGGACACGGCTTGTGCCGCCGCGACGGTGACCTGCAGTATCTGCGGAGCCGCCATACCGACTTCCTCGGAAGCTGCGATCATAATGCGCCGTGCGATGAATCGCGGATCCTCGCCGGCGCGCAACATCCGTGCCAAGTAGTGCATGGTGGCGTCCGGGTCGGATCCACGCATGGATTTGATGAATGCGGAAATCACATCGTAATGGTCGTCGCCGTCTTTGTCATAGCGCACGGTGGCCACGTCCATGACCTGCGATACCACGTCGGGAGTGATGATTGGCCGTTTCGTACCTTTTTTGCGCGCTTGGTCTCCGGTAAGCGCCCCCGCGGCGGCTTCAAGGATCGTCAGTGTTTTTCGCGCGTCGCCTCCGGCCATACGCACGATTTCGTCAACGGCTTCGTCGTTGATTTTGACTTCGTTTTTAAGCCCACGCTCGCTTTCGATGGCCCTGTTGATGAGCGTTTTCAGGTCGTCGGGTTCCAGCGATTCGAGTTTGACGACCACGGATCGGCTTAACAACGGTTTGATGATGGAAAAGCTCGGATTTTCCGTGGTGGCCGCAATGAAAGTGACGTCACGGTTTTCCACGCTTGGCAGCAATGCATCCTGCTGCGATTTGGAGAATCGGTGCACTTCGTCGATGAACAGTACCGTTTCCTTGCCCTCCGCGACAAGACGATCATGGGCGCGTCTGAGTACATCTCGCACGTCCTTGACGCCGGAGGTGACTGCGGAAAGCTCTTCGAAGACTCGACCGGACTGTTTGGCCACAATATAGGCAAGCGTAGTCTTGCCGACGCCGGGAGGTCCAAACAGAATAATGGAGCTCGGCGCGGTCAGCGAGCCTTTGGACGCCGGATTGGCGAGTCTGCGCAGAGGAGAGCCCTGTCCCAGCACCCGCGATTGGCCCACCACTTCGTCCACGCTCGACGGACGCATGCGCACGGCCAGCGGGCGTGTCATATCTTCGGGAGCGTCCATCGCACCAAACAAATCCTCAGTCATAATTTCTACTGTACCGCAACATACGCAATAATTCGAACACACGTTCGACATTTGAGTTCATGCCAGCCGCTAGACTGGCAATCATGGCTGACGATACGAATTACGGTTCTTTGGGCGCCTTGGCGCCGAATTGGAGCGATGGCGAGCGCAACATCGACACGGACGAGATCTACGAACGCTTTTTCGAGTGGGTGGCGGACGTCAAAGGTGTTGAGCCGTGGCCCCATCAGGAAGAGGCCATCATGGACCTGCTCGCGGGCGATCATGTCATTTTGAACACGCCCACCGGCTCCGGCAAATCACTGGTGGCGTTGGGTATGCATTTCGCTGCGTTGTGCACGGGCCGTCGCTCGTATTACACGGCTCCGATCAAGGCGTTGGTGTCTGAGAAATTCTTTGATTTGGTGGAGGTGTTCGGTCGTGAGAACGTCGGCATGATCACCGGAGACACGCACATCAACGCCGATGCGCCGATCATCTGCTGCACTGCGGAGATTCTTGCGAACCAGGCATTGCGTGAGGGCCGTCATGCCGATGTCGGCTGTGTGGCGATGGACGAATTCCATTATTATGGCGATTCGGAGCGTGGTTGGGCTTGGCAGGTTCCGCTGCTGACATTGCCGAACACGCAGTTTTTGCTGATGAGCGCCACATTGGGCAACGTCGATGCGATTGCCGACAAATTGGAGGACATGACGGACACGGACGTCGACATCATCGCCGATGCGCCGCGTCCGGTACCGTTGACGTACGAGTACACGCTTGACCCGTTGGAGAAAACCGTCGAACTGGCCTTCGGCAGAGGGGAAACGCCGATCTATGTGGTGCATTTCTCTCAGGATGCCGCATTGGAGACGGCGAACGCTCTGGCGAGCACGGGAGTGTCCAGCAAGGAGCAACGTGCGGCCATTGCGGAGGCGATCAAGGGCACGAAGTTCACCACGGCGTTCGGTAAGATTCTGCAGCGTCTGCTGCGTACCGGCGTGGGTATCCACCATGCGGGCATGCTTCCCCGCTATCGCCGTCTGGTCGAGCAACTCGCCCAGCAGGGTCTTCTTCCGGTGATCTGCGGCACTGACACGTTGGGTGTCGGCATCAACGTGCCCATTCATTCCGTGGTGTTGACCGCATTGACCAAGTTCGATGGCACGAAGATGCGCAAGCTGCGTGCCCGCGAATTCCATCAGATCGCGGGGCGTGCGGGACGTATGGGCTTCGACACGGAGGGCTTGGTCATCGCCGAGGGTCCGGAATTCGAAATCGAGAACGCCAAGGCCCTCGCCAAAGCGGGCAACGACCCGAAAAAGCTCAAGAAAGTCAAGCGCAAGAAGGCGCCTGAGGGCTTCGTCACGTGGAATGAGAACACGTTCGATAAGCTGATCGACGCGGACCCTGAAACTTTGGTGCCGCATATGAAGGTCACGCATTCCATGGTGTTGAACGAAGTGGCGCAGGGCGGCGACGCACGCTACCGCATCGATCGCCTGATCGATGATTCAGCGCAGACTCCGGAACAGAAGGAGCGTCTTCATGATCGTGCCGACGAGATCTTCCAGACCTTGTTCGACACGAATGTGATCGAAACGGAAGACCGCGATGATGGTGGCAAGGACTATTTCATGACCGTCGACATGCCGGATGATTTCGCGCTTGACCAGCCGTTGAGCCCGTTCCTGCTGGCTGCGTTGGAACTGCTTGATCCGGAATCGGAAAGTTACGCGCTTGACGTGATTTCCATGGTGGAAGCCACGTTGGAGGATCCGAAGCAGGTGTTGCGCGCGCAGGAACGTCAAGCCCGCGACGCGGCGATGATCCGCATGAAGGAAGACGGTCTTGACTATGACGAACGTATGGACCGCTTGCAGGAGATCACGTATCCGAAACCATTGGAAGACATGCTTCAGGCTGCGTTCGACGAATACCGTCACGATGTGCCTTGGGCCAATGATTATTGGTTGAGCCCGAAATCGGTGATCCGGGACATGGTCGAAACGGCCTCCGATTTCACCGGTTACATCGCGCGCTACAATATCGCCCGCTCCGAAGGCACGCTGCTGCGCTATCTGTCTGACGCATATCGCGCGCTGGCGCGTACCGTTCCTTTGGAGAAGCGCAACGAACAGTTACGGGACATCATCTCCTGGCTGCGCGTTGTGGTTCGTTCCATCGACTCCTCGCTGGTCGACGAATGGGAGAACGCGGGAGCCGGCACCGACGCTTCCGAAGCCGCCGCGAACCTGGCCGCACCCGGCGCGAAGCAGGCCGTGGTGGAGGATCGTCGAGGCCTCACCGTGCTCGTGCGCAACGCCATGTTCCGCCGCGTGCAGCTCATGGATCTCGACAAACCCGACGAGCTCGGCGCGCTTGACAAAGACTGGGGTTATGGCGTGCACGAATGGGAGGATGCGCTCGACGACTTCTACGATGAGCACGAATACGTCAACACGGATGCGAAGGCCCGTAGCAGCGAACTGTTCATCCTCGACGATTCCAAGGAGAACAGCGAGCACAGTTGGAAGGTGCGTCAGATCATCGACGATTCCGATGGCGACCATGATTGGGCCATCACCGGAACCGTCGATTTGGACACCACACAGTCGAGCGGCGAAGTCGTGTTCTTCGACTACAGCGTTTCCAACTGACGTCGCATCTCGTCGGCGTCGACTTCCAGAGGCGGCCAGATCATGTTCATGTTCTTCAATACGTTACGGAGCAGTTCAGACACAACCGCCCTTGAATACCAACGATTGTCGGCAGGCACCAGGTACCAGGGCGCCTGCTCGGTGCTCGTACGCGCGAACACGTCCTGCCATGCGGCCATGTAGTCGTTCCAACGGGCACGCGCTTCAAGGTCGCTGGGGTCGAACTTCCAATATTTGGTCGGATCCTCCAGTCTGCCGAGGAAATGCTCCTTCTGCTCCTCTTTGCTCACCACAAGGAATATTTTGATGATGGAGCATCCGTCCGCGACCAATTGCGATTCGAATCGGTTGATTTCGTCATATCGCGCCTGCCATACCTCTTCCGGATAGGTTTTGTAAATGCGCGGCATGACGATATCTTCATAGTGCGATCTATCGAAAATGGAGATCCAACCATTCTGCGGCAGTTCCCGTTTGATGCGCCACAAATAATCGTGGTCCTTTTCCTCGCCTTTGGGAGCACCGAAACCGTGATAATGCATGCCCATCGGATCGCCCTGGCTGAATACGTGACGCACGATGCCGCCTTTGCCGGAAGCATCCATGCCCTGCAGAATAATCAACAGACGACGGCGGGAACCTTTCACTCCATTGGCGTACATAAGCCGCTGATATCGTGCGATTTCAGAAGAACTGATCGCAATGAATCGTTCCGCATCATCTTTGTTGCCGTCGAAACCCGGCGTGGAATCGCCATCGATTGCAGCGACCCTCGTATCATGATGGAATCGCAATAACTGACTGGGCGGAAGTGTCCACACGGAACTGAGCAACTCGCTGGCCTTGGCAACATTCGCAAGCCCTTCGGCAACGGAACTGCAGTTCTCCCCCTTCTCAAGCCTGTCCTCAACCTTGTTCAACGTCTTCGCAATGGACGACGTCTTCGCATCCTTGTCTTTGTCTGACATGTCAAGCCTCCTCGCTTGTCCCCTATGATAGACGATGCGGCGATTGAACCGTGGCATCGCCGCACCTAATCGCCGCATCCCGCTTTTCTGACGTTTTGTCTGACTTCTTTCACGCAATAGGGCGCTGATTCCTCGCTCTTTGCAAGAAACCAGCGCCCTATCGGTCTTCTCAGATCAAATGACGTCACTGCTTGGGCTTATCACCCTTTGATTTGTCTGACTTCGGCTTGTCGAATCTCAGCTTGTCCTGCTTGGACGTATCTTTGATCGGCCTGCCATTCTTATCGAACTCGACTTGGCTTTCCGGATGCGTCTCATCGAATCCCTGAACATAGCGGGTCTGACGCCAATGGCGAATCGACGCGTTGGAACCACGATGGTGCACATGGTACAGGCGCTGGGCACCGCCAAGCGGCACACCTTCCCTAGCCACGGCGATCTGGTTCACGTTCGACGGATCCATAATGGCGATCGGAGCGACCGGTTCCGGTTCGGCAGGTGCCGCAGTGTGCTTCTGCATGCGTTCCGGCAGCCATTCCGCAAGACGGCTCAGCAGCCAGCATGCGATGAAGTAGATGACGGCAGCCACAACCAATGTCTGCAGAATATTGAAGTACATCGAACCAAGTCGACGCGATTCCTGCAGCAAATCGGTGTACATGATGATCGAGCCGAGAGCGGTATCCTTCAGTACCACCACCAACTGCGTCACGGCGGCAGGAAGCATGGCGTAGATGGCCTGTGGCACTTCGATTTCCATCAGCGACTGCGTGCGGGTCAAGCCCAAGGCGAGCGACGCCTCACGCTGGCCGTTCGGCAGGTTGCCGACACCGGAACGAACCAGCTCGGCCACCACGGAACCGTTGTAGATCACCAATGCGAGCACCACAGCCCAGTATGCGGGGCTTGACATGCCTGCGAAAGCGAACCAACGCCAGAAGAAGATCATCAGCAGCAGCACAGGGACCGCACGTGCGAACTCAACGATGGCGCCGGAAATCGCACGAATCACGATATTCGGCAGCAGACGGCCGATACCGAAAATCAGACCGAACAGCACTGCGCCGATCACTGCCAACACGGAAGCTCGAATCGTGGCCCACAATCCGGGCAGATAGAAATCGGTCCATGCTTCAGCGTCAAGCGCCGGCTTCCACAACTCCCAGCTCAGCTGGTTCTCGCCATCCGGCGGATTGTGAAGCCTCATGAGAATGAGCACAACTACGATTGCGAAGACAATGCCGGCAATCCAGTTGACGATACGAATGGTTTTACGGGTCTTAGGACCGGGCTGGTCGAACAGCACCGCGCTTTCATCGCTTGCCATGGTGCGTCACCTCCTCACCGCGAGCTTGTTGGACAGATACGTGGTCAGCATGCCGATCGGAATGATCAGAATCACATAACCGAATGCGAAGATCAGGAAGATCGGAACAATCACGTCGGAACGGTATTCGATCATTTCGCTCATCAACGACGAGGTTTCGGTGGCGACGGAAGCCGCGGCCGCAACCGTGGAATTCTTCAGCAATGCGATCAACGTGTTGCCCAGCGGTGCCACGGAGCCACGGAACGCCTGAGGCAGAATGATCTGGGTGGCGGACTGCATGAAGTTCAATCCCAGCGCACGGCAGGCTTCAGCCTGGCCAAGCGGCACGGTGTTGATGCCGGATCGCAGCGATTCGCACACGAAGGCCGCCGTATACAGGCTCAAACCGGTGACGGCAAGCCAGAAGAAGTTGGTGGCGAACGTGTCGGAGAAGCTGAGCTTCAGCTGCGCGTAGGCACCCAGCACCATGAACACCATGATGATGGTCAACGGCAGGTTCTTGAACAGCTCGACGTAAGCACCCGAGACCATACGCAGCGACGCGACCGGCGAGATGCGCATCATCACGAGGATGACGCCAAGAATCGTGGAGAACAACGCCGACCACAGGGTCAGTTCAATGTTCACCAAGAACGCAGCCGGCACATTGTACTGGCTGAACAATGAGATGAACGCTTCCATTATCTCTCCCCCTCAGTCGGCTCCGGCGGATTGTACTTCGCGTTCGGCGTGTATGCGGTGCCCTTCGTGTTGTCGGAAATGGCACGCTGCCAAGAACCATCCTGGATCATATCGGCGATGGCGTTGTTGATCTGGGTGGCCAGCTTCGTATCGCCCTTCTTGATGCCGACGCCGTAATACTCCTGGGTGAACGGCTTGCCGACCACGCGCAGACGGCCGCGGGACGCGGAGGCAAGACCAGCCAAAATAATGTCGTCGGTGGTCACCGCATCAACAATGCCAGAGAACAGTGCGGTAGCGCACTCCGCGTAACCAGGCTGCTCCATGAGCTGCACTTCGTTGGCGAACTTCTCCTTGACGGTGACCGCGGAAGTGGAACCGGTCACGGAGCACAAACGCTTGCCGTTCAGATCCTCAGGTCCCTTGATGGAGGTTTCGTCTTTACGAACGAGCAGATCCTGACCCGCCACGAAATACGGTCCGGCGAAGGAGACGACCTTCTTGCGTTCGTCGGTGATGGAGTACGTGGCGACGATGTAATCGACGTCACCGTTCTGCAGCATGGCTTCACGCTGCTTCGACGGTGCTTCCTTCCACACGATCTGGTCTTCGGAATAGCCGAGTTTCTTGGCGATGTACTTGGCTACGTCAACGTCGAAGCCGACATACGTGCCGGACTTTTTGAAGCCCAGACCAGGCTGGTCGAATTTGATACCGACGCGAATCTTGCCATCGGCGTCGTCCGCGCCACAGGCGGACACTGCGAACACGCATGCGCATGCGCAGAAAGTCGCTATAACCCTGCGTAGCATACGCTTCGCCCTCATAGAAAGTTTCATATCGAAAATCCTTCTTCTGTCTTATTCCCGTCAGTCATTTCAGTGGGTGAGAATCTTCGACAGGAAGTCCTTGGCACGATCGGTCTTCGGATTTTCAAAGAAGTCCTCCGGCGTGCTCTGCTCAAGAATCTGGCCGTCGGACATGAACACGACCTTGTCGGCCACCTTGCGTGCGAAGCCCATTTCGTGGGTCACGCACAGCATGGTCATGCCTTCGTGAGCCAGCTCCACCATGACGTCAAGCACTTCGTTGACCATTTCCGGATCAAGTGCGGACGTCGGTTCGTCGAACAGCATGACCTTCGGCTGCATGGCGAGCGCTCGGGCGATGGCGACACGCTGCTGCTGACCGCCGGAAAGCTGTGACGGCATCTTGGAGGCTTGGGAAGCCACGCCCACGCGGGCAAGCAAATCCATGGCGAGATCCTCGGCCGCCTTCTTATCCATATGGCGCACCTTGATCGGAGCAAGCGTCACGTTTTCAAGAATGGTCTTGTTGGCGAACAGGTTGAACGACTGGAACACCATGCCAACCTCGGCGCGCAGGCTGGCGAGCTCCTTGCCTTCCTGAGGCAACGGCTTGCCGTCGATGCGAATGTCGCCGGAATCGATGGTTTCCAAACGGTTGATGGTGCGGCACATGGTGGATTTGCCGGAACCGGATGGACCGACGATGACCAGCACCTCGCCCTTCTTGACGGTGAGGTTGATGTCCTTGAGCACATGCAAGTCACCGTAGTGCTTTTCAACGTGGGTCAATTCGACCAGCGGGCGGTCGCTGTCTTCCGTACCCGGCATGATCGGGCGCGTCTCTTGCGTTTCTTTGATATCTGTCATACGGATAGTATATGAAAGCCATGTTTCCGCGGCCGTCACCACCCCCTGACGTGCTCGAAATATGAGACAACGTTGTCCCAAAATGCATCATAGCGCGTTATCGACCGCAATACCGATATCTTGAGCGCCGTACGTGGCAGCTACCACCATCGTGGCAATTCGATAGCCAGCACCGCTATTACGAACAATACAACCACCGCACCGAACACCACTCGTTCGGGCACCTTGGATTTGAAACCATCCACAACGCGACGCCACGTATCACCAATGCTCATGCATACCAACGTAGGAACGCCAAGCAACGAGAAAGAGCCGAACAGGCGAACGCAAGATGAATTTCACCCTACATTCGCCTGTCTTTTACATGCAGATTCGTATGACCATCCGTCACACGATCGCAGCATTTCATCCGCGATCAGCGATTAAGCAATCGCCGGGGCCAAGAGAGCACTCAGAGCACTTTGGAAAGGAACGTCTTCAATCGTTCGCTCTTTGGATGGTTGAAGATCTCGTCCGGAGTGCCTTCCTCCTCGATCACGCCGGCGTCGGTGAAGATCACGCGGGTGGCCACTTCGCGGGCGAAACCCATCTCGTGGGTCACCAGCACCATGGTCATGCCGTCTTCGGCCAGCTCACGAATGACTTCGAGCACATCACCGACCATCTCCGGGTCAAGCGCCGACGTGGCCTCGTCGAACAGCATGACCTTCGGACGCATGGCCAAGGATCGTGCGATGGCAACACGCTGCTTTTGACCGCCAGACAACGAGCGAGGCATGACATCGGCCTTTTCGGCCAATCCCACGGTTTTCAGCAATGCCATCGCATGTTCACGCGCCTGCTCGTCGGTTTCCTTGTGCACCAGTTTCGGCGCAAGCGTGATGTTGTCAATCACGCTCATGTTGTTGAACAGGTTGAAATGCTGGAACACCATGCCAACCTGCTCTCGAACCTGGTCGATGTTCACATGCGGATCACCCAGATCATGACCGTTGACCACGATCTGGCCGCTGGATGCCTGTTCAAGTCCGTTCAGGCAACGCAACATGGTGGATTTGCCGGCACCAGACGGTCCGATGATACAGATCACCTCGCCCTTGCGTACCGTAAGATCGACGCCTTTGATGACTTCCATATGACCATAGTTTTTATGCAGATTCTTGACGTCGATGATCACTTCGCCATCATTGTTGCCGTGATTGCAGTTCTCGCTCATCGATTCACCTTCCTGTCAACGATATTGGCCAGCCATGTGAGGATGGTGATGGCCACGAAGTACATCACACCGACGATCAGCAACGTTTCGGTGACGCGGAAGTTCGCCGCATACAATTGCTGCGCCTGATACAGCAATTCACCAAAGCCGATGGCCAGCAGCAGCGAGGAATCTTTGATCATAATGACCAGCTGGTTGATGATCGACGGCATGGCGATTGCAGTGGCCTGAGGCATGATCACGCGCGCCATGGCCTGATGATGGTTGAGGCCAAGCGATCGTGCTCCCTCCATCTGACCAGAGTCAACGGACTGCACGGCGCCACGCACGATCTCCGCCAGATATGCGCCGGAATTGAGCGACAACGTCAACGCACCTGCAACCCAAATGTTCACACTGTGTCCGATAAGCTGCGGCACACCGAAATAGAAGAAGAACGCCCACACCAGAATCGGAGTGCCGCGGAACACTGCGATATAAACCTTGGACACGCCTCTCAGAATCTTGTTCTCCGATACTTTCATCAAGCCGAAAGCAACACCCAACGCCAGTGCGATCACAAACGACAGCAACGTGATCAACAGCGTGTTCTTCAGACCAGTCAGCAAAGCCGGCATCGACTGTTTGACCAGACCAAAGAAACCGACCTTCTTCTGCGCCTCACCGTCGGCACCGTTGTCGGTGACCTTGCCGGAAATCGCCTCGACCTGTTCCTTCGCGCCATCGGCACCCAAATACTGTGCGACAATCGTCTCATACTCGCCCGAAGCGATGAGCTTGTTCAGACCATCGTCGATGGCGGCCAGCAGATCGGCGTTCTTGCCTTTGTTCACGGCCATGCCGTATTCACCATGCGGCACCTTCGGAGTCACGATCTTCAAACCGTTGTTTTGGGAAACACCGTAGGCAAGCACCGGATAGTCGTCGAACACGGCATCCGCATTGCCGGATTTGACCATCTCGTACATGGTTGATGACTGGTCCACGGAAGTCACGGTATAGCCGTATTCGCTTGCATGCTGTTTGGCGTAGGATTCGCCTTCCGATCCGGTTTTCGCGACAACGGTCTTACCGTCAAGATCCTTGTAGCTGGTAATACTATCGTTGTTTTCAGCGATGGCCATCTGGATACCGGACTGGAAGTAAGGATTGGAAAAATCGTAGGTCGCCTTGCGTTCGTCGGTGATTGACATGCCTGCGATCACCACATCCACCTGATTGGAGCTCAAAGCCTGCAATGCTGCATTGAAACCCAATGATTGGATGGTGACTTCGAATCCTTCTTCTTGGGCGATGGCACGGATCAGTTCCATATCGATACCGGTCATCTTGCCGTTCTCGCGATATTCGAACGGTGCGAATGTGGTATCGGTGCCGACCGCGTAGGTTTTGCCCTTGACTGCGGAGGGATCTCCGACTTCGGCGGCGTTAGCACTAACTGGGGATGCGATGAGTGCACTCACTGCCACAATCAGTATCATCGCCAACGCGAGAAGTCGCATCCAGACACCATGAAAATCATGTTTTTCCAACGATTGCTTCAAATTCATACTACAGATTCAGTTCTTTCTCATAATATTTCAGATACTCATCTTTGCTCCACCATACCGGCAGCAAGAGAAAATAGACAACGTAAACAATAAAAACAGGCTGTCCTTGCACGGTCTCTCATGCAAAGACAGCCTGTTATCTCAAAGCGAAAACACTATCAGTCTTCGTCTTCTTCCGGATCATAATCAACGCCGGTTTCCGCACGCTGTTCGTCGGAAATCGGAGCCGGGGCGCCGGTCAGCGGATCACGACCGCCGCCAGCCTTCGGGAAGGCGATGACGTCGCGGATGGAGTCGGCGCCAGCCAGGATGGCGGCGGTACGATCCCAACCGAGAGCGATGCCAGCGTGCGGCGGAGCGCCGTACTTGAAGGCTTCAAGCAGGAAGCCGAACTTGTCGGCAGCCTCTTCAGGAGTGATGCCGAGCACATCGAGCACACGATCCTGAATGTCATCACGGTGGATACGCACGGAACCGCCGCCCATTTCGTTACCGTTGCACACGATGTCGTAGGAATCAGACATGGCGTGTTCCGGATCCTTGTCGAAGGTGTCGATCCAATCCTTGGACGGCATGGTGAACGGATGGTGCATGGAGGTCCACTTGGAGTGGCCGACTGCCACATCGTCGTCATCCGGATCGTCGGTGGGCTTGAACAGCGGGAAGTCCACAACCCAAGTGAAAGCGAAGTCGTCCGGCTTGAGCAGACCGGCGCGATCGGCCAGTTCCACACGCACGGCACCCAGCAGCTCCTGAGCGGAGGTGCGACGGCCTGCTGCGAAGAACACGGCATCGCCGTCTTCTGCGCCAACGGCTTCCTTCAGGCCAGCGCGCTCCTCTTCAGACAGGTTCTTGGCAACAGGTCCCTTGAGCTCGCCGTTCTCAGCGAACACCACGTAGGCGAGGCCCTTGGCGCCGCGCTGCTTGGCCCAATCCTGCCAAGCGTCGAACTGGCGACGAGGCGTGGCCGCACCACCCTTGAAGAGCACCGCACCAACGTACGGAGCCTGGAACACGCGGAACGGAGTGTTCTTGAAGTAGTCGGTCAGCTCGATCAGCGGGTTGCCGAAACGCAGATCCGGCTTGTCGGAGCCGTACTTATCCATGGCTTCCTGCCAAGTGATGCGCTGAATCGGCAGCTGGATCTCATAGCCTGCGGACTTCCAGATGGCGGCGATGACCTTTTCGGCCATGGCCATCACGTCTTCCTGATCCACGAACGCCATTTCCATATCGAGCTGGGTGAACTCCGGCTGACGATCTGCACGGAAATCCTCGTCACGGTAGCAGCGGGCCAGCTGGTAGTAGCGTTCCACGCCGGAAACCATCAGCAGCTGCTTGAGAAGCTGCGGGGACTGCGGCAACGCGTACCAAGAACCTGGCACCAAGCGGGCCGGCACCACAAAATCGCGAGCGCCTTCCGGAGTGGACTTGATCATGGTCGGGGTTTCGACCTCTTCGAAGCCCATCTCTTCCAGAGCGTGGCGAGCAGCCTTCGACATCTGGGAACGCAGCTTCAGATTGCGCTGCATGGACGGGCGGCGCAGGTCGAGATAACGGTACTTGAGGCGAACTTCCTCGCCCGGCAGCTTGTTCTCGGACTCGTTTTCCAACGCGGTGGACACCTGGAACGGCAGCGCGTCAGACTTGGCGAGCACCTCGATGTTTTCCGCCACAACCTCGATCTTGCCGGTGGCCAGATGATCATTCTCGTTACCGTCCGGACGCAGGCGGACCTCGCCCACCACCTGAATCACAAACTCGGAGCGCAGCGGACGTGCCATGTCTTCGTCGTAGATAACTACCTGCACAAGACCGGTGTTGTCACGAAGATCGATGAAGGCCACGCCACCGTGGTCACGACGACGATCGACCCAACCGGAGAGCGTCACCTTCTGACCGACGAGTTCCTCGGTCACTTCGGTTGCATGATGTGTTCTATAAGCCGTCTGGCTCATGCTTCCCCTATTCCTTGTTCTCTAATGATTGAAGTCTTGCGATTTCAGGCTTCTACGGTAACGGTTTGCTGGGCATACACAGTATCCGGCTCCCAAGACTGTGCGTTGGCCGGCTGCTGGTCGCCCGTGATGATGTTCTTGACTTCGTCCGAAGCGTCCTGCGCGGACTTGTCCGCGGGGAACCACACGTATGGGATGCCGAGCTTGTCGGCATACTTGATCTGCTTGCCAAGCTTGGCTGCGGTCGGAGCCACATCTGCCGCGATGCCACGGGCGCGCAGCTGGTTGGCGATTTGGTTGGAAGCGGAACGGTCCTCCTCGTTCCACACGGCCACGAGCACGGAAGCCGGGGACACGCGATTCGCGTGGGCACCGGCGGTGTGCAGCATGTACGAAACCAAGCGGGACAGGCCAATGGACAGGCCCACGCCCGGATACTTCCTGTTGCCCTGCGATGCGAGATTGTCGTAACGACCGCCGGAACAGATGGAACCAAGAGCCGCAGCACCGTCAAGGAACGTCTCATACACGGAACCGGTGTAGTAATCCAGACCACGCGCGATCTTCAAATCAGCGATCACGGAGCCCGGGCGAATACGAGCGGCCTCGTCAACAATCATCGCCAACGTGTCAAGACCCTGACGTGCGAGCACGTACGCCTCGGAATCATTGGCAATGCCATGCTTCTCGCACAGCGTGTCGAACTTGCCGGACAGTTCAGCGCCGTCAGCTGCGGTCAGTTCAGCCAGCTCAAGGCACGCACGTGCCTGATTCTCGTCGGCTCCACAGCCTTCGACCAGCAACTTGGCCACTTCGTCGGCACCGATCTTGTCGAGCTTATCGATCTCACGGAGCACGCCCTCGACATCGGTCAAGCCAAGACCACGGTAGAAACCTTCAGAAAGCTTACGGTTGTTCGCATGCACGGTGGCCTTCGGCAAACCGAACTCACGCAGACGTTCCAATGCCGATACCATGACCAGCGGCAGCTCGACCTCGTAATGATCGGGCAGATCACCGTTGCCGATCACATCGATATCGGCCTGCACGAACTCGCGGAAACGACCTTCCTGCGGGCGTTCGCCACGCCAGACCTTCTGAATCTGCCAACGCTTGAAAGGGAATGCCAAATCGCCGGAATGTTCGACCACATAACGGCTCAGCGGAACAGTCAAATCGAAGTGCAGACCAAGGCGGTCCTCAATCGGAGTGTCGGACTCATGACCGACCTCCTGAAGGCGGCTCAGCAGGTAAATTTCCTTGCTGGTTTCGCCCTTCTTGAGCAGACTCGAACCCTGCTCAACAGCACGAGTTTCAATGCCAATGAAGCCATTGAGCTCGAAAACTTCACGGAGCGTGTCGATAACACGCTGCTCCACAACACGTTCAGAGGGGAGCCACTCTGGAAATCCTGAAATAGATGCGCCTTTTGCCACGATTCCCTATAATAAATGAGGTTGCGGAAAATGCAGCGCGTTTTTCAGGCTTTGAAAGCACGTTCGCACGATCCGCATCCCCTGCACTACATGAAGCTTACTTAAAGGAGCTGGCCATGGCCGACGAGAATGTCACCGCGTCCGAGAACACCAATGAAACCACCGAGCAGGCAACGACGCCCGCAGTCAAGGCCAGCAAACCGGCCGTTCCGAGCCCGGCTTCGATGAAGCCCCATGCTCCGAGCCCCGCGGCCTTCGCCAAGAAAGCTCCACAGCACACCGCTCCGGCTGCCGCATCCACCGGCTTCTCCGATGCCGATGTGAAGACCGCCGAAGCATTCGGCCGTGTCGCCGACGATGGTACTGTGTTCGTCAAGGACGGCGAAGGAGAACGTGAGGTCGGTCAGTTCCCTGATGCCTCCAAGGAAGAGGCGCTGGCTCTGTATGCCCGCCGTTACCTTGATTTGAAGGCCAAGTTGGACCTGTTCGCGAACAAGCTCAAGTCCAACAATGTGAAGTCCCGCGAAATCGACGAGACCATCAAGACGCTGTCCGCGGAAACCGAACAGCCGGCAGTGGTGGGTGATCTGGCCGCTCTCAAGGCCCAGTTCGAGGCGCTGAAGGAGGAAGGCGCAGCCAAGAAAACCGCGTTGACCGAGGCACGCAAGGCCGCTATCGCCAAGGCCGTCGAGGAGCGCACCGCCATTGTGGAGAAGGCCGAGGCGCTGGCTGATTCCCTCGACGAGAACACCAACTGGCGTTCCACCGCAGACAAGTTCCGTTCGCTCTTCCAGCAGTGGCAGGAGCATCAGCGCAACAACGTCCGCATCGACAAGGAAGATGCGGACGCCCTGTGGGCTCGTTTCTCCGCGGCCCGCACCAAGTTCAATTTCGCCCGCCGCAAGTGGGTGCAGAACCGTGACGAAGAGCGTAATTCCGCCAAGTCCACCAAGGAAGCCATCATCGCCGAGGCCGAGGCGCTGCAGGATTCCACCGCTTGGGTTGAAACCTCCCGCAAGTTCACCGAGCTGATGGATCGTTGGAAGAAGGCCGGTCGTGCCGGTCGTCGTGACGACGATGCCATGTGGGAGCGTTTCCGCGCCGCCGCAGACACCTTCTTCAACGCACGTCAGGCCGATCGTGATCAGATCAGCTCCTCCGAGAAGGAAAATCTTGCCAAGAAGGAAGAGCTGCTGGTCAAGGCCGAGGCGCTGGTTCCCGTCAAAAGCGAAGAAGAGGCCAAGCAGGCCCGTCAGGCTCTCGCCGCCATTCAGGAGGAGTGGGACCAGATCGGTTACGTGCCGCGTGACGAAGTGCGCCGCATCGAAGGCCGTCTCGATGCTGTAGACAAGCAGATCAAGGCCATTGAGGATGCCGCTTGGAAGCAGTCCGATCCGGAAGCCGACGCCCGCAAGTCCTCCTTCGAAGAACAGCTCAACGCTCAGCTCGCTGAGCTTGATCAGAAGATCGCCGCGGAATCCGATCCGAAGAAGAAGGCCAAGCTCGAATCCGAGAAGGCCACCAAGGAACAGTGGCTGAACGCCATCAAGTAAGTCGCACATCCTGATATTTGGTTGCACCACAGAGATGCGGTCAAATATCAGCTGGACTTCACTCAGGCATAATCAAGAAGGCTGGTACGTAACGACATCCGTCACATACCAGCCTTCTTCGTATAATCGCACGTGTTCTCACGTGCGCAATCACCATACAGAATATTCAACTATCATTCGCCGAATTCGGTAGCACAAATATCGGCCACCGCATCAATGCAGGCATCGACGATGAGCTTACCTCGTTCGGCGCTGGAACCTGCAGGAGTGGCCAGTCCTCCGTAATCCGGAACGTCGCCCTTGCGCACCGGGTAGCGCACGTAAGCCTTCGGTGTGACATTGCCTTCGTCAATCACACGGTCCATATGCACCAATTCCGGCTCGTAATGCATCATCAATGAGGTTTCCGTCACTGCGGCATGTTCCAACGCCCAACCGGGGAACACGAGTCCGTCGAACACCTGCTCGACCACGTTCTCCGGCAGCGGATCCCACCAGTTGGTTTCGACGATGGTGGCCACTCCCCTGGTTTCGCGGGTGATCAGATCGATTGCCTCGATAATGAATGCCTCGTTTTCGAAATGCGCGTTCATCACCACGATTTTGGTGAAACCGTCCGCGATCAGCTCGCCAAGCACATCATGCATTTGATTGATCACCGTCACACCGTTCATGTCGATGGTGCCGGGGAACAATGGGCCGCCTCCGGAAAGCGGCTTCGACTTGTACCCGTAGTTCATGGTCGGTGCCACGATGCCGTCGATGCGTTCGGCGAGGTCTTCAGACACATGGCTGGCGATCATGGCGTCCACACCAAGGGGAAGATGCTGGCTATGCTGTTCGGTGGAGCCGATTGGCACAATAACCGGCTTTGATTTCGATGCTTCGATTTCCGGCCAGGTCATATGGTCCATCCGACGGCTGCTGCTCATGATTGCTCCTTTATGTGCTGTTGTTGGTTTGCGTTTCAACAATTGATAATGATTGCGATGATGCCGTCCCCGCGAATCGATGTTGCAATCGATGTTTCAGGGACGGCGTTTATTGTTTCGAGGAATTGTTTCGTAAAAACCGTTTCTTCTCAGATGCGGCTCAGATCCTTATCCGTGTTTTCGTGAGAGAGGATCATGGCGACCAGTGCCACGGCGGCCACCGCCACCATGTACCAGGCCGGAGCGATGCTCGAACCGGTGGTGTAGATCAGCCAGGTTGCGATGAACGGCGCGGTTCCACCGAAGATGGCGTTGGCAAGGTTGAAGCTGAATGCGAAGCCGGTGAAACGAACCGATGTCGGGAAGGTTTCAGTCAGGTAGCTCGAAAGCGTACCGTCGTTGGCGGTCAGGGTGGCGCACATGGCGAGCTCAACGATCAGCACCGGCCAGAACTGTGCGGTGTTCAGCGCCATGAAGGCCGGAACGGTGAGCACGATGAAGGCCACGCATGCACCAATCAGCACCTTCTTGCGTCCGAACATGTCGGAGATGTGACCCATGCCGAACACCAAAGCCACATACAGTACCAGGCAGATGGTGGTGATGGTGGACGACTGTGCGGCAGCCATGCCAACCGTGTCGCTCAGATAGGTCGGCAGGTAGGTGAGCACCGTGTAGAAGCCGACCGCGTTGAGCACGCAGGCACCGAAACTGATGACCAAAGTCTTGAAGTGGTTCTGGAACAGCTCGCGCAGCGGGGAGACGCTCTTAGTGGTGGAAGCGAACTGCTGCTTGTCGTCCAAAGCTTCGGTCATGGAAGCATACACCGGCGAATCAGCGAGCTTGGTACGGATGAAATGCACGATCAGACCAAGCGGGCCGGCCATGAGGAACGGAATACGCCATCCCCAAGAGGTCAGTGCATCAGAGCTCAGCGAAGCGGTCATCACGGTGGCGAGCGTGGAGCCTACGAGCAGACCGATGGCGGTGGATGCCGGAATCAGCGAGCAGTAGATGCCACGCTTCTTGGTCGGCGCGTATTCGCCAAGGAAGGTTGCGGCGCCGGCATATTCACCGGAAGCGGAGAAGCCCTGCACCATGCGAAGCAGCAGCAACAGTGCCGGAGCGAAAATGCCGATCGCAGCATATGACGGCAGGCAGCCAATCAGGAACGATGCACCCGACATGAACATGATGGAAATCGCAAGAGCGCCCTTGCGTCCCTTCTTATCGCCGAAGTTACCCCAAAACAGTGCACCGATCGGACGAAGCACGAATGACAGTGCAAACACGCCGAGCGTCTGCAGCATGGCGACCGTGTGATTGCCGGACGGGAAAAACACCAAAGCGATGGTGGTCGCGAAGTAGGAATAGGAAGCGTAGTCGAACCATTCAATGAAGTTGCCGAGGAAAGACGAGACGGCCACTTTCTTGACCATCTTCTGCTCTTCGGACTGTTCAGACACGGAAGCCCTGTTGGCGGTTGCGATTGTTGCACTGGCACTCATCATGTCACCTGCTTTCTTCTGCTGAATCTGTCTGTACGTTCGCGTTTTCTTCATACCCGGCGAACGTTGTGACTCTGACTATCGCCCGAAGTATTTGCGCCAAAGTGAACTGATTGTTAAACCGCAACCGTTTGTTTTTGACGTTTTGCCAAGTTCCCCTTGCTTACAGCGCCGAAGTGGAAGATATGGTGTGATTATGTTGCGATTTCGCCATTTTCGCACCTAAAAGCAGCATTGACCAGCTGATTTTATCGGTAGGCGCTATGCCCACGATCTGTGTCACTTTGTCCAATCGGTTGTACAACGTCTGCCGTTGGATACCTAATTGCTCGCATGCGCCGGTCTTGTTGTCGAGATTGTCGAAACAGGCGCACAACGTGTCGATCAGCATGGCGTTATGCATAAGCTCATGCCCAACCGTCTGCGTGATCACCATGCGCACGGCCTCATCGGTACGTTCCATTCCCAACATGCGTTCCAGCAACGAGGAATCCACACATTCGAAGGTTCCATACGGGCATTCCGCATCGTTCGAAATGCATGTTCGAATCACACTGCGCAACGCACCGAACGCGTCCATCAATGAAATCGTGTCCAACGCTGCGCGTCCATGCACGGTATATACGTATTCGTTTGCAGCGACTTGCGTCAACGCATGCAAACACCGATCTGAAAATACCGACACATCGCCGCCGCTGTCTTGCGCCGCGAGAAAACCGATCATTAAATCGCCTTCCAACAAACAGATCGATTCGCAACCGCCGTTGGATTCGAAATCGTCGATCATCGACACGATTGCCGGCATGGCGTTGGCCACCGACTTGAGTTTCATGGCAAATGGCATATACACGCCCGAAGCGGCGAATCCCAACGCATCAAGCATGGCATGGCCCTCACGCGCTTCCATCGGCGAAACATGCACGCCATCTTCCGGCCCCGCAATCAGATGCGCCACCATGCCGACGCGCGCTCCCCCATCGAGATACAGTGTCAAAACCGGAGCGGCAATCTGTTCGATCCTTCTGCACATCGCTTCATCGAACACCGTATTGCGCTGGCTGATCTCCAAAGCGCCCAAAGGCCGTTTCTGCTCCTCCAGTGCAAGTACAATGCCGCAATCTGTAGCGGTATTGATGTTCTGTCCGGCTCGGGCGACTTCAAGACCGTCCACGTCGAATATGACCACATCCTCGCCGAACAGGTTCGCAATGCCATCGGCAACGGCTTTGGGATTGGACGCTTGAGCAAGCTCAGAACGCAACGAAGTTGACATAACGTCCACTTGCATCTGCATACGCATCTGATCACGCACAATCATGGTATTGACGCTCTGGCAGATATCGACGAAAGGAATGCGACGGCGCAATCCAATAATCGTAAGTCCTTCATGCTTGGCTGCCTTCACCAACATTTTCGGCAGTTGGGTGACTTCTTCAACCAATTCGACCATCAATGCCGCAATATCAGCATTCACGAGGCTTTTCACATATTCGTCCGCACGTTTTTCACGACCGTCCGCAACTAAAGATCGCCCCTCCACCACCAGAAGCTCGCCTCCTGCCAGAAATGAGGCGACGTCCTCGCGTTCGTTGGTGAACACCCAACGCACCGGATTATCCAAGCTATCGCCAGCAACTTCAACCTGTGGTTCCGCCGTCGCAACCAAGGCATCATCGAGCACTTCCCTCACCGTAACAGCCATACAAACCGTCCAATCCGAAGTAATACACATGTCACATCAAGTAACGTGACCGCAAAGCAATACGCCGACAATAACCATCAACGATTACGTCAAAGGTTCCCTTCCGTAACCCAATGGACATATGACAAAACGTCTGCCGGAACCCGAAAACTCGCATGAAAACTCGTATTGGAAGGAGTGATTATGAGCACGCAACTGTTCATCAACGCACACATCGCCACCGGCATGCCGGGCAGCACCGCAGCAGAGACAACGGCAATCCAAGATATTCTCGTCGAAGACGGCAAGTTCATCAGCATTGCACCCAATCTCAAAGCAACACTCGAAGCACAAGGCAAAGATATGGCGAGCGTGGAAGTCGTCGATTTGGGCGGAAAGCTGGTCTGTCCACCATTCTGCGACACCCATCTGCATCTTGATTACGTCTTTACCGCACGCAAGCCCGGCGCGGTGAACGAGTCAGGCACCCTGTTCGAAGGCATTCAGCGTTGGAGTGAAACCAAGGCAGATCTCACTGTCGACGAGATCAAGGAACGCGCGAAAATCGGCATCGCCAAGGAAATGCGTCATGGCGTGCAGTTCATTCGTTCGCACGCCGATGTGACCGACCCGAATCTTACCTCGCTCAAAGCTCTGCTGGAGCTTAAGGAGGAACTGAAAGATACTGTCACGCTGCAGATCGTCTCCTTCCCGCAGGAGGGCATGTACTCCTATGAAGGTCCTCATGGCGAATCCGGCGCGGATTTGGTTGAGGAAGGCCTGAAAATGGGTGCTGATTGCGTCGGTGGCATTCCGCATTTCGAGCAGTGCCGTAAGTTCGGCGAACGTTCCATGCACACCGTGGTCGAACTGGCTTCGAAGTACGACAAGCTCATCGACGTGCATTGCGACGAAACCGACGATCCAAACTCACGTTATCTTGAACTGCTGTCCGCACTCGCCTATCGCGCCGGTATCGGTTCGAAGACCACGGCAAGCCACACTTGCTCCTTGGGATCGGCCGACAATGCCTATTTCTTCCATCTGACCAAGCTGTTGAAGGCCGCACATATCAATTTCGCCTGCGCACCTACGGAAAATCTGTATCTGCAGGGGCGTCAAGACACGTTCCCGAAGCGTCGTGGCATCACGCGAGTCAAGGAGCTCACCGAAGCTGGGGTGAATGTGTCGCTTGGTCAGGATTCCATGCAAGATCCCTGGTATCCGGTCGGTAACGGCAATATGATGCTGATTCTCGATTATGTGCTGCATTTGGCGCAGATGATGAGTTTTGAAGAGATCGATGATGCGTTGAAGTTCCTGACAGTCAACGGCGCAACCACGCTCGGCATGCGCGATTCGTATGGTCTTGAGGCAGGCAAGCCCGCAAACTTCATTGTGCTTGATGCTTCCAGCGTGTTCGACGCCGTATACGAGCGTTGCGAAGTGCTTCGCTCGGTACGAGAGGGTCGCACACTGTTCACCCGTAACACGTCAATCACTGCCGATCTCGATCTGCTGACACTGTAATTCGTCAAGTTTCGAAATACTTTTGGCATACGAAAGGCCTTGAAATCATTACATACGATTTCAAGGCCTTTCGTGTGTCGCGTTACTTACGCACCGATTGCTTATTCAACAGATTCTGCGGATTCCGTAAGTTCTGTCGATTCCGTCGATTCGGCAGGTGCCTCGGTTTCAGCTGCGACTTCACCTTCAGCAGGCTCCGTATTTGGCTCTTCGAACGCCTCACCGGTAAAGGTGAACTCGCCCAGGATGCCTTCGCCTTCCGCATCGACCTTCACGCGCTGGCCATCTTCGAGTTCGCCCATCAGGATCTTCTCCGAAATGGCGTCTTCGACGTCGCGCTGAATCACGCGACGCAACGGACGCGCGCCCAGCAGCGGGTCGAAGCCCTTCTGCGCGAGCAGATCCTTGGCAGCGTCGGTAAGCTCGAGGGACATGTGGCGATCGAACAAGCGATCATTGAGCTGCTTGACGTCAAGATCGACGATCTGACGCACTTGCGGCTCGGTGAGCTGCTTGAACACGATGATGTCGTCCAGACGGTTCAGGAATTCCGGACGGAACTGCTGCTTCAGCTCCGCGGAAACCTGATCCTTCATGCGCTGGTAGCTCGACTCGGTGTTGGCACCCAGATTGAAGCCGGTGTTGGCGGCCTTGGCGATGTCTCGCGTACCAAGATTGGTGGTCAGAATGATGATGGTGTTCTTGAAGTCCACCTTGCGGCCCTGGCCATCAGTCAGATGACCGTCATCAAGCACCTGCAGCAGCGTGTTGAAAATATCCGGATGGGCCTTTTCGATCTCATCGAACAGCACCACGGAGAACGGCTTGCGACGCACCTTCTCGGTGAGTTCGCCGCCCTCTTCGTAACCGACGTATCCCGGAGGAGCACCAAACAGGCGCGAAGCCGCATATTTCTCGGAGAATTCAGACATGTCGACACGAATCAGTGCGTCCTCGTCGTCAAACAGGAATTCGGCGAGCGTCTTGGCCAGCTCGGTCTTGCCAACACCGGTGGGGCCAGCGAAGATAAACGAACCGGACGGACGCTTCGGATCCTTCAAACCAACACGAGCACGACGGATGGAGCGGCTCAACGCGGACACGGCCTCGTCCTGGCCGATGATGCGCTTGTGCAGCTCGCTTTCCATGGTCATGAGCTTCTTGGACTCGGCCTGGGTGAGCTTGAACACCGGAATGCCGGTGGTCTGGGAAATCACTTCGGCGATGACATCCTCATCCACAACCATCTTCACATCGGATTCGCCCTCACGCCACGAAGATTCCTTCTGCTTGCGTTCGGCTTCCAGCTTCTCCTGCTTATCACGCAGCTCAGCGGCCTTTTCGAAGTCCTGGCCCTTGATGGCCTGGTCCTTCTCTTCGGCAAGCTTGGCGATCTTCGTGTCAAGTTCCTTAAGCTCCGGCGGAGCGGTCAGACGACGGATGCGCAGACGCGCACCGGCCTCATCGATCAGATCGATGGCCTTGTCTGGCAGATGACGGTCCTGAATGTAACGGCTCGACAGTTCGGCCGCGGCCTGCAACGCACCATCGGTGATCGTCACATGATGGTGGTTCTCGTAACGTGAACGCAAGCCCTTAAGGATCTCGATGGTTTCGGCAATGCTCGGCTCATGCACCTGGATGGGCTGGAAACGACGTTCCAAAGCGGCATCCTTCTCGATGTACTTACGGTACTCGTCGGTGGTGGTGGCGCCAATGGTCTGCAGTTCGCCACGGGCCAGCATAGGCTTCAGCATGTCGGAAGCGCCAAGAGCGCCATCCGCGGAACCAGCGCCCACAATGGTATGGATCTCATCGATGAACAGCACGATGTCGCCGCGGGTCTTGATCTCCTTGAGCACCTTCTTCAGACGCTCCTCGAAATCGCCACGGTAGCGCGAACCAGCCACCATGGATCCCAGATCCAACGAATAGACCTGCTTGCCCTTCAGCGTCTCCGGAACGTCGCCGGCATTGATCTTCTGCGCCAAGCCTTCGACCACGGCCGTCTTGCCGACACCCGGCTCGCCGATCAGCACCGGATTGTTCTTGGTACGGCGGCTCAGCACCACCATCACACGCTCGATCTCACTCGAACGCCCAATCACCGGATCAAGCTTGCCGGCGGCAGCTTCAGCGGTCAGATTGCGGCCGAACTGGTCAAGAATCGCGGAACCGGTCTGGTTGCGACGATCCTGCACGCCACCGGCATTGGCCAAATCGCCCTTGCCATCACCCTTGCCATCACCGGAATTGCCACGGATCAGGTCGATGGTGGCGCTGCGCAGCTCGCCAAGATTGACGTCCATCTTGATCAGCACCTGGGTGCCGACGCCTTCGCCTTCATGAATCAGACCGAGCAGGATATGCTCGGTGCCGATATAGCTGTGCCCCAGCTGCAACGCCTCACGCAGCGACAGCTCCAACACCTGCCTGGCATGCGGGGTGAAGGGAATGTGGCCGTTCGGCGTGGCATTCCCCTTACCGATCATCTCTTCGACCTGTTTGCGGGTGTCATCCAAGGTCACACCCTTTGAGGCCAGCGCCTTGGCTGCGACGCCGTCACCCTCACGAATCAGGCCAAGCAGCAGATGCTCGGTACCGATGTAGTTGTGCTGGAGGGTACGAGCCTCTTCCTGCGCCAGCACGATCACGCGCCGCGCACGGTCGGTAAACCGTTCGAACATGCTTGTCCTTCCACTCTTGTTAGTCCATCAACACTCTACCGATTCGCGATGACGTTTGTTTTCATCCGCGCGTAAATTGCGCTCTCGACGCAACGCAACGGATATGCTTGACATATAGCAACGACCAAGGAGGTCACCAAGATGAGCGACACCACCCTAAATGCAACCGAATCCGGGATGCTCGCAGATATCCGCTTGCACGACATCGTCGTCGGCGTCGACGGTTCCGACGAATCCTTCGCCGCATTACGCTGGGCGCTGAACGAGGCATCGCTTACCGGCCAGCAGGTCAATGCGGTGTTCGCATGGTCCCATTCCTGGGATATGGGCTCGGAACCGGAAGATGAAGAGCAGTGGGCCGAAGTCCGCCATGAGATCGCGCAACGGCTTCGCGACTGGGTTTCCAAAGCTTCGCAGGGCATGACCATCAATGAGGATCATGTCAAACTCACGTCGGTCAAGGCCACAGGAACGTCCGCATTGCTGGAGATCGGCAAGGATGCGCAGCAGATCGTAGTCGGACGCCGTTCACTCGGCAGAGTGGCACGCTGGTTCCTCGGCTCGCTTTCGGAATCGCTTGCCGAAGCCGCACAGGTTCCCGTTACCATAGTTCGCATTCTCGACGACGAGGAATCCAGCGTGCAGGATGCCATCGCCAACGCGCTTACGCCTTCGGAGAACACGGTGACGTACGATTTGCCCGGCTCCCCTCTGCCTAAGAACCAGCGGCCGATCGTGGTTGGCGTCGATGGTTCGGAAACCTCGCGACACGCCTTGCGATTCGCTATCGACCTGGCGGCTTTGCATCACGCTCCCCTGCAGGTGATGTTCTGCTGGCAGCTCAAGGATCTTGGCGTCATCGAGGGATATGAGAACGCCATAGCGCCGATTGCCGTCGGTCAGGAACGGGCGGAACGCATTCTTGACGAGCTGCTCGATTCGGTTGAGATTCCCACTGCCGGCATTCCCGACGATTTCCAGATCGAATCGCACGCCTTCCATATTTCCGCTGCGAAGGGGCTGATCGCGGCATCCCGTTACGCACGCCATCTAGTGGTCGGTTCCCGTGGATTGTCCGGCTTGGACGCGCATTTCCTTGGTTCCGTCTCCAAGCAAATCGTCAATTTCGCCGACTGCACCGTCACTGTCGTGCACTAAACCTTTGAGGATATGAAAGAAGTCCGCTTCCTTACATAGGGAACGGACTTCTTTCATATCCTCGATAAGACAGGATTACTCAGCTTCCGGAGCGTTTTCCTCTGCAGTGTCCGTTTCCTCGGCTTCGGTGGGTTCCGCATCCGTCGCTTCATCCTCTTCGGATTCGACGATAACCGGCTCTTCGTCATCGCTCAAATCAACGGTGGATTCCACCTCCGGCTCATCCTGCTGGGCCGTATGTTCGAGCACTTCCTCCTGATTCGCATCATCATCCACGGTATTGGCTTCGATATCGGCTTCGGAGGCTTCTTCCTCATCGTTCGGATTGCCGTCTTCATTCGCCGACAGCTGCTCGATCAGTTCGACGGAACCGCGTTCATCACGCGGCGCCTGCGCGATGATATCGATATGCAGGTCGTCAAATGCAGGTTTCGACTGCACCCACAAGTGAGACGGTTCCGGCGGCTCGATTTCGGAATGTTCGCCACAGCCATGGTCGATGGATACGACACGACCGTCATCAGGACTCCACTTGTTAGCGCACACGCCGAACAGAAGATTCAGTTCGCCTTTCAGAGGAATGAAGAATCCGCACGTCGAGCATGGATTGCCATCCGATGTTTTGGTGGACAACGATTTCGGTCCGCGCGGTCCCTCATACCAGCGTTTCGCGGTCTGGGAACGGCCCAAAGGCGTGAGCACGTGCCTGCGGGACAGATCGAATTCCTCAACCGCCTCGTCGATGTCCTCTTCGGAGGTCACCGATGCTACGGCATTCTCGTCTTGCGAACCGTCAACCACGTCAGCGTCCGCTCCGGCATTGTCGCCGCCGTCCGCCGCTTCGACGGTCTGCACATCGTCGGAAACGCTTTCGGCAGACTCAACGGGCTCAGTTCTGCGGAACCCCTCTTCCATACGTGGATCATCGGGATCGGTGCCGATCGAATCGGTCACCGCCAAATCGGTCGGTTCAAGACGATCCTTCCATGGAATCCATTCCGGTGGGCGCAACGCCTTGTCGGTAGGCACCAGCGATGACTCATTGACCGTCCAATGGTCCAACTCAGCATCGCGATACAACGTCACCGACCACTGCCATCCCTCATACCCACGTATGCAGGTTTCAAAACGAAAATCAGTAACGTTGTCTCCCAAGTCGATGGCTTCGACGAAGTCACCGACTTGGCCATCCTCATCGGCGACTTCGATGGCCACCGCCTGGGCGATCGCCTTGGGATCCATTGTGGTATCGGACATGAATTATTCCTGTACGTCGAAGTTATCGGCCACGGCACGCATCAGCGTGGCCAGTTTCTTGCTTTCAGCCGGAGATGGATAATGGTGGCGGCGCAACTGGTTCCCCGCGGAATCCAGCAGCTTGATAAGATCCTCCACAATGGCGGCCATATCATCCGGCTTCGGTCGAGTTGCTTTGACCAGAGACGGCGCGGATGCCACAAGGGTGAGGCCCATTGCCTGCGGACCACGGCGGCCCTCCACCACGGAATACTCGACTTTTGCACCCTTACGCAACGTCTTCACGCCCTCCGGCAGGGCGGCTGCAGGCAGGAACACATCGGCGCCCTGCTCGTTCTGAATAAAACCATAGCCTTTGTTCGCATCGAACCAACGAACGCGTCCGCTAGGCATTGTCACCTCACTCTTACGTAATCCACATACCTTCAGGCGAACGAAAGAACAATCGTCCGCCGATTACAAATCAAAGATACAGTTTAGCGCAAGAGGTGGGATATGTAACCATCTCTTGCGCCAACAATCGTCAGATCATGCCTTTTTGCATGTTTGCATCATTGTTTTTTCGGCCTGCGCCCACGCTTGTCGACCTTGCGTTCGTCACTGGTCTGCGCCAACGGACGTGGTTCCACAGGAGCCACCGGAAGCACTACCGTCAGTGTCAATCCAGTCCCGTCACTGCCGGAAGCGCAGATGAAACCATGGTGTGCCTTGACCACGGACTGGGCGATCGCCATGCCGAGACCCGTACCGCCCTTCTGTCGTGCTCTGGACGGATCCGCCGTGTAGAACCGTTCGAAGATCTTCGAGCGTGCATCTGCGGGAACGCCGGGACCATGATCGCTGAATCGCACAATTGCGTAATTCATGCCGACTTGCATGGATTGCCCCACCTCGATGGCCTCGATAAAGTGATGCAACGACTGCTCGTTGGATGGCATGCGAGACAATGATTCCGGGCTGATGGACGCCGGAAGCACGCCCATGGACACTTCAACCGGGGAATCGGCCGGCGTGTACCGATGGATGTTGCCCACAATGTTCGTGACCACCTGACGCAAGCGTGATGCATCGCCGGTCAACGTGATGTCCGGCATGGTTCCCGGCTGGAAGGCGAGACGCGAAGGATGTTCCATATCCGATCCCGCCTGCAATACCACCTGGCCGCAGGTGATGCCACGATCCGGGTCGAGCGCGTGCAGATCATCAGCCGCATCATTGACCACGGAAGTCAGCTTCACCTGCTGGGTGATATCGATGCCACGTCCTTCATCCAACCGCGCCAATGACAGCAAATCCTCGACAAGCACCGTCATACGCGCACTGGACGCTTCTATATGTTCAATGGACTCATCGGCACGTTCCAATGCTCCGGGCATGTCACGCTGCATTTTGTACAACTCCGCATATCCGTGAATCGCGGCAAGCGGAGTACGCAGCTCATGGCTGGCATCGGAAACGAACCGTTTCATCTTCTCGGTCGTTTCCTCCTGCGCGTGGAAGCTTTCCTCAATACGCGTCAGCATGGTGTTCAGCGACATGGACAGCGATCCGACTTCCGTATTTTCCGGCAAATCGGGAACACGTTGGCTCAAATCCCCTGCCGCAATCTTCGCAGCGGTCTTCTCGATACGTTTCAGCGGAGCAAGCGTGCTTTGCACGACGATGGTACCAAGAATGGCGCCGATCAACACCACCGCGATGCCGACCATGGCACAGAACCGCGTCAACGTGTTGGACGTGTCGATCTGGTCACTCAGCGACAATCCGATGAACACGACGCCGCTGTCTTTGACCTGCCCCGTTTTGGTTTTCTCGCTCCAAGGCAGCGCCACAACACGCCACGGCGACTGTGCGGCCTGCATGATGGCATGATCCGGCACCCTGCTGGTGGTAACGTGCACCACCGCCTGTGTGGTGAACGGCTCTCCGAGCGTGACCCCGTCGATACTGCCGTCGGAAGGCAGACTCGGCTCGGACACCACGCCCTCACGGAGCATAGGCACCGACCCAGCGCCGGTACGCTTGTATTCGCTGTCCCGCACCTCGACATAATACGTGTTCACCAAGCTCCGGCCATCCTCGCTCGTGGTGCTGTCCAGCGAATCCATGCTATTGAAAATCATCTGCGCCTGATTCACCAACTGCGTGTCGGTTTTCTGTAGCAGATAATTGCCCACAAGCGTGCGAATGGAAAAGGAAATGCCGATAGTGCCAATGGTCAACAACACAATGATGCAAGTGACCAGCTTGGTGCTTAACGGAATGGCCTGCACCTTCCTGCCGATCCGCCGATGCCAAGGCACACGTTGCGGACGCGGCTGGCCGCCGTTCTTCTGCGTGTTCTGCGGGTCAGCCGACGGCTGACGGGTATCCTGACTCATCGCGGGACCGTTTAGTTCTTCGGCGCACGAATCATGTAGCCGATGCCACGCTTCGTTTCGATAAGCGGAGCCACCTTGTGCTTCTCGCCGTTCTCATCCTCCACCGTAAGTCCGTCGACCTTCTTGCGCAGATATGAAATGTACGATTCAACAATCGCGGCGTCCCCGCCCCAATCGTACTGCCACACATGATCCAAAATCTGCGCCTTCGAGAGCACACGCCCCTCGTTATCCATCAAATAACGCAGCAACTTGTATTCGGTGGGGCTCAAATCGATCGGCTGTCCGGCACGGGACACATCATGCGAATCCTCATTGATCTCCAGATCCGCGACGCGGATAATCGGATCATCCTCAACCTGCTCCTGGGTACGGCGCAGAATGGCACGGATTCGCGCAACGACCTCCTCAAGACTGAACGGCTTGGTCACATAGTCGTCACCCCCCACGGTCAAACCCATGACCTTGTCTTGAGTATCATCGCGAGCCGTCAAATACAGCACCGGCGTAGTGATGCCTTCCTGACGGATACGACGGGTCACCGTGAAACCGTCGATATCCGGAAGCATCACATCAAGCACAATCAAATCAGGCTGTATTTTCTCGATGACTTCGATGGCTTCAGATCCCGAAGCCGCGGTATTCACTTCAAAACCCGCAAAATGCAAGGATGCCACCAACAGCTCACGGATGGACGGTTCGTCGTCAACAACGACAATGGATGCTTCAATAGGCTTGCTCATGCTTTAAGCATCACTCTGTTCACTGGATGTTTCCTGAACGGATTCTGAGTCTTCCTTTGACGTCTGCCCTCCATCATGCGCTTCAACGGACAGCTCACCATCGGCACTCCACGCCTTCACCGGCTCGGAACGAGCAGTAATCGCGGCATGCCTTCCCGCATGCTTGCGCACCTTGCGCTTGATGATGCCACGCTTGCGCAGAATATGGAACACCACCATAATCACAATCAGCAGCACCAGCACGGCTATCATGCCGCCAACACCCAACAGCACGGTCTGCGACGACGTCGAGGTCTTCTTCTGCACCGCAATCTGATCCATCATATCGGTTGCGGATTTCGACCAATCCGGAGTGCTTTCCATCAAAGGTTTCTGCGCAGCATCGGAAAGCGCATCGACCGTCGACTTCTTCTTCAACCATTCGTCGGAATTCGACGAAACGGCAACCACGAGATTGCCATCGTTCGAAGCGACCGCCAGCAAAACCGTATTCGGTTTCGGATCAAGCGATTCCAACAGCGCGCTCGCCCATTTTGCAGGTTTTTCTTCGGTGTTGAAACTTGCCAGGTACAGCAAATGCACGGTGACGCCCGTTTCCTGCTTTGTCGCGCTGATGGCATCCGTGATCTCGGCGACGTTTGATCCGAGCAGATTCTCAGTGTCGGTGATATTTTCCGTGGCCGTGATTCCGGTGCCCGTATTGTCTTCCGCGCTGCCGACGGGAGTTATCCACAACATCATCGCACAACACAACAGCATAGAAAGAAGCATGCAAGCCGCTACATTCCAACGATTTCTGAAGTTTTGCCGTTGTCGCGACACACCGATTGGGCACATTTTCGCACATCCTCCGACCACAACCCTGGTTTTTTCATTCATCGCGTTCACTGTTGCCATACAGTCCACATTACCGTTCAGATACGTCAAGTGCGAGCGAACGGTACCAACCGAGCACACAAAAGTACCTGGCAACGAAAGGATCATCATGGCACAGTTTCAGGTGGACAGCGAGCAGATTCAATCCTCGAGCGCGGCGGTAAACGCCTCCATCCAAGCGATACGTCAGTCGGTGCAGGGCATGTACGCCAATCTCAACAATCTGCAGAGCGTCTGGAGGGGCGGAGCGGCCACACAGTTCAATGCGGTGGCGGAACAATGGCGTGCCGCCCAACAGCAGATGGAGCAGTCGCTCGAATCGATTCAGCATGCGCTGACGCAGGCATCCGCACTGTATGCGGAAACCGAAATGCAGGCATCGCGTCTGTTTGCGCAGTAGCGGCAGGTACTTCCGACGCAATCAAAGCAATAGCTGGCGCAAACAAAAAGTGGAGCCCGCGTCCACTATGGGAAACGGACTCCACTTATAGCTTTTTGCTTATGCCGTCAGGCTTTGCCAAACCGTTGGATCAGTAGCCCATGTCAGCGCCAGCGGCCGGAGCGGCTGCCGGCGGTTCCGGCTTGTTGGCCACAACAGCCTCGGTGGTCAGGAACAGACCAGCGATGGAAGCTGCGTTCTGCAGTGCGGAACGGGTGACCTTGACCGGGTCGGTGACGCCGGCGGCCAGCAGGTCCTCATACTCGTTGGTGGCTGCGTTCAGGCCCTGGCCGTCAGGCAGGGAACGAACCTTGTCGATCACCACGTCGCCGGACAGTCCAGCGTTTTCGGCGATCTGCTTGATCGGGGCTTCGATGGCGCGGAACACGATCGCGGCACCGGTTGCCTCGTCGCCTTCGAGCTTGACATCGCTCTCGGCCTTGGCTGCAGCCTGGACCAGAGCGACACCGCCGCCCGGCAGCAGGCCTTCTTCGATGGCGGCCTTGGCGTTGCGCACGGCATCTTCGATGCGGTGCTTGCGTTCCTTGGCCTCGACTTCGGTGGCAGCGCCAACCTTGATGACGGCAACGCCGCCAGCCAGCTTGGCCAGACGCTCCTGCAGCTTCTCACGATCGTAGTCTGAATCGGTGTTGGCGATTTCGGCACGGATCTGAGCCACGCGGGCAGCCACGTCTTCCTTGGAGCCGCCGCCGGCCACGATGGTGGTCTCGTCCTTGGAGACGATGACCTTCTTGGCGGTGCCGAGCACGGACATGTCGACGGAGTCGAGCTTGAGGCCGAGTTCGTCGGACACAACCTGGGCGCCGGTCAGGATGGCCATATCCTGCAGCATGGCCTTACGGCGATCGCCGAAGCCCGGAGCCTTGACGGCGCAGGACTTGAAGGTGCCGCGGATGTTGTTCAGAATCAAGGTCGGCAGAGCCTCGCCATCAACGTCTTCAGCGATGATCAGCAGCGGCTTGCCGGTCTTCATGACCAGCTCGGCGATGTGCACGACGTCCTGCTGAGAGCTCACCTTGCCGGAGGTCAGCAGGATGTACGGCTCTTCGAGCACTGCGGTCTGATCTTCGGCGTTGGTCACGAAGTACGGAGCGATATAGCCCTTGTCGAAACGCATGCCTTCGGTGAAGTCCAGATCCAGGCCGAAGCGGTTGTTGTCCTCAACGGTCACGACGCCGTCCTGGCCAACCTTGTCAAGAGCTTCGGCGATCTTCTCGCCGACTTCCGGATCGGCGGCGGAAATCGTTGCGGTAGCAGCGATCTGATCCTTGGTCTCAACGTCCTTGGCAGCTGCGATAAGCTCCTTGACGATGGCTTCGGAAGCCTTCTCGATACCACGACGCAAAGCGATCGGGTTGGAGCCGGCGGTGACGTTCTTCAGGCCTTCGTGCACCAGGGACTGGGCGAGCACGGTTGCGGTGGTGGTGCCGTCGCCAGCGACGTCATCGGTCTTCTTGGCGACTTCCTTGACCAGTTCGGCGCCGATGCGCTCGTACGGGTCGTCCAGGTCGATTTCCTTGGCGATGGAGACACCATCGTTGGTGATGGTCGGAGCGCCGTAGGTCTTGTCGAGGACCACGTTGCGGCCCTTCGGACCGAGGGTGACCTTGACGGTATCAGCGAGCTTGTCGAGGCCCGCGAGCATTCCCTGACGAGCTTCGTCGTCGTATGCAATGATCTTTGCCATTGTTCCTCCACATATGGCTACACGGTATTATTCCCACCTTCGAAGCGAAGAACGCACCAGCCGTCAGCTGCCAGTTATCACTCTCGCTCCTCGAGTGCTAATTGGCAGATTAGCACTCTCAGGCCGAGAGTGCCAAACTCCATGTCGCCAGTTGCGCTGTAAGCAAGAAGAATTGTTCGTCTAAATAAGCCATCAACGTTGGAATTCCAAGGAAAACAAAAAAGCCTTGTTCTTTGGGAAAAGAACAAGGCTTTTTTGTTTCGCTCACGGCGTTTTTCAGTCAAGCAACACCACAACGATTGGCGTGACGAGCCCATCGCTTTGCTGCACATTCGAAATTCCCAGCGTCTGTGCGACGTTTTCGGCGGTCGCCTTATCGGTCTCGTTCTGATACCAGACCACGGTCTGCGAAGGAACGTTTCCCGTCGGATTGCTGGCAGAAACACTGGTATACCCGGCTTGGGTCAGCACGTCGGCCTTGCTTTGCGCATAACCGGTGATATTCGTCGCGTTCACGACGCGAACCTCAGTACCCGTGTTCACAGCCTGCTGCGGAGTCGCATTGTCCGTCTGATCGGAATTCTGGCCGGCATTCTGGTCGGCGTTCTGATCATTTTGCTGCGAGTCGGTCGGCGAATCGGCATTGGATGCGTCCGTCTTATTGCCGGAAGCGGAGTCGGATTGGGACTTGGACTTGCTCTCGCCGCTCTTGCTCTTTTCGGCACTTGAAGTAGTCGAACTCTCCTGCGACGACCACGGCATCTTCAGATTGTTGATCTCACCTGAATAAATGCTCCAGAACAGCAAACCAGCAAGCAGCGCCACAATGATGACAATGACGTACGGCATGGCCCGGGACGCCGCGGAACGCGCGCCACGGTGAACACCCATAGGTCCCGCCGGAGGATTGTCGTACACATCCTTCTCGTAGGAATCGTAGGTCTCCTTGTCCTGCTTAGCCATATTGCAAACCTCGTTTCTCACACACTTATCTGCCAAGTGTACCGACCACCTCAGTCAGAACACAATCGAGCCGCATTCCCACCCCTATTCCGAACGTTCGTGAAACCATCCCGTGAAAACCAAACCACCCCTGTCATCAGGACCGCAACACGTCGTACAGTAAGGTGCATGACACAATCGAACATCAAGCCGTTGAAAGATCTCGTGGAGCCCGGATGGGCGAATGCCCTCGCCGAGGTCGAGCCACAGGTGCACCGCATGGGCGATTTCCTTCGAGGCGAAATCGCAGCCGGACGCCGGTATCTTCCCGCCAGCGCGAACATTCTGCGCGCCTTCACCATCCCATTCGACAGCATCAAGGTGCTTATCGTGGGCCAAGACCCCTACCCAACCCCCGGTCATCCGGTGGGACTGAGCTTCTGCGTGGCGCCCGATGTCCAGCCCATTCCTCGTAGTCTGACCAATATATACAAGGAGCTGACGGATGACCTCGGCGTACCCATGCCCACGAACGGCGATCTGACGCCTTGGACGAATCAAGGCGTTATGCTGCTCAACAGATGCCTGACCGTCGAAGCGGGCAAGCCCGGCAGCCATCAGGACAAGGGGTGGGAGATCGTTACCGACGCGGCGATCAAAGCGCTTAACAACCGCCGCAATCCCGATGGCAGCATCAAACCCTTGGTCGCCATCCTGTGGGGGCGCAAGGCGCAGACGCTGGGACCGCTGCTCACCAACGCATATATTATCGCCTCACCTCATCCGAGTCCTATGTCCGCGCGATACGGATTCTTCGGTTCAAAACCGTTCTCCCGCGCCAACCAAGCGCTCATCGCCGCAGGCGAGAAGCCTGTGGACTGGTCCCTCCCGTCAGCTTGACCCGTTACAGTAGCAACTATGGCTTTATTCCCTCCGAAGAATCCGGTACCGACACCAACCCCCGTTCCAATGCCGGCCGTCACCAAACCGAGCACGTTGCCCCCAGAGGACATCAACCGGGCGAAACAGCTCGGCACGTGCATCCGCGCACGCTTCGCGCAGACCCTAGTTGGACAGGACAACCTGCGTGAATCGCTGATCACCACGCTGGTGGCAGGCGGACATATTCTCATCGAATCCGTACCGGGTCTGGCCAAGACCACGGCCGCGCAGACGCTGGCGACTTCCGTGTCCGGATCGTTCAAGCGAGTGCAATGCACGCCTGATCTGATGCCATCCGATCTGGTGGGCACCCAGGTCTTCGATTTCGCGACGCAGAAGTTCTCCACGCAGATCGGCCCGATCCACGCCAACTTCGTGCTGCTCGACGAAATCAACCGTTCAAACGCAAAAACCCAATCGGCCATGCTTGAAGCCATGGCCGAAGGAGCCACCACCATCGGCGGCCAGTGCATCGCACTGCCGAAACCGTTCATGGTCATCGCTACACAGAATCCAATCGAGGAGGAAGGCACGTTCAACCTTCCTGAGGCGCAAATGGACCGTTTCATGATGAAAGCCGTCATGACGTATCCGACCGCGCAGGAGGAACAGCGCATGCTCACCATGCTCACCCACCGCGGCTCCGACACTTTTGATTCACGAACGCTCACCGGTGACGTCGTGTCCATCAGCGATGTCGAATTCCTGCGCGCCGCGGCCCGTCGCGTGCATGTGTCCGACGCAATCATGAAATACGCGGTCGATATCACTGCCACATCCCGAGGAGCCGGCACCAAGCCGGTGCAGGGATTGTCCACACTAGTGCGTCTCGGAGCCTCGCCACGCGCGTCCATCGCGCTGACTCGCATCGGACAGGCCAACGCGTTGATGCAAGGCCGCGACTATGTGATTCCGGAAGACGTCAAAGCCTTCACACATGAAGTGCTTCGCCACCGCATCCTGCTCACGTTCGAGGCCCTTGCCGACGGCGTCACCAGCGATCAGGTCGTGGACTCGATCGTTCAGGCGGTTCCCGTTCCATGATCGACGCAATTCGTTCCGAAGATCCGATCCGCAGTAAGATCGAAGCCCTCGGAACCACGTTGAGCCTGCCGACTGTTCGCAAGGCGCTCGGTATTCTTGAGGGTGCGCACGCATCAGACAAGCGTTTCGGCGCCGACGATGTCATGGATATCCGCATCTATGAGCCTGGAGACGAGGCAAAACGGATTGATTGGAAGACCAGCGCCCGTGTGGGCCGCCCCATGGTGGTGCAGCGCGAACGCCCATCCACTTCACGCGCCTGGCTTTTGCTCGATGTCGGACAGGAAATGACCGGTACCTGCGTTTCCGGCGAACAGGTTCATCAGGTCGCAGCCAACGCCCTATGCATGTTCGCGGCGCTCAGCCTGCGTCGTGGTGACGAAGTGTCCATAGTATTCGGCGATTCAGGCTCGATCACCCGTGTGCCATTCAATGGCGGACTTACGCAATTCGAACAGACGTTGGACAATGCGCTGCAGCGTGATTGGAACAAACCTCGCAATATCGACGCTTTGCTGGAGTACGCCCGTCGCATTCGCGACAGGGATGCGTTGGTGGTGATCGCCACCGATGAGCACGCACTTAAGGAACGTCATGTGGAGTCCATCCGCAGGATCGCAAGGACCCATCCGATGGTGCTCATCGATGTCGCAACCATTAATCCGTTCGACAATAGCCATGCGCGCGACGTATTCGACGCGGGCAGCGACCGCCGCATTCCGGCATTCCTGCGCACCGGCAAAACGGCGCAGGAGGTTCGCACGCATCGCGAATATCTGTCCGCGTCCATCAGACATGAGCTGAATCGTTGCGGTTCCACAGTGATCCGTGCCGATTCAAGCGAACGTATGTTCCGGGAATTCGTACGGATGGTATCCGCATCCCTATCTCGCTCCACACGCAATCAGCTCAAAGCACCGTCCTCACTCACCTTGGGAGGCAAAGCATGAATCACATCGCCTTGTCTCGCAACGATTTCAACACACTGGACCCGATTCATATCGAAACGGGGCTGGGCATCGTTGTCGCGGTATGCCTCATCCTTGCCGTGGCACTTGTCGTCTTGGTGGTATGGCTGTCGAAACCAACTCTCAAGCCAACGAAGAAAACCAATCGCGGACGTCACGACGCATCGACGGGCACGTCGATATGGCATGAACGCATCAACGATGTGGTGGACCGTCATGCCAACGGCGATCTCGGAAGAGAGGAAGCGTTCGCCCTGCTCGCATCGATCGCCAGAGATTTCGTCTCCACGGCCACCGGCAGCGACGTGCGCAATCAGACGCTCACCGATATTGAAGCGACACCTCGCACGACCGGCAACCAGCATGGGCTCACCCTGCTCAGGCAGACCATCGAGGCATTGTATCCGCCGGAATTCGCGGATGCCGAACGCAATCACACGGCCAGAGAGGCCACGGTTGAACAGGCTGGAGAGTGGGTTGCCAATCTTGTGGAAAGGTGGCGATGAATGGAATTGTCATGGCACTGGCCGTGGGTAGGCCTTGCAGGCCTGATTGCGTCATTGGCCGTCATCGCCATCATGGTATTGGCGTCCGCAAAACGCAGGCATAACGACTCAGGATCCGTGCGGACGTTCAGTTTGGATGACGATCTCAACACCGAAACCGCATCGAGATTATTTCGGCAGTGGCGCACCATGTCACGTGCCGCCGTCGTTCTGTTGGTGATGGCACTGGTGCTGGCGATAGCGCTGGTGGCACGCCCCAGCACCGTGGATGAGGGAGAGGAGCGTGCGAGCAGCCGCGATATCGTGCTGTGCTTGGACGTATCTGGTTCGACGTTGCCATACGACCGCGAAGTGATCGATACCTACCGCACATTAGTGGACAATTTCAAGGGCGAGCGCATCGGATTGAGCATTTTCAATTCCACGTCACGCACCGTGTTTCCGTTGACCGACGATTACGAATTGGTGTCCGAACAGCTCGACAAGGCCAGCACGATACTGAAAGGCGTCGAATCGCAGGATGATATCGACAAGATGAAAGACAGCGATTACCAAGCGATTTCCGACTGGCTGGAAGGTACGCAGAATCGTAAAGAGGCCACTTCCCTGATCGGCGACGGCGTGGTGAGTTGCGCAGCCATGCTGCCAGGTTTCGCCTACGGCAGTTCCAACGCCGAGACCGCATCCCGTCAACGTGCCGCTTCCATTGTGCTCACCACCGACAATGTCGTTTCCGGAGATCCGACATACACGCTTCAGGAGGCTCTTGACCTGACCAAACAGGCGGAAATCACCGTGGACGGACTGTTCTCCGGACCGCAGCAAAGCGAATCGGAACAGACGACCAAACAGTTCGAATCCGAAATCGAATCGCATGGCGGCGTGTTTCTCACGCAATCGAACGGCGCTTCCGTGGCTGAGCTGGTCAAGCAAATCGAATCGCGGCGCAACCATGACAGCGCGGCAAGCAGCAAGGCCGCAATATCGGACGCACCGGGATGGTGGACGCTGGCATTGGCAGTGGCGATAGTGATTTGGCTGCTCTTGGCTTGGAGGTTGAGGCGATGACCAATCTGACGCTCTCCCCTGCTTTGGGATGGCCTTTAGGCACGGCGATCTGCGTGATCATGCTGGTTTGCGCAGTCGCGCAGATTGTGCTTCATATCCGTAGACGCAGCCAAAGCGATGAAACCGTCTGGGCTTGCGCAAGACGATCGATGATTTGTGCGCTGGTGGCCATCATGGCATTGACGCCAAGCATCATCTCGTCCACGAACAGCCGTGCGATTAACACCACCGATGTGGTGGTGGCGGTAGATGTGACCGGTTCCATGGCGGTCGCGGACGCGCAGTATGGTTCCGACGAACAGCTCAGCCGCTTGGATGTTGCCAAGCAGGCGGTGAAGGATATTGCCGCCATGTATCCGAATTCCAGTTTCGCGGCATTGCGATTCGGCGCTTCGGGAACGTTGGATGTTCCGTTGACGCCTGATTCGAAGGCGATCGATAATTGGGCGGACACGCTTGCACCGGAATCGACTTCCATTTCGGCCGGTTCGACCTTGGATGTGCCGATTGACCAGTTGTTGCTCACATGCAAGTCGATTCACGATCAGCATCCCGATGATGCGATCGTGCTGTACCTGATCTCGGATGGCGAGCAGACCTCGTCGAAAACACGCCGAACGTTCTCATCGTTGCGACGCTACCTTTCCGATGCGTTCACCGTCGCCGTGGGCAGCGAGCAGGGAGGCAATATCCCCGTGACCGGCGATGGCGTGGAGGAAGGCGACACGCAATGGGTCACCGATCCGGAAACCGGCGAGCCTGGCGTGTCCCGTATGAATGCCGACGAAATGAACGCTATCGCCGACGAGCTCAGTGGAACCGCCATCCAGCTCAATGCCACGACGACCATGAGTGGCGGGGATTCCAAAGAGACATCCAGCAAATGGCGTGTCACGCAGACATCCAAGCAACGCACAAGAACCGTCGCCATGGTCTGGCCGTTCGCCATTGCCGTAGCGCTGCTGCTGACGTTCGAGGCCGGGGCATGGATCACGCAATCAAGGAGGCTGCTGTGAGCACAACCGTTACAGCGCGTGCATCGTTGCCCGTTCGCATCGCCATCGCCGTCATCGCAGCCATATCGGTTATTGTGGGCGTGCTTGGCATAGTGAATCTCGCATCCGTCAGCAACTACAACCAGGCCACGGACAGTCTGAATGCGAATATCAAAGCCAGCCAACAGCAAGACGCCGATTTCGACAAATTGCAGACCCAACAGCAGCAGACCGACGCGCAATTCCGTGAAGCTGGCGCGGCCGGCATGTTGCTGCTGCCAAACGTACGCACATCCATCGAGCATAATGCCGAAGTTTCGGCAAAACTGACCGAATCCATACGCAAGAAAATCGGAGAGATGCAGCATGCCGACGGCACCGAGGCCGACACAGTCATCGAAGGTGGGCAATCCGTCACCGATGGAGGCCAAGGCAACGGAGGAACCTTGACTGACGAGCAGCGTCAGAAGGTGGAGGAGCTTCTGGCCCAGAACGCACAGTCCGCCCAATCCGATTCCGATGATTCCGGTTCGGCGGCCAAGCAGGATTCCAACCAAACATCTTCGCCCGCAAAACCCTGGTAAGGGGGCTTATTTCAGGAAGTTATCCACAGGCATGTCGGCGTGTTTTTGTTGATTTTTCAACGATGACACGCCGACATCGTGCTTTTCGCCCGTCCTCCGACCACAAGCCTTGTTCGCCGGCTTGAGCAACCGCCCGATGTGCTCCAATATAGCTATGAACGCATCAATCACCTATCCGTTTATTCCCGGACTGGGGTTCAACCTCATCAACACCTTGGCCTCAACGCCAGGCATGCCATGCCATTGCCGTGCTGGCGTGCGAACCACCCAACTGCTCGTCAATGCCAAGCTCACATCCATATCGAAACATCTTGACGATCTTGACGCCACGCTCGCATCCAGTTCATTGCCCGATTGGACAGGAACCGCCGCCGAATCATACCGCGCGCGGCTTGATGAGTTACGCAAGCAATCCCTGACGCTACGGGATTCGATCAACGCCACCTTGCGTCTCCTATGGGCAGTAGGTGCGGCATGAGCTGGGAAGTGACCGCCAAAGTCAGCGGCGGATGCAAATACTCCACGGAGGAAACCGAGGCATATATGCGCGCGGCAAAAGCCCTCAGCCATCAAGCCGACGCTCTGAACCGCGCCCATGATTCAGTCCGGGCATTGAGCCTTCAGCTTTCCTCCTACCCCTATGCGTCGTCGGCCATCGCCTCGCTGTCCGGATCAAGCCCCTATTGCAATGCCACGGATCACATCGAACTGCCATACGACCAGCTCGTCGAACAATGTGACGCCCATGCAAGCGCGCTGGGAGCCATGGCGGCAAGATTGTCTGAGCTATCGGCGCTGATTATTCGCGCGCAATCGTTATATTCCCAAGTCGACGACGCTGGCAGAAGAACACTGAACGAACTGCTGCAAGTGGCGATCACATCGTTCCCGAAGGAATCGATACTCGCCGGCGCAGCCATGTCCGCCTTGGGATATGTGATGGGATCCACCAATGAGGGCAAATCCAATCCCATATATCTGCTGGACTCGTTGGATTGGGCGCAGGAAGGCATCATGAGCGCGGCCGGCGCCGCGGTCAGCGGATACGGCAAGGTCAAAGGCCTGCTGCGTACCGATGAGGTCAACCATGCAGCCGGCACCATCTCCAAGGCATCGTCGCGCGGTTACAACCTGATCCAGGGCAACAATCTCACCGTCACCCAAGTCCATCCGAAAACCGAAGTGGTGCGTGAATCGCATAATGTCGGAGAGGCCATGGAGAATCTTCGACGTCTTGCCGAGGAACGTCTCGGCAAGACCGATCTCGACAGCGGACTTGACTACGGCACCATCGCCATCTCCAAATACCGTAAATCCGACGGAACCAACTCATGGCTCGTCACCATTCCAGGCACAGACGGCAAGCACGATTCTCCATTTGGGTGGCCGCAAAACGTCGAACTCATGAGTTCGGACAGCAAGCAACGCATGGAAGCTGACAGTGCGCGAATGGTGCAGGAAGCCATGAAACAGGCCGGCATCAAATCCAATGAGCCCGTCGCATTGATCGGACATTCGCAAGGTGGCATCGTTGCCGCCACCATCGCCTCGGACCTGAAAGACGATTATGACATCGAACATGTGGTTACCGCCGGGTCGCCCGTCGCCAATCATCCGATTCCGGAAAAAACATGGGTGACCAGCATGGAAATGGACGACGAGCTCGTGGCGGCCCTCGATGGCGCCGCCAACCCCAGTTCCGACCATTGGCTGACCGTACGCGGCACCGCAAGCAAATCCAGCAGCAACCAGGAATCAACGTTCGCAGGCACTCCCGTCACAGACGCTCCAGACAACAAGGAAATCACGCATTGGCTCAAATATCACCAAGCCGCATACCAGAACGCAACGGACATGGGATCCACCGCAGTGAACACCCACGAACGGCATTTCGATGAGATCATCGACGGCGATCTGCAGGAAGTCATGTATTTCGAAGGGCGCATGAGCAAATGAAAAAACACTGCAGCCACGGCGCGACAAGAACGGTATCACGGCATACATCATGAAAGCCATCCACCGAGCGGACAGATACGCAACTCTCGTTTACGGCTGAACGTATGCTGTAGTCTATGAAGCTTACTGATATCTCCCCTGCAATCGCATTGACCCCTCTTGACGGCCGCTACCATCAGCAGACCGCTCCGCTTGTCGAATATTTGAGCGAACCTGCGTTGAACCGCGAGCGCATGCGCGTCGAAGTCGAATGGATGATTCTGCTGGCCAACGGTTTCGAGGGCAACGGCAACCAGACCATCGTTCCCGGCGTCAAGCCGCTCACCGATGAGGAACAGGCGTTCCTGCGCGCCATTCCTGAGGAGTTCGGCGCCGAGGGTATCGCGCAACACGCCGCCCATGAGGCAAAGACCCATCATGATGTGAAGGCCGTGGAATACTACATCGACGACCAGCTCGACAAGGCCGCCGACGTGCTTGGCCACGACACCCAGCTGACCGGCCTGAAGACTTTGGTACATTTCGCATGCACGTCCGAAGACATCAACAACCTGTCCATCGCCCGCTGCGTGAAAAACGGCATCGAGAATGTGTGGCTGCCGGGCGCTCAGGCCATCGTCGACCATTTGGCTCAGAAGGCTGAGGAATACCGTGACAAGGCCATGCTGTCGTTAACGCACGGCCAGCCTGCTACACCGACCACGCTTGGCAAGGAACTCGCAGTGTACGTGTACCGTCTGAACCGCCAGCTGAACAAGGTCAGGGCTCAGGAATATCTCGGCAAGATCAATGGCGCTACCGGCACGTTCGGCGCGCATTTGGCCGCATGCCCGGATGTCGATTGGGTGGCCGTCTCCCGCGAATTCGTCACCAACCGCATGGGTCTGACGTGGAATCCGCTCACCACTCAGATCGAATCGCATGATTGGCAGGCCGAACTGTATGGCACCATCAGCCACACCAACCGCATTCTGCACAACCTGTGCGTGGATGTGTGGATGTACATCTCCCGTGGCGTGTTCGCCCAGGTTCCAGTCAAGGGTGCTACCGGATCCTCCACCATGCCGCACAAGGTCAATCCGATTCGTTTCGAAAACGCGGAAGCCAATCTGGAGATCTCCTGCTCGCTGCTCGACACGCTGTCCGCAACGCTGGTCGAATCCCGTTGGCAGCGCGATCTGACCGATTCCACCACGCAACGCAACATCGGCTCCGCGTTGGGCTACTCCGTGCTCGCGCTCAACAATCTGATGGGCGGTCTGAACTCCATCCATCCGAACGACATCGCCATCGAAGCCGAGCTGGACTCCAACTGGGAGGTGCTTGGCGAGCCGATCCAGACCGCCATGCGCGCCTGCGAACTTGCCGGCCTGCCGGGCATGGACAAGCCGTACGAGAAGGTCAAGGAGCTTATGCGCGGCCATGAGATCTCCAAGGAAGCCGTCGAGCAGTTCATCGATCAGCAGGCGTTCGATGACGCTACCACGGCTCGTCTGAAGGCGCTGACTCCGGCAACATATACCGGCGTCGCCAGCAAACTGGTAGATTTCGACCGCTGAACCGAAGCTGTCAAATAAGTACCAAAACCATACGCCCTGAGGGTGGCCGCGTATTTCGTAGCCACCCTCAGGGCGTATTATCGAATGCAGTGGGGCGATATGACCCACCTGAAGCCAATCTCACGTATGGAGCAAGTCAACAGTGTCTCACTCCCCTGCAGTCAATAAGCCCGCCCCGCATATCGACGATGTGCCGCCGAAGCGCAGTCGTGATTTCGCCGATCTGACGCACGCATTCTTCGCCTTGGTGCTCGGCATAGGCGTGATTCTGTTCTCCGTGTACTTGCATGGCACCGCGTCCGGCGTGGAATCCGACGTTCATTCCGCCGGCCGCGTGGTCAGCTGGCTGATGGATGTTCCCTCGGCATTATTGCAGCAGCTTGCCATCGTATGCATCACCGTCAGCGTGCTCATCCAGCTGCTTACTTCCAAAGAGTGGCTGCAAAGCGTGATTTCCGTGGTTTCCCTCATATTCGGATTCTTTGCGGTGTGGGGCATATCCGCGCTGATCAGCAACTCCGGCAATACCATGCTGATCATTCCACTGCAATCCAACAGCACATCCGTAGGCACTGGACTGCTCCCCGATTTTTATGCCGCCATGGCATCGTTCCTCACCGTCTCCGGCCCTCGGCGTATCCGCTCATGCACCAAATGGGGCTGGAACGTGCTGTATGCAGTGGCAGTGCTGATGGTCGTGCTTTCATGGAATTCACTGGCTGGCGTCATCGCATCCTACGCCATAGGCCGTGTTATCGGCATGCTGATCCGTTTCGCCATAGGCACGCAGAACAATGGCGCGTGGGGATCACAAATCGCGCAATCATTGCGTTCCATCGGTATTGACACATCATTGCTCACCCGCCGAGTCGCCCCCTACGTCGATTCGGGAGTATTGAAGGCCACGCTGGATGACGATCTGACCGAAAATTCCCGTATTTACGATGTTGTCGACTATGACGGCAAGCAATACACCGTTTCCGTACTCGACAATCAAGTGCATGCGGCCGGATATCTCAACCAAGTATGGCAGTGGCTTCGCCTGACCGGTGTTTCCATGCGTCGCGACCGTTCCTCGGTTGACGCCATGCACCATCATTACGCCATGATTCTCGGCCTGTCCAATGCCGGTTTGGAAACTCCGCGCGTGTATGGTGTGGCCGATTATGGAGAATCCTCCATTCTGGTGTTCCACCGCAACCGCATGCCATTGGAATGCAACCAAAACACCATGTCCGACCATGATATGGAAGCGTTCATGGAATATCTCACCACAGCACACCATCATGGCTTCACCCATCGTCGCATCACTCCGGAAACCCTGTCCCGCATGGAAAACGGGCATCCGGTAATCGCAGGTTGGCATAATGGCGATTATGGCAGTTCCGCTCCGAACTTCGCACTCGACAAAGTGCAGTTGCTGGTTCTTCTTGCCACACTCAATGGCAATGATCGTGCGATCGCCTGCGCTCGCAGGACTTGGGGAGACGAGCAGCTGATCGATTTGGCACCCTTCATACAGAAGGCTGCCATTCCCGCTTCCACGCGCGCATTGCCTGGCTGGGACAAGCATGTGCTTACCGATTTACGTACGCGTATTTCGGCGCTCGCTCCGCAGGATGTCGCGGATTCCATGGAAAAAGTCACGCTTTCCCGGTTCAGTCTTCGCTCGTTCATTGCGATTGCGCTGCTGGTGGTCGCCGTATATGTGGTGTTCACCCAGATTCAGCCGGCCGAAATGATCAAGGCCGTCAGAGACGCCAATCTCGCCATGGCGTTGGTTTGCGTCGCGCTTGGCTTTGTGGCGTGGCTTGGTTCCGCTATCACCTTGGGTGTGTTCATGGATTCCGATAAACGCAACACGATCGGCTTGTATTGCTCTCAGATGGCGTCCGGTTTCACTGCGGTGTCCATGCCGGCCGGCGTCGGTCCAGCATTCGTCAACCTGCAGTTCCTTCGTAAAAGCGGCTATCGCAGTACGGCTGCGACCGCGGTTATGAGCGCGGTCTGGGCCGTACAGGGAGGCACTACCATCGTGTTGTTGCTGACGATTGGCCTATTCACCGGCCGCAACACATTGTCCGGCATGATTCCGACCAATACGCTGATCATGGTGATCGCCATCGTCGCGTTGGTTGTGTCGGCCGCCATGGCGATTCCTCCAGTGCGTCATTTGGTGACCGAGAAATACCTTCCAGTGGTCAAAGCATACGCGCGCAACCTGGTCAATGTGCTTGCACGGCCAAAGGAACTGGCCCTTGGCATTGCCGGCGCACTGGTGCTTAACCTTGCGACCGGACTGGGATTCTGGGCAGCATTGATGGCGTTTGGATACCACACGAATCCTGCGGAAACCACCTTCATTTTCCTGCTTGCCAACACTTTGGGCTCCGCGGTTCCCACTCCTGGCGGTCTGGGTGCCGTGGAGGCCGTGCTGTCGGTGGCGTTCACTGCCGTGGGCATCCCCTCCTCCATCGCGGTTTCCGCTACTCTTGTCTACCGAATCGCCTTCTACTGGTTGCGTATTCCGGTCGGTGCGTTGGCCATGAAATGGCTTGACATGCATAATTTGATCTGACAAACACCCCCGTACACTTTGTTTTCCCCCTGATTTTCAAAAAAGCGACCAAAACCCTTGTAAAATGCCATTTTCCTCATAAGAGTGCGCTAATATCATAGAGAACGTGGATGTTCGTAATCAGAATGTCCCCTGACCCAAGAAGGATGCTTTATGGCATACAACAAGTCTGATCTCGTCTCGAAGATCGCTCAGAAGTCCAACCTGACCAAGGCACAGGCTGAGGCAGCTGTGAACGCTTTCCAGGACGTGTTCGTCGAGGCGATGCAGTCCGGCGAAGGCCTGAAGCTGACCGGCCTGTTCTCCGCTGAGCGCGTCAAGCGCGCCGCCCGCACCGGACGCAACCCGCGCACCGGCGAGACCATCGAGATTCCGGCAACCTACGGCGTTCGCATCTCCGCCGGCTCCCTGCTGAAGAAGGCTGTCACCAAGTAAGTCATGTACTGATATGTTGCTTACACGACGAAAGCCCCGACCATGACGGTCGGGGCTTTCGTCGTTCATGACACTTGTACAAGCGTCATTCTGCGCTACACTATGCATATATATTAGACATCGTGTCCATATAGATGGAGAGAGACATGACCGATCAACGCAAGGAAGTCATCAATCAACTGCATGAATTGAACATTCTGCTGCTGCATACCAAGCTGAAGGCCACACGCACACAGACCGCGCTACGAGCCGCCACACGAGTATGCAACGTCGAAGCGGCACGTCGTGGCGTGCCACCGCTGCAACAACTTCCCAAAAGCCATGACACGGCAACGCACATGCTTGACTGCCTCAGCACCGAGGATCTTTCCACCCTCAGCGAACTTCTGCAGCGCATCATCGACAACACCGACACCAGGATTCTCGATGAAGAGGTTGTCGAGCGACGCAAAGCCATCCATGAATTCCTTATGCTGAATCACACAGATACGGAGGTGCAGGAATGAGCGACGAGCAGGAGACCATTCCCGAAGCAAATGCCCCCAAACCAATCCGCATCGACAAACGATCCCTGTTCACTCCCAGTGAAGCCGTGGCCGTGGAACAGCATTCCACAACACCACATGTGTCACGAACCCGTTATGGAACCGCACGCATCGAAGGTCGCCTCTCCTCCCCCAATGCGAGAGTACCCGCAGTCATATCGCAACATTGCGGCGGCATCACAGTCAAAGGCCATACGCTCAAATCGTTCGCCTATACCACCGACGCTGCGATCATCCGTAATACCAATGCCAACGCCATTCTCGCCGTCTACCCGTTCACTGGAGAACCGGTGATCACACAGGCGTTGCTCACTGTGGCACAAATGCCACTTTTCGTAGGCGTCGGAGGAGGCACCACCACCGGTCCGCGTGTGACCGAGCTGGCCATGGTGGCTGAAATGCAAGGTGCGGCAGGCGTCGTCATCAACGCGCCGGCACCCGCGGAAACCATCGAAACCACCATGTCCATGGTCGACATTCCCGTTATCGCAACAGTCACGGAAGACGACGAAATCACCGAATGCAAGATTCTCGCCGGTGCGGCCATCATCAACGTCGCAGCCGGAGCACGCACCGCGCAAGTCGTGGCAAGCATACGTGCGCATCATCCGGAAATACCGATCCTGGCATCGGGAGGCGGATCCGAAGATCGCATCCTCGCCACCATCGAAGCGGGCGCGGATGCCATCACATGGACGCCGCCAAGCGCGCAACAGCTGCAATCGCAGATGATGGCGAAATATCGCGGCGAAGCCTGATTCAAGCCAATCAAAAACGAAAGCGACCGCAGCGCAATCGCAAAACAATTCAGGAGAACATACCGATATGGGAGTGGGGTGTGACCGAAGCTTGTCGGCCACACCCCACTCCCATCGACGTTTCCCATTGCCACCATCGCTTACTCCAAAGCGCCAATCATGGCTTGGAAATCCTCATTCTCCCTGCATTGGAACGGATCCAGCAGCACCATATCCATCTTCCGCGGCGCATGCAACGATAGTCTGGTCCAATCGCAGGAATACTGCGCGCCATGCGATTTGGCCGCACTGACGAATCTGCCGCGCAATGCGGCACGAGTATCCGCCGGCGGCATGGTACGCGCCTTTTGCGCCTCACGACCGTCAATCAGCGAACGCAAGGCACCACGGCGAAGCAACGACGCATACAACGCGCCATTGGCCACGTCATGATAGTCCAGATCCAACTGTTCCAGCTTGCTCAGCGGAAGATCCGCACTGGAACGGGCACGTAACGCTTCAAACAGGCGGTACTTGCACACCCAGTCCACTCTGTCTCCCAAAGCATTTGCATTGCCGGAACGGAACGCTTCCAACGTATTGCGCCACTGGCGAAGCACATCGTGCACATCGGTGCGAGGCAACGACGAAGCCACTTCCGGATGCTCATCCACGAACTGTTCCACAGCCTGTAGATAACGTTCCTGCATGGCTACGGCACCACCCTGCAACGTCGATCCATCGGCCATGGCAAACGAAGCATTCACGCCGCTCATATCGCGACTGACCGCACGGTTTGCGGCACCGGCGTCCGCGAACGCGAACCGCGAGAATCCCGACTCACGTCCTTCACGCCCAGCCTGTTCGATAACGCACAGCACCAGATGCGTGGTGGCCAGCTTCATCATCGTGGCCCATTGAGAACGGTTTGAATCGCCGATGATCACATGCAGCCTTCGGAAGGCGTCGGGATCGGCATGCGGCTCATCCCTCGTGTTGACCATTGGACGCGATCTTGTGGTCGCCGATGAGACAGCCTCATCCAGAAAATCGGCACGCTGCGTGATCTGGAAACCTGATTCCGTCACCCTGCCTGCGCCAGTGAACAGCTGCCTGGTAATCAGGAACGGCAGCAATTCGTGTTCGATGACGTCCAACGGCACAAAACGACGTACCAGATAGTTTTCATGGCAGCCGAAGGAATGCCCTGCGGAATCCACATTGTTTTTGAACACATGCACTGTGGCACGTGGCCCATGCGTGGCTCGAAGCCTTTGCTGGGCGTCCAACGCAAGATCGCGCATCACCAGTTCGCCGGCCGCATCCACGGCAAGGGCGTCCATGGGATCGCAGGCCTCGGACGTGGCATATTCAGGATGCGATCCGACATCAAGATACAGTCGCGACCCGTTTTCAATATACGTATTGGTCGATCGCGCGGAGGCAACGATCGGCTGGAACATCATCATTGCCGTCTGGCTGGCGTCGCATGGCACATCCGCACCGGTCACACTGACGCCGTATTCCGTTTCAATGCCGAAAATACGAGCGAAAGAATGAACCTCACGCAACGTTCCCGCATCAAGCGGTGACGAGGAATGATTGCCGCTGTCTCGCAGCTGCGGCATCACTCGCCGCCTTTTTGCACGAAACTACCGACATATTCCTCAGCATTGGACTCGAGCACCGATTCGATATCGTCAAGCACGGCATCCAACGCATCAGCGGTTCCGTCGACTTGTACGCCGGCGGATTCGACAATGTCACCCACCTCTTGGCCTGCGGATGCGGATTGAGCCTGTTCAAATTCCTGAGGCATGACATTCCTCCCTGTAACTTCCGGTTGCAAACCTGCAAAAAAACGCTGCGCCACACCTTATATCAGGTGTGGCGCAGCATGCAACACTATGCCAAATACTGGCTCAGATCATTGGTGATCAGACCATTGGTGGCCATCACATCGTTCTCCTGGCGCCAGTGAACGCTTTCGCCGTTCCACTGGGTCAGATGGCCTTGCGCCTCCCAAATCACCACAGCACCAGCAGACACGGCAGGTACGTCCCACTCATGCAAGTGCGGTTCGAAATACGCATCGTACGTACCGTCGGCCACCTTGCACAAATCAAGGGACGCCGGGCCGACACGTTTAATATCGGCAGGACGTCCGGCAATCTTCGCCACCACATCGAGCGCACGCTGCGATTCGGACGATACCGGAGACATGCCGAAACTCACCACCGAACCATCGAGGGACGACGTGGTGGAAGGAATGATTTTCTCGCGTTTGTCTCCCAACGGAGTCTTGCGAATACGAATCGCGCCGGATCCACGCACCGCAAGATACGTCAATCCCAGCGCCGGAGCGTGCACAATCGAAAGGATCGGCTGTGCGGAGCACTGGTCGTTGAATTCGAACAATGTCACGGTGATGGCCCATTCCGGCATGCTTCGCGCGAAATTGATCACGCCGTCGATGCCACCCACACACCAGTATCGCTGGCCGGGATAGCACTGTTCAGGGCGAAGCTGCCAGAAGCCGTCGAACACGTTGACATAGGTCAGGCGGTTGCTGATGAACTGCTGCAGGCGCTTGTCGGTGTCTGAAGTGAAGTGGAAGCAGTCTTCGGACACTTCCAGTTTTCTCATGTCGTGCGGATTCATCTGGTCGTTCAACGCATGCTTGCCTGCGTCCTGCAGGATGCGTGCGACTTCGAGGGCGATTTGCCTCAGTTCCATAGATATGCCTTTTCGTTTCCTCTGTACAGTCCCGGCACGTCCTCTCCTCAAAATACCGGGATGATGTTACCTGTTGTCAATGGTCGTTCTTCGCGACCAATTGATGGCAATGTTACCCGCACAGATTGCATTTCACCGTAACATTTCCAAAATCGACGCCGCATCTTGGACACGCTCACAATAGCGGGAACATTGAGATTTGCTATATTTCAGAGGGTCTGACATATCCAATGAGACCATCGGATTCTCCACGGTATTATCACCAATCGTTCGATGGCGCACCGTAAGATGCGACCACGATGCGGCCACAACCTGTTCTGGAAAACGACGAATCATTTCGGCACGCAACCAAGCACGGGTATCGGAAGGCGCTTCCACCGAAGCCTGCACCAACTGCCCGTCCGTAAACAGCCGCTCCGTTTGGGCACGCAACCGATCGAAAATCGAGTCAGCGGGATCAATCGCAGCCCACTTTAAATCGACGGCCGCAATACGCGCATCATCCCAACCGGAGCCAATTTTACGACGCAGCTTCTCCAACAACTGCCATTTCAATAGCCATTCAATGCGGCCAGCTTGCTCGCGCATCGTCAAACGCGCATCATCATCGGCATGCCTGATGGCAGCCACATCGGCGAGCGCCTGCCCCCACATCGCCATGATGTTACGGGTCGAACGGTCAGACCATGCCGGTTCACCGGACGTGTCGGTTCCATAGATCACGGCAGCGGCAGCATACACCAAGCCACGCAGGGTGACCTCAATCTGCCATGCCGAGGTCTCGCCGCCATATTCCAGCGGCAACATGGCACCTAATGTCAAATCATGAGACACCTCGTGCATGGCGCTCACCGGATCGGCGAGCATGATTGGCTCCAACGCTTCGTCTATGTTCAATCCCGCCTCTTCGGCATGCTCAAGCAGCCACAGCAGCATGCTGGTGGTGCCGAGTTTCAGCGCCTGCGGCACATCCATACGATTGGCGTCCCCGACAATCACATGCAATCGACGGTATGCATCCGTGCTGTGCGATTCGTCTCGAGTATTGATGATCGGCCTGTCGAATGTGGTCTGCAAACCGACTTTCATATGAAAATAGTCGGCGCGCTGGCTGAGCTGGTATCCGGCGGTTTCGCTTCGTTCGCCGATACCGACGCGACCTGCTCCGGTAAAAATCTGTCTCGCTACAAAATGTGCCGTCATGAGTTTCGCAACTTGGTCAAACGGCACCGAACGCAGCATCATATAATTTTCGTGGGTGCCCCAGCTTGCACCTTTGCCGTCGACATTATTACGGTGCAGCGCGATTGCGATACCGGTCTGTTCGCTGGCTTTGCGCGCGCACTCACGCATGATGAGATCGCCGGCATGGTCGTAGAGCACGGCATCGAAGGGATCATCGGTTTCGGGCGCGGAATATTCAGGATGCGCATGATCCACATACACACGGCCGCCATTGACTGCAATCACATTGGTGATGTTGAGCTGCGGCGCGTCCGTCAACAGATCAGGATGCGCGGATGCACGTTCCAGCCTGGTGCCGCGGGCGTCGTTGACCGGATCCTCCTGCCGATAGTCCCAGCGAATATGCTTGGTTTGTTCGTTCGCCGCGGCACCGACCACATCGAACGATAGCTTCACCGGATTGTAATGCTCCATTCCGAGAGCGGAAACCGCGTATTCCGTTTCCGTGCCCATGATTCGACGAACGCTCATTGATACGACTTCCCTTCGTCTGATTTCGCGTTGCCTGCCAGCATTATTCGACTGGTCGTATACGGGTGATGCGCCCTGCTTCCAAACCATTGATACGGCTCCACTGTTCCGGATTGGCATCCAACACCGCATCGCGGGTTTCAAGAAACTCCTCGTCGACGGCCTTCGCCAACAGATCGACGCCAATCGCCGCCGGCTGTCCGCTTTCGATGGAGATTTTCACAGCACGGGTTTTGGCACGATCCACAATGTTTTTCAGCACCGCACCCGACACCACATCCGCCAGATAGATCGGATGCCATTGCCCATGCTCATCGCACACGTCGCACAGATACCGGTGCTCGTCCGTCGAATAGATATCGCTGACCAGCACCCCAATCAAAGCCTTCGCATCCACCCCTGGCACCAACGGCAAATCGTCGGTCAGATAATGGCGGATGATCTGCGCCGCCTGAGCCGCTTTCGGACGCTCCACACGAATCTTCACATCCAAACGACCAGGACGCAACACCGCCGGATCAATCATGTCGATACGGTTCGAAGCGCCGATGACCATAACATTGCCAAGCGTTTCCACGCCATCAAGTTCAGCCAAAAACTGCGGCACAATAGTGGTTTCCACATCCGACGACACGCCGGATCCACGAGTGCGCAGCAGCGAGTCCATCTCGTCAATGAACACGATCACCGGTTTGCCATCCGCCGCACGCTCACGCGCGCGCTTGAAAATCATGCGGATCAGGCGTTCCGACTCGCCCACGAACTTGTTGAGCAGTTCCGGCCCCTTCACCGACAGGAACACGCCACGACCGCCGGCAGCGCCTTCGGCGAGCGCATTGGCCACAGCCTTGGCGATCAGCGTCTTTCCATTGCCTGGAGGCCCATACAGCAGCACGCCTTTCGGCGGCTTCAAATCATAACGTTCGAACAGTTCGCGATGCAGGAACGGCATTTGCACGGCATCGCGAATACGTTCGATCTGCTCATCCAAACCGCCGATATCAGCGAACGTGACATCCGGCACTTCCTCAAGCACCAAGTCGGCATCATCCTGCGCGGGAACCAACGCAAGCGCGAATCTCATGGACGAATCGACCGTAACACGGTCGGACACATTGATCGAAGTTTTCGACAGCGCTCCCGAACGGCGGACCAACGCAACGTTTCCACCGCCATCCGCGACCAGCAATCGCCCATCATCAATGACCTGCTTCACCGTGCGCACTGCGCCCACAGCATCAGTGCCGACTTGCGAAACCACCACCATATTCTCGTTGAGCAGCACCGTGCGCCCAGCCTCAAGCCTGGATGCCTGCACATTCGCCGCAACCGGCACGATCATGCGACGGCTTCCGGAAATCACCTCGGCGCTGGCATGCTGTACCCCCTGTTCGTCCGTGCGAGAGGAATGCACGCGAACCATGGTGGCGAAGGTCATGGGCGGTCCCGCCAACTGGTTCAGCTGGGCCTTGGCCTTGGTGAGCTCCTGGGTGGCACGGCTCAACGCCTTGGCCAACGCATGATTCTTGGCCATCAACTGGTCGTTGGCCTCACCCAACGACGCCAACGTCTCATCACGTTGATCCATTTCATCAGCCTCGCTTTCCACCGAATGCGTTTCGAGCCGTTCCGTCATTTCGTCATGTCATGGCGCATTCGCATTCAACATGCTCAACCCTTAAGAATACCCATTGTCCTCATGATTTCCGACAATCAAAACCATGCTTGAACAAGAATCGCCAAACATTGCGCCCACTCCCACCCTTTCCCAGCCTGGACTGCTGGTGATGGATGTGGATTCCACGCTGATCGATGAGGAAGTCATCGACGAGCTGGGCGCCGCCGCTGGAATTGGCGAGCAGATCGCGTCGATTACCGCACGTGCGATGAATGGCGAACTTGATTTTCGCGAGGCGTTGCAGGCTCGTGTTGCGCTGCTTAAGGATCTGCCGACTTCGGTGTTCGATGATGTGTATCGTCGCGTGCATTTCACACAGGGGGCGCTTGATTTGATTGACGCTTTGCATGCGCATGGTTGGAAGGTCGGCGTGGTTTCCGGCGGTTTCCATGAAGTCGTGGACCGTCTTGCCGCCGACGCGCATCTTGATTTTTGGATTGCGAATCGTTTGGAAGCCGCTGATGGTTGTTTAACCGGCCATGTGCTTGGCGATATCGTTACGAAAGATGTGAAATTGCAGTCACTGCGTGATTGGGCTTCACGCATGGGCATCAGCATGGGTCAGACTGTTGCGGTTGGCGATGGAGCCAATGATCTGCCGATGATTCATGCTGCCGGGCTTGGCGTGGCGTTCTGCGCCAAGCCTGCGGTTCAGGCGGATGCTCCGCATCGTGTGAACGAACGTGATTTGACCCGGATTCTTGATTTTCTTCGTTGATTCGCATTCTTCGATGATGCGAATCCCGATAGATCCGAGTCGCGATATAGCAAAATCCGATATTGCAGGATAACGATATTGCCGTGTGAAATGATGATGTTCACACGGCAATATCGTTATGATCCGTTTATTCGACACTACTTGCAGTAGGCTCCGTCGAGATGCGCGCCACGCGCCCAATCGGCGGCACGCATGGCTTTTTTGCCTTGGGCTTTGACTTCCAGCAATTCCAAAGGATCTGAGGAAGTACCCACCCACACGTTCTTTTTTCCAGCCACGATCCGCCCTGGTTCTAGCGAAACGGGTGTGTTGGGATTGCTCATATCGGCGCCCTGCGCACGCAACACATGCAACGTGACCGGTTCTGCTTCGGCATTGGCGTGCAGTTCGCACCATGCGCCCGGATTGGGCGTGCAGGCTCGAATCTGACGATCCACCGCGAATACAGGAATGTCGAAACGAATATGCGCGTCTTCAACCGTGATCTTCTGAGCCACCTCATATGCGCCGGCAGGCTGTTCCACAGGCGCGATCTGATCGTCGGCCATGGCCTGCAGCGAGGCGGCAAGCAAACGGGAACCATCCTCGGCAAGACGGTTCAGCAGCTCACCCGCCGTTTCATGCGCTCCGATTTCCACAGTGGACTGCGCCAGAATCGGACCGGCATCCATGGCTCGCACGATGCGGAACACCGTGGCTCCGGTCACCTTCTCGCCCGCCCAAATGGAACGCTGCACGGGAGCCGCGCCACGCCACTGCGGAAGCAGCGAGAAGTGCAGGTTGTACCATCCCATCGGCAGCGCGTCGAGCACATCCTGCTTCAGGATTTTGCCATACGCCACCACTGCCGCGGCCTGGGCACCGGTCGCAGCAAGTTCGGAAATGAACGTTTCCTCGCTCGGATCGGATTCAATCACCGGCAAACCAAGATCAAGAGCGGCCTGCTTCACGGGATTCGGTACCAGTTTGCGTCCACGCCCGGTAGGAGCATCCGGTCGGGTGAGCACTGCGACCACTTCGAAACGCTCGGTATCTTCAGCCAGCATTTTCAACGACGGCACCGCAACATCCGGAGTACCGGCAAACAGCACTTTCAGCACGAAAAGTCCTCCTTATCAAATCCTCATCACATCGTTATCATCGTGGGAATCATTCCGGCCGCATCAACAGCATGTAAGGCAGCGGAACGCAACACACTATGCCTGATGCACCGCGGGAATCTTCACACCCGCATCAATCAGCAGCGCACGCAACGCACGTGAATCCTTGAATCGAACGCCACGAATGCCCGCATTGTTCGCACCTACGATATTCATGGCCTTATCGTCCACGAACACCGCGCCGGAAGCGTCAATGCCGAACTGTTGCAACGCGAACTCGTAAATATCCTTATTCGGCTTACGCAGGGAGACATATCCGGAAACCACACGATCGTCGAGGCTGCGCAGAATATCGAAATTGTCGAGCGCGATCGGGAACAGATCCTTCTGCCAGTTGCTCAATCCCCACACATGCACGCCGGCCGCTTTCAAATCGTTGATGAGCACGCGGGCGCCCGGCACCACGCCGGTCAACGAGTCGACGAAATTGTCGAGATAGTACTGCAGCATGTCGGCCCATTTGTCTCCATAACGTTCACGCATCAGGGCGACGCCGTCATCATTCGACATGCCGCAGTCCAGTTCATCGTTGATGTCGTAGAAGCCGGAAATATCGTTGTCAAGGAACTGTTCAACAAGCTCGTCGCTATAGCGGGGCGTCATCACGGCCACCGGATCCCAGTAGACGAGCACGTTGCCGAAATCGAAAATCACATCGGTGATCGGCTTGCCCGCATTCACCGCAGCTTCGCCGTCAGCCATGAGCACATCGTACTCCATATCAGGCTCTCCAGGCCAACCCTTCATATGATCCTCCATTCACTGCTGTGCGGCCTCATGCCGAACTGCCAACCTGTCTAGTTTTTCACGGCGAGGGGACGTGCGTCAGATTCGCTCCTTCGGATCAAGCTGAAAACGCAGTTCTCCCGGTTCGCGCGCGGCCACATGGCGGGCACTGGCGGAACGCAAACGCAACGCCAACTCACCTCGGCGACTTTGCGGCACACGCACCACCGCCTTGACACGATCCGCAGTGCCTTCCAATTCGCGCGAATCAATGGTCCGAGGCTGCGGAATAGGTACCGGCCCCAATACGGACGGCAGCATGCCTTCGGTGGTTTCGATGGCGGACAGGTCACCCCCACCCAACGCGCCGATACGTTCCAGCGTGACCTTCACCGCGTCACGACGTCCCCATACGCATGCGGCGGCAAACACAGGTGGCAATGCGGTTTGTTCACGTTCCCGCAATTCGGTTTGCGCCAGCAACGTTGAATTCCAAAGCATCAACGATTGAGCGAGCGTGGGATCGGTTTCGCCGATCAACAGGGCCTGACCTCCCCTGATTCGCGGCGCGCACAGCGAAACCGCGCGCATCCACGACGTCAACGTGTCTACGCCCGCGTCAATGCCGAAGGCGTACAAGCTGGTCCATGCGTCGAGAATGGCCACGGCCCGGTATTCGCATTCCGAGGGGTTCCTCCCACGTACACGGGGTTCTGCGCCGGGAGTGGCGATGACCAACTGCGGCGCAAACCCGATATCGGGAACAATGCCGCGTGGCTGGCTCGGCGTTGAAAGCACAATGGGCACGCCACGAAACAGTCGGCTCAGCTCCTGCGCAGTTCCGGCGGCACCCACACGAACCACGCGCATACGTTCGTTATGGCATGCCGGGCAAGCCCATTGCACAGTGGCGACACCGCACCAACGACAACGCACCGACCCATCCCGTAACCGTTCCAATGGACCCGTGCAGTACGAGCAGCGAGCCTGACGGTGGCATTTCGCGCAGCTCAATGCTTCACCGATGCCATCCTGCGGAATGCTCAACAGCACCGGACCGCTTTCCAACGCCTTCGACAGCACTCGCACCGCAGTGTGCGGCACACGCGCTCCGATGGTCGAATCCGCAAGTCTTGCCAATTCGTCACGGTTCAGCCAACGAATCCAAGGACTCGCTTCCTTGGTTACGGCAGGGAATGCGTGAATCGGCGTACTGAAACCGCTGACCTGGGTGGCACCGACATGCGCCGCATCGGTTTCCCACTGGCTTTGCACACTGCGCGCATTGGCCATCGCGACGAACACGCCATTATGCGCTTTTGCACGTAACCGCAACACTCCGCGGGCGTTGGCGTAAGGCATCATGCCATCGGCATCCTGATAGCACACGTCATCGAGAATGAGGAACAACGCATTGCCATCCACCGGCGCATACATCGCCGCCCGTGTGCCGATCACGCACCGCACCTGCCCTCCACTGATGGCCAGATACGCACGATACCGTTCAGCAGGCGCCATCTGCGCGTTCAGAATGGCGAAATCGCCGCCGTACGCACCATTGGATGATTGGGTTGGCGCGAAACAGCGCAAGCCGATCGACTGCAACGTTTCGGCCATGTCCTCAATCTCACGCATGGTCGGCAACACCAGTACCGCCGGTTTGCCCTGCAATAAGGCCGCGGCCACCATCCAGGCCACGCACTGCCTCCAATGATGGGATCCCGGCAATGGGTCGAGCACGAACGCTTGGAAACGTTGCCCTTCCAATGCCGTACGAAGCAGGTCGATATTACCGTATTGCCGCTGCAGCTGCTCGTACGATTCCCGCTCGACCTTGGCAAGCGATTCGATACGTCCGTTTTTTTCAATACCCGTTCGATTGCCGATACGTTGTTCCTGTTCGACGCGAGCCACGCGCGGAGGCACCGCCAAACGCAGGATATTGGCTCGCGTTCCGCCGAATGCGTCCGCGATAAGTGTGGCATCGTTGCGCATGGATTCCGGCACAAGCACACGATCGATGACCACCCGTTCGATGAACCGCAATGACGATTCAGGGGTTTCGCTGGTATCGGTCCGTTTCCAAATGATGCCGTTGACCCGTTGCCCGCCGAAGCGGACACGCACCATTACGCCGGGCTGGGCGGCTTCGGAATACTTCTCCTCAACGTAATAGTCGAAGGTCTGCCCCAAATGGATGGCCTGAATATCCAGCACCACTTGGGCTATGGGATGCTCCGCAGCCGGCGTTTTAACCGCGGGCGCACGCTTGCGCCGCTTGCGCGGGGCGAGCCCGTCAAGCGCCAGCTGCTCGGCATCCTCAGTACTCATGATTCAAGGGTAACTCAGCCTTCGATGGCGGCTTTCAGCTCGTCGACCTTATTGGTGGTCTCCCAGGTAAAATCAGCATCGTTGCGTCCGAAATGACCGTAAGCAGCGGTCTTGGAATAGATCGGACGCTTCAGATCAAGCTCGTCGATAATGGCGGCCGGTCGAAGGTCGAACACCTTACGCACAGCCTGCTGGATCTGCTCGCGAGTCACACCATTTTCAGTGCCGTACGTTTCCACATTGATGGACACCGGATCGGCCACGCCGATGGCATACGCCACCTGCACCTCAACCTTGTGGGCCAGACCTGCCGCCACAATGTTCTTGGCCACCCAACGCGCCGCATAGGCAGCGGAACGATCCACCTTGCTCGGATCCTTGCCGGAGAACGCGCCACCGCCATGATGAGCCGCACCACCATACGTGTCGACGATGATCTTGCGACCGGTCAGACCGGCATCGGCAGCCGGACCGCCCAACACAAACGAACCGGTCGGATTGACAAGCACGCGATATTCATCATGCGCCACACGATCGGCAAGCACATCATCAAGCACAGGACGAATCACATGTTCCGTCAACTGCTCCTTAAGCCACGCCTGATCGACTTGAGGATCATGCTGCGTGGACACCAACACCGTGTCAAGACGAACGGGAGCATCATGCCCATCATATTCAATGGTCACCTGGGTTTTGCCATCGGGACGCAGATGAGGCACTTCGCCATTCTTACGAACCTCAGTAAGACGGTAAGCCAAGCGATGAGCCAAATAAATCGGCAATGGCATCAGCACATCGGTCTCGTCGCACGCATAGCCGAACATCACGCCCTGATCGCCGGCGCCCTGCGCCTCATAACGCTGCTCGCGAGATGCCTTCGACTCCGCTTCGCCACTCAAACGAGCCACACCCTGGTTAATCTCAGAGCTCTGCTCGGTCAACGAAACGGTCACGCCGCATGAATCCGCATCAAGACCAACGCGAGAACTGGTATAGCCGATATTGCGCACCACAGAACGCACAATGCTCTGAATATCGGAATAGCCTTCACTCGTCACTTCGCCGAACACGAAGAACTGGCCAACCGTGGCGCATGTCTCCACGGCCACGTGGGACTGCGGATCCTGAGCAAGCATATCGTCAAGAATCGCGTCGGAAATCTGATCGCAGACCTTGTCCGGATGCCCCTCCGTCACTGACTCAGCGGAAATCAACTTCAATTCAGCCATCTGGCTGCTCCTTTCACGAACGCCCCACACGTTCGCCCTTCTGATTGCTACGAAAAAACGCCCCGTCCTTCGCATACGCAATCAATAGCTTCACTATGGACTATTCAAAGCGCACCGCTCAGGTATCGGGGCGAATGAAAACTTGGAATCCGGTTCTTATCGCAAGAACCGTTACATCAGTTGCCTTCGGTCAGATCGTCTTCGCCGAGGGTCTCTTCAAGCAGACCATCATTGATCTCACGGAAAGCGATGGATAGCGGCTTTTCCTGATTCTGATACTCCACCAGCGGACCGACGTTCTGCAGCAGGCCCTCGTTGAGCTGGGTGAAATAGGAATTGATCTGGCGAGCACGCTTGGCTGCGAAAATAGCAAGAGCGTACTTGGAGTCCGCATGCTCCATCAAGTCATCGATCGGCGGTTCCGCAAGACCGGTCGGGGTTGGCTGAGTGCCGAATGCCATATTGATTATCTCCCAATCATCAGATAAGCCAAAAGCTTCTTTTCCAGAGTCTTAAGTATAGGGCCGCCACTGGACCTGATTCAAGCCCTTTCTCTCATGTTTTCGGCAAGCGCAAGCATCTTCGGCAATGCTCGCGAATATAACGCTTCTGGGAATTCCACATAGTGACTCTTGACAAAACCGTGTCCCGCTTAACCACCACAATAGAGAACATGGAAATGCGATCTGCAAAACTGATGAATGGACGAGTATTCGCGGGCGCACGCGCCCTCTACCGTGCCGCTGGCGTGGACGGTAAGGATTTCGGCAAGCCGATCATCGCCATTGCCAATTCCTTCGATGAGTTCCTGCCCGGCCACGTGCACCTGAACAAGGTTGGTCGACTGATCTCCGAGGCCATCAAGGAAGCTGGCGGCATTCCGCGTGAGTTCAACACGATGGCCGTTGACGACGGCATCGCCATGGGACACACCGGCATGCTGTACTCCCTGCCGAGCCGTGACATCATCGCCGACACCGTGGAATATCAGGTGAACGCGCACTGTGCCGACGCCCTGATCTGCATCCCGAACTGTGACAAGGTCGTGCCGGGCATGCTGATGGCCGCTCTGCGTCTGAACATCCCGACCGTCTTCGTCTCCGGCGGTCCGATGGAGGCCGGCACCACGGTACTTCCCGACGGAACCGTGAAGAAGAACACCGATCTGATCGACGTGATGTATGCCTCCGCCGACGACAATCTGAACGAAGAGGATCTGCTCGCCTATGAGAAGACCGTCTGCCCGACCTGTGGTTCCTGCGCCGGCATGTTCACCGCGAATTCGATGAACTGCTTGACCGAGGCCATCGGCCTGGCCCTGCCAGGCAATGGCACCATTCTGGCTTCGCACTCCTACCGCAAGGATTTGTTCAAGCGCGCCGCCGAGCAGATCGTCAAGATCGCCAAGCAGTATTACGACGATGATGACGAGACTGTGCTCCCGCGTTCCATCGCCACCAAGGAAGCGTTCGAGAACGCCATGACCATGGATGTGGCCATGGGTGGCTCCACCAATACAGTGCTGCATATCCTCGCCATGGCGCAGTCCGCCGACGTGGACTTCACGCTTGACGACATCGAGCGCATCTCCCACACCGTGCCCTGCATCTGCAAGGCTTCGCCGTCCGGCGAATGGGAGATCTCCGACGTGCATCGCGCCGGTGGCATCACTGGCATTCTCGGCGAGCTCGACCGTGCCGGCAAGCTGCACCGCGACGTGCATTCCATCGATTACAAGACGCTTGAGGACAAACTCAACGACTGGGACATCATGCGTGATACCTGCACCGAGGAAGCCAAGCAGATGTATCTGGCGGCCCCGGGTCACATCGTGTCCCCTGATCCGTGGACGCATGCCACGCTGTTCGACTCCCTCGACCGCGACCGTGTGAACGGCGCGATTCACGACATCGATCATCCGGCCGTCACCGAAGGCGGTCTGGCCGTGCTGCGTGGCAACCTCGCCCCTGACGGCTGCGTGGTGAAGACCGCCGGTGTGCCGAAGGAGATTTGGACCTTCCGTGGACCGGCACTGGTCGTCGAATCCCAGGAACAGGCCATCGAGGTCATCCTCAACGACACTCTGAAGCCCGGTATGGCGCTGGTCATCCGTTACGAGGGCCCGAAGGGCGGCCCTGGCATGCAGGAGATGCTGTACCCAACGTCGTTCGTCAAGGGCAAGGGTATCGGCAAGCAGGTCGCCATGCTGACCGACGGCCGCTATTCCGGCGGCTCCTCCGGTCTGGCCATCGGCCATATCGCTCCCGAGGCGGCAAACAAGGGCCCGATTGCCCTGATCAAGAACGGCGACATCATTAACATTGATATCCCGAACCGTACGGTGAACGTCGAGCTTTCCGACGAAGAGCTGGCCCAGCGCCGCACCGAACTCGAAGCCGGCGACGGCTATGTGGCGCACCGCGACCGCAAGGTCTCCCAGGCGCTGAAGGCCTACGCGGCGTTCGCCCGTTCCGCAGACAAGGGTGCCACGCGCGATCCGGAGCTGATCAACAAGCTTTCCGGTCTCGCCTGATCCTAGCGAATATTAAATAACATAATGAGGATTGTGCAGTTAATATGCTGCGCAATCCTCATTTTTATTTCATACTTGGCTTCTTTTATATAAAAATATGCGCCCGATATGTTCGAGCGCATATTGCAATCCTTGTAATTATTATGATTACAAATCGAATTCCGTTGCGATAAGGTTCCACAGTTCATCTGCTGCCTCATCCACAACATTATTGACGATGACTTTGTCGAATTCCGATTCCGCGGCAAGCTCGATTTTTGCGGTTTCCAATCGTTTCGCCTGCTGTTCCGGAGTTTCAGTGCCGCGCCCGATCAAGCGTCGTTCCAGTTCTTCAAATGACGGCGGCGCGATGAACACGGTCATTACCTCGATACCCAACTCCCCCGCACGCTGCTTGACACTGCGAGCACCTTGAATATCGATTTCCAGAATGACTGGAATATTTCGCTCAAGATGTTCCACGACAGGTTTCACGGGAGTGCCGTAATGTGCGAGACCAAACACGTCGGCGGTTTCCAAGAACTCACCGGCAGCTTCCTTGTCGAGAAACTCCTGTTCGGGCATGAAGAAATAGTTCACGCCATCCACTTCACCTGGACGAGGCTGTCGTGTGGTTGCGGATACCGACAGCCAGATTTCCGGATGCTGCTCGCGCACGCGCCCGAGAACAGTGCCTTTGCCTACACCTGCCGGTCCGCAAAGGACGATCAAACGGCCATGCTGGGAGTCGGTCATTGCTTCCTCACTCTGTATTAGTTGCTGAAGATATTTGCAAGAAGGAATTATTGTTGACAAATCGATGATGATTTACTCGTCTTCTTCATCATCCAAAATCTCATCATCAACTTCGTTCTGGGCCTCGATGAGCGCTTGACGAATATCGAGCGCCACGGATTCCGTAGCCGCGGCCAAACTGGAAATATCCGGACCATGCGTGGCGATGAAGCGAGACACGGTGACGAGCACATTGCCCTTGGTGCCTTTGAACACCGTCTTGAGGTCGCGGGTTTCAGCACCCTGCCATCCGTAGCCCGGAGACAGAATAGGACCAGTGAACTTGGCTGGATCGACACCGGAATCATTGATCCACTGACCGATGGTGGCACCGATGATCAAGCCTACGGAACCCATACCGTCATTGCCCTTATTGAACTTCTGAGCCGTGCTGGCAATGCCGTACGCCACTGTTCTGCCCTTGTACTCGCCTGCCTGACGAATGGCGGTCTGCAGGCTGGCGCCCTCTTGGTTCGAGGTCAGCGATGCAATGAATACACCTCGACCGTTGTTCAGGGCATCGTTAATGACACCGCCCAACGAGCGTGCGCCATAATATGGCAGCAAAGTGATGGCGTCGGCAAGCAACGGAGACCTCGGCTTGAAATAGACATCGGCGAATGCGGACACCGTAGTCGGCAAGCCTCCATGCAGGCAGTCAACGATGGTGATGATACCCATTTGACGGGCTGCGTACAGTACCCGCTCGAGCGCTGCGATACCTTTCGAACCGTAGCGCTCGAACATGGAGAACTGGAATTTGACAGCTGCCGCTCGCCCATTGGCTGCCTGCAGCATACGCATGGAGTATAGTTCGGCACCCAATGCGTCTACGTTGTAGCCCCAGTCAGTAAGAAGCTGCCTGTGTGGATCGATTCCCACGCATAGCGGACCATATTGGGCCATGGAATTGCTCAGTCGCAGACCGAAGTCCGAACGCTGGGCACTCATTTCTTCACTGCTGAGGCTGCTCATCATTACTCACGGCTTTCCAACTCGAATAGCTGCTGGGAATGATCCTGAATGCTCATGATCTGATAATCATTATTACGCACGGCCTCGATGGCCATCAATACGGCGGAGAATTCCGTCATGGTGGTGAACTGAGGCAAATCCGCGGCAATAGCGGCCGAACGGATGGCGTAACCGTCGGAACGGGAGCCACGAGAATTCGGCGTGTTGAGAATCAGATCAATGGCACCCTCTTCGATCAGCTGAACGACGTTCTTGCCGACGCTGCCCTCCGCATGGTAGGTGGTGATCGGATCGTCCGGATTGGAATCCATACGCACGCTGATCTTGTCGACGATCTTGGACTCGATGCCGTAACGACGAAGCACGGATGCGGTGCCTTCGGTGGCCCAGATGTTGAATCCAAGCTCCACCAGTCGCGCAGCGAACAACGGCAGCTGACGCTTGTCGGTATCGTTCACGGAGATGAACACGTTGCCGCTGGTCGGCAGACCGCCATCGTAGGCGGCCAGCTGGCTCTTGGCGAACGCATGCGGGAAGTCACGGTCGAAGCCCATGACTTCGCCGGTGGAACGCATTTCCGGTCCGAGCAGCACGTCTACGGTCTTGCCGAGCGGCGTACGGAAGCGCTTGAACGGAAGCACGGATTCCTTGACGGCAACCTGCTGGCCGCGGCGAATGTCACCACCGTCTCCATGAGGCAGCAGCAAGCCGTTATCGCGCTGCTGCTGGATGGTTTCGCCGGCCATAATGCGGGCCGCGGCCTTGGCCAGTGCCACACCGGTCGCCTTGGATGCGAACGGCACGGTACGGGAGGCACGCGGGTTCGCCTCGATAACGTACAGGGTGTTGGCCATGAAGGCATACTGCACGTTGATCAGGCCTTGCACGCCACAGCCCTTGGCGATGGCATAGGTGCCTTCGCGCAGACGGCGGATCTGGTCATCGGAAAGGGTGCTCGGCGGCAGAGTGCATGCGGCGTCACCGGAATGCACGCCAGCTTCCTCAACATGTTCCATAATACCGCCGATATACAGCTCTTCGCCATCGAACAAGGCGTCGACGTCGATTTCCACGGCATCCTGCAGGAACTTGTCGATCAGCAACGGAGAAGGCAGACGGCCAGAAACCACGGTATCGGCCTGAGCTTCCTTCAATGCGCGATCCACATACTTGCACAGCTGGGCGTCGTCGTACACGATTTCCATGCCGCGACCGCCAAGCACGTAGCTCGGGCGCACCAGCACCGGATAACCGATGTTATGAGCCGCCTCACGGGCTTCGTCAAGGCTCAGAGCGGTGCCATAGCGAGGCGCGTTCATCTCGGCCTTCTTCAGCACTTCGCCGAAGAGCTCACGGTTTTCAGCCAGATCGATGGATTCAGGCGTGGTACCGAGAATCGGAACACCGGCAGCCTTCAGACGAGCCGCCAGAGACAGCGGGGTCTGGCCACCGAGCTGAACGATAACGCCCTTGACCGGACCCATCTTCTTTTCGGCCTCGTAGATTTCGAGTACGTCTTCGAAGGTAAGCGGCTCGAAGTACAGACGATCGGACATGTCGTAATCGGTGGACACGGTTTCCGGGTTGCAGTTGACCATGATGGTGTCATAGTCCTTGCCCAGCTCCTGCACGGCATGTACGCAGGTGTAGTCGAACTCGATGCCCTGGCCGATACGGTTCGGACCGGAGCCGAGAATGATCACGGCTTCACGCTCACGCGGACGCAGTTCACTTTCGTCCGCATAGCAGGAGTAATAGTACGGCGTGACCGCGTCGAATTCGGCAGCGCAGGTATCGACCGTCTTGAAAACCGGACGAAGATCATACGACCAACGCAGTTCGCGGATCGTGTTTTCGCCTTCGTCGCCCAAGTGGCGCAGGTGTGCGATCTGAAGGTCGGAAAGACCTGCCAGCTTCGCCTTCTTTAGCAGCTTGCGGCTCAGCTTGCTCGCTTCCTTGATTTCAAGGGCGGTCTCGTTGATGAGTACAAACTGGCGAATGAACCACGGGTCGATCTTGGTGGCATCGAAGATCTGCTGTTCGGTGGCGCCTCCCCACAGGGCGCGCTGGATCTGCAGATAACGATGCTCGGTCGGCACCTTGATGGCTTCCAACAGCTGCTCGACTTCCTGTACGTCAGGCTTGTCGCCGTCCCAGTTGAAGCCCATATGACGCTTGTCGATGGAACGCATGGCCTTGCCGAGGGATTCCTGGAAGTTGCCTGCCAGAGCCATGGCCTCGCCCACGGACTTCATGGAAGTGGTCAGCGTCGGATCGGCACCCGGGAACTTTTCGAAGGCGAAACGCGGGACCTTGGTGACCACGTAGTCGATGGTCGGCTCGAAGCTGGCCGGAGTGGACTGCGTGATATCGTTCTGGATTTCGTCGAGCGTGTAGCCAAGAGCCAGCTTGGTGGCGATCTTCGCAATCGGGAAGCCGGTTGCCTTGGATGCCAGAGCGGAGGAACGGGACACACGCGGGTTCATTTCGATGACGATGATGCGTCCGGTGTTCGGGTTGATGGCGAACTGGATGTTGCAGCCGCCGGTATCGACGCCCACGCCACGAATGATGGCGATGCCGATGTCACGAAGCTTCTGATACTCGCGATCGGTCAGAGTGAACACAGGCGCCACGGTAATGGAATCGCCGGTGTGCACGCCGACAGGATCCACGTTCTCAATCGGGCAGACGACCACGACATTGTCTTTCTTGTCGCGCATCAGCTCGAGTTCGTATTCCTTCCAGCCTTCGATGCCTTCTTCAATCAGCACCTCGTCGGTCGGAGAATAATGGATGCCTGCGCCTGCGATGCGGTGCAGTTCCTCTTCGTCGTGCGCGATGCCGGAACCAAGGCCACCCATGGTGAAGCTTGGGCGCACGACCAGCGGATAACCGAACTTTTCGGCGATCTTGTCGACTTCTTCAATGGAGTGTGCGATGTCGGAACGTGCGGATTCTGCACCAGCTTCCTCAACGACCTTTTTGAAGAGCTCACGATCCTCGCCGCGATCGATGGCTTCCAGAGAAGCACCGATCAGCTCGACGTTGTACTTCTTGAGCACACCGGCCTCGCCCAACGCCATGGCCGCGTTCAGCGCGGTCTGGCCACCCAAGGTCGGCAGCAGCGCGTCAGGACGTTCCTTGGCGATGATCTGCTCGAGAATCGGCGTGGAAATCGGCTCGATGTAGGTGGCATCCGCCATTTCCGGATCGGTCATGATGGTGGCCGGGTTGGAGTTGACGAGAATGACTCGGATGCCTTCCTCACGCAACACGCGGCAGGCCTGAGTGCCCGAGTAATCGAATTCTGCGGCCTGGCCGATCACAATCGGACCGGAGCCGATGACCATCACGGACTTGATGTCTGTGCGCTTAGGCATTGTGGGTTCCCTCCTTGGCGGAACGCATGAGATCCACGAAACGATCGAACAGGTATGCGGCATCGTGCGGGCCGGCTGCGGCCTCCGGATGGTATTGCACGGAGAATGCCGGAATATCAACGCACTGCAGGCCTTCAACCACGTTGTCATTCAGATCGATGTGGCTGACGAACACCTTGCCGTACTTGCCGTTTTCAAACGGCGCGTCAACGGTTTCGCCGATCGGCGCGTCAACGGCAAAGCCGTGGTTGTGCGCGGTGATTTCGATTTTGCCGGTGGTCATGTCTTTGACCGGCTGATTGATGCCGCGGTGACCGAACTTCAGCTTATATGTGCCGAAGCCGAGCGCACGGCCGAGCAGCTGGTTGCCGAAGCAGATGCCGAAGAACGGATGACCTGCGTCAAGTACCTGGCGAAGCAGGTTCACTTCAGGATCGGCCTGTTCCGGATCTCCCGGACCGTTGGAGAAGAAGACACCGTCAGGATTGAGGGCTTCAAGCTCATCGAACGTGATGGTGGATGGCACCACATGTACACGGCAGCCACGCTCGGCCATACGATGCGGAGTCATGGCCTTGATGCCGAGATCGACCGCGGCGACGGTGAACAGCGGTTCCTTGCCTTCGAATTCACCACACGGCTCGATGGTATAGGCTTCTTTGGTGCTGACTTCGTCGTAGAGGCTCATCCCCTTCATCTGCGGAGTGGACTTGACCTCGTCAAGCATGGATTCGATGGTACGCAGCTTGCCATTGGCATCAAGCAGAGCATCACCGGAGAAAATACCTGCACGCATCACGCCTGCGGAACGCAGGTGGCGTACAAGCTTGCGAGTGTCGATTCGGCTGATGCCAACGATGTGATTGGATTCCAAATCGTCATCGAGGCTGCCGGTGGCACGCCAATTGCTCACATTCGGGCTGGGATCGCGCACAACATAACCGGCAACCCAGATTCGTGAGGATTCTGGATCCTCCCCATTGATTCCCGTGTCCCCAATGTGTGGGAACGTCTGCACCACGATCTGACGATCGTAGCTGGGGTCCGTAAGCGTTTCCTGATATCCGGTCATACCGGTTGCGAAAACGATCTCCCCGCTGGTCGTGCCGATCGCGCCGTAAGGTTCACCCACATACACCTGCCCGTCTTCGAGAACGAGAACGGCATCTTGAGGGTCAAACATCACGGCTTCGGAATCATACTGGTTCACCAAAACCCCCTTATAGTCAAGGTATTCGTACCAAGGATAGCGGCCGGTTAGGACTCGCGACCCGGCCGAATCGCTTAACTTTCAGCTTTATTCAGCTGAAGGTTCGGTCGGTTGCTCATCCACTTGAGCGGCATCCGCATCAGCGCTTACCGCGCTGAGCAGACCGTGGATGAATGCCGGTGATTCGTCATCACACAACGTCTTGGCAAGGCCAAGCGCCTCGTCGATGGCCACCATATTGGGAACATCATCATTGAACATGATCTCCCATGCGGCGATACGCAGAATATTGCGATCGACAACGCCCATACGCTTGACCTTCCAACCGGTGGAATGCTCGTCAAGCGTGGAATCGATGGCTGCGATATGTTCCGCAACGCCACGAACGATTTCGATGGCGTATTCAGGCAGCGGAGTCTGGGCGCCGGGCTGCTCAATGCGCTCAGCAAGAAGGGACAGGATGTCCTGTCCCTTCTCATCCGCTTCATACAACGTATTCAGAGCCCTCTTACGAGCGGTGGAACGTGCCATGAAACTTCTTTCGTCCTTACTCTCAGTTCTCGCGGCCGAGGTAGGAGCCGTCGGTGGTGTTCACCTTGACCTTCTCACCTTCGCCGATGAACAGCGGAACCTGAATCTCGGCACCGGTCTCAACGGTGGCCGGCTTGGTACCGGCGTTGGAACGGTTGCCCTGCAGACCCGGTTCGGTATGGGTAACGGTCAGGATCACGGAAGCCGGCAGTTCGACGGACAGCGGGGTGCCGTCGTGGAAGGACACGACGCAGTCGGTTCCTTCCAGCAGGAACTTGGCCTGATCGCCGACGAGAGTCTTCGGAATGTAGATCTGATCGTAGGTGGTCATATCCATGAACACGAAGTTGTCGCCGTCCTCGTAGGAGTACTGGAGGTTGCGGTTGTCGACGGTTTCGAATTCCATCTTCATGCCGGCATTGAAGGTCTTGTCAACGATCTTGCCCGAGAGGACGTTCTTGATGGTGGTGCGCACGAAAGCGGGGCCCTTGCCCGGCTTGACGTGCTGGAACTTGATGACGGCCCACAGCTGGCCATCGAGGTTCAGGACGGAACCGTTCTTGATGTCATTGGTAGTCTGTGCCAAATTAACTCACCTATTTCTTCGTCTAACAGGGAAAGCTTAAAAGAGCCTTGCTCATTATGCCACGGTGTGCATACTTTGTCGGTAAGCCTTCCATATATAGGAAAACCTCCCTCGGCGAACATGCCTCGGGAGGTTTTCCTAAAAAACGCTAGTTCAAGCGTGCCTTGATATCAAGCAGAAACTACTCGATGATCTTGGTGACACGGCCCGAGCCGACGGTGTGGCCGCCTTCGCGCACTGCGAAGGTCAGGCCCTCTTCCATAGCGATCGGCTGGATCAGCTCAACGCCGAAGGTAGCGTGATCGCCCGGCTGCACCATCTCAACGCCTTCCGGCAGGGTGATAACGCCGGTGACGTCGGTGGTACGGAAGTAGAACTGCGGACGGTAGTTGGAGAAGAACGGCGAGTGACGGCCGCCTTCGTCCTTGGTCAGCACGTAGACTTCGCCCTCGAACTTGGTGTGCGGGGTCACGGAGCCCGGAGCAGCCAGAACCTGGCCACGCTCGACCTGGTCACGGTTGATGCCGCGGAGCAGCAGACCTGTGTTGTCGCCAGCCTCGCACTCATCCATCTGCTTGTGGAAGGTCTCGATGGAGGTGACGGTGGTGGTCTGGGTCGGACGGATACCAACGATCTCGACGTTGGAGTTGACCGGGAGCTTACCACGCTCGACACGGCCGGTAACCACGGTGCCACGGCCGGAGATGGTGAAGACATCTTCGATCGGCATCAGGAACGGCTTGTCCAGATCGTGAGTCGGGGTCGGGATGTACTCGTCGACAGCCTTCATGAGTTCCTTGACGGACTCAACCCACTTCTCGTGATCCGGAGCGTCGTCGTGCAGCGCGCCGTAAGCGGAGGTGTGGATGACCGGGCAATCGCGATCGAAGCCGTTTTCGTCGAGGAGGTCACGGACCTCTTCCTCAACGAGCTCGATGAGCTCTTCGTCGTCGACCATATCGCACTTGTTCAGAGCGACGAGGATACGCGGCACGCCCACCTGACGAGCGAGCAGCACGTGCTCGCGGGTCTGAGCCATCGGGCCGTCGGTGGCGGCCACAACGAGGATAGCGCCATCCATCTGGGCAGCGCCAGTGATCATGTTCTTCACGAAGTCGGCGTGGCCCGGGCAGTCGACGTGAGCGTAGTGACGCTTCTCGGTCTGGTACTCGATGTGGGCGATGTTGATGGTGATACCGCGGGCGGCCTCTTCCGGAGCGGAATCGATCTGGTTGAAGTCGTACTCCGGGTTGACATCCGGGTACTCCTCGTGCAGCACCTTGGAGATGGCTGCAGTCAGGGTGGTCTTACCGTGATCGACGTGGCCGATGGTACCAATGTTAACGTGCGGCTTAGTACGCTCGTACTTTTCCTTTGCCATGTGTTTTGTCCTCCTGGACGTCTCGTAGTAAGCCTTGAACTCACTTCAAGGCACTCGCTACATTTTACTGGGTTTGACGGGTTTGTGCCACTTTGGAGCCCGAACCCAGTCAGCGCTACAAAATACTAGCGCTGACTGGAGACAGTTTCCACTTAAGCGGCAGCGCGTGTCACTCGCCGCGCTGGGCCTTGATGATCTCCTCGGAGACGTTCTTCGGAACCTCAGCGTAGGAGTCCATCTGCATGGTGAACATTGCGCGGCCCTGGGTCTTGGAGCGAAGATCGCCGATGTAGCCGAACATCTCGGACAGCGGAACCTTGGCGTCGATGACCTTGACACCGGTGGAGTCGGTCATGGACTGGATGGAACCACGACGGGCGTTGATATCGCCCATCACGTCGCCCATGTACTCTTCCGGAGTACGCACTTCCACGGCCATGATCGGCTCGAGGATGACCGGCTTGGCCTTCGGAGCAGCTTCCTTGAAGCACATGGAACCTGCGATCTTGAAGGCCATTTCGGAGGAATCGACGTCGTGGACCTGGCCGTCGGTGACGGTAGCCTTGACGCCAACCACCGGGAAGCCGGCGAGCACGCCGGATTCCATGGCTTCCTGCACACCAGCATCGATGGAAGGAATGAATTCCTTGGTGATGTGGCCACCGGTGACCTCGTTGACGAACTCGTAGGTCTCGCCCTCTTCGGTGTTGAGCGGCTCGAAGTTCATCAAGACCTTTGCGAACTGGCCGGAACCACCGGTCTGCTTCTTGTGCGTGTATTCCTGGTTCATGACGGCCTTGCGGATCGTCTCGCGGTATGCAACCTGCGGGTTACCCACGTTGCACTCCACCTTGAATTCACGACGCATACGGTCGACGATGATGTCGAGCTGCAGCTCGCCCATGCCGGAGATCAGGGTCTGGCCGGACTCTTCGTCGGTCTTCACCTGGAAGGTCGGATCTTCGTCGGACAGCTTCGCCAGAGCGATGCTCATCTTCTCCTGATCGGCCTTGGTCTTCGGCTCCACGGCCACCTCGATCACCGGATCCGGGAAGGTCATGGATTCGAGGGAGATAGGCGCCTTTTCGTCGCACAGGGTGTCACCGGTGGTGATGTTCTTCAGGCCCACGAAGGTGTAGATGTTGCCGGCTTCGGCGGCATCGACCGGGTTCTCCTTGTCGGCGTGCATCTGGAAGATCTTGCCGACGCGTTCCTTCTTGCCCTTGGTGGAGTCAAGCACGGTGTCGCCCGGGGTGACGGCGCCGGAGTAGACGCGCACGAACACGAGCTTGCCGTAGAACGGGTGGGTAGAGATCTTGAAGACCAGGGCAGAGAACGGATCATCGGTGGTCGGCTTGCGATCGATCTCGATGGATTCGTCCTTAGGATCGAAACCGACGATGGACGGAACGTCCTCCGGGCTCGGCAGGTAGTCGACGACGGCGTCCAGCATCGGCTGAACACCCTTGTCCTTGAAGGCGGAGCCGCAGAGCACCGGATAGGCTTCACGGTTAATGGTGAGCTTACGGATGCCGCTACGGATCTCGTCCTCAGTCAGTTCGCCGGACTCGAGATACTTCTCAAGCAGCTCTTCGTCGGATTCTGCGACCTGGTCGAGCAGCTCTGCACGATACTGCTCGGCCTTGTCCTGCAGGTCGGCCGGGATGTCGGTAGTGTCGTAGTGAGCGCCCATGTCGCCGGAAACGTCGTTCCAGACGTAAGCCTTCATACGAATCAGATCGACAACGCCAGCGAAGTCGTTCTCAGCGCCGATCGGCAGCTGCACGACAAGCGGGGTCGCGCCCAGCTTGGTTTTGATGGTGTCGACGGAGTAGTAGAAGTCAGCGCCGAGCTTATCCATCTTGTTGATGAAGCAGATACGCGGAACGCCGTACTTGTCAGCCTGACGCCACACGGTCTCGGACTGCGGCTCCACGCCTTCCTTGCCGTCGAACACGGCAACGGCACCATCGAGCACACGCAGGGAGCGCTCCACCTCGGCCGTGAAGTCCACGTGGCCAGGGGTATCGATGATGTTGATCTGGAACTTCTGCTTCTCGTCATGGGTCTGACGGTTCCAGAAGCAGGTGGTAGCAGCGGACTGAATGGTGATGCCGCGCTCCTGCTCCTGAGCCATGAAGTCCATCGTCGAGGCGCCGTCGTGGGTCTCGCCGATCTTGTAGTTCTTACCGGTGTAGAACAGAATACGCTCGGTGGTAGTGGTCTTACCGGCATCGATGTGAGCCATGATGCCGATGTTACGGATCTGGTTGAGATCATTGAGCACGTCTAGTGCCATGAGTGTTCCTTAACTCTCGTTCTCGACTAATTACCAGCGGTAATGAGCGAAGGCCTTGTTGGCCTCTGCCATCTTATGAGTATCCTCGCGACGCTTGACAGAAGCACCAAGGCCATTGGAGGCATCGAGGATTTCGTTGGCCAGACGCTCAGCCATGGTCTTCTCACGACGGGCGCGGGAGAAGTCGGTCAGCCAGCGCAGGGACAGAGTGTTCGCACGAGCCGGCTTCACTTCGACCGGAACCTGGTAGGTAGCGCCACCGACGCGGCGGGAGCGAACCTCGAGGGATGGACGGATGTTGTCAAGAGCGCGCTTAAGCACTGCCACCGGCTCCTGATCAGTCTTTTCCTTGACCATATCGAGAGCGGAGTAGACGATGTCTTCGGCGATCGACTTCTTGCCGTCGAGCAGAATCTTGTTGATGAGCTGTGCCACAACAGTGGAACCGTAAATCGGATCCGGCAGCAGCTGATGCTTCTTGGAAGGTCCTTTACGTGACATATCTCTTACTTCGCCTTCTTTGCTCCGTACAGGGAACGACCCTGCTTGCGATCCTTCACACCCTGGGTATCGAGGGCGCCACGAACGATGTGGTAACGAACACCCGGCAGATCCTTGACACGGCCGCCGCGCACGAGCACAATGGAGTGCTCCTGCAGGTTGTGGCCTTCGCCCGGGATGTAAGCGGTGACTTCCACACCGGAGCTCAGGCGCACACGAGCGACCTTACGCAGTGCCGAGTTCGGCTTCTTCGGGGTGGTGGTGTAAACACGGGTGCACACGCCGCGGCGCAGCGGGCTTCCCTTCAGTGCCAAAGTCTTGGACTTCTTCGGCTTTGCCTGACGTCCCTTACGGACGAGCTGTTCAATAGTAGGCAACTTGAATTCTCCGATTCAGTGGTTTCTCTTGCTTTTGTGTGACCGCCGCACTGCACCCACACTCCACGCATCTGAATCGTGAAGATAGCCACAGTCCACCGGCCCGATGGCCCATCCCTCTCTCACCGTCGCATTGCTGCGCGTGATGCAATCGAGTTCCGGGATATCCCAACCCGCACGCCTGTCACATAAGGCATGCCGTTGGCACACACGAATTATCAGTATACGGATTCCCAAGACATTCCAACATGCCGTGTCGCAAATCGCAAAAGGGATGGCCCCGGATCCTTTCGAATCCGGGGCCATCCACTCGGGAAGGAGGTTCCCACTTCTTTGCTACGCGCTACCTTACGCGTACTCTTCAGTCTCGTTGTCTGTTTTGCATTTGCGGCCCGGCGCCTGCGCCGTACTACCCCATTGCCGCTGTTTCGAATCGCTATTGTTCAGTTATATCTTAAAGGCGTTGCGCATGAACCTCACGGCCATCGGCGCTTCGTTGCGACCTGACGAATTCTCGACTGATCCACAACTCCGGCCTTCAGTTACAGTATACCCCAAAACGAACAAAAAACACGGGTGAAGACACCCTTAAATCCCAATAATTTCAATCATTTTGCCTACATCAGCGCAAAGCAACAAAACATCACAATGACACGTTTGCACCACTCAAAACAAAACATTCCCTGAATCGTTTTGAAAGATTCAGGGAATGCGCAATATGACGACGGAATCTACTGACGAATATCAGCTGTTAGCTGTTTCGGCAGCGTCTTCGCGGACCTTCGCAGCCGAGCCCTTCTCGCCATTGTCGGAATCAGGATGGATCTGATGCCTGTCATCATGCTCACGCCACCAGCTGGACAGCACGGAACCGGAAATGTTGTGCCAAACGCTGAAGAACGTGGACGGCACCGCGGCCAACGGATTGGAAGCGAACGACGTCAGCGCCAAAGTCGCTCCCAAAGCGGAATCCTGCATGCCGACCTCGAAGGTGATGGCTTTCTGCTGTGCATAACGGAAGCCCTTCGGATATACCTTGTACATAAGTTTGGAGAAACCGAAGCCCAACGCGTATCCGCACAGGTTGTGCAGAATGACCACCGGGATGGCAAGCAGCGAGGAAGCCACGAACAGCTTCGGACCGTTGGCTGCGACGACCACGCCGATGATAAGCAGGATGGCCACCTGGGACACGATCGGCAGAGCGACCGTAATCTTCTCGATCTTCTCGCCGAAAATAGCATGGCAGATCACGCCAAGAGCGATCGGGAACAGCACCACCTTGACCGCATTGAGGAACAGGGATTCCACCGGGACCGACACATACTGGGAAGCCAGCCACTGCATCAACAGCGGAATCATGAACGGCGCGCACAACGTGGACAAAATGCCGATGGACACGTCCAGCGCCACATCGCCACGGCTCAGATAGCTCATCACGTTGGACGAGGTTCCGGACGGGCAGCAGCCGACCAGAATCACACCGACGGCGAGCGCACCATCAAGACGGAAAATCCAGCACAGCAGCACAGCCACCAACGGCATGATGACGAAGTGGGCCACGGTACCGACGATGACCATCAGAGGCTGGGTGAGAATGCGCCTGAAATCGTCAAGGGTCAAGGTAAGACCCATGCCGAACAGCACGATACCCAGGAAATAACCGGTATAGGATTTGCCCCACAAGCTTGCCTGCGGCACGAAATAGTTGAACACGGCCCACACGATCACGATCGCGGTGAACCACTTGGTGAGCCAATCACCAAACGCTTTGACCTTCTGCATGAATCTCTCTTCCTTCACATTTCACAGCTTTTCGGCCGATGATCCGCATACGCCGAAAACACTCCGAGACGGCCCACACCGTCATTACAGCACACCCTTACGCATGCAGCGACTACAAGGTACGCATGAGTTTCGGCCTTGCGTAATATGCCGTTCACATAATGAACAGTCCACAGCGCAAGCCGACGACAGGCACACGCAACACGCCGATGTAGACATAGCTGGAAAATCGTGTATAGTTTTCATCTGTTGCGCTTCTGTATGAAGCGAAAACATGGTGGCTATAGCTCAGTTGGTAGAGCATCTGATTGTGGTTCAGAAGGTCGCGCGTTCGAGCCGCGTTAGCCACCCCGGTAGAGACCTCGGAAGAAATTCCGAGGTTTTTTGCTATCCGGACGGCTTGAATACAGCAAACAGCCGGTCGCAAGTCATCAGCATAGGTCAGATACAAGGAGCGCATCATGCTGTCTTTTGAAAACGACTATTCCTGCACGGCAACACCGGAAATCATCGAACGCATCAGCGAAATCGCACAAAACCAATATCCGGGTTACGGCAACGACAGCATCTGCGAAAGCGCGAAAGCCAAAATCCGCGAAGCATGCGCCTGCCCTGACGCGCAGATTTTCTTCCTGGTAGGTGGCACGCAGACCAACCAGACCATCATCGACTCCATCACACCGCAGTATGCCGGCGTAATCGCGGCAAGCACAGGCCATGTGAACGTGCATGAGGCGGGCGCCATCGAATTCACCGGACACAAGGTGCTGACGCTCCCCCACCATGACGGCAAAATCGATGCGACCGAACTCGACGAGTACTGCGCCACGTTCTACGCGGACGGCAACTACACGCACATGGTGTTCCCCGGATGCGTCTACATTTCGCAGGCCACCGAATACGGCACGCTCTACACGCTCGCCGAACTTGAGGCGATCCGCAAGGTCTGCACGAAGTACGACATGCCGTTGTTCATCGACGGCGCACGACTTGGCTACGCGCTGACCGCAACCGGCAACGACGTGACGCTTGAAGACATCGCGCGTATCGCGGACGTATTCTATATCGGCGGCACCAAGGTCGGAGCCATGTTCGGTGAAGCCGTGGTGTTCACGCACGGCAATATGCCGAAAAACTTCGTGACGCTCGTCAAGCAACATGGCGCGCTGCTCGCCAAGGGATGGTTGCTGGGCGTGCAGTTCGACACGCTGTTCACCGACGATCTGTATTGCAGGATCGCCCGCCACGCCAACGATGCGGCCGACCGTATTCGCGAAGTGCTGGTGGAACGTGGCTATACGCTCACCTTCGACGCGCCGACCAATCAGATCTTCATCACGCTCGACAACGCGACATCCGAGCGTTTGCAGCGCAATGTGCGCCTCGGCTTCATGGAAAAGGCCGACGACACGCACACGGTGATGCGCATCTGCACCAGCTGGGCCACCACCGATGAGCAGGTGGAGCAGCTGATCGCATTGCTGTAGCGCGCATCGTCGCTGTCAATCGGAAAAATAATCATTACGACAAACAACAAAAAGGCGCAGGAATTACATCCCGCGCCTTTTTGCTTACGTTACGATCATTTATCACGCATGTGGTTCCATTTATGCTGATTGTTACGCATTGATTTGCTTATTGGCATTATCGGCGATCGCCTCGCGTTCCATAGCCACGAATTTACGCACGGAAGCAGCCACCGAATAATGCTCTTTAGTGTGTTCGGCATAGATTTCGCCCCATTCCGACAGTTCATCGGGGTGATCGACCCACCAATCGATGCGCCTTGCCAACGCTTCCACATCGTCGACAGGGAATAGCGATTCGTCACGTAACGCGAACTGGCCTGCGGCGCTCAACGGAGACGATGCGATGACCGGCACCAAACCGGCGGCCATACCTTCAATGACGCTCACCGATTCGAGATCGGCAATCGAAGGATGCACCAGCAAATCGCCGGAACGCAGCAACGCGGGCATTTCGGTGTTCTTATGAAATCCGATCGATGCCGGTCGGGAAAGCAAACGTGCGGCGAGTCGCTGCAATTTCTTTTTCAAAGGACCGGTGCCGGCAATCGTCAGTTCAATATCTTGCGCATGCCTGCAACGGGCGATCGCATGAATTAATGCGACATGATTCTTTTCGTTCGTCAATCGTCCGGAAGCGACAATGTGGAACGGAACCGGAGCAGACTTCCCCGCATCGCGCTGCGTTTTCGCAGTGAATCGTGATTCATATCCGTTGGAAATCACATGCAGTTTCGATTTGTACCCGTGAGAACGCAGCAAACTTGCGCCAAGCTCGGTCGGCACATGCACATGGTCGATTTTGCGGTACAGCCACAAATTGAACAGCCAGTAGATGAACTTGTCGATGCCCGGAATATATTTCAGCGGACCTGCCGAATACGTGATGTTCTCCGGCTGCACATGATAGCCCGCAGTAACCGCGATTCCCATCTGTTTGGCGACTTTGCACGCATGCTGGCCAAAACGGAACGGCGTGTAGATGTGCACCACGTCCACGCCTCGGAACGCGGTTCTGAACAGCGTGTCGCTCGGTTCGGCGAACTGCATCTGCTGCTTTTTCGCCACCCAACTGACCAGAGGCACATGGTTGACTCGTGCCGGGTATTCAGGCGCACCAATGCCCACAAGCCTGACCGTATGGCCTTGCCGCTTCAATTCCTCCGCCCACTGCAACGCCGAATTCGACGTGCCGTTACCTCGGTTTCCCGACGTGTCGACCACCATGGCGATGGTCAGGGGGCGCTGTGTTTCTTCCTGTTCCGTCTCAGACATGCACTCCATCCTACGCCGATGGCACAATGGAAGGCATGACTGAAGAGAATCGTGCCTTGGGCACTCCGCTTGGTAAGCATCCGACTCGTGTTCTGTTTCTTGGCTCCGGAGAGCTGGGCAAGGAAGTCACTCTCGAACTGATGAGGCTTGGCGCATGGGTGTGCGCGGCCGATTCCTATGAGGGTGCCCCCGCGCAGCAGGTGGCGCATGAATACCGTGCGCTCGATATGGCCAATGCCGAACAATTGCGCGTATTGTTTGACGAAATCCAGCCGGATATTATCGTGCCGGAAGTCGAAGCGATCGCCACCAGCGAATTGGCTGCCGCGGCCGAGCGTGGCGCACAGGTGGTGCCAAGTGCCGAAATCGCATCCATTTGCATGGATCGTGAACGTTTGCGCGTACTTGCGCATGAGGAATTGGGATTGCCGACCACGCCGTACCGCTTCGCAGGCTCGCTGGAAGAGCTTCGCGCTGGGGCAAAAACGGTTGGCTACCCGTGCGTGGTCAAGCCGATTATGAGTTCTTCCGGTCACGGCCAGTCCGTGGTGCGTTCCGCCGATGCGATTGATGCGGCTTGGGTTGAGGCACAGGAAGGTCGTCGCGCGCACGACGAGGGAGACGTTTCCCGAGTGATTGTAGAAGCGTTGGCTCCGCTTGATTACGAGCTGACGGTGCTGACCGTCAGCTCCAGCGCCGGCATCGTGACCTGCGCTCCGATCGGACAGCGTCAGGAAAGCGGCGACTATCGCGAATCCTGGCAACCGGCCTCCTTCACACAGGATGTGCTTATGCAGGCGCAACGCATAGCGTGCACCGCAGTGGAAGGTCTGGTGGCGAAGGCCAAGGCTTCCGGCGAGAAGGGTTGGGGTGTGTTCGGCGTGGAGCTGTTCGTGCTGACCGACGGTTCCGTGCTGTTCAATGAAGTCTCCCCACGTCCGCATGACACTGGCATGGTCACGATGGCGTCGCAACGGTTAAGCGAATTCGCGTTGCATGCGCGTGCGATTCTCGGTTTGCCGATTACGCAGGAACATGTCGCCTTGTCGATCCCGGACGGTGCCGTCGCGGCAAGCCATGCGATCGTCATTCAGGGCGATGGTGAAGCCGAATTCCGCAACGTCGCCACCGCTTTGTCTCAGCCGGGCACCGATCTGCGTATTTTCGCGAAGCCGGAAGTGCACGGCCATCGTCGCATGGCGGTCGCGCTGGCCATCGGAACAGATGAGGCCGACGCGCGTGCTAAAGCCGAGAATGTGGCCGAATCGCTCGAAATCGACATCGCCTGACGCACTATTGCCGGATACTGACGGAAGACTGCCGGAACGCGCCCAAAAACCATTCGATTGTAGCCTCCCGTTGGTATCTTGTTAACCGTCAAGTTCACCAAACTATCTACCTCCCAAACACCAGGAAAGGCGAGTAATGGAGAAGTTGGAAAAGCTCTACGAGGGCAAAGCCAAGCAACTGTACGCAACTGACGATCCGGAGGTGCTCTGGGTCGAATACAAGAACTCCGCTACCGCAGGTGACGGCGAGAAGAAGGAAGACTTCGCCGGCAAGGGCAGGCTGAATAATCTCATCACCACGCTGATCTTCGATCTGCTCAAGAAGCGCGGTATCGACAGCCATCTGGTGGCTCGCGTGGGCGAAACCTCCCAGCTGGTCAAGAAGGTCACCATGTTCCCACTCGAGATCGTGCTGCGTAACACCGCCGCCGGCCACTTCTGCTCTCGCTTGGGCGTGGAAGAGGGCATCGAGCTCAAGGAGCCGGTGCTGGAGTACTTCCTGAAGAACGATGATCTGCACGATCCGTTCGTGAACGACGACGATCTGGTTGCATTGGGCGTCTGCACCCGTGAGGATCTGGCTGAGATCGCACCTCTCGCACGCCGCATCAACGAAGCCCTGATCGAGATCTTCGCCAAGATCGGCATCAAGCTTGTTGATTTCAAAATCGAAATGGGTCGCACTTCCGACGGCACGCTGCTGCTGGCCGATGAGATTACGCCTGATTCCTGCCGTCTGTGGGATCAGCGTGACGGCTCCGGCAAGGTTGAGCATCTCGACAAGGATCTGTTCCGCCGCGATCTGGGCGACATCATTCCGGCTTACGAAGAGGTCGAAAGCCGCTTGGCTGAACTCGCCAAGTCCGAAGGCATTGAAGTAGCCGAATAATACTTGCGATAGCCCGCATCTGCAGTACAAACTCGGATGCGGGCTTCATCGTTTTTAAAAATCTTATTTTTATCAATCTCACCAAGCCCCTCTTTCAAGGAGTCAACCATGGTTTTTCGCGTGTACGTGGAAAAGAAGCAGGGTTTTGATGTCGAGGCCAAGCAGCTCGCCAACGAGCTGAAGACCATTCTTGGCATCGCATCGCTGAAGAATGTGCGTCTCGTCAATCGTTATGATGTGGAAGGCATTAGCGAGGAACTGTTCGCACAGGCCACCCCTACCGTGTTCAGTGAGCCGCAGGTCGATAATGTTTCCGCCGATTTGCCTGATTTCGGTTCTGATAATGTGTTTGCTGTGGAGTATCTGCCCGGCCAGTTCGACCAGCGTGCGGATTCCGCCAGCGAATGCATTCAGCTGATCTCCCAGGGCGAGCGCCCGACTGTTCGTTCCGCCAAGGTGTATGCACTTGAAGGCGAGCTGGGCGACGCCGACATCGCCGCCATCAAGCATTATGTGATCAACCCGGTCGAGGCTCGCGAAGCTTCGCTGGATACCAAGACCACGTTGAAGACGCAGGTGCCGGTACCGGGCAAGGTGGAGATCATCGAAGGTTTCCGCACCATGAGCGACGCCGATCTTGAACAGTTCATCGCCGACCGTGGCCTGGCCATGGATTTGGCTGATCTGCAGTTCTGCCGTGCTCACTTCACCGAAGAACAGCGTGATCCGACAATCACGGAAATCAAGGTGATCGACACGTATTGGTCCGATCATTGCCGTCACACCACGTTCGGCACGCAACTTGATGATGTGCAGATTGACGACGCGACCGTGCAGGCCGCGTTCGATAAGTATCTTGAGATGCGTCACGAGCTTGGCCGCGACGAAAAGCCCGTATGCCTTATGGATATGGGCACCATCGGCGCGAAGTGGCTCAAGAAGAACGGTATTCTGAAGAATCTTGACGAATCCGAAGAAATCAACGCCTGCACCGTCAAGGTGAAGGTTGATGTGAATGGCCATTATGAGGATTGGCTGTTCCTGTTCAAGAACGAAACCCACAACCACCCGACGGAAATCGAACCGTTCGGTGGTGCGGCAACCTGCATCGGCGGCTGCATCCGCGACCCGCTTTCCGGCCGTTCCTACGTGTATCAGGCCATGCGCGTGACCGGTGCCGCCGATCCGACCGTGCCGGTGTCCGAGACGCTTGAAGGCAAGCTCCCTCAGCGCAAGCTCGTCACCACCGCCGCCGCCGGTTATTCCTCCTACGGCAACCAGATCGGCCTGGCCACCGGTCAGGTGGACGAAATCTACCACCCCGGATATGTGGCCAAGCGCATGGAGGTCGGTGCGGTTGTGGCCGCGACTCCGGCCGATCATGTACGCCGCGAAACCCCGGCTCCGGGCGACAAGGTCATCCTGCTCGGCGGGCGTACCGGCCGTGACGGCATCGGCGGCGCCACCGGCGCGTCCAAGGCGCATAACGTCGAATCCCTGGAGCTTGACGGCGCCGAGGTGCAGAAGGGCAATGCTCCCGTCGAACGTAAGCTGCAGCGTCTGTTCCGCCGCGGTGACGCATGCCGCCTGATCAAGCGCTGCAACGATTTCGGCGCCGGTGGCGTATCCGTGGCAGTCGGCGAGCTGGCTGACGGCCTGTATGTTGATCTCAACAAGGTTTCGAAGAAGTACGAAGGCCTGGACGGCACAGAACTTGCGATTTCCGAATCCCAGGAGCGCATGGCCGTGGACGTGGCCGCCGAGGATGTGGACGAGTTCCTCGGCTACGCCAAGGAAGAGAATCTCGAGGCCGAAGTCATCGCGACAGTGACCGAAGAGCCGCGCATGACGATGGTATGGAACGGCGACACGATCGTGGATCTGTCCCGCGAGTTCCTCGCCTCCAACGGCGCTCCGAAGCATCAGGTGGTGCATGTCGAAGCGCAGCACGGCTACGCCACCCCGTGGAAGACCGGCACGCTCGCCGAACGCATGCACACCATGCTCACCGATCTGAACGTGGCTTCCAACAAGGGTCTTTCCGAGCGTTTCGACTCCACCATCGGCGCAGGCACCGTGCTCATGCCGTTCGGCGGGAGGAAGCAGCTGACCCCGAACATGGCCATGGTCGCCAAGCTGCCGGTGTTCGGCGAGACCACCACCGCCTCCGCGATGGCTTGGGGCTTCAACCCGTACATCATGGAGCAAAACCAGTTCACAGGCGCTTATCTGTCTGTGGTCGAATCCCTCTCGAAGCTGGTGGCCGCCGGTTTCGAACATGAGAAAGCGTATCTGAGCTTCCAGGAATACTTCGAGAAGCTACGCGATGAGCCGGAGCGTTGGGGCAAGCCGATGGCCGCCGTACTGGGCGCTCTGATGGCTCAGGTCGATCTAGGCGCTGGCGCAATCGGCGGTAAAGACTCCATGTCCGGCACGTTCGAACAGCTGGACGTTCCGCCGACCCTGATCTCCTTCGCCGTGGCGGTGGGCAACATGAAGCGTGCCACTTCCCCAGAGTTCAAGGGCGCTGGTCACCGTGTGATCCGCATCGCGCCGCGTTACCAGGCCGACGGCCTCACACCGGACAAGGATTCGCTGCTGGAGGTGTTCTCCGCAGTCGAGGAGCTCACCGATTTCGGCGATGCTTTGGCCGTGTCCACGCCTGGCTACGGTGCCACCGCCGAGGCTATCTTCAAGATGACGGTCGGCAACCAGATCGGCGTGAAGCTGGCCGATGGCATCAGCGTGGACGACCTGTTCGCCCCGGCCTATGGTTCCTTCATCATCGAACTTGCCGACACCGCGAAGGTTCCGGCCGTATCCAACCTGGTTGAGGTCAGTGAGGTCGGCGAGACCACCGAGGCCTACCAGTTCGTGGCAGCCGGTGAGACGCTGGATCTGGCCGAACTGCAGGACGCTTGGGAGGGCGGCATCGAATCCGTGTTCCCGTACCGATCCAAGGGCGACGAAAAGGGCAAGACCGTTGAGACCGTGTCCTTCAATGCGCCGAAGAAGACCGTATACACCGGCGCCGGCGTCGCCAAGCCGCATGTGATCATCCCCGTGTTCCCCGGCAACAACTGCGAATACGATTCCGCAGCCGCCTTCGAGCGCGCGGGTGCCGACGTGAGCACGCTCATCGTGAACAACCTCACCCCTGCTGCTGTGGCTGAGTCCACCGCAGCTTTGGTTGAGGAAATCAAGAAGAGCCAGATCATCATGATTCCTGGCGGCTTCTCCGGCGGCGACGAGCCGGATGGTTCCGCCAAGTTCATCACCGCGTTCTTCCGCGCTCCTGCCGTTACCGAAGCGGTGCGTGACCTGTTGGACAACCGTGATGGTCTGATGCTCGGTATCTGCAATGGTTTCCAGGCGCTGATCAAACTCGGCCTGGTGCCGTACGGCGACATCGTGCCGATGACCGCCGAATGCCCGACGCTGACGTTCAACACCATCGGCCGCCACCAGAGCCGTCTGGTGCGCACCCGCGTGGCGTCGAATCTCTCCCCGTGGCTGGCAAAGACCGAGGTGGGCGACATGCACACCATCGCCATCTCCCACGGCGAAGGCCGTTTCGTGGCTTCCGACGATATGCTCGCCCAGCTCAAGGCCAATGGCCAGATCGCCACGCAGTACGTGGACGAGGCCGGCGTGCCGGGCATGGACCTGAGCGTGAACCCGAACGGTTCACTGCTGGCCATCGAAGGCATCACCAGCCCGGACGGCCGCGTGTTCGGCAAGATGGGCCACTCCGAGCGTTACAGCAACGGTACGTTCAAGAACGTGCCCGGCGAGAAGGATCAGCCGCTGTTCGCAGCCGGCGTGGAGTACTTCGCCGCCTGATCCGCGACCGCATCCATAAAAGCGTTCTGACGTAGATTCGAACATACAGAGGCTGTTTGGTTTGATCGGGATTCCTCCCTAGTCAAACCAAACAGCCTCTTTTTTGGTCTCCGACGCATGTTAGGCGGAGAGGTAGCCTTCGGCGAGATTGACGGGGGTGTTGGCGCGTTCCACTGCTTCGTTGGAATGGGTGGCGGTTTGTTTGATGATGTCGTCGTAGCCGGTGAGAGCGGCGAAAGGCATGAATTGCGCGGCACGGTTGTGCATGCTCATGTGCGGGCGCGTGCACGAGCGATGATGAGGCAAGTTGATGATGTCATCGTAACGGTCGGTTTGCTGCAAACTCACGCTGCATGACCTCCAATCTGCCGGTTGCGCTGTTGACCTGTGGCATCAGCGAACATGTCCATCCCTTTGATGACGGCGTTTTTGCCGAACTTGCGTTTGATGTCAAGAATCGTCTGCTGCACATGCTGTTCGGAAATCTCATCGACAACCCGCATATCGTCAGCGTAGGAAGACCGCGCGTTGTTATCGACGTTATCACTGCAATCGTTGCTATCGCTTCCATTTGAGACTTCCTGCATATCCGAAAACAGATCGGGCTGAACGTAATTCGCCGCAGCATTCCGCTCAACCAGCTGTTCGACCGTTTGCAAATCAGAAGCAACCACATTCAATCGACGTACCAACAGCCGATGATCGACGATTCTGCAGAACAATTCGTCAACCGCATCGCATATGCGCGTGGTGGATGACGTATGGTCGCCCAGACCAATCGACCCTGTAGCCGGCTTGGGCACACGCCGACCATACCTATCAAGAGTTACGGGACCGCTATATTCGGCAATGGCTCGCTCAGCCATCGCCTTCAATTCCGGAGTGCCACACTCCCCTAGCCGCTTTGGATCAAGACTGGCGGTATCGTAACCGACCATCAACCCCATATGGCCGGCCTTCACACCTTTGGCAACCAAGTCCAAAGACAAGGTGTCCGCCATTTCTCTCACAATCAGCCGCGCCGAGTCAAAACCGACCGCGCCCGTAAGCACCTGCCCCGAACTCATACTATGACCAGCTGGCTTATACGCTTTGATGTCGGCGATCGTGCAAGGTTCCCAACCCCACGCATGGTCGATAAGCAGCTCGGCGTTCACACCGAACATCTTGTACAGCAGGCCCTCGTTGTAATACTCGTCGGCACGGCCTATGGAACATCGGGCTATATCGCCCATTGTCATTAGACCTTGGGCTTCGAGCTTCTTCGCATACCCTCGTCCCACACGCCAGAAATCAGTCAACGGCCTGTGCGCCCATAACAGCCGACGATACGACATCTCATCCAATTGCGCGATACGCACGCCATCCTTATCCGCGGGAATATGCTTGGCGACCACGTCCATAGCCACTTTCGCCAAATACATATTCGTACCGATACCGGCCGTTGCGGTGATGCCCGTCTCCCGAAGAATCTGCTGGATCATTTCACGGGCCATATCATGCGCGCTTTTGCCGTAAGCCCGCAAATACCCGGTAACATCCATGAATACTTCATCTATCGAATAGACATGAATGTCAGCTTCGGATACGTACCTTAAATATATGCTGTAGATTTTCGCACTGATGTTGAGATAATGCGACATTCGAGGCTTCGCTATATACACGCCGGCAGCCAGATTCGGATTAGCTGCGAGCGCTTTCGCATCATACGATTCACCTCTCAGCACACCGCCCGGTGCCGCTGCCCGCCGTGCAGCATTGACTTCTTTAAGCTTCGCTTTGACTTCGAACAGTCTCGCCCGCCCCGGCAGTCCATATGCTTTGAGCGATGGCGACACGGCAAGACAGATGGTTTTGTCGGTGCGCGATTGGTCGGCCACTACCAGATGCGTGGATAGAGGGTCGAATCCGAGTTCCGCACATTCCGAAGACGCATAGAAGGATTTCAGATCGATTGCAATATAAGTACGTTCAGCCATCGCCAGTCTCCTTCCATGATTGACATCACTCTGAAGCGGCAAACAACCACTTCAGCTTTCCTGCGCTCATTTTCCACATTCAGCATATCAGAGAGTTCGAACAATTGTTCGACACACCCGACATGCCAAGTGCCCCTAAGGACTCCACGAAAACTGCCAATTGTAGCCTCCGGTTGGTAGGGTTGAACGGTAGCGAACCCCTTGTCTCCATGGTTTTGGAAGGAGCTTTGGCTTGTCAGCTGAACTCGAAGACATCCACGAGGAATGCGGTATTTTTGGCGTTTGGGGTCACCCGGACGCCGCCCGACTCACCTACTTCGGCCTGCACGCGCTGCAGCATCGTGGTCAGGAAGGCGCCGGCATTGTCTCGAACGATAACGGTCATCTCATCGGTCATCGCGGAACGGGTCTGTTGACCCAAGTGTTCGGCGACGAACGCGAAATCGAACGCCTGAAGGGAGACAAGGCGATCGGCCATGTGCGTTACGCCACTGCCGGTTCAGGCGGCACCGACAACATCCAGCCATTCATCTTCCGCTTCCATGACGGCGATATGGCCTTGTGCCACAATGGCAATCTGACGAACTGCCCGACTCTGAGGCGTCAGTTGGAAGACGAAGGCGCAATCTTCCACTCCAATTCCGACACCGAAGTGTTGATGCACCTGTTGCGCCGCTCCACACAGCGTACGTTCATGGACAAGCTCAAGGAAGCGCTCAACACCGTGCATGGCGGTTTCGCCTACCTGATCATGACCGAAGACGCCATGATCGGCGCGCTTGATCCGAACGGTTTCCGCCCGCTTTCCCTCGGCAAGATGAAAAACGGCGCTTATGTGCTCGCTTCCGAAACCTGCGCGCTTGACGTTGTCGGCGCCGAATTGGTGCGCAATATTCGCCCGGGCGAAATCGTGGTTATCGACGATCACGGCTACAAGATCGTGCAGTACACCAATCAGACCCAGTTGGCCATCTGCTCGATGGAATTCATCTACTTCGCACGCCCCGATTCCGACATTTACGGCGTAAACGTGCATTCCGCCCGCAAGCGTATGGGTGCGCGTCTGGCCCAAGAATCGCCGGTCGATGCCGATATGGTCATTGGCGTGCCGAATTCCTCGCTGTCCGCGGCCTCCGGCTATGCGGAAGAAGCTGGTCTGCCAAACGAGATGGGCCTGATCAAGAACCAGTATGTGGCTCGAACCTTCATCCAGCCGACGCAGGAACTGCGCGAGCAGGGCGTGCGCATGAAGCTGTCCGCCGTGCGCGGCGTGGTCAAAGGCAAGCGCGTGATCGTTATCGACGATTCCATCGTGCGCGGTACCACGTCCAAGCGCATCGTGCAGCTGCTGAAGGAAGCTGGCGCCGCCGAAGTGCACATGCGTATCAGCTCGCCGCCGCTGAAGTACCCGTGCTTCTACGGCATCGACATCTCCACCACCAAGGAGCTCATCGCCGCAAAGAAGTCCGTTGAAGAAATTCGCGATTTCATTGGCGCCGATTCCTTGGCGTTCCTGTCACTCGACGGATTGGTCGAATCTATCGGCCTGGGTGCGGACGCCCCGTACGGCGGTCTGTGCGTGGCCTACTTCAATGGCGACTACCCGACCGCACTCGACGATTATGAAAGTGATTTTTTGAAGTCCCTTACTCCTGAAGATCGCGTGCGTCTGCCTGAATTCGCCTTGTATAAGAGCAAGTACGAGGGCAACGAATACACCACTACTTCATCCCAAGAAGAACACTGAACCCGAGAAAGGTTTGATATGCCAAAAGCATATGAGGAAGCCGGCGTAAGCGTCGAAGCCGGTTACGAAGTCGTCAAGCGCATCAAGTCCCATGTGGCGCGCACCAACCGTCCGGGCGTGGTCGGCGGTATCGGCGGCTTCGGCGGCCTGTTCGATCTGGCTTCCCTCGGATACAAGGAGCCGGTACTGATTTCCGGCACTGACGGCGTCGGCACCAAGCTGGTCGTTGCCAAGATGGCCAACAAGCACAACACCATCGGCATCGACTGCGTGGCCATGTGCGTCAACGATATTGCCGCTCAGGGTGCGGAACCGTTGTTCTTCCTGGATTACATCGCCTGCGGCAAGAACGATCCAGCACTGCTCGAGCAGGTTGTGGCTGGCGTTGCCGACGGCTGCGTACAGGCTGGTTCCGGTCTGATCGGTGGCGAAACCGCTGAAATGCCGGGTATGTATGACGAAGACGAGTACGATTTGGCCGGTTTCGCGGTCGGTGTTGCCGAGAAGTCCGCAATCGTGGACGGCTCCACCATCGCTGAGGGCGATGTGCTCATTGGTCTGCCGTCCACCGGCGTACATTCCAACGGCTTCTCTCTGGTGCGCAAGGCCCTGTTCGAGAAGGCTGGCTATACCGTCGATACCGTGCTTGACGAGCTCGACGGCGAAAAGCTCGGCGACGTGCTCCTCACCCCGACGAAGATTTATGTGAAGGCCCTCTCCCCGCTGTTCAAGGCCGGCGTGGTCAAGGGTGTCGCCCACATCACCGGCGGCGGCTTCATCGAAAACGTTCCGCGTATGATTCCGGACGGTCTGGCCGCACACATCAACCTCGGCTCCTGGCCGGTACTGCCGATTTTCGACGTGCTCGAAAAGGCCGGCGAAGTCGACCATATGGAAATGTTCAACATCTTCAACATGGGTATTGGTATGGTGCTGGCCGTCAACGCCGAAGATGCCGATAAGACCATGGAATTGCTCAAGTCCAATGACAAAGCCGGTTACGTACTCGGCAATATCGTCAAGAAGACCGATAGCGACGTCGAACTGCAGTAAATACATATACGGGGGTGAGCCATAACGGCCACCCCCTTTTATTTCCGAAGACTTTCCTGAACATAGGATTTTCCCAAAAGGGACACAACAGGAGGAAACATGAAGGTTCTGGTCATTGGTTCCGGTGCACGCGAGCATGCCATCGCCCATGCACTTATGCGCGGCGGCAGCGTCAGCGAAGTCACGGTGGCTCCGGGCAATCCAGGCATGGAGCTTGACGGCATCCGCACCACGCAGATCAACCCGTCCAATCATGCCGCGCTGATTGATTTCGTGAAGAACAACGGCTACGACTGGGTGTTCGTCGGTCCGGAAGTGCCGCTTATCGAGGGCATCGTCGACGATTTCGCGGGAGCTGGCATCAAGGCGTTTGGTCCGAGCAAGGCCGCCGCGCAAATCGAGGGTTCCAAGGATTTCGCCAAGCAGTTGATGGAACGTCACAACATTCCGACTGCGAAGTATCAGACGTTCGACGATTTGGAGCGTTCCACCGCTTATGTGCGTGAACATGGCGCTCCGATTGTGATCAAGGCTGATGGTCTGGCCGCTGGCAAGGGCGTGACCGTTGCCATGGATGAGGAAACCGCCATCGCCGCTCTTGAAGACATTTTCGTCGATCATCGTTTCGGCAACGCCGGTGCGAAGGTTGTCATCGAGGACTTCTTGGAGGGTCAGGAGTTCTCGCTGATGAGTTTTGTGAATGGCACCGATTTCTGGCCGATGCCGATTTCTCAGGATCATAAGCGCGCTTATGATGGCGATAAGGGTCCGAACACCGGTGGCATGGGTGCGTACAGTCCCGTTCCGCAGATCGGTCAGGATGTGGTTGACACCGCTATCGAAACCATTGTGAAGCCGACCGTGCAGGCTATGTCCGATGAGGGTACGCCGTTCACGGGCATTCTTTACGCTGGCTTGATCGCCACCGCGGATGGTCCGAAGGTTATCGAGTTCAATGCTCGTTTCGGCGATCCGGAAACGGAAGTCGTGCTGCCGAAGCTCACGTCTGATCTCGGCGCCGGCATCAGCGCTCTGCTCAATGGCGAGACTCCGGAGTTCACTTGGGATAATGACAACGCCACGCTTGGTGTGGTGCTCGCCGCCGACGGCTACCCTGTCGATGTGATCAAGGGCGCTGCGATTCCTGAGATTCCAGTCGATGAGGATTCCCACGTCTATTACGCTGGCGTGGCTCGTAGCGAAGAAGGTCTGGTCGCCAATTCCGGCCGCGTGCTGTTGGTGGAAACCTCCGCAGCCGACATCAAGGCCGCTCAAGACAAGGTGTATGCGATTATCGACCAGCTCGACACCAAGGGCATGTTCTACCGTCACGACATCGGCGCCAAGGCACTGAACATCTGAATGCACCCAGCGATTGCATACCATCAGAAATGTCTGTAACCATACAATCGCAATCATATATATAAAAAGGACGGCGGTTTTGTGGTCGGACAGAGAGGAGTCCGACTGCAAAACCGCCGTTTTTTAATCACACAACACAGGCAAGCTTATATTGATTACTTCTGCTCTCCCGGCTTCGGAATGAGCAGGGATGCGCAGAACGCGAGGCCGAGCAGAATCACACCGCCAACCATGGCTGCGATGTAGCCGCTGGTCGCACCGCCGGATGCGGTGAACGCGTTCTGAGCAGCGTACAGCACTGCATAACTCAGACCGGCACCCAGGTTGAATGCACCGGAGTTCAGACCAGGCAGGTAGCCCGGATTGTCTTCCGGAGAGAGCACGATGCCCAGACCGTTCAGCATGATGTTGGCAGTACCTGCGTAGGAAACACCCAAAGCCAAAGACATGACCACAAGTGCCCAGATGCTCGGAACGTTGCACACGAAGATGCCGAACAGCACGCCCACAACAGAGACGATCAAGCCAGTACGCAGCACCGCACGGTAGCCGAACTTCGAAGCGAGCACGCCTGCGACCGGACCGAATGCGAGACCGATCAACGCATACGGAGTCAGGGTGGCGAACGATACCACGCTGGCGCTCATGCCGGCGCCGACTTCGGTATCCTGAGCGAGAGCAGGCACGATACCGTTCATGATGGCGAACACGCCGGTCATGGTAAGCAGGGTGGTCAGCAGCAGACCCCAAGTACGACGCTGCTTGAGGTAATGCGTGGTGACCATCGGAGCCTTCTGACGCTTCTCAACATTCCAGAACACCACGAACAGCACGGCTGCAATAACGATTTCGACAGCGACCAGCGCCCAATTGGCGGAGCCCAGCTTCTGAATCTCGTTGATGGCCAGATATGCGGCCAAGAATGCGGCGGCAAGGGAAACCACGCCAACCCAATCCATCTTCGGAGTCTCGGAAGCGGTGGATTCTTCCGCATACACGAACACAAGCACAATGGCAAGCACCGCAACGCCAACCATGACCCAGAACACGGAACGGAAACCGAACGTGCCAGCAAGCCAGCCGCCAAGAATAGCGTCGACACCGCCGATGCCACCATTAACGGAAGTCAGAATAGCCATGAGCTTGGCATACTTCTTATCTTCAGTAACCTTGGCGTGCAGCATGATCAGCGTCATCGGCACAATCGGACCGGCAACACCCTGAATCACACGACCGATCATCAGCATCGGCACGTTGACCGCGAGCGCGGAAACCACGCAGCCCAAAGCGGTAAGCACAAGAATGCCAAGCAGCACTTTCTTGCGACCGATCAAATCGCCGAGTCGCGGCAGGAACAGCGAGAACACTGCGCACGAGGTGAAGAACACCGTCTGGGTCAAGCCAATCTGCGCATCGGTGGTGTTGAGTTCAACACGCATGGTCGTCAATGCAGGCGAAAGCATGGACGCGTTGAGCTGGAACGCGAAGATGGCTGCCATCAATGCTGCCATCAATGCGACGACGGACTTGCCGCCTTCGTCGAGCATTTTGCTGTTTTTGGTCTCTGTCATTAGAGCACCCCTTTACTTATCTTTCTCTTCTTTCAGCCGATGGTCTTGATTGCGTCGGTTACCAAATCCCAGAATTTGTTGAAATCAAGCTTGACTGCAACCTGGGTGTGGCATTCTTCGGCGCTCGGCTCTGGACCTCGCAGGTCGGCGACGGTCATGCCAAGTGTGAGATCTCCATGGATTTCGACATCAACCGGGCAACGACGGGTGGTCATGACGCTCGGATCAATGAGGTATGCCACCGTGCACGGATCATGGACCGGAGGATCGATGAAATCTTGATTGTCTTGATAGGTCTTGCGGAAGAAGTCCATCAGACCAGACACGAACTTGGCGAGATCAGTGCCAACGCCTTCGATACGCTGCTGCACTTCGGGCGTGCACAATGCCTGATGCGTCAGATCCAATCCGACCATGGTGATCGGCCAGGCTTCATTGAACACGATGTGAGCGGCTTCCGGATCGACCTTGATGTTGAACTCGGCCACGGCACTCCAGTTGCCCACATGGTATCCGCCGCCCATAAGCACGACTTCCTTGACACGTTCAACAATGCGCGGCTCCATGCGGGCAGCCATGGCAATGTTGGTCAGCGGTCCGGTCGGCACCAGAGTGATGGTGCCTGGCTCGTTGCTCATAATGGTGTCGATAATCCAGTTGACGGCATGTCCGGCTTCCAGCGGACGGCTGGGTTCAGGCAGTTCAACGCCGTCAAGACCGGTTTCGCCGTGAATGGAAGCTGCCACTTCCTGCTTGCGCACCAGCGGACGGTCACATCCGGCATGCACCGGCACGTCGGTGGCATGCGCCTTTTCCAGCACTGCACGGGCGTTGTAGGTCACCTTGTCAAGGCTCTGATTGCCGCCTACCGTGGTGACGCCCAGCAGATCGATATTGGGATTGCCCACGGCAAGCAGGATGGCGACGGCGTCATCATGTCCCGGATCGCAATCAAGGATGATTTTCTTGGACATTATGGTTCCTCCTTATGTGCTCCAACTTTGAACCGATAATGAGGTGGTCGACGATTGACTGACTCCGGCTCATCGGTCACACAACTTGTTGCAAGGCCGGCAATGGCCTTTGATATCAGCGACTTCCGAAACCTTCGAGCAGTTGTTCGGCTGCCTGAAGATCGATGTCACGAGGTGTGTTTCCTGCAAAACGCTCGTCAACTACGGCCTGCGCATTGGAAACGAGTTCTTCAACGCTGATGCCGTAATCCTCAACAGGATGCAGACCGAGCATGCGGTCGCGGAAATCCTTGAACGCTCTGCTTGCGATAATCGCAACCTGCTCGTCCGGCGCATTTTCCGGGTAGACCGCACCTAGAATCTGACCGATCTCACGAACCTTATGCGCACGTACGGGAGCAACGAACTCCATAACCGCCGGCAACGCGTAGCCAACGGCTTCACCGTGCACGATGTGGTATTTCGCTCCGAGCACGTGTGCGATGGAATGCCCCGCAATGGTTCCCGCATTGTTCAGCATCCATCCTGCAAGCGTCGACGCGACCATCACACGTTCCCTGGCTTCACGATCCTGACCGTTTGCCACAGCACGCGGCAGATAGTTGTACAGCAGGAACATCGCTTTTTCGCAAATGGCATCCGTGACCGGACTTGCCATTCGGGAAAGGTATCCTTCCGCGGCGTGACAGAATGCGTCAAGTCCGCAAGCGATGGTCATTTTTGCGGGCAGTGTCAGCATGAGATCCGCGTTCAGCACGGCATATTCGCTGACTGCCGGATCGGCAAGCACCGCGAGTTTACGACCGGTGGATCCTTCGGTGACCACCAGCGCGTTGGACATTTCGCTGCCGGTGCCGGCGGTGGTCGGAACTGCGATCATACCGTTGCATGGTGCGATCGGCTTGGCTGGATCGGTGTATTCGATGATGGATCCGCCGTTGACACGCACGATGTTGATGCCTCGGGCAACATCCATGGAACTGCCACCGCCGATGGCGATGATGCTGTCAGCCTTATGCGCTTCGAATGCTTCGACGCCGGATTCCACGGTTTCGCAAAGCGGGTCGGGCTTGACCTGGTCGAATACCGCCACATCGACACCGACCTGTTCAAGCTTGGTACGTGCGGCAACGACCAGCGGCATGCTTCCGACGAAGGAATCCGTGACCATCAGCGGACGAGAATAGCCCGCGGTCTGCATGATATCAACCAGAGTCTCCCCTAAATCGTCAGTGCAGACCACTTTGACGGGTTGCAGCAGTTTGACTTCCATAGCCATCGGTCACTGTCCGATCTTTGCGGCCGCAGCGTCGGCATTGATGCAGAATTGACGAACCTTGTCGATGTCTTTCTCCATGTAGCCGCCGTCGTATTTGATGCTGGTCTTCGTCAGGGAGTCCACGCCATACGGCTTGCACTGTTCGATGGCTTCGGCAACATTGTCTGGTCCAAGACCGCCAGCCATGATGACCGGTTTGCCGCATTCGGCCACAATACGGGCGTCAATGCTCCAGTCGTGGGTCAGACCGCTGGCACCAATGCCGGTGTCGGGGGCCAGACCGGAGTCCGTGAGGATGAGATCGCAGTATTGTGCGTACTTCTTGGCACGGTCGACGGCGGATTCATCGTCAACGAGCACGGCCTGCATGAGTTTGGTGTTCGGAGCGGCTTCCTTAAGTCGGGCCGCGAATGCTTCATCTGCGGCGTACCCATCGCCTGCGATATGCAGAATGTCAGGCCGCACCTCTCTGGCAAGCTCGATCATCTCGTCGGGATCGTTGGTCAGCATGATGGCCACGGAGGTGACGCCACGACGCTTGCATTCGTCGAAAATGCGGTGCACGCGTTCGATTGGCACGCGATGTGCCGGAACGCCACCATTCTGCATCGGCACCAGTCCAATGTTGTCGGCACCAGCCTCCATGGTTTTGACGGCCTCATCGTATTCGATCAGAGAATAGATCTGCTTGACTACCATTGTCGGTTCTCCTTGTGTTTGTATGGGTTGATGGACGTGTGATGTAGCAAAATTCAGGCGGTACGCACTTCGTCGAGCAACGGCTCGATCTCGCCGGACATCTTCTTACGTATGCGTTCCACGGTGATATCGGGCACTGCTTTTGTGCATTCGAGCGCGATGCTGGATGCTGCCTGCGCAATTTTGCCGACTTCTTCAAGATCTCGATCGGGGTTATCGAAGAAGCTCCAGGTGATGGCTGCCATGCCGGCATCTCCGGCCCCATTTGCCGTGGCGATTTCGGTACGGTATGGCGGCACATGCTTGAAGCTGTATTCGTCGTTTTCGTGTCTCGCGCACAGGATTCCGTTGGCACCCAATGAAATGAATACGTTCTTCACGCCCCTGTCGAGCAAGGTCTTCGCTGCGGCACCTGCCGAATACTGGTCGGCGATACCGATGCCGGTGAGTACGGATGCTTCCAAATCATTCGGCTTGAGCACGGTCATCTTGTTGAGGATCGTGTCGAAACGGTGCGCTTTGACTGTGGAAACGGTGTCTCCGAACAGTGGCGCGGTGACGTGTTCGCCAATCCATGCCATGGTTTCCGGTTCAAGATTGGCGTCAAGCAGGCAGATGGCGGCACCGTTGATGAAGTCGAGGCGAGATTCGAGGAATGCCGGATTGATTTCCTTGCAGATTTCCATGTCGTTGACGGCCACCAGCAGATCGCCCGTATCGTCGGTGATGAACATGTAGGTGGAAGAACGGCGTCCTTCCAGCTGTGCGGCATAGTCAAGATTGATGTTGTTGGCCGCGCACGAACGTTCCAGGGTCTTGCCGTTTTCATCGTCGCCGTAGACGGTGATCAGGTATGTCGGCATGCCCAGATGAGCCATGTTCTGTGCGATGTTCTGCCCGACACCACCTGCGGACATGCTGACGACGCCCGGATTCGAGTCTCGGTCCACTACGGTGCTCGTCGGTCTACCACAGATGTCCATGTTCATGCCACCGATGACCACAACGTAACGGTCAGGAACAGTATTTCCTGAAGTCATATCCGCCATGGATATTGCCTCCTACATTTTCGGGGATATATCTGCCTTGATACACCCTTGATGAAACGTTTTATCTTCAATTTAGAGTACAACAAAAGTTTAAGCCAGTCAACTTTTGCTTATATTTCATCGATGTAACATATGGAAAAATCGCGTGTCTCGCGATTACGAAAGAAACAAATGTAAGACCGCCATACCTGCGTTACTGCAGCAAATCAGCTTTGCGCCGCACAGCTTCTTCAGAAAAATCAGCGCAAATCGACTGCACCTGAGACATATTCATCGCAGCCGCCGCAGACGCATATCTAGCGCATTCCCGCTGTGTTTTATGCTCACGACGCGCCCACACCAGCGCACTCAACGCCGCCGACGCACCACCATTGGTATATCGACGTTCCTCCGCCCTTCCCGGCAAAGACCAGAAAAAGCTTTCATGTTCGCAGCAGTACAGCATGTCCGAATCATCCACAAAAAGAAACACATTACGCACACCGGACCGCAGCAAATGTTCGGCGCAATCTCTGGCACTGGCCTCGTCATGCACCTCAATCCCCGACACGAATTTGGCTTCGGCGGAATTAAGCACCATAGTGTCGATGCGATCGAGCACCGGCGTGATTCGCGCCGCTTTATTAACGGAAACCACGCGCACGAAAATCGGTCGACTTGTTTTTTCGCAAACCCATGCTATGGCATCAGACGGCAAGCTCGAATCAATCGCCACCATTTCCGCATTGACGATGGTCTGCTCTCGTTGCGCTAGAAATTCCGGGGTGATTTCCGCACTGATCTGCATATCATCAAGACCCACAATCTGACGCCCCTGCGCGGAAACAACCGACAAGAAGGTGGAAGTAGGCATATGGGAAATCTGCTTGGCATGCGTGATGTCAATGCCGTTGGCATACGCGTCCTGCTTGACGCGTTCGCCGTTCTCATCATCACCATAGACGGAAATCAAATAATTCGGCACGCCAAGCCGGTTCAGATTGTAGGCGATATTGTAACCAATGCCGCCCACGGATGACACAATGCGCCCCATGTTGGAACTTTCCCCAACCACATCCTGCATGGCGACACCGTAATGGTCTATATTGATGGCGCCGACAACAGCCACATAGCTGGGCGGAGTGACGATATACCCTTTGCCTTGGATGTACCCTTTTTTCATCAGGTTGGAGATGTGCGCGGCCACCCCTGAACGGGTGATGCCGCACAGTTCCGCAAGCTCGTTTTGGCTGATCAAAGGATTCTGCTTAATCCACGCCAAAATCTGCTGTTCGCGATCGGTTGCGGCCATCTCTTCCCCCTTGCCTCTAGGGAAGATCCATGAAATCGGTGTCTTTCAGGTAGTTCTTCCCTGTGGTGATATCGTACTGAATCAGCTGGTAGTCGGCAAGCAACTGCTGGGTTTCCGCGTCGAAGTCGCTTTCGGCCATGGGATTGCCGTCAGCGTCGAGATAGATGTTCTGACCTTCAGGGATACGGTCCCATCCCTGGATATTGTTGACGACAGGTGGCTCCATGGCGGAGATTTTCTCATGCATTTGCGTGAGGAACGCCAGATACGGGGACACCTTGGCGTTCATATGCTCGGCGGCCTGCGCCACGAAGAAGTTCGGCGACGAATAGTCGGCGTTGTCGATCTCGTTGCCTTGCGAGCTGGACGCCTTGTTGGACCAGATGAAATAATCCGTCAGATGCAAGGCAAGCGAATTGTTGTCGTCTTCGGAAGCGGACGAATAAATGCCCGGCAGATGATCGCCGTAGAACACCACGGTGATCGGCTTGTCGATGGCGTCGAGCTTGTCAAGGAAGTCGGCGGTCGCCTCGTCGGTCAGAGCCGCACCCTTCTGATAGGTTTCGATGGACTCCTTCTCATCGTCCTCCAAAGGAGTGTCCGTAGTGGATTCGGCCTTGAAATCGTTGTTCCTATACCAATCGTGGTATGGCATGTGGTTCTGCATGGTGATGACCTGCAGGAACTGGTTGCCATCGGTTTTCTTGACTTCTTCGATGGTGCTCTCGTACGTCGCTTCGTCAGACACGTACGGCGAATCGTCGATCTTGTCTTGATGCGAGATGACGTCCGGACCGGTCAACGTGTAGAAATGCGAGAATCCGAACTTCTTATAGTTGGTCGCACGCGAGTACATAGACGATTCGTACGGGTGCAGTCCGATGGAATTCTTCGACGCCCCCCACAGCTGGTTGATGGTCGGCGTCCAATGCTCGCTCGGCACAAGCTGCTGATACGGACTGGTGAGCGACGAATCGAAATTCGACATGCTCAAACCCGTCAATCCCATGTATTCGAGGTTTGCGGTACCACCGCCATATCCGGAAGAAAGCATCAAACCGGAGGTCGTATTCTCTTTGATGGAACGAATGTTGGGCATGGAATCCTTGTTGATCTTAAGCCCCGGCACGCGAGACGGGTCGGAGAAGGATTCGGACAGCACATAGATCACCGTACTGTCGGTCATGTTCTCGGTACGAGATGCGTTGATCTTCTTCGCTTCTTTTTCGTATCGTGCCGCGACTTCCTTCATGGTTTCTTCGGAATAGTCGTCAGGCTTCACCATGACTTTCGGATTCAGCTGCCTGGTGAAGGCGACCATCGGTCCGTTGCGCTGCGCATCGTAGACGGAATCCCACATGGACGGCATGTCCCCCATTGCCGAAGAGAAGGTTTTCGCCCAAGATCCGACAGTGCTCACCTGCATGGAATACAGCGTGAAGAACGTTCCCGGCACGATGATCAGCAGTAGTCGCACGATGGCATTCAGCGAGCGCGACTGCTTGTCGTCGCCACGGAAAAGCTTGCCGTGACGGCCGTCACGATGATTCAGGAATACGAAAAGCGCAATGAAAGCAACGAATATGACGACGGCGAGCAGAATGGTCCACTGTGCGCCTGCCGGCATGAAGCTCATAAGATTGCCCGCATCGGCTTTGAGGAAGTTCAGATCGCTGGGAAGAATCGCCTCATATCGGATGGATACTTTGAAATGTTCGATCACCGCGATAATGAATGTCACCGCCAGAAATATTGGCGTGGCGATCCAGAAGCGGTTGATGAGCATGAGCAGTATCACATACAGCACGCCCCACAAAATCAGGTTGAGCACCGCCACAAAGTTGAGGTTGGTGAACATTTTGGTGACGAAGCCCCAACCGGTCAGCCACATGTTGTTCGAAAGCTTGACGCGTGTAGCGGATTGACTGACGCCAATCTGTAGCGCTGCCACACCGATGGCGTCGAACACCACAAACAGTATGCCGTACAACCACCCTGGGAATTCCTTACGTTCCTTGGCGGGTGCGTTTGGATCAATCGTCGAGATCTTCAGTTCCTCAATCGTCTCTGTATTCACGGATTCGTTCGTCAAGTGTTTATCTCCACTCGTAACGTGTCAGTTCGCTTCGTTTCCCGCCTTACGGCGACACCAAGGCACCATTCTCGCGACCATATCTGACAAAAAGCTGTAATGATCGATTTCATCCACAGTTTCTTCTGATTTTCTTACGCATATGTCGATGAAATCGCAAAAGAACGATGAGGGGGTATAGACAGTTCGGATGGCAGTATCTAGTTGTCGTCAAGGATTCCGCCGTCCACATAACCGTTGTTGCTGAAATCGGCGAAATTGTTGAGATCGACGGAATTACCGTCGTGCCTCATTCCGGCAGTCGGGGCATAGTCCGAACACCTCAAGCGTATGCCGTTCGATGGTGAATCCGTATTTCTCGCTGATGCCACGCAGCCAAGTTTCGGATGGCGATTCGATTTCCACGGTTTTGCCGCAATTCGTGCATACGAGATGATGGTGATGCCCGTCATCACCACACAGACGGAACAGCTGTTGGCCTTCCAAACGCACGGTATCAGCCTCGCCTGCCTCAGCCAAGGCATTCAATTGACGATATACAGTGGCAAGGCCGACCTTCACGCCTTCGTCTTCCAGCTTGCGATGCAAATCCTGTGCGGAAATGAATTCATCGTTTGCCTTCAACGCATCATGAATCAGTTCTTTTTGTTTGGTGTTGCGCTCCACGCGTCCGTCCGTCAATCTATGTCCGTTCTTGATGGCTTCGCGCGCCGTCCTCCCCTCAGGGAAAGGCTGACGCGCGAAACATGCCGTCATCGGTTTTATTTCAAATCATCCCAGCAGCCGGTCCGTTCAAGATCCGCCACAGTTTGCCTGGTGTCGTCGGTCAGCACGGTGATATGCCCCATCTTGCGATCATGACGCACTTCAGCCTTGCAATAGTCGTGCATATTCCATTCGGGATGCTCGGCGATCAGCGCGCGGGTCGGGGCCACATGCTGCCCGAGCACATTGACCATAACAGCCGGCTTGAGCAGTTCGGGCTGTTCGAGCGGCCACCCGGCGATGCCTCGAATATGCGCGTCGAACTGGTCGAACGAGCACGCTTCGATGGTGTAATGACCGGAGTTATGCGGGCGCGGGGCAAGCTCGTTGACGATAACCCGCTCATCCTTGGTAACGAAGAGTTCGATAGCGAGGATGCCGGCCAGTTCGAAGCCTTGCGCCAAACGCAAAGCGAGTTCGTGCGCTTCCTTCGCCACGTCTTCGCTGACTTCGGCCGGAGCGATGGTCATGTGCAGAATATTGTTACGATGCTCGTTGCGCACGATCGGGAAGGTCACATAATCCTTGCCGTTACCGGCAACGAGAATGCTCGCTTCGAATGCGAAATCGACGAATCCTTCGAGAATGCTCGGCGGGAATCCGCCACCGCGATCGGCACGGGCTCGTACCTTTTCGAGATCGGCATCGGATTTCAGCACGGTCTGGCCGTGGCCGTCGTATCCGCCGGAACGGGTTTTCAGCACGGCCGGGTAATGGATTTCACCGAGCGCCGCATCAAGCTCCTCAACGCTGTTGACGGCCTTCCATGGTGCGGTCGGCGTGCCATGATCATTGATGAACTGCTTCTCGTTGACGCGATCCTGCGTGACACGCAGCAAATCGGTGCCTTGCGGGGCTGCAGACAAGGAACGCACTTCGTCGATGGCGTCGGCGTTCACGTTTTCGAACTCGTACGTGAGCACGTCGGACTTTTCAGCCAGTTCTCGGATCGCGGTGATGTCGTCGTATTCGGCAGTGACTTGGAAGTCGGCCACCTGTGCGGTCGGGCAATCCGGAGTCGGGTCGAGCACGCCGATGCGGAAGCCCATGTAGCGGGCGGACAACGCCATCATGCGGCCAAGCTGACCGCCACCGATAATGCCGATGGTGGCCCCTGGCATCAGACGTTCAACACGGCCATTGGTTTCCTCAGACAAGCTGGGCATTGGATTCAGCCACCTTTTCCTTCAGAGAGTCACGATATTCCTGCAAAGCATTGGCCAAACGCTCATCGGTGGTGCTCAGAATGCTCACAGCCAAAAGACCTGCGTTTGTGGCACCGGAGTTGCCGACTGCGGTGGTGGCGACCGGGATGCCGCCTGGCATCTGCACGATGGACAGCAGCGAATCCCAACCGGACAGCGCATGGGAACGCACCGGCACGCCGATGACCGGCAGGGTGGTCTGGGCCGCGACCATGCCCGGCAGATGTGCCGCGCCGCCGGCTCCGGCGATGATGACCTTCAGACCGTTGGCACGGGCACTATGCGCGAACTCGCCCATCAATTCCGGGGTGCGGTGCGCGGAAATCACCTGCTTCATGTACGGCACTTCGAACTGGTCAAGCATCTCGCAGGCATGCTTCATGGTTTCCCAATCGCTCGCCGACCCCATAATCACTGCGACTTCAGGCTTGTTGTCTGCCATCAAGGACCTCCGAAAGAATCCAAAAGAACATGTTCTTGAACACCGTTTACTTTACGCAATCGGCTAGATGTGCAGCACGATTTTTCCGAAAACGTCGCCATTCACGATCTTGGAGAACGCAAGATGCGCGTCGTCGATAGCATATGCGGAATCGATGACCGGATGCAGATCGGCATGTTCCACGAATTTCAGCAAACGTGCGAAATCCTCACGGGAGCCCATGGTATTGCCCTGCACTCGAATATCCTGGAAGAAGATTCTCGTAAGCTCTGCACCCGGCTGGTCGCCAGTAGTCGCGCCGCAAATGGCGATAGTTCCTCCCGGACGTACGGATTTGACGGAATGACTCCATGTGGCCGCGCCGACGGATTCAATGACGGCATCCGCCTTGCGTGGCAGTCGCGCACCCGTTTCAAAAGCCGCATCGGCACCGAGCTGCAACACTCGCGCACGCTTGTCTTCGCTTCGTGACGTGACGAACACTTCCAATCCGGCCGCGTGAGCAAGCTGAATCGCCGCGGTCGACACGCCGCCTCCGGCGCCTTGAATAAGCACCGTGTCTCCCGGCTTCACATTCGCCGATGCGAACAGCAGGGAATATGCGGTAAGCCAGCTGGTACCCAATGCGGCAGCCTCATCAAGATTCAGATTCGCGGGCTTGGCGAACACGTTGGCGCTGGGCACCTGTGTGTATTCGGCCATGGTTCCCGCATACCGTTCGGACAGGATCGAGCGTCTCTCCCCCGGCATCACACCGGCGCCATCGGTACCAACGAAGGTATACAAGACCACTTCGGAACCGGCCTTAAGTCCCTTTCGTACGGGAATGTCTTCTTCCAACACGCCAGCCGCGTCCGTGCCGAGGATCATCGGCGTCTGCTCGTCGGAAAGCCCCACACCTTGCAGACTCCACACGTCATGATGGTTCACGCTCGCCGAGTTCACACGAATGGTGGACCAGAATGGCTTGGTTTCAGGCTCAGGCATAGTGCCCACTTCAAGCACGGACAGCGGATCATCATAATTCGTTCCGGTGGCATATACGGCTTTCATGTTCGCGCTCCTTTGCGAATAACGGCTTTTCACGATTGCAAACACCTCTATTGTGCCTCAAGTTGAGAAGACTTTGCGCTCCTTTGCCCGCAAACACCCTCGTCGGGGCATACAGTGGGATATGATTTCGCACTTGGTTGCACTGATCGTAGGGAAGGGTGATTGCGCACGATGACCGCTGGCATTTTGAGTTCGATTCACACTCCGGCGGACGTACATGCCCTTTCAGCCCAGCAATTACGCGATCTATGCCTCGAAATCCGCGCCACGCTGCTCGACTACGGCAAAAAACATGGCGGGCATATCGGCTCGAATCTTGGCGTGGTGGAGCTCACTGTGGCATTGCACCGCGTGTTCGACTCGCCCCGCGACCGTTTCATTTTCGACGTGTCGCACCAAAGCTACGTGCACAAAATGCTTACCGGCCGCGCCGAAGCATACTTGGACCAATCTCGTTTTGATGAGGTGACCGGTTTCACGAATCCGCTGGAAAGCGAACATGATTCCTTTGTGCTCGGCCATACCGGCACTTCGATTTCTCTGGCCTGCGGTCTTGCCAAAACCCGCGATATGCAGCGCGGCGCCGCCGGCGAAAGCACTATCGGCAATGTTATCGCCATTATCGGCGATGGATCCCTGAGTTCGGCCATTGCGTTCGAGGGGCTGAACAATGCGGCCGAACAGGGCGGTAATCTCATCATCATCGTCAACGACAACGAAATGTCGATCGCTGAGGATTTCGGCGGTATGTACGGGCAGCTTGCCAAGTTGCGTACGTCGAATGGCATGGCCGAACTGAATCTGTTCAAGGCATTCGGCTTGGACTACCGCTATGTGGAGCAGGGTAATGACGTTGACGCGCTGGTGGAAGTACTGAACGAGGTCAAAGACATTGACCACCCGATCGTAGTGCATATCCACACCACCAAAGGCTTGGGCTTCAATGACGAAACGGAAGCCGACAATGGTTCGGATGGCTGCAATCAGACCAATCCTCAACCTCATGCGGGCCAATGCGAGGCCAACCATTGGCAGGATCCGGAGGCCTCGCTCGGCAAACCGCTCGACGCACGCAAATATTATGGCGAAATGGCCATGGCATCGCTGGAACGTCGTTTCGACAATGAGCCGGGATTGGTGGTCATCTCCCCCGCAACCCCCGGATCGAATGGCATCACCCGAGATTTTCGTGAACGTGCCGGCGCCCACTACGTCGATACCGGTATCACGGAAGAACATGCCGCCGCATTCGCCGCGGGTATCGCCAGGGCTGGCGGACGCCCGGTGCTTGCGACTTCCGCCACGTTCTTCCAACGCACGTTCGACCAGCTGCAGCAAGAGTTGGCATTGAATCATGTTCCCGCCACGCTGCTGATTTTCGGCGCGGGAATTTCCGGCGCGGACAATACGCATTCGGGCACATTCGATATGACGATGTTCGCCAATGTTCCCGACGTGACCTGTTTGGCTCCCGCGAGCGGCGAACAGATGCTTGACATGTTGGCTTGGGCTACCGGCCCGTCCGGACATGGCGTGGTGGCGATTCGTATGCCCGGCGAGCAGATTCTCGCACTTGAACGTGCCGCCGATATGGCGTTCGACCCGTTGCAGCGTGCCGAAGAGCATGATCCAGCCGTCAATATTGCCGGAGCATGCCCGTTCGCCCGCTATCAGATCGTTCAGCCCGGCAGGGATGTGGCGATTCTTGGACTCGGCAATACCATGCCGTTGGCTGCCGAAATTACGTCGGCACTGGCCGAAAATGATGAAGAACATGCTGCGATTACCGCAACGCTTGTTGACGCATTGCAATATTCCACGATGGATGCCGAATTACTGGCGATGCTTGCCGATGGGCATCGTTTGGTTGTTACGTTGGAAGATGGCCAGCTAGAAGGCGGATGGGGTGAGAAAGTCACCGCATTTTATGCCAATTCCAGTAATACCAAGGCTTCTCACGTTCGTGTGCTGAATTTCGGCGCAGCCAAAGAGTTCACCGACCGAGTGCCTCTTGGCGAGCTTAACGAACGTTACGGATTGACTTCAGAAACCATCGTCTCTCGAATCCGCGGTATTCTCAGCGAATAATCGATACATAAGCGAATTGGCGGGAATGATCGGTATATCTGTGGACCATTCCCCGCCAATCTATAAATCAGCGATCTGTAATCAGCAATCACTGATCATTCTTGATGGCATCCAAAGCGGGAATCTTCACAGCCTTATTGGCCGGGCCGAAACCTGCTACCACACCAACGGCGATCGAAAACAGCATGGCCACCACAAAAAGCCACCACGGAATCACCGAAATGCGAGTCACATCGTCGCCGCCCATAATCGCTTTGCCGATATTCTCAATGCTGAATCCACCCAAAGACGCCATATTGAAGCCTATCGAACCAATCGCGGAAATCAAGCAAGCGATCACACCGCCGACAAGGCCGATCGCACCAGCCTCGCACAGGAACATCATGCGAATATCGCGCACATAGCAGCCAAGAGCCTTCATAATGCCGATTTCGCGCGTACGTTCCGACACCGACATAATCATGGTGTTGGCAATACCAATCGCGGCAACGAAGAACGACACCGCGCCGATGCCGCCCAAAGCCAACTGGATGCCCCGCGACTGCTTTTCGATCTCCTTACGCGTTTGCTCAAACGAGGAAGTCTGATAACCGGCGCCCTTGATTTGCGCTTCAACGTCGGCAACGTCTTTGATGTCTTGGGTGTGCACCAGTACCTGATCGTAAACGACCTTGCTCGACGTGTTGGCCTTGGTGTCCCCCGATATTTTGGCGTTCAACGTTTTCATATCGTCGATGCTCATCACAATGCCGGAAGTGAACGCATCATAGTTGTTGGCGGAGGAATCAATGACACCCACCACCGTGTATGGCATGGTAATGGTGGGACTCTCACCGCTGCCGGAATCGGATGGCGCCACGGATCCGCCGCCCACCTTGTGGTAGTCGTCGGGACTTTGATAGTTGGCTCCGGTAATCAACGTGATTTTGGAGTTCAGCATATCGAAGAACGGGTCTTCGCCTTCGGATTGGGCGCAACCGTGCTCATCGCAGTAATAACCGCCCGCTTCTATACGATGATTGCTCGGATCTGACGCATACTTGTCGTAGAACGAATACACGAAGGATTTGCCCGCCAACACTTCGCCGGCACGCATCGGAAGACGTCCGCTGGCCAATTTATAGCCGGATTCTTCCAATTGCGTGGCGTCGACTCCCACCACGTTGACATATTGCGACACGTACCGGGAGCCAGCTCCTTGCGTGGCATCCACACTGTATGACATCGTTTTCTGAGGAAGCACTCCGGCCACACCGGCAATGCTGCGGAAATTCTGCACGGCGTCATCGTCGAGTTTCGCCTGTTCGCCGTCGGCACCGCTCACGCTGGATGACGTTGCCGTGGAATGTGAACCTCCGCCGTCCGCATATACGGTGATGTCGTTCAGGTTGCCCATGTTTTTGAGCATCTGCTCGTTCTGTTCGTTGATGCCTTGGCCAATGGAAATCATGAGCACGATCGAACAGCAGCCGACGATCACGCCAAGTACCGTAAGAATCGTACGCGATTTGCGACGCAGCAGATTCTGCGTGCATGAACGTGCAATATCCGAAAATCGCATGCTCACTCCTTGGCGGAGGGCACGGAATCAATCACCTGGGTCGGCGCGTCAATGGCACCAGCCGTATTAGCCGCACCATCATCAGCACCTGCATGCGAATCGGAGGGATCCCAATCCCAATCGTCATCCTCGGCAGCCTTCTTCGCCTTCTTGCGGCGACGCACAACCACCACAACCACAATGGCGATCACGGCAACGACAGCCACGGCAACGACAATCCACACCCAAGTCGGAATGCCTTGATTTTCCTGCGGGTCAACATCCATACCGGGATCGGCGGGAGCCGGAGCCTCAGACACCGTAATCTTCACCGGCGATTCCTTGGTCTGCTGCTGGCCGTCGGCATCCTCGTACGTCACCTTCAGTTTGGCATCATATTCGCCGGCCGCATCCGCAGTGAAAGCGAATCCGATGGAACCAGAAGCGCCGGACGCCACATTGCCGATATACTGCGTGGCTTGCGTGGCGGTGATGCCGTCACCCTCGATGGACGCTTCGACATTGGATACATCCCCCTTGCCCTTGTTCACGTATTCCATGGAAATGGTGGATTCCTCGCCCGCATTGATGGCGTCTGGAAGCACGGGATCGCCCAGTTCGAAACGGTCGGGCTGCGAAACAGGTACGGAAATCTTGATATCCGAAGTGTTGGAATTGCGGGTGCCGCCATCGACATACTCGTATTTGAAGTTGATATCGATGCCCTGCGCGCCGTTCTTCGCACTCGACAGCACCTGCATGGGCACGGTCTGGGTCAGGGAATAGCCCGCCCACAGCGAATCGTAATAGAACGTGTTCGTACCGCCGGAAATGGCGAAATTCTCGCCGCCGTCAACGGTCACGACCATATTGCTGACCGCGACCTTGCCCATATTCTGGAAGGTGAAGCCAAGATCGAAATTCGTGCCGACCGCCACGGAACCGTCGCCATAGGTGAAGTTGGTGATGATGATGTTCGGCACCGGACCGGCCGGCTGCACGGTGGAGCCGCCGTTGTTGTCGTCAGTGCCATCACCGTCTTCGGCGAGCGCCGTCGGCACAATGCAGGTCAGCGCGATGGCGATGGACGCCATCAATGCGATGAGCATGTTGATGAATTTTGCGGAATGGTTGCTGTTACTCATGGAATTTCCTTCTCTTCTCTGCCGTCACGCGTTGTTCATCAGACGGTCATCGATGATGCGTCCGTCAAGTAGCGTTACGATACGGTCGGCATATTGCGCCATATTGTCATCGTGGGTGACGAGCACGATGGTTTGGTCGAGGTCGCGAGCGAACGCGCAGATCATGTTCATCACGTCGGTTTTGGTTTTGGAGTCGAGGTTGCCGGTCGGTTCGTCGGCGAATACGACTTGCGGTCTGGCTGCGAACGCTCGCGCGATGCCGACACGCTGTTGCTGTCCGCCCGACATTTGCGTCGGGTAGTGGTTCATGCGTTTGCCGAGCCCTACTCGTTTCAGCATTTTCTTGGCGATTGCCTCACGCTTGTTTTTCGGCATGCCTTGGAACATCAGCGGCATTGCCACGTTTTCCACGGCAGTCAGATTGGGAAGCAGGTTGTATGACTGGAATACGAAACCAAGATGTTTTTGCCGAAATTCCGCCAATTGCCGTTCATTCAACCGAGAAATGGGCACTCCCCCGACGCGCACGCCGCCTTTGGTCGGTTTTTCCATACCTGCTAGCTGGTTCAGCAGAGTGGATTTGCCAGAACCGGATTCGCCGTAGATACAGCAGATCTGCCCTTGCGGAATGGTGAGATTGATGCGTTCCAGCGCCACGACGGTTTCGTCGAGCACCGGATATTCCTTACGCAGATTCTTGACTTCGATGATGGGCCTGCGCGTCCCCGCCATCGACTCTTGCCCTTCATGATCTGTCATAGTCTTCGTTGTCCTCCCCCACACGGCGTCAATACGTCTGTCCCACAACCGAGTTTATACCGTTTTCCAGTTCCCTGCATCCCTTAGGGGAACACCCCGAGAAGCACAGACCCCCGTCTCATATCCTCCTAAAACAACCCTAACTAGGGTGGTTTTCTCGTTTCGTGCCAAAAACACTTCGTTTCGTGCCAGACGGCAAAATCCCCGAATCTCGCAAAAATAGAATGAAAACAACGAGGCAGACATTCGGATGACGTTGTCGGAAGCGTCATCCGCATATCACACAAGGGGAACCATCATGCGTCGTCGTTTTACTCAAACCGAGGTGTATTACCTGAACACCCTGCCCGCGGTGGAGCGAGCTTCCATGGACCGCATCACGTACTCGAAGGAATTTCAGGTGCGTTGCATGGCGCAATATCTGCGCGGCAACGGTCCTACCAGTATTTTCGCCAGCGCAGGTCTTGATCCGAAAATCATGGGAGGCAAGCGCATCGAACGCGCGATCGCCCGTTGGAAAGCCGATCCGAAAATCATGCTTGAAGCACAGACGTTGGCAAACAAATCCGATTCCGGGCAGCGCGATCTGCTGGTGATCACCCAAGCCATGACCATCAAATGGCTGGAAAAGAAAGTCATGGACCTGCAGAAACAGCTTCACCTGCTTGAATCACATGCGATGAACTGCTCACTGCCGAATTCAAACTCCAAGGAAGGTCTTGTCAGCATGGCGTGACATACGCCGAAACGTATGACATGCGTGCGCAAAACACGGTCATTGCCGACAGGCCAATCACATAGACGTGCGTTGCGGTACGGCAACGCGCCAAACAATAATCCCTCCTTTCACCGCCGCGCTCTCCGTCACATATAAGCGGCCGTCTCGAAAGGAGGGATTCTTCATGCCTCTGGAACGTCAGCGAAACATCCTCGCCCCGTATCGACACTCTGCATTTCGTGTATAAAACGCGCTGTCCTTACTCTGCATTTCGTGTAAATGCCTTAATTTTCAAGGAGTACACCATGCTCTTCAGGCGCAAGGCATATCAAACACTCATGGCTTGGAAAAGCCCGTCGAATGGCAAGCGCGCCATGCTTATTATTGAGGGAGCACGACGTGTTGGAAAAAGCACTTTGGCGCAAGAATTCGCACAACACGAATACGAAGGTCATCTTGTCATCGATGCAGAGCATCGGCACGGCTATTCTGCGACTATTTCGCAGCTTCGTCCGCGGACATCATGGCCTGGATGATCTGGTCGCGCATCTCATTGAAGCCACCAGGCGTCGAAGCAGGCAACACCACCGTCTTCGCGTTCTGCGACGAGGCAAGATTACGCATGGTGTCGAGATACTGGTTGAACAGCACCACATTGTTCACGTCGTTCACATTCATACCGACAGCCTGCAGACTCTTGATCTGGTCGACAATACCGTTGGCAATCTCACGACGATAATTAGCCTGGCCCTCACCCTGGAGGCGTGTCTTCTCAGCCTCGGCGGCCGCCTGGGTCTCGATCTGAATACGCTGGGCTTCGGCACGCTGACGCGTGGCTTCCTTTTCGCGCTGTGCCGCGTTGATGGAATCCATGGCGTTCTTGACCTGTGGACTCGGATCGATGGCCGTGATCAGCGTTTTGACCACCGTGAAGCCGAAGCGGGACATTTCATTGCCGACGGTCTTCTGCACGTCAAAAGCGACATCGTCTTTGCGGGAGAATGCATCGTCCAAAGATAATGCAGGAATGGCGGAGCGAAGCGCATCCTCCATGTAGGAACGCAGCTGACCGGCCGGGTCGCGCAGCTCGTAGTATGCGGTCGCCACATTGCTGGGATCGACACGAAACTGGGTAGAGGCCACCACGGTAACGAACACGTTGTCGAGCGTTTTGGTTTCCAACTGCACGTTGAGCTGGTTGACACGCATGTTGGTTTTCATGGCGATGCGATCCACGAACGGGATTCGAATGTGAATGCCGGCGAACTGCACCTTGTTGAACTTGCCGAAACGTTCGATGATGTAGGCCTGCTGCTGCGGCACGATGAACAACGTGGACAAGAACAGGAAAGCGACGATAAGTGCAATGACAAGGAGCGTAATAAGGAACGGCATGACATTACTCCCTTCTTTGGTTTTCTCTCGAAAGCCTGTTGATTGACGGCTTTCCGTAGGTTCTGCAACCATTGCCGAACCCAAGCAAAAACTTACCAAAGAATGCAATCGCATGTAGACAATGTCCGCGAGTTGGGCAAAGTCCATTCGGAAACCGGACATCGGCCGTCCGGAAGCCGACCCACATACGTCTACGAGCCGAACAGGAGACAATTCTCCTTGTCCGGCTCGTGAGATGGCATACGAGATGTTGGATCAGATCAGGCCGAGTTCCTTGCATTTGGCTTGCAACTGTGTGGCCGAAGGCTCCACCAGCCATGAGCCATCGGCAGCGAACCGAATCACGGGAATGTGCTGTTGTCCGCTAATCGCAATGGCTTTCTCTGCAGCACCATCCTCATGCTCGATATCATGAAGGTTGTAGGCGACCCCGAAACGGTCCAATGCTGCCTTGGCTCGACGGCAGTCACCGCACCAGTCGGCTCCATAGAAATCAATTGTCGTATCATCAGTCATAAAATCACTCCTTACGAGGCATTAATCACATCAAATTTAGACGATGCCTCAAGCAACATCTTCGTATACGCATCTTTAGGGTGTCGTAACACGGAACCGACAGCTCCATATTCGACAAGATGGCCGTCTTTCATTACCGTCACCTCATCCGCAACTTCCTGAACAATGCCCAAATCTCATACTCATGCCCCGGCAATCCCGGATAATGCACGGATTTGACCAGCGGATGCAGCAACAGATAGCTGGAGATCGCACACGCATTCTCCTGCTGGCGGTCCATGCGCAGAGCGAGCGTCTGAATACCACGACGCACCGAATCGCATTCGTTCGGCGCAAGTACGCCGCCCAAACGATTCTGTGCGAAGTAGACACGTTTGCCCAGCTCGTCGCCCTTGACCACCACAAGACCGGCGTTGACTTCGGAATGGCCGGCCAGATACTTGGTAGCGGAATGGATGACGATGTCGGCACCTTGGTCAAGCGGCTGCTGCAGATACGGGATAACGAATGTGTTGTCGACAATGGAAATCGCACCATAGCGATGAGCGATTTCGGCAATCTTCGTCACATTGTTGACCTGCAGCAACGAATTGGTAAGAACTTCGAAATACACGTCCTTCGCCGGACAACCACGCGCGGGTCCCTTGGCGGAGTGCCCGGAAACAGCGGCATCAAGCGCTTCGTAGTCGGCGGGTTCACAGCTCCGGTGTTATTGTCGTTGACCGGCAGTCCGTGAACAAGCTGAGTGTTGAATCTAGTCATGGTGCGCACCCCCTCGGGTTGTGGCTCATTGCCGCATGCCATTCACGCGGTCACTGGTACCCACTAAACCGCATCCTGCGTTTCAACGCGCGCCGCGCCTTATCAACGTTTGTTATAGAACGCGCGAATCGCCATAACGTTTTCTTGTAAGCGGCTATCAAACGGCGGAGATGCAAGGCATCGCACCGCAATCGCCAGTTCATGCATAAGGCTACGCAGGAAAAACTACGCTAGTACAGCAGCCACCCGGCGCACAGCCTCACGCAACTGGTCCTCAGATTTGAGCAGGCTGAATCGTACGTAATCCTTGCCTACTTTGCCGAAGCATGTGCCCGGCAGCGCGGCGACGGCCGCACGTTCCAACAGCGTGTCGGCAAACTGTTCACCCGTCTGATCTTCAGGAGCGTGTACCCAAGCGTAGATGCCGCCGTCTGAATCAAACACATCCAAACCGGCTTCACGCAATCCACCTGCAACGATTTCGCGACGAGACGCATACCGTTCCGCAAGTTCGGCCACACAGCTCTGATCCGACAGCAACGCCGCAGTGCCAGCGTCTTGAATGCTGGACGTAACCATGGAACCCATCTGATAGTGGTACTGCTTCACATGAGACACGATGTCGTCGTTGCCTGCGATGAAACCGGCACGCCAGCCGGCCATCGCATACATTTTCGACAGCGAACACACTTCCACCGCAACATCGAACGCACCCGGCAGTGACAGTATGCTGATCTGCTGCGCATCGACGCCCAATCCCGCATATGCGAAATCCTGCACGATCGCGAAATGATGCTCATGAGCCAAATCAACGGCATGCTGCAGAAACTCGCGCGGAGCCTGCGCACCCGTCGGATTGTTCGGATAGTTGAGCACCAGCACTTTCACACGATCCCACACCTGTGCAGGAACCGCGTCCAAATCCGGCAGGAACCCGCGCTCCGGCAACGATGGCAGCAGTATCTCCTCGGCACGGCTCATCACCGTCATGCAATGGTACGAAGGGTAATATGGATCCGCATACGCCACAGCGTCGCCTGGGGAAACCAGCACGGCGAACAACGCGGCCAAACCATCGACCGCGCCCTCCACGGCAAAAAGCTGGGTTTTCCAATCAACCTCAACACCGTACGTATTGCGATACCAACTTTCGGCGGCTCGCAGGAAGCTCGGCTTGCCATCAAACGGCGAATAACGGGCATTGCCCGGATCATCAACCGCCTTTTTGGCCACTTCCCGAATGAAATCAGCAGGAAACGCGTCTGGATTGCCTTTGGCCAAATCAATCACATCAGCCCCACCGGCAACCGCGGCAGCCACTTTGCGATCCATATCGGCGAACACATTCGGCGGAATCGCCTGCGCCACCGTAGTGAACGCGACAGGAGAAACATACGAAGTCATTAATCAACCCTCCCTATCATCTCGCGACTGTATATGCGCACATTCACGCATATACGCAACCATCAGTGCGTCACCTTGCGCGCGAACCAATCGCCAACCCACTGAATGATCTGCACAATGACGATCAGAATAATAACAATCACAACAAGCACGCCGGTTTCGTAACGGTTATAGCCGTATTGAATGGCCATATCGCCGATGCCGCCGGCTCCGATGGTACCGACCATTGCAGAATAGCCGATCAGCGAAATGATGGTGAGCACCACGCCGCGAATAAACGACGGCAAAGCTTGCGGAAACACCGCATCCACAATGATTTGGCGTGTGGTGGCACCAGTGGAGATGGCAGCTTCAAGCAAGCCCGGATCAACTTCGGAAAACGCGCTTTCCGCGATTCGCGCAAAGAACGGCACCGCGGCGATCGACAGGGAAATTGCGCCACCTGTCGGCGTGTAAGGATCACCCAGAATCAATTGCGCAACCGGAATAAGCACCACCATGAGAATCAGGAACGGCAGCGAACGAATCGCGTTGACGATGAAACCGACAATAACGTTCAACGCATGATTCGGCGTGAACAAACGATTTTCGGTCAAATACAGCAGCAACGCCACCAACGTGCCCAACACCACGCCGATAATCGCCGACACCACAACCATGTATGCCGTGTCGATCAACGCCTGACCGAGATTGTCTTGAAGGATTTCCAGAGTTTCTTCCATTGTTCTCACGCCTCCTGATTATCCGCAGCTTCGGCGGCCACAACCAGCTGCCCACGATCAAGTTCCCGATAGCTGAACACATGCGTTCTCAACGTATTCAACGCCTGCACCAGCGGCTCCCCCGCGCCAGAAACGAGCACAATCAGAATGCCGATGGCCTGCGAACCGAAATATTCCACATTCGCATGCAGCACGTCGATGCTCACGCCGTAATCCTGCGCGACCCGGCTGATGAGCGGTTCGAGTGCCGCATCCCCCTTGTATCGCAGTTCCACGATGGTGCCGGCCGGCAGCGACGGCACCAGCTGCGGCGGCACCGCAATGCCCAGATAGCGTTCCACCAACGCTTTGGTGGTCGGATGCTTCGGCGTGCTGAACACGTCGAAGGTGTTGCCTTGCTCCACTACCACACCGTTTTCCATAACGGCCACTCGGTCGAAAATCTGCTTTGCCACGTCAAGCTGATGCGTGATGAACACGATGGTAATGCCCAGTTCGCGGTTGATGCGTTGCAGAAGCGCCAGAATGCCTTCCGTGGTTTCCAGGTCAAGTGCGCTGGTAGCTTCATCGCACAGCAGGATTTCCGGCTTGTTGGCGAGCGCACGTGCGATGGATACACGCTGTTTTTGCCCGCCCGACAGGCTTGACGGGTAGCTGTCGATTTTGTTTTCCAAACCGACCAGTGCCAGCAGTTCGCGGATGCGTGCCGACCATTGCGCTTTCGGATATCCGCCGGCTTTCAGCGCGAATTCGATGTTCTTGCCGACCGTGACATTGGTGATCAGGTTGAATCCTTGGAAAATAAAGCCGATTTTCTTGCGCAGGTCGCGCAGCTGACCGCCTTTGAGTGCGGTGATGTCGCTGCCGTCGATCACCACATGACCGCCCGTCGGTCGTTCCAGCAGGTTGATGGTGCGCACCAACGTGGATTTGCCTGCTCCGGAGAAGCCCACGATGCCGAAGATTTCGCCTTTTTCCACGCTGATGTTCACATGTTTGACCGCTTCGACGGTTCGTCCGCCTTCATGAAAGGTCACGGACACGTCGTTGAGTTCAATAACGCTCATGGTTCGTTCCTCATTCCGTTCAAGTACGTGTTTACGTTCGTTCGATACGTTTCGTTCGATACGTTTCGTTTGATGAATCTCGTTTGCATAAAGCCCGTATGAGTTTCCCAATTCATACGGGTCTTTGCATATTACCTATCGCCGCGCTGCAGCGGTCACCAAGTGGTCGGCTTGCCGAAATCCTTGAACTCGCTCTTGGCGATGGCGTCCTTGAATTTCTGACTGACGAGCAGTTTCTTGACGGCCTTGCCGAAGTCGGAATCGACGTCCTGGGTACGGACCACGAACACTTCGATCACGCCATCATCCTGCTTTTCCATGGCGAGCGCATCGGCAGGCTTCAGATCAGCAGCCCAAGAGTAGTTGCCCGGCACCAGAGCCACATCAACGGTGTCCAAGGAACGGGCCAGCTGTGCAGCATCGATCGTTTTGATTTTGAGGTTCTTCGGATTGGATGCGATATCGTTGACCGTGGCCTTGGTGGCATCGACTTCGCCCTTGAGCGTCACCAGACCCTGCTGCTGGAGCACGCCGAGAGAACGTGCCAGGTTAGAGCCATCGTTCGCGATTGCGACCGTAGCTCCGTCTTCGATATCATCGATGGACTTGTATTTGTTGGAATAGATGCCCAAGCCAAGGGTTGGGGTCTGTCCAAGGGAGGTCAGGTCGAGATTGTTGTCGGCGGTGAACTTCTTCAGATAATTGCCATGCTGGAAAAGATTCGCCTGAATGGAACCAGATGCAAGTGCCTTATTGGGCTGCACATAATCGTTGAACAGCTTGGTCTTCAGTTTGAAACCGTCATCCTTCAGCAGTGGCGCGATAACCTTGTCGACCATGTCGCCGTATGGTCCTGCGCACACGCCGACGGTGATTGTGGTGGTTTTGCCCTTCGTGGTGTTCAGGCTTTCCTTGGATGCGGATGCGCTGTTGCCGGAACCGCATGCCGCAACGGAAATAAGTGTTGCAGCGGCAAGTACTGCTGCGGCGATTCGTTTGATGCCGTTCGGCCTCTTGAAAATAGCGATGGTCATGGTTGTTTCCCTCTCTTACTTGTTTTGAAAAAATACGATTATTCCGTTACCGGCTTACTGGCTTCGACGTCGGCTTTGGCCTGTGCGACGATGTCTGGATTGTGGATGGCGAAGGCTTGTTCGGCGAGATGCACTTCGCGGGTTAGGAATTCGTGCAGCTTGCATTCGTAGCCATGCTCGCGTCCGACTTTGGCGATATAGCCGTTGATGTAGTCGACTTCCGTTGGACGTCCCTTGGTCAGGTCTTGATACATGGACGGATAGTGCAGCGGATGCGCCACGCCCGCGGTGTGCAGAATGGTTTCGACTTCCGTTTCGCGCGTGCCCAACAGTTGGTATCCGGCTGCTTCGGCCGCACTGTAGGCTTCGTCGACCAGCTGTTCGGTGAGCCAACGCGCGTCGGGATGCGCATGGAATTCGCCGAAACGAATCTGGTACATGGTACACAACGTGTTCAGCACCGAGTTGAATACGATTTTCGCCATGCACATGCCGATGAAGTTGTCCACGATGGTCGGGTTGAGCGTGGCCGTTGCGAAATCCTCGTACAGCGCCTGCTCGTGTTTGCGCACCTCGTCAGTCACATCATCCGCGTAGGCACACAGGTTCATGGCCTTGGCATGTACTCCGCCGGTGAAGTTGAAATCGCCGGGGCCGTACACGTAGGCACCGATCAGTGCGGTGCCGCCGTAAATGCGGTCTGTGGAGAAGTATTCGTTGAGCTTTTCGAAGTGTCCATAGCCGTTCATGGCGGAGAACACGATCTGCTTCTCATTGAACAGATGGGCGCAGCGCTTGAGCACGCCGTCAAGCTGCATCTGCTTGAGGAACACGATCCACACGTCCGGCTGGCCG
>CAUFQQ010000006.1:0-126143 GCA_959028125.1 uncultured Bifidobacterium sp. | reverse complement strand
TCCTCCAAGTCGAACACCGCTTGATCTCGCCACGCGATCACGTCCGACAATTCCGGACCCCAACGACGAACCAATTCGTCAAGCTCATGGATCCGCCCGTTGATGGCGTCCAAGTCTTCCATGCCGAGATCATTGTCGACTTCGCCCGACAAGGTGAACACCACATCAGACAAATCAGTGCTGATGGAATCAAGCCGATCGGCCAGTTCCGAAAACACGCCGTCCACATGAATGGCGCGAAGCGCTTGCGACGCGCGATCAATCAGATCGGTGGCGCTGGATGATTCAACATCGTCAACAACCTGCGAAGCATCCAACGCACTCAACGCACGGTTCACCCCTTCGGCAATCTCGGCCGCGTTCTCAATGCGATCACGGCGAGCACGCAACTCGGCCATCTCCCCCGGCTGCGGATCGATGCGGTTGATTCGTTCGATGGACTCGCGCAGGTAGTCCGCCTGCTGGCGCATGGACGATTCCTGACTCGACAATCGTTCCAACCGCTCATCCATGGCACGAAGTGCATTCCAAGCCTTGCCGTATGCGACCAACGCCACATCATCGCCGGCATAGCGGTCCAAAAACTCACGTTGCCGCGCCGAAGACGCGATACGCAACTGGTCCGCCTGACCATGAATCGTCACCAACTCCGCTGCGATCGACCCCAGTACGGAACGAGGCACACTACGACCAGACAGCATGCTGCGGGAACGACCGGAGGCAGGAACCTTGCGAGACAGGAACAGTTCTCCGTCTTCAGGTTCGAAACCCGCCTCGTGCGCGGCTGCGACCGCGGCCGGTGACGAAGCGACCTCGAACACGCCCTGCGCCCACGCCTCGCTCGCTCCGACCGATACACGGCCACCGTCGGAAGGACCGCCGGAAATCAGCCGAATCGCACTGAGCAGCATCGACTTGCCTGCACCCGTCTCACCGGTGATCGCCGTCATACCGCCGGCAGGCGCGATCAGCGCGGAACGGATCGGCCCAAGATTATGAATCTCAAGTTCTTCAAGCATCAGTGTTTTTACTCGTTCGTTTCTTTATCTTCCGGAAACACATGCCCATGATGCACTCCCCCGGTTTTACGCGCCTGCTCGCGCCAACCGACAACAGGAAGATCGAATTTCGTGACCAGACGATTCGTGAACGGCACGCCGGAAAGACGGGCCAGGCGCAATGTGCTCTTCGATTCGCGCACCTCAACCCTAGTGCCCCGCGGCAACGCGCATTGGCGACGGCCATCGCAGCAGATCCAACCATCCGACGTGGAATCCTCAAGAATATCGATGGCGAATGTGGAACCGGAGCCAATAATCAATGGGCGAGCGAACAGGGCGTGGGCGGCCAACGGCACCAACTGCAACGCCTTCACGTTCGGCCACATGATCGGTCCTCCGGCGGAGAACGCGTATGCGGTTGAGCCGGTCGGAGTCGACACGATCACGCCATCGCAGCCGAAGGAGCTCATTTCCACATCATCCACACGAATCGACAGTTCGACCATTTTGCCACGGTCGGCACGCTCCAACGTGATGTCATTCAACGCCCAATCCTCAATCGGCTCGCTTGCTCCCGGCAGCCACACATCGACATGCGCGATCATGCGTTCGTCAATGGAATAATCATGCTCGGCAACCCTGCGGATCGCCTCACTCATCTGGAAGCTTTCAAACTCCGCCAAAAAGCCGACATGTCCCAAGTTCACGCCAAGAATCGGCACATTGGTGCAGTGCACCAGTTCAGCCGCTCGAAGAATGGTGCCATCCCCGCCGAGCACCACCACGATCTCAGTGCGTTCGGAAACCACCGGCGGCTGCTTGCCGAAATCCGGCGCCTCGATATTGTCAATGATCGACACTTCGAAACCGGCCTGGGTCAGCTGCCCGACAGCCTCCTCAACCACCGTGCCACTCTCCCTCAGACGACTATGCGTCACCACCACCGCATGACGGGTACCGAACATCGTTAATCCCTTTCCAGCAAAAGGAAACGCCCTATGGAAAACGCCCATGGAGACGTCACCGACCTCCAGTGTAATCGAACAAATGAACGAAAACCGGCAATGCGCGTCGAAAACATGCCAAAACCCGCGAACACGCCTCAAATCCGTCTCCGATGCAAGCCACGAATCAGGAATGTCAGCCGTCAAATAGCCTGTTAGTCGCACATATGCTTACAATAGCTCACAGGAACGAAGACCGAACATCGTAAGAAAAGGAGAGAGGAACGGCATGTCAAACCTCGTCTTTGACGAGTCCTCCTCCAATCGTGAGGCCTCACATGGCTACGCATGGTGGTTCTCGGGAGATACTTTCGAGAAGGCCATGGCGGAAGACCGCAAGCCACGCAAGCGCGGCCTCACGCGCCGACTCGTCAACCATCCAGGCCGTCTGACCATCTTCTACTTTCTGACGCTCGCGGCGTTGTCCACTACGTTGCTGATGACGCCCATTGCCACGCCGAAAGACGAAACCACCACGTTCACCACCGCGTTCTTCACCGCAGTATCCGCCATTTCCACATGCGGAATCTCCATCGTCAACTCCACCACGCATTGGACCACCTTCGGCCAAGGCGTGCTCATCTTCGCCGTGCAGATGGGCGGCCTTGGCGTCATGACGTTCGCCTCCTTGATCGCGTTGGCCGTGAACCACCATCTCAAGGCCACGCAACGCATGCTGACCGCCAACGAACTCGGCACTACGAAGCTCGGTGAAATCAAAGGCGTGCTCACCGTGGTCATCACCACCGCATTCGTCATCGAAGGCATCACATTCGTCGCACTGTTCCCCGGCCTCTACAAGGTCAACCACGGTAATGTGCGCCACGCATTGTGGGAATCGTTGTTCTTCGCGGTCATGGCGTACAACAACGCCGGCTTCACCCCCGACGGCGCCGGGCTGCATGTCAACAACTGGGCGGTCGGCCTGCCGATCCTGGCCAGTGCTTTCTGCGGAACCCTCGGCTTCCCGGTATTGCTGAACCTGATGCGCTCCTGGCGCATGCGTCGTCCTCCGAAGCGCTGGAGCCTGCACACCAAACTCACATTGACCACCACGTTCTGCATTGTGATCGCCTCGTTCACGTGGTTCCTGCTGGTGGAATGGAACAACAAGCTGCTGTTCGCCGGAAACGGCATCGAGCCGCGCCTCTGGCACGCCATGGTCGCGGCCGTCATGCCACGAAGCTCCGGATTTGACCTGTCGTGGATGCCAGGCGTCAGCGACGCAACCAAAGTGTTCCTGTCCATCGTCATGTTCATCGGCGGTGGCAGCACCTCGACCGCGGGCGGCATCCGCGTCACCACGTTCGCGGTGACCCTGCTGACCTGTCGTGCCGCATTCACCGGACGCCACGACATCAACGCGTTCCACCGCCGCATCCACACGCAGGCGGTTATGACCGCCGTGGCCGTAAGCACGGCATGTCTCATGCTGGTCACCGTGGTGTCGATGGCGCTGATGATCATCACCGGCTGCTCGCTGTGCGACGCACTGTTCGATACCTGCTCCGCGTTCGGACTGGGTGGCTACTCGGTGGGCGTAGCCAGTGAAAGCAGCCCCACGGTGCTATACATTCTCGCCGCAACCATGTTCATCGGGCGTCTCGGACCGCTCACCATCGCCTACGCGATTTCGCGCCCACACAATCTCGAGGCAGTCCGCTACCCCACCGAGCAGATCGTGGTCGGCTGACGATACGGCTTCATATACTTGCAGTTGCCTGCAATCACACATGAATATAGATTTTTGAAGACGGAATTTCGAAAGGTGCATAACATCATGGCCAACAACACCAGAAGCGTTCTCGTAGTTGGTTTGGGGCGTTTTGGCAGCTCTGTGGCCACCACGCTCGACATGATGGGCCAGGATGTGCTCGCCGTCGACAAAGACGGCGAACTGGTGAACCGTTGGTCTTCGCAGATTCCCACCGTGCAGGCCGACATGACCGATGTGATGGCGTTGGAGCAGATCAACGCATCCGATTTCGACACGGCCGTCGTGGCTATCGGCGACAGCGTCGAAGCTTCCGTCATTACCGCCGGCAATCTGCTCGACGCCGGCATCTCCGACATTTGGGCCAAGTCCGTGTCGAAGGAACACGCCCGCATTCTGCAACGCATCGGCGCACGCCACATCATCAACGCGGAAACCGACGCCGGCAAACGCGTCGGACATCTTGTGTCCGGCAACTATCTTGACTACATCGAGCTTGAAGGCGCATACAACGTCGTCAAAATCCATACCCCCGCGCATGTGGTCGGCTACACAATCGAAGACGCTCGCGTGCATGAACGCTTCGGCATTACCGTGGTCGGCATCAAATCGCCGGGCAAGGAATTCGAATACGGTTCGAAAGAGCTCATCATGCACCGCAACGACGAACTCATCATCATGGGCAAGCAGAATCAAATCGACCGGTTCCTACGCAGCTGACACGCTCTTTCCATATGGAAAAATCCGGAATTTCATAATCATGATTTCCGGTTTTTCTTTTACTTATCTTATTTGCCTTGATTACACTGCAGACACGGTTCTCTCAACCGGTCGCTGTTTCACTGCATGACCGCGTACAGCAGATATTCGATATTGCCATGCGTGCCTTCAATGGGAGATACTGTTGTGGCGCGCACGTCAAGCCCGTTGCGTTCCGCGCATGCCACGACGGAGGACAGCGCCTGTTCGCGTAATTCCTGGCTTTCGACAATCCCGTTTTTCCCAAGGTTGCCTTTGCCGACCTCGAACTGCGGTTTGACCAGCAGCACGATCTGCGCCTGCGGTGCGGCGATTCTTGCGATCACCGGAATCACATATGTCAGCGAAATAAACGATACGTCGGAAACAATCATTTCCGGACGATACGGCAAATCCTCCGCATACACGTCGCGAATATTGACGCCGCTCATTTCGATAATACGGTCGTCATGCGCGATTTTCGGATCCAATTGCCCATGGCCGACATCCAAAGCGATGACCTGCGCGGCATCATTGCGCAATAGCACGTCGCAGAAACCGCCGGTGGACGCGCCGATATCCAAGCAACGTAATCCTTGCGCGGAACGCAATCCGACGTCGGCGAACCGTTCGAACGCGCCGACAAGCTTGTATGCGCCACGGGAAACGTAGCCGTCTCCCCTATCGGCGGCGATGACGTCATCACCACCGACTTTCGCCGATGCTTTGGTGACGGTGACACCGTTCACACTGACTTTGCCATCCGCGATCAGACGTTGCGCCTTGGAACGACTGTCGGTCAGACCACGTTCCAACAACGCAACGTCAAGACGAACAACCTGAGTGGAATCACTGTTTCGCAATGGTTTTCCAATAATCGGTACGAATTGTTCGTTAGGAAATACGGAATTCCGGAACGATCACGCCACTCACATCTCGCCCGCTGTCGGCCGCGGCCCACATGGCGCAGCATGCGGCACGCAACCCGTCGACGCTGGTGATGTCGGTGACATACAGGCGGTCGCCGTCAACGCGGGCCTTCGCATCGCGGCACAGCCATGCGCCCTCATCATGCACCACTTCAGGAGCGGGCTCGTTCAAGCCCCGCAGATCTTTGGCGATGTAGGTCGGGCGAAGATACGCCGGAGCGAACATGAGTTCGCGCGGATCGGTGACGCCGGTCAACACCGCAAGGGAATCGTACCCGCCCCGATTGCCCGCCTCGATATCGGTGTCGAGACGGTCGCCGATGGCGAGGCACTGTTCCTTGTCCACCGGCTCGCCATCATCATGGGCTGCGAGAATGCGCGCCTCGTCATACATGGCGGATTCCGGCTTGCCTGCGGACGAAACCGGTTCCACACCGGTGGCATTGATCACCGCCATGATCATGGAACCGCATCCCGGCGCGATGCCAAGCTCACGAGGAATGGTCAGATCACGATTGGTCACGAAATAGGTCGCGCCATGCTCAACGGCATAGGCGATTTGGGCCATTTCGTTCCAAGACATGTCGGGATACCATCCTTGGATGGCGGCGACCGGCTGCGCTTCTGCGGAATCGACGACTTCAAGACCTTGCTTGGCCACTTCCTCACGCAGATGCTGGGCGCCAAGCACGAAAACCTTCGAACCTTCAGGCACGGCACGTGCCACCATGCGCGCGGCGACAACCGACGAGGTGATGACCTGCCAGGATTCGACATCCAAATCGAACCCCTTCAGCTGGTCTGCCACCACGGCCTGAAGTCGGGACGAATTGTTGGTGGTGTATTCCACCGTCATGCCCAAGGATTCGGCCTTGCGGATATTCTTGGCAGCATGTTCCACCGGGTTCTTACCACGGTAGACCACGCCGTCAAGATCAAGCAGTGCCAGCGAGTATGCTTCGCTGAGCGGCTGATTCGTGGACTTCAGCATGCGGGCCACGTCACCTCACTTGTTATCTTCGGAGGATTCGGAAGAAGCATCCGAAGACTCTTCGGCCTCTTCAGCCTCACCGTCATCATCGGCGTCAGCTTCCGCAGCATCGTCAGCTTCCGCAGCATCGTCAGCTTCTGCCGGCTCGTCATCGGATTCCGCGCCTGCTTCCGTCTCTTCGGCCTCAAGCTGGGTTTCGTCGTTGGTTTCGCCGTTCTCGTCGATGGCTTCGGATTCGTCTTCCTCATTCTCAGGGTCTTCCGGAGCGTACTGCGCGTCATCTTCGGAAATGCCAAGCACGTCCATGAGTTCGTCGTTCAGCTCCTGCATGTCGTATTCGACAACCAGATCGTCGGAAGTCTCATCATCCTCAACATCGGCGTACTGCAGTTCGAGCTTGTCGAGCAGACGATCCAATGCGATGGCCTCATCGGTACGGCCGGCCTCTTCAAGGAAATACTGTTCGGCCTGCACCGCACGCATGCGGTATTCGCCGGCCAATCCCTTGGAACGGCCCAGCGTGTGCACGATCTCGATGGCCTTGTCCCACATCTTCAGATCGCCCAGAGCGCCAGCGTACACCAAGAACATTTCAGCCTTGGCTTCACCGCGCAGATACTTGGCGTCGTCGCTCACAGCCACTTCGATGGCCTTCTTCGGCTCGCCCACGCCACGCTCGCAGTCGGCGATGAACGGCAGATAATCCAGGAAACCGTTCATACGGAACGCGGTGCGGAACTCACGCAAGGCAAGCTTGTAATCACCCTGACGGTATGCCACGAAGGCGAGTGTCTCGCGGGCGAAATCGATGCGGGAAGCCTGGCGGGCCACCCACTTGGCATGTTCGAGGGCCAGCTCCGGGTTGCTCTCCTCAAGCGTGTACGCGGCAAGAATGTGCAGACCAATGTTTTCCGCATGTTCCTTCGACAGGCCACGCAGGCGTTCGCGATCGTCGGTGGTGAGCATACGCCATTCGATGCCCTTCGGCATCTTCGGCTCATCAGGACGACGATGCGTGTACGGGTTCTGCGAGGGGAAGCTCACCGTGCCATCGGAATTGCGGCGCGGCTTGGCCATGTACTCGCCACGCTTCTCCTCACGGTAGGCCATCTTCTCTTCGCGGGTGAACTCACGACGCTCCTCGCCCTGCTGCTGGTCGCGATCCTTGTGGAAGTCACGGCGCTGATCGTCACGACGGAAATCCTTACGATCGCCATCACGGAAATTACGGCGTCCGCCATCACGACGATCATTGCCACGGTGGTCGTCACGACGGAAGTTACGACGATCACCATCACGATGGAAATCACGGCGATCATTATCGCGGTGGAAGTTACGACGGTCGCCATCTTCACGACGGAAGTTACGACGGTCGCCGTCACGGTGGAAGTCTTTACGGTTTCCGTCACGTCGATCGTCACGACGGAAACCGGAACGCTCGCCATCGCGCTGATAGCGAGGATTGTCTCCACGACCGCCACGATAATCGCGATGATCGTCACGACGCTCGCCGTCACGGTTGAACTTGCGCGGACCGTTATGGAAGCGACGCTCCGGGCCTTCCCCCTCACCGTCACGACGGAAATCGCGGTCGCGGTGGAAATTGCCGCCATTGCCCTTGCGGTATCCGCCCTTATGATCGTCGTTGTGGAAGCCGCCGGACTTGTGGCCGTAGGACTTGCCGCCATTGCCACGCGGCTTGAATCCCTTGCCGCCGCGATCGCCCGGCTTGCCCGAGCCGTAGGACTTGTGGTTGCCGTAGGACTTGCCGCGCGATCCGCGCTGTTCTTCTGCCATGCTGTTCCTTATATTCCTTGTATTCCTTGAAAATGGTCTTCGTTTGTTCTTTGCTTACGTTTGTTTGCGCCGCTCGCGATTGCCTCACACGTTTTCGACGACGCCGAGGGCCTTCTTGCCGCGACGAATCAATGCGAAACGGCCATGCAGGAAGTCATTTTCGTTCAAAACCTGCTCTTCGTCTTTAACACGGGCGTTGTTCAGATACACGCCGCCAGCCTTAATCGTCTTGCGCGCTTCGGAAATCGACTTGAACAGTCCGGCCTTCATGCCGGCTTCCGCCACACGGTCGCCCACCGCGGCCTTGGCGAACTCGCCGTCGATCTTCACGCCGTCAAGAGCAGCTTCAAGCGTGGACTCGTCAACGCCCGCAAGATCGCCGCCACGGCCGAACAGCGCACCGGCGGCCTCGATGGCCTGTCGGGTGGCTTCCTCACCATGAACCAGGCTGGTGACCTCCCAAGCCAAGGTGCGTTGCGCCTCACGCGCGCCCGGATTGGTCTTGCTTTCCTCCACAAGACGTTCGATCTCCGCCTTCGGCAAGAACGTGAACACCTTCAGCAGGTTCTCCATCTCGCTGTCAGGGCGGTTGAACCAGAACTGGTAGAACTTGTACGGGCTCAGCATAGTGCCGTCAAGCCAGACGGCGTTGCCTTCGGACTTGCCGAACTTCTTACCCTGAGCGTCGGTGATAATCGGGCTGGTGAACACGTTCACATCCACGCCACGTACCTTGTGGATCAGGTCAAGACCGGACGTGAGGTTGCCCCACTGGTCGGATCCGCCAAGCTCAAGCACGCAATGGTATTCGTCGAACAGGTGCAGGAAGTCGTTGCCCTGCAGCACCTGGTAGCTGAACTCGGTGAAGGAAATGCCATCTTCAGAATTCAGTCGACGGGCAACGGTGTCTTTGGCGAGCATGGTACCCAAACGGAAGTTCTTGCCGACGTCACGCAGGAAGTCGATGACGTTCATGGAGGCCGTCCAATCGTAATTGGACACGAAACGAACCGGGTTGCTGCCTTCCACTTCGAGAATGCCGCCGATCTGCGCCTTCAGACGCTCGGCCCAACCAGCCACGACGTCTTTCGGATTGAGCGTACGTTCGCCCGATTGGCGAGGATCGCCGATCAAGCCGGTGGCGCCGCCGACCAGGGCAATCGGATGATGGCCTGCTGCCTGAAGGTGACGCATGTTGATGAGCTGCACCAGATTGCCGATATGCAGAGAGGCAGCGGTCGGATCGAAACCGCAATAATAGGAAATGGGATCTCCGTTCAACGCTTCGGCGAGTCGATCCCTGTCAGTGGACTGGGAAATCAACCCGCGCCATTCCAGTTCATCGAGGACGGACTCGAAACCGGCCTCCTTGAAATCGATGACGTGAGCCATAGCTGTGTTTTCTCCCTATTGAATTGCGGATGATACTGCGTTTTACGCACCCTACAGTTTCGCAGAAGATGAAGACAGGCGCACGCGGTGTTTCCCCATCATCCACCAACCATCGTGCATACAGGTAAAGTTAGAAAGAGCATCCCCATATCAAGAAGGGAGATACCTGCATGGACCGCAAAGGCATGAAGGTTGCGGCTAAGAAAGCCCAGAGACAACATTATTGGATAATAGTCGCCATTTGCCTGTTCGCTTCGGTGTTCGGTGTTGCGTACACTTCATCGACGCTCTCGGTCAGCACCAACATTTCGATCAGCACCCCGCAAACGGAGGATTCCACGCAATCCAACGACATGTATGACGTATTGCAGGATCTTGCCGTAGGCAATGAAAACGATGCCCGTGAAAAGGTCAAGCAAAACCAAGAGCAGATCGTCAACAACGATACCGATGCCACGTTCGGCCGTCGCCGCGGAGTAATCGCGTCCCTGCTCAACTCGTTTGCATCCGGCTCGATGGTGATCGCCGTGGCCGACGCCATTAATTCCGTCACCCATAACGGCGGCGTCTCCATCGCCGTGCCGGTAATACTCTCGCTGGCCGTCTACATTTTCGTCTGGCTGTTCATTCAAGAAACATACCGCATCGTCATGGCACGTATGCTGTTGGAAGGACGTTCCTATAACAAGCTTCCGGCAAGTCGCTTCTTCTACCCCATTCACACGCGCAAATGGCCGCGCATGGCATGGACCATGTTTGTGGAAAACGTGTTCCTGTTCCTTTGGAGTCTCACCATCGTCGGCTTCTTCATCAAGCAATATTCCTACCGTATGGTGCCGTACATCGTTGCGGAGAATCCGAATATCGAGGCTTTGGACGCCATTCGCTTGTCCCGACGCATGATGAAAGGGCATAAATGGGAATGCTTCGTGGCGGACTGCTCGTTCCTCGGCTGGTACCTGCTCAACCTTATCACCTTCGGCTTGAGCGGCATCTTCTATTCCAATGGCTACAATGCCGCATTCTTCGCGGAATACTATGTGTACGTGCGTTCGATGGCCAAGACTACCGGCATTGCAGGCAGTGAGATGCTCAACGACGAATACCTGTACTTCAAGGCCGACCCGCAGACGCTCCATACCACGTACGCCGATGTCGCCCAATCCGTAGCACAGCTGGAACAGAATCTTGTTCCAGCGCCCAAGCCGCATGGATTCACAGGATTTCTTTCTGAGTGGCTTGGCATCCGCATTCTGCATGCCAGCGCAGTGAACCGCTATGAAGAGTATCGTGAGGATCTTCACCAGATGCAGATCGGCGAGAATATTCTGAATGGCTCCATTTATCCGGGGCGTCTTGCGCCTGCTCCGATGCCGTTCAAATTCCGTGAATCACGTACCATCAGCGCCGACCGCAGCTACTCACTGGTCAATCTGATCATGATGTTCTTCATCTTTTGCTTCGTCGGCTGGGTGTGGGAGGTAAGTCTCGCATTTATTTCCGAAGACATGTTCGTGAACCGTGGCACGCTGCATGGCCCTTGGCTGCCCATCTATGGCACCGGCGGAGTGATCATTCTGGTTCTGCTCAAAAAGCTGCGCGAAAAGCCAGCGCTTGAATTCGTCGCGGCTATGGTGCTGTGCGGCTGCCTGGAATACTTCTCATCGTGGTATCTGGAGATGACGCATGATGGTCAACGCTGGTGGGATTACACCGGATACTTTCTAAATATCAACGGCCGTATCTGCGCCGAAGGATTATTGACGTTCGGCCTTGGCGGATTGGCCATCGTATATCTGCTGGCTCCGGCCCTCGACAACCTGCTCAGCAGAATCGATGCGCGAAAGCTTGGCATCGTGGCCGCCGTGCTGCTCGTGCTGTATTGCGCCGACCAAGTGTATTCCGCGCAACATCCGAATGTCGGTGCGGGCATCACCGACTACAAGGGATCGGACACGTCGCTGGAAGCGCCCACTCCATACGAAATCCGTAAACGATCCGAGGGACTGCCATAGCGTGATTGTCATGCAAATCGCATATCGCAAACAATAATAAAATCGCCTGTCGTTCTTTCGAGCGGCAGGCGATTTCATGCTGTTGCTTATTGCGCGATTATTTGCGACGCAGCATTTCGTGCAGAGTTTCGATGATCTTGCTGTATTTGATGGAATCCGTGAAACGCAGACGCGGGAATGCGTTAATCATACGACGCTGCTGCTTGTTCAGGATAGATGCGGCAGTGGCCTGCATATTGGCAAGAATCTCCTGCGAGGAGCCCGACCAATCCTGGACCTTGTCTTGCACCTTGTCGCGGAATTTGTCTCGGAAAATGTCTTTGCCCCATTGCAGGGAATCACCGGCTTTCTCCGCATATGCCTGCACGGTTTCGCTGAACTTCGCAAGATTGTCGGCCAAATCGATGATGCCAAGCACTGTAATAATGGTATCCACGACGATAAACGCCATGAAAATCACGCACATCCAGTGCACTACTGGCAAAGGAATCATCTGTGTAATGCGATTCACTTCAGGCTGTATCACATCGGTGATGAGCACACCCAGCAGACCGAACACAATCGCTCCAAGCAAGCAAATGCGCCCTTGAATGTTGAATCGGCGATGACTGTAATCCCACCATCGTGCGTGGAATAGCTTTTCCATGCCCCATGACGTGACATATTCAAGCATGCATGCACCGATTGAAGAAATGAGAAAAACCGCGAAGGGATTATGCAGATCATGCAGCAGCACAATCGCAAGAACGGCTCCGCAACCGTAGATCGGGCAGATGGGACCATTCAGGAAGCCACGATTCACCAAGCGACGTTCCGAAACGGACACGAGAATCGATTCATATACCCATCCGGCAAATGAATAGAACAGGAACCATAAGAACGGGTATTCCAGCATGAGCATGCTTTCGCGCCGTCACTTTCCACTTGTATGCATATTGACTTTCGGCTTGTAGAAGCGCTCAAGACTGACCGTTTCCCGTGTGGCGCTGATCTTATCCGCGACAGTCACCAAATACCCTTCAAGATACCGAGGCGGTATCGGCGTCAAAGGAAACATATGATTCTCGATGCTGTCACGTTCCACTCTATTGAGATGGAAATCGCGCACGGCATTGCGCATGGCGGTGCCACCATGGGTGAAACCATGCATACGATGACGGCCGCCATCATGCGCATGCCAGTCGTAAAGAAAATAATCGTGCAGCAGAGCGGCGCGAATCAACGAATGCAAATCCACCCTATGCCATAAGTGCAGCCTGTCAGCGATCCATACGGCCAGACAGGCCACACGGATGGAATGAGCAAACGTGGTGACCACGCCATGCTGGTAACAGACTCTTTCGATCTGCATATGCTCATGGCACAGTATCTCCTGGCCGTGAAGTCGAACAAGCTGCTGTATCTGCGTTCGTGTCAGTGGCACCGCTTTGCCTTTGCTATGCACTGTTGCTGTAATTATTTGAGCAATGATTCCGGTGTCTTGTATGCCGGGCCGTCGCTGACGGAGTTGGCGAAGGCACGCAGCTGTTCGATGGCGGTTTTCGCGGAAACGATCTGCTCGCGCACGCGCAGCGGAGACGTGCCTCCCTTGCCATTGCGGGCGGAAACAGAACCTTCGGTGGATAGCACTTCGCGCACTTCGGGAGCCTTGTCGGCCGGAAGGAATTCCTTGAAGACCTCGATGAAGTCATCGTCGGTCAGGTCCCACAGTTCCTGGCCGCGGTCTTCGGCGATCTTCACGCATGCACCGGAAAGCTCGTGCGCGTGGCGGAACGGCACACCGTTCTTCACCAGCCATTCGGCGATGTCGGTGGCGAGGGCGAAACCGGTCGGTGCTTCCGCTTCGAGGCGTTCCTTGTTGAAGACCATGGTGCCGACCATGCCGGTGAACGCGGGAAGGAGCACTTCCAGCGTGTCGACCTGGTCGAACACGGCTTCCTTGTCTTCCTGAAGATCACGTGCATAAGCGGTGGGCAGGCCCTTCAGCGTGGTGAGAAGACCAGCCAGATCGCCGATGAGACGGCCGGACTTGCCTCGTGCAAGTTCCGCAATATCCGGGTTCTTCTTCTGCGGCATGATGGACGAGCCGGTGGAATAGGCGTCGTCAAGGCGCACGAACGCGAACTCCTGGGTGTTCCAGATGATGATTTCTTCAGACAGTCGGCTGATGTCGACGCCTGCCATGGCTGCGATGAAAGCGAATTCGGCGACCAGATCACGGCTGGCGGTGCCGTCGATGGAGTTCGCGGTTACCTTGGAGAAGCCGAGTTCGCGGGCCACGGCCACCGGCTCCAAGCCGAGGGTGTTGCCGGCGAGGGCGCCGGAACCATACGGGCTTGCGTCGATGCGCTTGTCCCAATCGGCAAGACGTTCCACATCGCGCAGCAGCGGCCACACGTGGGCCATGAGCTGGTGTGCGAGCAGCACCGGCTGGGCGTGCTGCATATGGGTACGCCCCGGCATGACGGTGCGTCCGGCCTTTTCGGCCTGTTCGGTCAGTGTTGCGGCAAGGCCGAGCAGCATTTTGGCGATGACGCGGCTGTGGCGACGGAGCCACATGCGGATCAGCGCGGCGATCTGGTCGTTGCGGGAGCGGCCAGCGCGGAGCTTGCCTCCAAGCTCGTCTCCGGCGATCTGCAGCAGTCCACGTTCCAATGCGGTGGCTTCGTCCTCATCGTCTTCGATCGGAGCGAACGCACCGGAATCGACACGGCGCTGCAGCTCGTCGAGAGCGTCTTCCATTCGCTGCAGCTCGTCGGCGGTCAATAGTCCCGCACGTCCGAGCGCACGGGCGTGGGCGCGTGAGCCTGCGATGTCGTCGTCGGCAAGACGCCAATCGAACTGGGTGGACTTGCTCAGTCGCGCGAGTTCCGGAGACGGGCCGGACTTGAAACGGCCGCCCCACAGGGCGAGGTGTTCACCATTGGTTGTGCTCTCGGTCATTGTTACTTCATTCTCCTTGCAGATATGACTGAGGGAGAGGATACCAGTCAGGATGGTCCTAACGGTACGCTCTCCCCCATTATCGAGACGATTCGGCGTAAAAAACTCGCTTACTCGACGCTGTTTTCCGGAACCTCGATGCCATTGCCGAACTTGACGTCGCGGGCTGCGGCCACACGGCTCGGCAGACCGTAGATGTCGATGAAGCCGTTGGACGACTTCTGATCGAAGCTGTCGCCGGAATCGTAGGTGGCCAGATTGTAGTCATACAGCGAGGTGTCGGAACGACGACCGGTCACGACGGCGCGGCCGCCATGCAGGATCATGCGGATTTCGCCGGAAACGTACTTCTGGGTGTCTTCGATGAAGGCGTTTAGGGACTGCGTTGCTGGGGAGAACCACTGTGCATCGTAGACGAGCTCGGCCCAGCGCTTGTCGATATCGCGCTTGATGCGGTGCTGTTCGCGTTCGAGGCAGCAGTTCTCGAGTTCCTGGTGGGCGGTGATCAGTGCGATAGCGCCCGGAGCCTCGTACAGCTCGCGGGACTTGATGCCGACCAGACGGTCCTCGATCAGATCGATACGGCCGATGCCCTGTGCGCCTGCGCGACGGTTCATCTCTTCGATGGCCTGCAGCGGGGTGACGTCGTGACCGTCGATCTTGACAGGAATGCCCTGCTTGAATTCGATGACGACCTCATCTTCGACTGGCGGGAATGCCGGATCGTCGGTATAGGAGTAGCAGTCCTTGGTCGGGCCATTCCACGGATCCTCAAGGAAGCCGGTTTCAATGGCGCGGCCCCACACGTTCTGGTCGATGGAGAACGGGCTCTTCTCGGTCTGCACGATCGGAAGCTTGTGCTCCTTGGCGAATGCGATCTCGACGTCGCGGGTCAGCGACAGGTCGCGGATCGGGCTGATGGCCTTCAGTGTCGGATCAATGGAGGAGATGGACACCTCGAAACGGACCTGGTCGTTGCCCTTGCCGGTGCAGCCATGGGAGATGGTGTCGGCGCCGAACTGGTGGGCGGCGCGCACGAGATGCTTGGAGATGAGCGGGCGGGAAATGGCGGAAACCAGCGGATACACACCCTCATACAGGGCGTTGGCCTTCAGCGCCTTCATGCAGTATTCATTGGCGAATTCGTCGCGGGCGTCTACCACATACGCTTCAACGGCACCGCAGGCAAGCGCGCGCTGCTTGATGGTTTCGAGGCTTTCGCCACCCTGGCCGACGTCGAGGGACACGGCCACGACATCCTTGCCGGTGCGTTCCTTCAGATATGAAATGGCGACGGAGGTATCCAGACCACCGGAGTACGCCAGAACGAGACGATTCTGATCGCTCATGGTTTCCCTTTCTAACATCAAACGTTATTCATCAGTATATGCAATACTCTGTATATTTATGCATATACGGTGCGTCGTGTCCACTATACGGCTATTCAGCCCTTGGACACGACGTCCAACAGCCATTGCGCACGCTGTTTCGCATAATCGTCATCGGCGCAGATCACCATGACGGTATCGTCTCCGGCAATGGTGCCGAGCACACCGTCGATGGGCTGCTTGTCGATCACACTTGCCACATACTGGGCCGCGCCAGACGGCGTGTGGACCACCACCAGATTCCTGGCCGCAGCGACCGAAGTGACCAATCCGGAAAGCACACGGTTCATTTGCTGTTCCGTTTTTGCATCAGGATTGGCCAATGCGGCTTCTTCCGGCTGTTTGCCCAGCGCATAGGCCACGGTTCCGTCAGCCAAACGGGTTTTGGTGGCATGGATCTCGTCAAGATCGCGGCTCAGGGTGGCCTGGGTCACTTCGATGCCCTGATCCGCGAGAATCTGGGACAGCTGCGACTGCGAGGTGACGATGCGCGTCAGCAACGCCTGCTCGATGGCGCTCAATCGAGCGGCCCGTGTGGCAGGACGTTGCAGCGCAGGTGTTTGGTCCGTCATCAGGCCAGCAGGCTTTCATCTCCGCGGGCCTTGCCGGCAAGCCAAGTCAGCAGTGCCTTCTGCGCATGCAGGCGGTTACCGGCCTCATCCCAAACCACGGACTGTGGCCCGTCGATGACTTCGGAGGTGACTTCCTTGCCACGGTATGCCGGCAGGCAATGCTGGAAGATGGCATCTTCCTTGGCATAAGACATGAGTTCGGCGTTCACCTGATAGTCCCAGAACGGCTTGGAACGGATGGCGTATTCCGCTTCTTCGCCCATGGAAACCCATGTGTCGGTGAACACGCAGTCGGCACCGGCGACCGCTTCCTTCGGATCCGTGGTCACCAGTACAGAACCGCCGTTTTCGGATGCGATGGCTTCGGCATCGGCAACGATCTGCGGATCCGGCAGATAGCCGTTCGGTCCGGCAACGCGTACGTTCATACCGGCCACGGCGCCGCCGAGCAGGTAGGAGTTCGACATGTTGTTGGCCGCGTCGCCGAGGTAGGCGATGGTCTGGTTCTTCAGATTGTCGACGCCGCCACGATGCTCGGCAATGGTCTGGAAGTCGGCAAGAATCTGGCAAGGGTGGAATTCATCGGTCAAGGCGTTCACCACCGGATGGGTGGAATACTTCGCCATTTCCTCCACACGATCCTGACCGAAGGTACGCCACACCACGCCGTAGGCCATGCGGTCAAGCACACGTGCGGTATCTGCCACCGGTTCGCCACGGCCCAGCTGGGATCCGGACTTGTCGATGACCAGCGGATAGCCACCCAGTTCGGCAACGCCAATGGAGAAGCTGGAACGGGTTCGGGTGCTCGGCTTGTCAAAGATCACCGCGATGCCTTGCGGTCCGGCGAACGGCTGATGGTAGAAACGGTCGTTGTGGAATTTGATGGCGAGTTCGAGCACTTGCTTCTGCTCTTCATGGTTGAGATCGTCATCGCGCAACATGTGGCGCAGTTCAGGAGTTGCCATTGTTGGCTCCTTTCAAAAATATCCAGTCTGCTTTGATTGCCGGCTATGTTCAGTCGTTGGGAAGATCCGTTGGAATCTTCGCGAGGATGGAGATGGCCTGATCAATATCCTGTTCAGTCACCACCAGCGGAGGAACAAGACGAAGTGCATCTGGCGCCACCGCGTTGACGATCAAACCGTGCTCCAACGCCCAATTCATCGCCGCATGCGCACATGGATGGGCAAGTTCGACCGCATCGAGCAAGCCACGTCCACGCACGGAGACGAAAAGCGGATTGCCGCAAGCCATGATGCCGTCACGCAATTGCTGGCCACGTGCCTCGGCGTTGGACACAAGGCCGTCTTCCTCAATGGTTTCCAACGTGGCCATCGCGGCGGCCGCTCCGAGCGGATTGCCCGCAAAGGTGGAGCCGTGGGAGCCTGGGGTGAACAGTGCGGAAAGCTTGGCGCCGAAGGAGATCATGCCACCCATCGGGAAACCGCCTGCAACGCCCTTGGCGAAAGTCACAATATCCGGAACCACTCCGCCCGCAAGATCCTCACGCTGGAATGCGAACCAGGATCCGGTGCGTCCGATGCCTGTCTGGACCTCATCGATGATGAGCAACGCGTTGTTGTCGTCGCACATCTGACGGGCCTTCTTCACGTAGTCGGCGCCGAGCGGACGCACGCCGGCCTCACCTTGGATCAGCTCCATGATGACGGCTGCGACAGGACCTTTGCCATATTTGCCGGGACCGGTTTCGGCAAACGCGTCATGCAATGCGGTCTCGTCACCGGCTTCGACGAATTCGATATTGGGAACCAGCGGTTCGAACGCTTCTCGGATGGTGGGCTTCCACGTTGCGGACAGCGCGCCCATGGTACGTCCATGGAAGCCATGGGTCATGGCGATGATACGCGCCGGTTTGCCTCCAATGGCAGGCGATGCGCCCGGCAAGGTGCGGCCATACAGTTTGGCGAGTTTCAGTGCTGCCTCGTTGCCTTCCGCTCCGGAGTTGCCGAAATACACATGAGATCCCTCGGGGGCGCCGGCAAGCTCAATGAGCTTCGACGCCAGTTCAATCTGCGGTTCCGTGGCGAAGTAGTTGCTCACATGAGCGGCTTTGGCTGCCTGCTCGCTGACGGCCTTCACCCATTTCGGGTGGGCGTATCCGAGCGCGTTCACCGCGATGCCCGCAAGGAAATCGAGGTATTCATTGCCATCGATGTCCCAGATGTGCGCGCCTTCGCCATGGTCCATAACACGCAGCGGAGTACCGAACACGTTCATGTGCACCCGGGAGTACTCCCCCAGCCACTTGGCGTCCTCGCTGCCGAGGTTTTCCAACTGTTCAGTTGCCATACGAACTCCTCATTTCAATACCGTCTTCGGGAACGACCATGGTTCCAATGCCGTCTGTGGTGAAAATCTCATTCAGGATGGAATGCGGTTTGCGTCCGTCGATGATGTGGGCGCGTGGCACGCCTCCATCGATGGCTCTGACGCAGGCTTCCATCTTGGGGCGCATGCCGCTCTCCAGATCCGGCAACATGTCGCGTAGGTTCTCCACGCCGATGCGACCAATCAGGGAATCCCTGTCCGGCCAATCGGCGTACAGGCCATCCACATCGGTCAGCACGACCAGCTTGCTGGCTCCAAGAGCGGCCGCAAGCGCCGCAGCCGCGGAATCGGCATTCACATTCAACACTTCGGTAGCATCATCCTCATTTGGAGCCACCGAGGAAACAACAGGAATGCGTCCGGCATTGATCAGGTCCTCAACCGCGGATGCGTCGACGCTCACCACGTCGCCGACCAAACCAATATCGGTTGGCGATCCATCGATGACCGGCTTGCGCTGCATGGCGGAAAACAGCGCGCCATCCTCGCCGGAAAGACCGACCGCGAACGGACCATGGGCGTTGATCAACCCGACAAGTTCACGGGAAACCTTGCCCGTCAAAACCATACGCACCACATCCATGGCCTCCGGAGTGGTGACCCTCAGTCCTCCCTTGAATTCCGACTTAATGCCCAAAGCCTTGAGCATGTGAGAGATCTGCGGTCCGCCTCCATGCACCACAACCGGATGCAAGCCGACCTGTCGCAGGAACACCATATCTTCAGCGAAACAGGCCTTGAGATGATCGTCGATCATCGCATTGCCGCCATATTTGATGACGATGCGCTGTCCGGCGAATTCCTCAAGCCATGGCAGCGCCTCGATCAGCACTTCCGCCTTTTGATCGGCGCGCAGATCGGTATGCACGTCAAAATGGAATCCAGGTCCTTTGAGTTCCTTGGTCATTACCGTTCAATCAGCTTTCGTAATCTGCATTAATGTGTACGTATTCGTGGGTCAAATCGTCTGTCCAGACGGTTGCTGCCGCTTTTCCCGCATGCAGATCGATGTCGATGTGCACCTCGCGCGGAGTCATGTCGACTTCGGATCGGTCGCGCCCGGCTCCGCCGTTCTCACAGATACGCACGCCATTGACGTCGACCGTGACTTTATTGGAATCGTAGGGAGCGACTTCCGGCGGCACGGTACCCAGCGAGCTGACGATACGGCCCCAGTTCGGATCATTGCCGAAGATGGCGCATTTCAGCAAATTGGATGCCGCTACCGCACGACCGCAAGCAAGCGCCGCATCTTCCGTGGTGGCGCCGGTCACCTTGACACGGATGTCATGGCTCGCGCCTTCACCGTCTCCGACAATCTGACGGGCCAAGGAGGCAGTCGCCTGCGCCACAAGCTCGTTGAACTCGTCGGGATCCGGTTCGATACCGGATGCTCCAGACGCAAGCAAAAGCACGGTGTCGTTAGTGGACATGCAACCGTCAACGTCAATGCGGTTGAACGACATTTCCACTCCAGTGTTCAGAGCTGCCTGAAGCTGTCCCGCGCTTACCACGGCATCCGTGGTGATCACGCACAGCATGGTGGCCAGCTGAGGCGCGATCATGCCTGACCCTTTGACCATGCCGCCGACACGGAACCCATTGGACCCTTCAAGTTCGACGGTTTTCGGCTTGGTGTCAGTGGTCATGATGGCTTGCGACGCTTCCGCTCCTGCTTCCGCAGTATTTGCGAGGGCCGCAAACGCCTTGTCCGCACCGGCAAGCACATGGTCGAGCGGCAGTAGTTCACCAATCAAACCAGTGGAGCATACCGCAACGTCTTCGGCTGAAGCGCCCAAGAGTTCGGCGACTTTTTGTGCCGTGGCTTCGGCTTGCTCATAACCCGGCTGACCAGTGCACGCATTGGCGCCGCCCGAATTAAGGATGACGGCTTTCACCTGGCCATTCGCCACATTTTTACGGCTCCACTGTACGGGAGCCGCACAGAAACGGTTTGCAGTGAACACGCCTGCGGCTGCGTCAAGCGGACCGTTATTGACCACGAGAGCCAGATCCTTCTTGCCCTTGATCGAGGAAATGTCAGCTTCCACACCGGCCGCGGAAAAACCTTGTGCAAATGTTACGCTCATGGCGCCACTCCAATCTTTGTCAGGCCTGCATCTTCAGGAAGTCCCAGTGCTACGTTCAACGACTGCACCGCCTGTCCGGCCGTGCCGCGGTTGAGATTGTCAATTGCCGCGAAGGCCAGCAAACGCCCCGCCTTACGGTCGATGGCCACCTGAATATGGGCCGCGTTCGATCCGATGATATTGGCGGTGGCCGGCATGACGCCTTCCGGTAAAACAATCATGAAATCCTGATCCGCATATGCGTCAGTCCAAACCCGCCTGATTTCAGCATCTGACATATTCAATGCTGTATCGGTTAGTTTGGCGGAAACCGAAGCGAGAATGCCACGGGCCATTGGCACAAGAATCGGGGTGAATCCCAGCGTGAACTCGTTTGCCGCGGATGCGTTCTTTCCTGCAGCATGGGCGAAGTTCTGCAAAATCTCAGGAATATGACGATGAGTGCCGCCGACAGAATACGGTAATGCGGAACCGAATGCCTCAGCTGCAAGCAAATTGACGCGCTTCAGATTCTTCCCTGCGCCGGAGTAGCCGACCACCAGATCGGCAACAATATCCGCCGGTTCAACAAGCCCTTGGGCAATGCCCGGCTGCAGCGCCAATGTGGTTGCGGTCACATTGCATCCTGGACCGGCAATACGCTTGGTTCCTGGAATCACCTCACGCTGGTGCTGGTAAGAACCATCTTCGGATATGCCGGTAATGAGCTCAGGCATGCCGTAAGTCCAGTGCTCATAGAAGTCGCCGCCGTAGAACTCATCCCATGCGGTTTTTTCCTCAAGCCTATGGTCGGCTCCCAAATCCACCACCACGGCATTCGGATCAAGCTGGGAGGCCAATGCGCCGGATGCCCCATGAGGCAGCGCAAGGATGATCACGTCATGCCCGTTCAGTACCTCCGGAGCGGTGTCTTCCACCACAAGGTCGGCAAGCTGCGGAATATGTGGCATATGCTTGCCAAGCTTGTCCCCAACGGATGAATGCCCGGCCACGCACGTCACTTCGAAATTTGGATGGGCCGCGAGGATACGGAGGGCCTCGCCTCCCGCATACCCCGTCGCGCCGGCCACGGCTACTGTGTATTTGGCCATGTCACGTCTCTTTCCATTGACTCACTGAAAACACATTCAGCATACACTTTATGCACTACATTGCATAATTATGCATTCATTTCGTGTCGCATAGTGGTCATTGCGCGACTATGACAATTATTAAAAGACTAGAAAACACGCCGAATCAGGCGGTGATCGATTCGTCTCCTTGCCCCGATCCCGCGCCGCCAAGCATATTCTGCAACGTCTCGTTATACAGGTCGGCAACGGAAAGACCATGCATCGCCAACCAAATCACGGCCAAGGTGTACAACACATTGATGATCACCGCGGCGAGAGCCAAGCCATACCCTTTCATATGGAGCTTCTTGGTACGCCACATCGAAATCGCGCCGACCAACGCGGGAAGGACCGGCACCGGCATCAGCACGGCAAGCACGAGAGACATGATCGCATAGGCATCCCAATGGCCGTATGCGGGATTCTGCCGAGGATCGTTGAGATCCAGATTCGGCAGATAGGGCATATTGCCCTGCTGCGGATATTGGTTCGGATCATACGGATTCGGCCCATACGGGTTGGCGCCGTATGGATTCCGTTGTCCGTTCGCATTGTACGGAGGCATCGGTTGCTGCCCATTTGAAGGGTATTGCCCCGTTTGGTATTGCATATTCTGCTGCTGTACAGCATCCGCAGGTTGCGGTTCAGGTTCAGGCGCACCATACACGTATGGATCGTAACCGGCCGGCAGCTGGCTACTCATCGCACCATATTCTGGTTGATTGATCTGACCATACTCCGGCTGTGAAGACGCAGCGGCATCGGAAGATGACGAAACCGGAGCAGCATCAGCCGTCTCCTGACGTTCGTCGGTGTTGGTCGGCTGATACTGCTCCGGTTCGTTCATAATCATCCTCTGTTCTTGGGAAGGTCGGGATCAGGCGCGCAGCTGCGCACCCAGCTTGGACGCTTCATCCACAATACGCTTGCGGATGGCTTCGCTGTCTTCGGAAGCGAGAGTCTTATCCGGAGCGCGGAATGTGACCGCGTAGGCCAAAGACTTTTCGTCCTCGCCCAGCTGGTCGCCGGTGTACACGTCGAACAGCTCGATGCTTTCGAGGCTGCTTCCAGCGGCATCGACAATAACCTGCTTGAGCTCGGCGGCCGTGACATCGGTAGACACCGTAAAGGCCAGATCCTGCTTGACCGGCGGGAAGGTGGAAATCGGCTTGGCCTGCACCGGCTTGCCGCTCAACGTGGCGAACAGCGCGGTCAAATCCAACTCGAAGGCCGCGGAATGGGCCGGGAAGCCCAACGCCTCGTTGACATGCGGGTGAAGCTCGCCGACCATACCGACGAATACGTCACCAGCCATCACACGAGCCGCACGACCCGGATGCCATTGTGCCGGCACATCTTCAGCCTTCGGCTGATCCAGCGTGAGAGCTGCACCAATACGGTCGGAGATGCGCTGCACCGCCTCAACGGCGTCAGACCAATCCACTGCGCGGCGCTCGCCCAGCCAACCGGAGTCAACGGCGTTGCCGGTCAGAATGCCAGCAACATGCATCGGCTGGTCCGGAAGACCGGCATCAAGCGCGGCAAGCTGCTCGTCCGTCGGCTTGACTGCACCCGGCAGTGCCGGAATCGCCGGAGCGTTCGGATCCCACAGATACACGTGGCCGATCTCATACAGCGACACATTCTCCACGCCGCGACGTAGATTGCGCTGAACGGTCTGTGCCAACGTTGGAATAATGTCACGACGCAGGAACGGACGATCACCGGCGAGCGGGTTGGCGATCTCCACGCTGACGTTCTTCGTCTCAGCGACGTCCAGCGCGAAGTTCTTGTAATCCTCATCGCCGACGAACGGGTAGCTCAACGTTTCCACCATGCCGTATTCGGCAAGTTCATCGGCAACCTGGCGCTTGCGCAGCTGCTCAGCAGTCAGACCGACCTGACCTTCGACCGGTGCCGGCGGCACGGTGACGGGAATCTCGTCATATCCGACAAGACGCGCCACTTCCTCAACCAGATCGCACGGCTCGTTCAAGTCGGGGCGCCAACTTGGAGGCGCCACGGAAAACTCGCCGTTGCCGCCTCCTGCGACGGAGCAACCGATGTCGGTAAGAATGTCGCTGATGGTGTTCACGTCCGTGCCAAGTCCGGCCACACGAGCCACTTCCGAAGCCTTGAACAGGATCGGACGGCGGTTAGAGACGGTATTGAAGTCGGTCGGGTGCTCGCTCGGCTCGCCATTGCCGTACTTAACCATCAGTTCGGCGGCCATTTGGGCGGCTGCCGGCTGCAGCTGGTCGTCCACACCGCGTTCGAAACGACGGGAGGCTTCGGACGGAATCTTGTGACGGCGTGCGGAACGCGCGATCGACACCTGATCGAAGTGCGCGGATTCCAGCAGGATGTTCTTGGTTTCGGCAGTGACCTCGCCATACATGCCGCCCATCACGCCTGCGATGCCAAGCACACGGGAGCCGCGTTCGCCATTCGGGGAATCGGTGATCAGCAGATCCTCGACGCTCAAATCGTGATCCTTGCCATCCAACGTGGTGAGCTTCTCACCTTCGTTGGCGCGACGCACCACGATCGGTCCTTCGATCTTATCCAGATCGTAGGCATGCATCGGCTGTCCCAAGTCGAGCATCACGTAGTTGGTGACATCCACTGCCAAGGAGATGGAACGCATGCCTGCGCGGGTCAGGCGGCGACGCATCCAATTCGGCGTATGGCTGGCCGGATCGAAGCCCTTGACCGCGCGAGCGTAATAGCGATCGCATCCAACCACACCGTGAATCGGATTATTGTCGTCGACGATCACTTCGATGTCGGTCTTGGTGCCTTCCGGCAGGCCCTTAGTGATCGGCGCCTTCTCGTTCAGGGCGACAGCCGGATCGGTGTAGGCCGCACCGGTGGAATGATGGTATTCGCGAGACACGCCACGGTATGAGAACGCGTAGCCGCGATCCGGAGTGATGTTGATCTCCAGCAGCGGCTCGTCCAAGTGCAGCAGGTGCATGGCGTCGTCACCCGGCTGGAGCTTCTCATACTCTTCCGGGGTGAAGCCGTACTTGCGAAGCAGGATGATGCCGTCATGGCTATCACCCAATCCAAGCTCGCGTTCGGAAGCGCACATGCCGTTGGAGATATGGCCGTAGGTCTTGCGCGGTTCGATCTTGAAATCGCCCGGCAGCACAGCGCCAGGAAGCGTTACGACGACCTTTTCGCCGGCAGCCATGTTCGGCGCGCCGCAGATGATGCCGCGCGGCACCTTGTTGCCGTTCTCATCGGTCTCATTGTATTCGTCGCCGACGTCAACGTGGCACCAGTTGATGATCTTGCCGTTCTTCTGCGGTTCCGGAGTGGCGTCGACCACGTAGCCGACGACGATCGGACCGACCAGCTGGGAGGTGTGGATCTCTTCCTCTTCGAGACCGACCTTCACCAGATCTTTGGCAAGCTGTTCGTACGTAAGGCCTTCCGGAACCTCGACATGGTCCTTGAGCCAATCAATGTCAACCATTGGCATGGGTCAATCACTCCCCCATCACAAACTGTTCGCTGAATCGCACGTCGCCTTCGACCAGGTCGTGCATGTCGTTGATGTCGTGGCGCAGCAGCAGGGTACGTTCCACGCCCACGCCGAAGGCGAAGCCGGTGTAGACCTCAGGATCGAGGCCAGCGGACTTCAGCACATTCGGGTTGACCATACCGCAGCCGCCCCATTCGAGCCAGCCTGCGCCACCCTTCTTGTCAGGGAACCACAGGTCGAGTTCGGCGCTCGGCTCGGTGAACGGGAAGTAGCTCGGACGCAGACGGGTCTTGGCTTCCGGGCCGAACATGGCCACGGCAAGCTTATCGAGCACGCCCTTCAGGTCGGCCATGGTCAGATGCTTGTCGACCGCAAGAGCCTCCACCTGGTGGAACACCGGCGTATGGGTGGCGTCGAGCTCATCGGTGCGGAACACGCGGCCCGGGCATGCGATGTACAGCGGCACGCCACGGGTGAGCAGACCACGCACCTGATCGGAGGAGGTCTGGGTGCGCAGCACCATGTTGGATCCGACGAATCCTGCGGCGTCCTTGGCCTGATTGCCCTTGACGTAGAAGGTATCCTGCATCTGGCGTGCCGGATGATCGGGGCCGAAGTTCAGCGCGTCAAAGTCGTACCATTCGGTTTCCACTTCAGGACCGTCGGAAATCTGCCAGCCCATGGAAATGAAGAAGTCTTCGACATCCTCCATCAGTTTCGGCAACGGATGGCGCGCGCCAAGCGGCTTGCGATTGACCGGAAGAGTCATGTCCACGGTTTCGGCGGCAAGCGCACGGGCCTCTTCCTCGGCCTTGACCTGCTGTTCCTTGGTGCCATACGCACGACCAAAGTCAGCGCGCAGCTTGCCCATGATCTTGCCGGCGTCTTTCTTCTGGTCCTTCGGCAGCGCGCCGATGGCCTTGCTGGCCTGTGTCATCGCGGATTCCGCTCCGGCGTACTGCGTCTTGATGGCTTTCAATTCCTCCATGCTGGAGGCGTTTTCGATTTTCGCGATGCCCTCGGCAACCGCATCGGTTACCGCTTGGGCGTCGAATACCGCACCTTCTGCCACGAGATACCTTTCTCATTTCCCGTTTGTTTTACGCGAAAAACGCGCAATTTCAACGTTTTCCGACTTTACATTCTTTCAACATGACTCGACATAGCCAAGCTCAGCAGCATTACCGCCGAACTGGTGCCGAGGTTCAAGGATTCCGCTTTGCCATAGAGCGGTATGGACACGATCCTATCGGTTCGTTCCAAAACTTCCTTGGTCAATCCGCGTGCCTCATTGCCGAACAACACCGCTTTGGCGCCGGCAAGCGTTTCCGGCGCAGCGATTACATCCGTCAGGGATTCCGGCTGCCGGGAATCCGTGCCATATACATCGGCCGCATACACTGCCAACTCGTGAGTATCGCACCATGCGAAGAAGTCGTCCGTTCCCATGGTCAGAATCGGAAGGTGGAACAGTGATCCCACGGTGGAGCGGATCACTTTCGGATTGAACACGTCCACGCAGTCGTCGACCAATACCACGGCGGAGCAGCCGGCCGCGTCGGCGGAACGAATCACGGTTCCGGCGTTACCGGGATCGCGGACCTGCCAAAACGCGGCGACCATCGCATGCTCGTCGAAATCGTCCGGAGCGGCGGACGAATCGAGGAAAGCCTGCATGTCCGCGACGGCAAGCACGCCTTGCGCGTCGGCGCTCATACGGTGCATCACCGCATGAGTGACCTTGTGCACATACACGCCGGATTGCATGGCCTTGCCCGCCATCTGCGCGACGACAGGTGTCGCAAACGAGGCATCGGGCTGTGCCGACTCGACCTCAACGTAGAGATCCTCGACAAGTCCTGGATGCCATGTCAGCAGCTCGCGCACCGATTGCGGGCCTTCCACCATGAAACGGCCAGACCGTTTCCGCCCTTTTCGATCGGCGAGTTCGGACACGCGGCGAACGCGCTCCGACTTGGGATTCGCAATGACTTCGGATTTTATAGGCATACGCGTTAGCCTAACACCATTGCCACAACGAATGCCCCATCCATGTCACGTTTTTAATTCAGAAAACTTTCCAGATTCATTCCAGCAGCAGTCGCAGCAGACCAGCCAGAGGGCGCAGTTCGGTCGCGATATGCAGGGTCCGACAAATGATTGCAGCGACTCTGCCGGCTCGCAGGATTCCAATACCGATAACAATTCTCCGGATTCGCAGCAGTCCGGCAACGCACAGAGCGATGCCCCAGCGCTGGCAAAACCACTATGCTGTTACTGATTTCCGGGCTTGCGAATCCCACAGAGGGAAAAGTGTTGTGCAACGGCAGCGATTTGTCACAGCAGGATCGTCACCCTTCGCCTTGCCCCGTATTCGACATGTCATGAATTTGGCAGGTCGGGTACGGGGCTTTTGCGCATCCATGAAAGACATGCACGGCTTGCGAGTGTTTCTTGCCACTTTCGATTGGTTTGCGAGCATCAGTTCGTTACACTGATTATCTGATTATTGTCTGATTGCGGTTGGGAGTGCGACATCATCCCATGAATGTTGGAGGTACAAGCATGGATGTCACGGTGTATTTAGGAGCTCACGAAGGCGACAACCCCGTATATAAGCAAGCCGTGGTGGAACTGGCCACATGGATCGCCCAAAACGGGCACCGCTTGGTATATGGCGGTTCCGACGAAGGACTGATGGCGGTGATTGCCGACACCGTGCTTGAGCAGGGTGGCGAGGTGACCGGCATCGAGGCGCAGATGTTCGTGGACAAGGGTGTCGCGCACAAGAATCTGACCCAGCTCACCATCGTGCCGAATATCACCGAACGGCGTACTCGCATGATCGAGCTTGGCGACGTGTTCATCGCCTTCCCCGGCGGCACGGGAACGTTGGAGGAGATCAGTGAGGTTGTGTCGAAGGTTTGCCTTGACCAGTTGACGCAGCCTTGCATTTTCTACAATCTCAACGGTTTCTACGATGACATGAAGGCGTTGCTGCAACGCATGATCGATGATGGTTTTTCCACACGGGAACGTCAGCATGGCATCTATTTCGCTTCGGATCTTGCCGAGATAGAGCATATTATCGCCATGCACAAGGCATAGGCGGCTCAGTAAGGTCGTTTTTATTCGACAGGTTTTTCAAGAAAACGGGGACGCCCAAACGACCCTCATAATCGGCCGGAATATCCTCCAACCGGCCCATCACAACCAACATGCATCCACATGCCCCGCAGCGCATCCGGTCAACTCCGGGATGCTTCGTTTGCCGAACTTACTGATCGGATGGAACCCGTATCCGTCGGCCACGCGAAGAATGGATTTGCGTTTTATTGTCTGCATGATTTACAGTTTCGTTACCATGAACATCCCGTTTGTCCTGCTGTACATTTTCCTCGGCGACGTGCTCCTGTTCTCCGCCTATTCGCTCTGGGAGAAAGACAAAAACAATCGGAGGTAATGCAGAATGGACAGCAAGGCACTTCTTTCCTTGAACCATTTAAGCGTCTGGTACACCGCAGATCACCCCTTACTTTCTGATTTGCACTGGATCTAGGGGCAGCGGAAGATCAGTCATTTCAGTATTTCACATTCCGGGAATATCTAACGTATGTGGCGGCGTCCTATGGTGTCCCGCTGCCAGATGTGTCTGACCTCATAAGGGGATTTCACTTTGAGGACTATGCCAATGTTCTTCTATCGGTCGCGGATCTTCTTCCACTGCCTGCCATAGCGCTTGCCCGCGGAGTAGCCGCGCGTGAAATGCTTGTACTGCCGCTCCGCTTCCTTGCGATGCTTCTCACAGTATTGCTCGCCGTCCTCGCAAAGGTTCGGGCAGCCGGGGTGGCGGCAGGGGCGTCTTGGTTTTCTCGGCATGCGTGCCGCCTCCTTTCGGACAATAGAAAAGCCCCGAAAGGATTGCTCCTTTAGAGGCTTGAAATAGGTCGTCCGGACCGCGTTCTCCTTCTTTCGGCTTGTTATCTACGATGGGCGCCATGGGTGCTTATAGAGAGTGGTTCGCGGTAACGCTACGCTTGCAAGACGGTTGAAACCTGAGTATTTATTTAATCCAGTTAGGCGTAGTGCTTTGTGATGCACATTGGCAATAAAAATCTTGAAAGACGATAAGCGGCTATGCGGGAATTACTACATGAGGATGATTTCCTACGATATACCCTGCAGAGCAAAGGCAAGGTATATTTGTGGGAAACGAGTAATCAATATGCATGAACGGCGCATGTCACCAAGGAGATGGTTTCGACATGGACAAGGATTTCCTTGCGATTTTTAATGCCATAAAGGCTGATGGGGCGAATGCAGACTACACCAAGCGCGGCATCGATCCGCTCTACTCCGTCGGGGCTGGCGCTCGCATCATGGTCATCGGGCAGGCACCAGGCGCGGTGGCGGAAGAGACGCGCATCCCCTGGAACGACAAGTCAGGAGAACGTCTGCGCGATTGGCTGGGTGTTTCTCGCGAGACGTTTTATGATCCTGAGCGGGTGGCGCTTCTCCCCATGGACTTTTATTTTCCGGGACATGGCAGGTCGGGCGATCTACCGCCGCGCAAGGGATTCGCCGAGCAGTGGCATCCTGCACTCTTAGCGCTCATGCCCAATGTTCGGCTCACTGTGCTTGTGGGCGCATATGCCGTCCGCAGGTACCTGCATCTCAAGAATTCGGACAGCCTTACAACCGTGGTGCGCGATTATGATGCCTATATCGGCCGGGGATTCTTCCCTTTGGTGCATCCGTCGCCGCGCAACCAGCTATGGATGAGCAGGAATCCTTGGTTCGAGGCCGAGACCTTGCCTGCACTCAAGGCACAGGTCAACGCGGCGCTTGAACAGAGGTAAGTGGTTACGAAATCATCTGTGACGATAACTTCCAGCTATACAAGGAGGTTCATTCATGCAGAGAAGGACGTTGGGGACTCGTGAGGCGCTTGAAGGCATCCTCGAAGATGCCGCGACGCCAACGAGAGCGTTCGCGAGTGACTATGGTTATGACCTCGTCAGTCTTCTGCTGCCCGGTGATGAATGCTCGTATGTGATGGGCAACCCGCCGTTCATCGGCCATCAGCAGCACACGCAGCAGATCAAGGATGATATGGAACTGGTGTGCGGCAAGGCCGGAGACTCGCTGGATTATGTGGCTGGATGGTATTTTAAAGCTATTGATTTCCTTGACGGGAATCCCTCCGCGCAATTCGCGTTCGTATCCACGAATAGCATCACACAAGGCCAGCACAAGTCGCCCCGCTATTCAAGCATGTGGTCGAACGAGGGTGGCGTATCCGGTTCGCTCACCGTACGTTCTGCTGGGACGCTCAGACTACGGACAATGCGAACGTGCATGTCGTCATTGTCGGATTCGACAGAGGCACAAACGCTCCTGCGTTGTATGAATACGACGACATTAACGGTGAACCTGTGGAAGCACGTCCGGCTCATATCAACGGTTATTTATTGGATGCGTCTGATGTGTTCGTGGAGGCGAGGAGTCAGAAGACCGGTCCGTAAGGTCTTTGCCGTCCCGGATGGAAGAAATTCTGTAGGAATAAGGAGAGCCTCCCCAATTTGGAGAGGCTCTCCTTATAACCAATCTGGCTACCTTCTGATTACCCTTGGAGTCCAAAACAGCTTGATTTCAAGGGAAACTGGGTATAGGCCTCAGATGTGGAAGTACAGCTCGTACTCCAGCGGGGTCGGAGCCAGGCGGGCCTGGTCGATTTCGCCACGCTTGATGCCGATCCAGGTTTCGATCAGGTCGTCGGTGAAGACGTCGCCTGCGGTGAGGAAGTCATGATCTTCCTCAAGGGCATCCATGGCCTCTGCCAGGGAGCTCGGAACCTGCTTGATGCCTGCGTGCTCTTCCGGCGGCAGCTCGTACAGATCCTTGTCGACCGGCTCCGGAGGCTCGATGTGGTTCAGGATGCCGTCCAGACCTGCCATCAGCTGTGCGGAGAAGGCGAGGAACGGGTTGCAGGACGGATCCGGAGCACGGAACTCGATGCGCTTTGCAGCCGGGGAGGTGCCGGCCAGCGGGATACGGATGGCGGCGGAGCGGTTGCGTGCGGAGTACACCAAGTTGACCGGAGCTTCGAAGCCCGGGACCAGACGGTGGTAGGAGTTCAGGGACGGGTTGGTGAAGGCCAGCACGGAGGAGGAGTGCTTGATCAGGCCGCCGATGTACCAGCGGGCAAGGTCGGACAGACCACCGTAGTTCTTCTCATCGTAGAACAGCGGCTTGCCGTCCTTCCACAGGGACTGGTGGCAATGCATGCCGGTGCCGTTGTCGCCTGCGATCGGCTTCGGCATGAAGGTTGCGGCCTTGCCTGCCAGAGCGGCGGTCTCGTGAACGACGTACTTGTACTTCATCAGGTCATCGCCTGCGTGCTGCAGAGAGTTGAAGCGGTAGTTGATCTCCTGCTGGCCAGCGCCGGCGACCTCGTGATGGGAACGCTCGAGGATCAGACCGACCTTCTGCAGGTTGGCGACCATGTCGTCACGCAGATCCTGGGTGTGGTCGATCGGCGGAACCGGGAAGTAGCCGCGCTTGACGCGGTTCTTGAATGCGATGTTCGGGGTGCCGTCGTCTTCGGTGTCGACGCCGGAGTTCCACGGAGCTTCGATGGAGTCGACCTCGTAGAAGGAGCGCTGCATGCTGTTCTCGAAGCGCACCTTGTCGAAGATGAAGAACTCGGCTTCCGGAGCGAAGGAAGCGGTGTCGGCGATGCCGGTGGACTTCAGGTAGGCCTCGGCCTTGCCTGCAACCTGACGCGGATCGCGGGAGTACGGCTCGTCGGTCAGCGGGTCGACGATGGAGAAGGCCACGTCGAGGGTCTTGTGCTTGCGGAACGGATCGACGAATGCGGTGGAAACGTCCGGCACCAGCTTCATATCGGATTCATTGATGGCCTGGAAGCCTTCCACGGAGGAGCCATCGAACGGCATGCCGTCGGTGAAGGCGTCCTTCAGGAATTCGCTTGCCGGCACGGTGAAGTGCTGCTGAACACCGATCAGATCAGTGAAGCGAACGGAGACATACTCGATGCCTTCCTTGTTGATAAGGGCCTCAGCATCAGCCTTGGTTTCAAGTGCAGTCACGGGACCGCTCCTTTCGAATAAGTAACTTACAGGCTCTTAGTCTAGGAACGCGCGTTTCGCTCACTCGCCAATTGGGTTACGAGAATGTTTCGTAATGACATATTCGAAGGATGATTTCGCGAAAAACTGGGGTTCAATTGTTACGAACGCTCGTATTTGCCTCTGCAAAACCGTTCAATTTGTGGACATTCGTGTCGTCATGTCGCTTGCGACGTCCATTTCTTTTCTCAAAAACCTTACCGCATGCGCGCAGGCCAGCGGAAGGTAACGGAGATATGAAAAAGGAACCTCGATAACGTGTTCATCGAGGTTCCCATATGTAAGCCGGCTTTACGATTCCAGGAAAATCAGCGGCCACGCATAGCACGACGGCTGATGCGCTGCGGGTGCATCGGGTCGACGCCCTTCGGAATGCCCATGCCGTTCTTCATCTGCAGAGTGCGCAGACGCTCGTTGAGGATGTTCAGCTCGGTCTTGGTAAGCATGAAGCGGCTCTTCGGATGGACGGCTGCCATCAGCTTGTTCTTGTGGCTGGTCGGCTGGTAGCTCTTGCACTTGAGCACGGTCTTGCGCAGATTCTTCAGGCTCGTCTGATTCTTGCCCTGGCCGACGTAGATACGGTAGACGGGAATATCGGAACCGGCGGTCACACCCTTGATATTCTGCTCCTGACGGTCCATGGCACGCTTGACGCGATTGTAATCGCCCTCGCCGAGCAGATAAATGCCGTTGTAACCGGTGCCGCGCCAAATGGCGTCTTTGGTCTTCGGATCAACCCACACCGGCTCCTGCGGAAAGTTGAAGCCAGCCTTGTTAATGTTGCCGAGCACGCTGATGGCAGCACCCTGACGCCCTTCAAGCTTGGCGTATCCGACTTTGTCGGCACGGTTGGTGAGCATCATGGTGGCGAACAGCAGGCCAAGCATGATGGCGAGGATCATGGACGTGATCCATCCGATCACCGACCACTTGAACACGATGCCAAGCACCACGAACACAACGATCGGCGCCACGAACACGCCGCCGCACAACCACGGAAGAGCCTTATCTTCGGCGTGGGTGTACTTGAAGATCTGAATGATCTGCTTGATGGTGCTTTGCTTCTTCTTTGGCTCTTCTTTGTCTGCCATCGACTTCCTCACTTGGTTATGCGGTTACTCACACTGGAACGGTAGTTTATCAGGAACCATGCCATATCGCACGGTTTCCGCCGTTTTTCCTTGATTGACGGGGATTATCGGGTATGTAGAGGCCTGCCATCCGCCTTAAGCAGCGCCTCGCCGAACGATTCACTGAAGGTGGGATGCGGGTGAATGAGCCTCGCCGCGGAGGCGAGCGGCACCCGGTTGCCGACCAATTGTTCGGCTTCCGCGATCAGATCGCTGGCGAGCGGGCTGACGATATGCACGCCAAGCACGAGGGGAACATCCGGAGCGCCTGCCATCGCACCGCTGACGATGGTCATGGATCCGCCTTCCCCACTCATGAGCATACGCGAGTTGGACAACATGGGATATGCGGTTTCCTGCGGATTGATGATGGTTTCACACGATTTCGCATCGTCGAGTGCAAGACCGACGCTTGCCGCTTCAGGGAAAGAGAACACGACTTGCGGCACGGTTTCGTCGGATACCGGCTTGGGGTCAAGTCCTGCGATGGTTTCGGCGATGGTGATGCCCTGTTCAAACGCGCGATGAGCTAAAGCATGCCCCGGAGTGATGTCGCCCAAGGCCCATACGCCCTCCACATTCGTACGCCCATACGCGTCGGTCGAAACATAACCGCGTTCCTCCAATTCGATGCCGTTGGATGCGAACCAGCCGGCATCGGTGTTCGGCATACGTCCGATAGCAGCAAGCACCACTTCACCATATGCGGTGCGCTCCTCCTCGCCGCCGCCTTGCCTGTAATGCACGGTGGCGCCCAAATTCGCACCGGTATCCACGTAATCCACCGACGCACGCGTCACCACGCTGATGCCGCGACGTTTGAGCTCGCGGGTCAACGTCATCGAAGCCCGCTTCTCCCAAGACGACAGCACGCGGTCCTTGCGGATCAGCAACGTCACTTCGCATCCCGCGGCATTCCACAACGAAGCGAATTCCAACGCCACCGCACCCGCTCCGACAATCACCGCACTGGACGGGAACGTATCCAATTCCAAAGCCTGCGTCGAATCGATCAACGCACCTGAAAACGGGTTGCCCGGCAATGGTAACGGTCGCGATCCGGTCGCCAGCACAATATCTTCGCCTTTGATGGTAAGCTCCGACCCGACGGGTTCCTCCACTCCCGCCTTGAAGGAACGCATGACCTGCGCTTCTCCCCCGGCCGGCGCGACATGCACATCATGAACGTCCCTCAACTCAGCCTCGCCGCGGAACACCGTGACGCCGCGATGCGACAGCAATCCCGCCAACCCCTTCGTCATCGTCTCCACCGTGGACGTACGGAAGTCACGTAATTTGCCGAAATCAATGCTCTGTAAGGTGGCACTGATGCCCATACGTTCCGCCTGGCGTATGTTCTGCGCACTGTGTGCGGCCGTCAGCAACGCCTTCGACGGAATGCAACCACGATTGAGGCAGGTGCCTCCCAACGTTTTGTCGCGTTCGATGAGCGCCACCGTTTTGCCGAGCTGCGCGGCACGCAATGCCGTGGAATATCCTCCTGGTCCCGCTCCGATGATGACAATGTCGAAATGCTGTTCAGTCATGCCTGCCCTCGTTGATTCGTGCGTTACAACTGGTTACATGGTAATGGAAAAGCCGTCGGTTTTCGCCGACGGCTTGAAAAAGCAACTGCGATTCTCGCAGAATGGATCACTCGGGCCAGTGTCCACGCTTCTGATAGCGCGGCTTCGGCAGACGCCAGCGACGCATCTGGATGGCACGGCTCCACGCGTAGGAACCGGAACGCATGCCCTTGGCCACGGACTGCTCGCCGAACTTTTCAATGAGCTTCTTCTTGAGCTTGCGCCACATGATCACGATGTCGATGATCACCGCAAACAGATAGATGTACATAAGCAGCATCAACGGCAATGCCAACGCCGGCCACTTGTAGGTCACGAAAATCGAACCGATCAAAATGACGAAGGCGACCGGAATGAAGAACTCACCCAAGTTGAAGCGGGCATCGACGTAGTCGCGGATGTATATACGCCACGGCAGACGCTCGGACTTCGGCATATGGTTGATGTCGCCCTTCTGCATGGCATCGTATTCGGCGTTTTCACGCTCGCGCATACGCGCCTTGGCGGCCTTGCGGCTCGCTTCACGATCCTTGGGAACCAGCGGACGGAGATTCTGCGCCTGGGCATCCTTGCGCTTCGGCGTCGGACGCCCCTTGCCGGCAGTAGGCTCCGCAGCCTTCTTCCCGACAGGCTCCTGGTCCGTATCTTCCTTCTTATTAAACACACTCATGCCTATAGAGCGTAAATTGACGTATCGACGCCTTGCCTCATTCATGTCAACGATTGGACGTGATTGGTTCGACGGATACAATGGTCATTCGATAGCATGCGGCGGCACGTTTCCAAGATGCGTATATGCCGCATATATAAGGAGGAGCAGTATGGCAGTTTTACATGCCGATGAGATTCGCGCGCGCGTCGAAGCGGATTTTGACCGCATTGTCGACGTGCTGAACAAGAAAATCGCGTTGCAGTCCATTTCCGCAAAAGGCATTACCGCGGATCATATGAAACAGTCCGCGCAATTCGTGGCCGAAGAGCTGAACAAGGTAGGTGTCGATGCGCATGTGGTGCAGTCGCACAATCCCGATGGCACGCCGGGCGCTTGGGAGGTCATCGGTTCGAAAATCGTCGATATCGACGCTCCAACCGTGCTGTTGTACGCGCATCACGACGTGCAGCCGGTGCCCGATGCCAGCGTATGGAACACCGACCCATTCGTCGGCACGGTAATCGACACACGCCTGTACGGACGCGGCGCGGCCGATGATGGCGGCGGAATCGCCATTCATTCCGGCGCATTGCAGGCGCTCGGCGACGATTTGAAGGTCAATATCAAAGTCTTCATCGAAGGCGAAGAGGAAATGGGATCGCCAAGCTTCATTCCCTTCATCGAGGAGCATAAGGACGAATTCGATTCCGATGTGATCATCGTCGCCGACTCGGGCAATTGGTCCGCTGAAATCCCCTCGCTCACCACGTCGCTGCGAGGCAATACCGATATTGACGTGCACGTCAAGGCGCTGCATCATCCGGTGCATTCCGGCCAGTACGGCGGACCGATCCTCGATGCGAACACGCTTGCCTCCATGCTGATCGCTTCCATGTATGACGAGCATGGCGATTTGGTGGTGCCGGGCATCGCCTCAGAAGATCCAATCGGCGGACTGCAGCGAGATATGGATGAGGCAACCGTACGTGCGGATGCCGGCATCGTCGACTCTTATCATCTGGCCGGTACCGGCTCCCTGGCCGCACGTCTGTGGACCAAGCCGAGCGTGACCGTCATCGGCTTCGATGCTCATCCAGTGGAGGGATCGTTCAACGTGATCTCCCCTGAAACGACGTTCCGTCTCAGCCTGCGCACCGCTCCAAACCAGCGTCCGGAAGAGGCTCAGGAAGCACTTGCCAGGTTCATGGTCGAGCATGCTCCGTTTGGCGCCGAAGTGTGGGTCGACAAGCTTGATAATGGCATGGGTTGGGCCATGGATCCAAATGCCGAGGCTACCAAAGACGCCATGGACGCCATGGAAGAGGCGTTTGGCGTGGCTCCGGTCAATAAGGGCGAAGGTGGCTCGATTCCGTTCATTCCGGAATTGCAGCGTATTTTCCCGGACGCGCAGGTACTGGTCACCGGTCCCGAGGATCCGAAGGCCAACGCGCACAGCCCGAACGAATCCATCAGTCTTCCCAGCCTGAAAAACAATGTGATCACCGAAGCGCTGCTGCTTGACAAGCTTGCCAAGTAGCGGATATCACATATCTTTTTGAGAAAAACAACGGGCAAATGCGAAGGGCGTTCCATTCCATACAACGAATGAAACGCCCTTCGCAAATCCGCCGCGCATTCAACAAACCTCGTACTGCGCAGCCCTGCTCCGATTAATTGCCAGTGCCGGTAAAAGCCCAATGCCAGTAACCGGTGAAATAAGCGCAAGACAACGCAATCACCGGCACGGCCACGCAAATCACGTAAAACAGCCAATCGACGGCATGTAAGCTCGATTTCCTAGCCTGGCTTCGCGGAGCGTCCGCGCCGAAACCACGAGCTTCCATGGCGGTGGCGAGTTTCGTGCCGCGTCGAATCGACACCACCAATAGGCTGAACGCCTGGGAAAACACGCGCCTGATGGCGCTACCGTCGCCCAGGCCACGAGAGCGGCGGGATTGTCCAAGCGCACGCCAATCATCCTGCAGCAATGTGAACATGCGCATGCCAGCCAAACCGCCATATACGAATCGTGACGGCAAATGCAGAATCTGCACCAGACCATCAGCCAGATCGGTCGGATCAAGGCCAAGCGCGAGGATCACGCCGGGAACGGCAATGGCCGCCACACGCAGGAACGTGGCCAACGCCAAGTACAACGATCCCTGCGAAATCACAATGACATTGCCAAGATTGACCAGCACGGCACCGGAGGTTTTGCCATACAATGACACGGAAATGAAGCTTCCCGAAGCTGCGACCCATACCGGCCAGGTTTTACGAAGCACCGTCCACGGAGCGACGCCGCCAATCCAGAGCAACAACACCTCCAATGCGAGTGCCACGGACGCGGAGACCACGTCCAGCGTCACGAACATGGGAATACATAGTATCAGCGCGCCGATGAAACGGCTGACCGGATTGATTTTTGCCACGAACCATGACGGCGATGCCGGCTTGGCATCGTCATGACGTTCCTTGTGCGGTACCACGCTGATGGTTTCCAACTGTTCCATCTCACTCCCCCTCGCTTACGAGAACGCGACGCGCTCCCAACGTTTCGATCAATGGTTCGTCATGGGTGACCATGATGACGGAACAGCCGGCGTCACGCGCACCGGCGATCAGTTTCACCATTTCCGTCCATGTGGTGAAGTCTTGGCCGAACGTCGGCTCGTCCATCACCAAGACTTTCGGCGCGGCGGCCAGCATGGAGGCAACGGAAAGCCTTCTTTTTTCGCCGCCCGATAATGTGAACGGATTAGCTTGAGCGAATCTAGCAAGATTCATACGCTCAAGCATGTTGTCGGCTATAGCGTAAGACTCTTCTTCGCTCTTGCCCATGGATTTGGGGCCGACCGCCGCTTCGTCACGCACGCTGGATGCGACGAACTGGTGTTCCGGCTCCTGGAACACCATGCCGATCCGTCCGAGCAGATCCCGACTTTTCCAAGTGAAGACGTCGTTCTCCCTACGTGCGGGAACCATGGTCTCATCCATGCTCACACGGCCGGAAATCGGCTTGAGCAAGCCGGCCAAAGTCAACGCGAGCGTGGATTTTCCCACGCCGTTTTTGCCGGTCAGTGCGGTGATCTCGCCAGCATGGAACACGAGGTTCACATGCTCGCCAAGCGCGAAGTCACGCCCGAAGCTGAGATCCTCCGTTCGCAGAACAACATCTCCCGACGATTGGCTGGATTCGGGGGTATGACTTTCGATGGTGCGTCCTGGAACCCATGCGCCGCCCTTTGCGAGCACCGATGCCATGCTGCCGAACACTTCTTCCGGAGTGCCGTCTGCGATGACGCCGCTGACATGCGAGTCGGCCTCCGGCTTGCCGAGTACGATAACCCGATCCACCAGATCAAGCCATACGTCAATATGGTGTTCCACCACCACCAAGGTTTCACGGGTCTGTTCCAGCACATGGCGTACCGCATCATGCACTTCCTTGACGCCCTCCGGATCGAGGTTGGCCGTCGGTTCGTCGAGCAGCAGCAGTCCGGGATGCATGGCGAGCACGCCGGCCAAGGCCAGACGCTGGCGCTGGCCGCCGGACAGTCTGCGTGTGGAGCGGTCAAGTTTCATGTAGCCGAGTCCAACAATGTCGAGCGAGGAACGGACCCTGCTCCAAATCTCATCTTTCGGCAGATTCAGATTTTCACAACCGAAAGCGGTGTCATCGCCCACACGTTCCAGAATCGTCTGCGCGTCAGGATCCTGCAACACCAATCCGGAACGTCCGCGTGCCTGACGGGCGTCCACTCCGTCAATCAGCAGCTCTCCTTCAAGCTCGCCTTCGTCATCGCCGCCGAGCACGCCGGCAAGACCGGACATCAACGTCGATTTTCCAGCGCCGGAAGCGCCCAACAACAACACGCGCTCCCCTGGCTGTATGGTGAAATCCACATGCCTTAACGCGAAATCCTTACGTGAGGCGTGTCGCCATCCCCAATCGCGTGCGACCACCCCGGCTGCGGAAAACGATTTTTCTGCATCAGTACCCATGAATCGTTCTTTCATCCCTCTTGCATTCCGCGTTTGCAGAACGAACACGCATCAAAGAAGTCCCGTATCCACCACTGTGAATGCGATACGGGACTTCATTAACGAATCGTCATACCAAGGCCTTCGCACGGCCGGATTCGAAACGGTCAAGCACGCCTGTTTGAGCGATGGCCTGCTGCAGCAGATACATCAGGACTCCAGCCACCAGAGCGCCGGAAATAACGGAAGTGACGCAGCTGACGACAATACGCAAACCTGCCCAAGCAGGATTCACGGTCCAGTTATACAGGAAGCATCCCAAGCCGGCGAGGGTTCCAGCGATGGTGGTCGACAGCAAATCCCAACGTTTGTATGCAAAAATCGCAAAACCGATTTCGGCAGTGAGGCCCTGGCAGATACCGATAATCAAAGAACCGCCGATGCCCCACGGATTGCCCATGGCAAGTTCCAGAGCGGCGGCAAGGGTTTCAGCGAACAACGCAGCACCAGGCTTTCGCACGATGATGGCGGCCAGCGGACCCGCAAACAGCCAGATGCCGTTCAACAAGCCTTCGAAGCCCGGCGTCACCGCTTCGAAAAGCGTAATCGGAGCGGCGCAGATGACATCCCAGCCCCAGAAAATCACGCCAGCCGCAACCGCGATGATAGCGGCCACGACGATGTCAACAACTCGCCATTTATTGTTATGCTTCTTCACCACGGAAGATTCATTTACGGTCATGAATGTGCCTTTCTCTATGTCAAGGCACGGGAAAAGAGAGACGTCCGTGCGCCGGCATTACCCGGTATACGTTCATACGGTTGAAGCGCTTGCTTCCTCTCAGCCATACGGCCCCCGTGTCTGCGCTTGATACTACACAAGGCACAAGATTTTCACAAGGGTCATTTCATTTCGCTTCGTTTTCCACCCAGACGTTCCCCGGATGAGCTGTGAATCCGCAGCCGCATTAGGCCACTGTCCATACCGCAGGTCATGACGGCCTGGATACGTGCCCCGCACATCACATAGGTCTGTGCATCAACGATTCGGCCAGATTCCTGAACGTCTCGCCAATGCCATCGGCGCGCAACGCGCCATCCTCGTTCAACACGGCGGGGCGGCCGGCCTCACCGGTCTCACGCAATTCCGGCTCCAACGGTAGCTGTGCGAGCAAAGGAACATCATAGCCAAGGCTTTCGGTCAACTGCTCCGACACACGCGCACCCCCACCTTCGCCGAAAATCCGCAGGCGTTCGCCCTGATGCTCGTAATAGCTCATGTTCTCCACAACGCCGCGTACCTTCATCGGTACCTGCAATGCCACCAGGCCGGAGCGGACCGCAATGTCCGAGGCGGATGGCTGCGGCGTGGTGACCACCACCAGTTCCGCGTTCGGCAGAGCCTGCGCCACGGAAATCGCCATGTCGCCGGTACCTGGTGCCAAGTCGAGCAGCAGCACGTCAGGCTCGCCCCACCATACGTCTGAAAGGAATTGTTCAAGAGAACGCTGCAATCGCGGGCCTCGCCAAAGGATCGCACGATCGGCGCCGGCAAACATGCCGATGGAAATCAATTTCACACCCCATGCGGTAACTGGCATGAGCATGCCGTTCAGATTGGTGGGTTGCGCATGCACGCCGAACAGTCGCGGCAGTGAGAAACCATAGATGTCGGCGTCGATGGCGGCCGTGTCGTACCCCAATGCGGCAAATGTGGCAGCAAGATTCGCAGTGACGGAAGACTTGCCGACGCCTCCTTTGCCGGATGCTATAGCGAAAATACGGGTTTTGATGCCCGGCTTGTTGAACGGATTCTGTTTGCGTTCGGCCTTGAGGCCTGCCACAAGTTGGGTGAGCTTGTCTTGACTCATGGACCCGACTTCGATGCGCGGCAGCAATGTCGCTTCCGGATATGACGACACCGCTCCGTTGATCTGGTTGGTGATAGTCTGCGACAGTGGACAGCCTTCCACCGTCAGTTCGACCTCCACACGAACCTCGTAGGTGTTCATCTTACCTTCCACCGGTATCGCGTCTATGGCTGCGATCATGCCCAAATCGGTCACGGATCGGCCCAGTTCCGGGTCGATTACTTTGCTGAGTCGCTCATAGATGCGCGCTTCGATGGTGCGCTCGTCGGTCATGGTTCCTCCTTTAGCCGCGTACCAGACTAGCGTCTGGAAGCGCGGCATGCCAGAGCCTTCTTGTGATTACGTTGCCGGCTTGATATGGCACGCGTCACACCGTTCCGTTTTCCAGCAGCAGTTTGAACTGGTCCTCGTCCAGCATGGCGATTCCCAATTCCTCGGCTTTGGCGGCTTTGGCACCAGCGTTTTCGCCGACGACCACCCAATCGGTTTTCTTGCTGACCGATCCTGCGGCCTTTCCACCGCGGGAGATAATCGCCTCTTTGGCGGAATCCCGCGAGAAATCAACCAACGAACCAGTGACGACCACTGTCTTGCCTTCCAGTGTCTGCGGCAGAGCACTGGTCTGTGCCTGTCCGACTCCCACTCCGGCTGCCTTCCATGCTTCCAGCACCATGCCACGCCAATCGCCTGGATTCTTGGCCGAAGCAAACCAGGTGACCACGGATTCGGCAATTTCCGGACCGATGCCGTCTATCTGTGACAGTTCATCCACGCTGGCTTGTTCGATGGCGTCGAGCGAACCGAATGCGTTGGCGATGGTACGCGCCGTGGGAGGACCGAGCCGCCGAATGGACAGGGCCACAAGCACACGCCATAGGTCGGCATGGCGCGCCTTGTCCATTTCGTCAAGCATTTTCCTCGTGTTTTCCGCGGGGCGTATATATATCGGCTGCACACTGGATGTTCCGGAACGCGACACCTTGGTTTCCTCGCGAACGACCACGGCATCTTCAGGCACGTCATATTCGGGATATTCCGCGGATTCGTCGACGGAGTCCTTACGTTTTCTTGCAACTGTAGGAGCTGTCCAGAACGCCGGAACCTGATGCCACAGTCCCGATCCGCCAATGCGTTTGCGTATCTTTTTCGGTTTGCCGTTCTTGCCGATGGTTTCGTGGATTTCGATGATCGGCGCTTCACGCCATACGCGAACATCCTGCAGATCGGCGGACGTCAACGAAAACAGACCGGCTTCGCTGGACAGCACCGGTGTTTGGCGGGCCGGCAGCTCCAGACCTTCCACAGGCTCGTACGGTTCGGGCTCCGCGCCCGGCTCCACCACGATTTCCGTGATGTTCGGCGCGTAGGTGGCCGTCGAATCGGGACGGTCCTCTTCCGGATTCGTCAAAGCGATGGCGGATTGGTCGCCTAAATGCTCGATATCGAACGCTTTCCTGGATGCCAGATTGATGATGCGTTCGGTCAACTGTGCCGGGCAGGATTCCACGTTCGGGCAGCGGATGTCCTTGTCCCCCTCTTTGGCCGGAGCGAGTTCCGCCCCGCAGCTCGGGCAGTGCGAAGGCATCACGAAACGGCGCAGCTGGCCTTCGTGTCCTTCCCTGCGTTCCAGCACAGGACCTACGAGTTCGGGAATCACATCGCCCGCCTTACGCACCACAACGGTGTCTCCGATGAGCACACCCTTGCGTTCCACTTCGAATGGATTGTGCAAGGTGGTTCTCGACACCGTCGAACCCGCAACATATACGGGCTTCAATATGGCCACTGGGGTCACACGGCCGGTGCGCCCCACCTGCACGGTGATGTCAAGCAGTTCCGTATTGACTTCCTCCGGCGGGTACTTGTAGGCGATGGACCAACGCGGAGCACGCGAGGTCGCGCCCAACGATCGTTGCAATCCCAAATCATCCACTTTTACGACAATGCCGTCGAGCGCGTGTTCGATGTCTCCACGATGCTCGCCGTAGTAATCGATCATGTCGAGAATCTGGCTGAATGTGGTGACCTCACGGTTATGTGGCGAAACGGGTATGCCCCACTTCTTATACAACCCATACGCTTCGGATTGGTTGTTGACCGCATCATGGTCGGCACCACGTTTGGCGCCCCACTGGAGCGTTCCAATGCCATGCGCATAGAAGCTCAGCCTTCTGGTGGCGGTGATGCGCGGATCCTTCTGCCGCAGGCTTCCGGCAGCCGCGTTACGTGGATTGGCGAAAGGCGCGCGCCCAGCATCCTCGTTTTCTTTGTTGAGCGTGTTGAAATCGTCCCATCGCATGAAGACCTCACCGCGGATCTCCACGAATTCGGGAATGTCTTCTTCCGGTCCCGCAAGATTCTGCGGAATGGTGGAGATGGTGCGCACATTGAGCGTGATATCCTCGCCGATCACGCCGTCACCTCTGGTCAGACCTTGCTCGAGCACGCCGTTACGGTAGATGAGGTTAAGCGCAAGACCGTCGATTTTCACTTCGCATGTCATCGGCAAAGGCTTCGTCTCAGGCCAATCAAGTCCCCGAATAACACCGTCGTACCATTCATGCAGTTCCTCAAGCGAAAAGACATCGTCAAGACTCATCATGCGAGACGGGTGGCGTACCGATGCGAAATCATTGGAGAAGGTGCCTCCGACACGATGCGTCGGCGATTGCGCGGAATCGAGGGATGGGAACTGGGCTTCCAACGCCTGCAGACAACGTATTCTCGCATCGTAGGCGGCGTCGGACGAGACCGGCGCGTCATCGATGTAGTATGCGATCTGGTCGGATTCCACCCACGCCGCCACACGCGCCCACAATCGAGCCGCGGCTTCAGCACTGATGGACGAGACATCAAGTCGGGTCAACCGCATGGCGTCGGCATCGGTTGGCTGCAATGCGGCGATCCAGCGTTCACTGCCCGGCGCATATGAGCTGACTCCCCCGTCGGGAACCACAGCGGTTGACGCGGAGCCCGTATCGCCGCCCATTTCAGAAGCGTCAAAATCCCATGCGAGTTGTTCGGAATCGTCATGCCTTGTCATTGTCATTGCCTTGTCACTGTCTTCAATGTTTTGCCGGTCAGAGCCGCCATGCACACATTATCGCACAAATGTTCGATTTACTGCATCCCCAACGTCTGTTTGGCGCACTGCGGAAAGCACGCCGTTCAGTTGTTCAACGACCTCAGGAACTGCATCTGCACCACGTCGGCACCGTCGCGCTCCTCGTCATCCATCCTTGAAGCGGCAACCGAAAGCGTACGTGCCGGCACGAACATGCCTTCATCCACACAGACCCGCGCGGCCTTGCGTACCAAGGATGCGACCTGGGTATTGGGCCATACCGGCAGTCCCGCTTGGGTAAGCACGTGCATGGCTTCCGGAACGTCGGTGGGCACCGGAATGCATTGCGATTGCGCGCGTCCGATCAATTCCTGCAGCTCGCTCTCCAGCATGGCGATTCGCCCGGGGGCAATCTCCTCGCTCATGATGTACGCGGCGGCCGCGATGTCGAAGTGGTCGCACATCCATTCCGCATAGGCGAGTCTGTAATAGGCGAACGACGCATCCTCACGGTCAAGTGCGACGTGCAACGCGTTGAGGCAAGCCGCTCTGGCCGGATCCCAATCCTCGGCGCGCGCCAGTTGAACCGCCAGCTTGAGATGGGAAAGCGGGTAGGCCGGCGCATATCGCACCATCGCATTGAGATGCGGCAACGCGGCCTTCACGCCTTTGACCTGTGCAAGCACGTCGGCGAGTTCCATATGCGCGTAGAACAGATTGTCCGGAATCAGCACGGTCCGTTCGCCTTCCGTGGCGAACATGCGATTGTAGATGACGCGTTCCGCATACGAGTTGAAATACCGCGGCACGCCCGGATTCGAAGCGAACAGTCGGTCCATTCGCTCCAACGCCGCTTCGGCCAGTTCCACGCTTTGGTCGACCTGTCCTGAGAACAGCAGGTCTCTCGCCTTGATGCGTTCCGCGTCAAGCTCGTCGGCCAAGCGGAAGGAGAAGTCCGGAGTGTCTTTGCCATCGATGAGCGCACTCGTCACCTGCGGAGCCAACGACGTCAATTCCGGGTCGGCAATGGTGTTGATGACGTCCATGGCCTGCTTTGCCTTGGCCACCGATTCCAGATGGGAGTCCTGCGCGATTCTGTGGAATTCGCCAACCGCGCGCTGCAGCAGGTCGACGCGCTGAATGGACAACCCCGACATGTCACGGCAGCCGAACAGCTGTGCCGTGTCATGGTCGAATATGGCGTCGGAAAGCTCAGGCTCCTCCTGACTTCCGGATGGGGAGAAACGACTATCGCGCAAATCGAACGTGGCGTCCACTGGCTTCAATGCGCCGAGGCCGTCCACATCCATTTCCGCATCGAACATACGGTATGTGCCTGTTGGATCAGACAATCCGCACTCGCCCAGACGCTCCATGAATTCGCTTCTGGTGAAGGTGACCGTCACCAGATTGCGTACGGTCGGATTCTTGCGAAGCTGGCTTAATGGATCATCACCATTCCCATCGAAATCGCCGAAGCCGATCAGTCCCGCGTCAAGAGCGCCATCATGCACGCCCTGTGCGGAACCGTCGTCCATGCTAGAGGAATCGTCCGCAATCTCGTCGGGAACCGCGAACGTCACTTCGTCGAAGTCGATATCCCGCATCAGATCCTCGAATTGGCTGTTCAACGCATCATCCGTATCCTCGGAGTTGACGCCATCAACGCCCATGTCGGCGGATCTCGGCGCCACCGGACGGGACGGGTCTCCGTGGAAATCGCCGTCCTTCGGATCGGCCTTGGACCCAGAAACACCCATATCTCCAGTACGAATGCGTTCGAAAGCCGCCAAAGCCTCGCTCATCAGCTCGCTGATGGCGGAATCCTGCTCGGCCACGGCCTCTTCCAAACCAATCGAATCGATATGCATCGACACACGCTGTATGCCCGGATCGGCGCCAAAACTCAACGCGGCCATCATCAGTCCAACACGCAGATTGTAGTCCGCGCTCATGCGGGCGCGTTCGGCGTCCGTCATATCCACCCATGCGTGGCGGGACACGTCATATTTGGTGGATGGCATCATGGAAACGCCGGCAGAGGTGAAACCGATGGCCATATTGCCGTCTTGGAGGCTGCATCGGAAGTCCACGTCGAAGCGGTATGGCAGGCGCATGCTGCGCAATAGTCTCGACATTGTCTGGCGGTATACCCATTCCGAACCGCCTTCGGCTCCGAAGGCGGTACCATCCTCGCCGTCCTTCGTGTTTTCGGCGATGGAACGTCTGGTTTCCGCGGCGATGTCCACCAGGCGCATGACGGCTTGGACGCCGTCATCCTGCTGTGAGTCGAGGATCGCGCCGAATTCGTCGTCCGGTTTCAATGCGATCAGCGCCGGATTTTCCAGTAGCGCCATGTCGATTTGCGCGGCTTCCGCGCGGGTTACGGTGTCTTCTGTGGGCAGCTTGCCGATACGGGCGTTGCGTTCCAGCCATGAACTGACTGCGGCGAAACGGTTGAGGTTGCCTTCGATGTTCAGCGCGCGCAGCGATGCCGAGAACGGCAGTGTGGAATCCCAAGCGAAGAAATAGCAGCCCGAGTAGCTGGACGTGTATAGGTGCAATGGTTCCGCGCCGTGTACTGCTTCGAGCCCTTGGTCTTTGTCAAGGGCGCCTGCCTCGCGCATGAGGTCGGCGAAATAATCCTCAAGTCCGGATGCGCGCATGCCATGAGAGCGTGCGCTCATCGTGTCTCTGATGGATCGGCGGATCGCGCCCATCGGCGCCTCTCGGTTGAGCCTGCGGAAGATGTTGCCCGTGCCGAATCCCACGAGTAGCCCGTTCATTTGCGGCAGCATGTAGGCTGCGAAGAATGCGATGGTGATGGCATCCCTGTATTCCAGATCGAATCGCATGGTTTCCGGCAGGTTGGCACGCATCTGTTCGAGCGTGTAGCGGTTGCCGACTTTCAGCCAGGATGCGAGCCATATCATGCGGCCACCGGGCATGCGTCCCACGACACCGCCTTGCGACGCGCGCACCATCTTCGGCGCGCCGTTTGTCACGTGTCCGAATCGTGGACCGTCTGGCAGGGTGAGGGTTTCTTCTTTGACGAATATGAATCGTGGTTCCAGATCCTGCACGTCCATTTCGGGATTGGTGCCAGCGAAGACGCGTGCTTTGCTGTCGGCGAGCGCGATTTGCGCGAAGTGGTTGTTGTCGGTGAATAGTCCGATGGAGAAGGCTTTGCCTTGGGTTTGTGGCAGTTGCGCCCAGCCGAGTTGGAGTGTGCTTGGTATGCCTTCGAAGCCTTTGATGATGTGTCGTTTGATGAGTGGGTTGAGTTTGATGGCGTTGCGGGTGAGTTCATCGACGATGTCGTCTGGCGTGTCGAGGGCTTTGCCGAAGGGGTTGGCGTCGGCGGTGTTGTGGGGGTGTTTGTTGTGGTTGATGAGTTGTCGTACCCCTTGCATGGCGTGGTTGAGCATGGTCCGTCCTTGGTGTGGATGGTGTGCTGATGGCGATGCTGGTGTGAGGTGTGACATGTGGGCCATTCTTTCAATTCAATGCGACATGCAGCCTTTAGAATAAAGTTCGTGACTTTTTCGAAACAGCGTTTTCAGGCGCGTCATCGTGTGTGCGCAGCTATTGTAGCCGCTTTTGTTGTGGTGGTGTTGGTTGAGTGCGTGTTGTGTAATGTGCCGTTTTTCCGCTCGTTGGCGGCGTCGGGTGATTCGGCGGCTGCGTATAACACGTTGGGGCCGGGGCTTGAGCGTCGTGATGACGGGTTGTTGGAGGTTACTGATCCGACGCAGGCGTATTTGCAGGTGGCTGCGGATGGTTCGTCTGAGTATGTGCGGATCGTGCCGGTGTCCGATGAGGTTATGGGTGGTGTGCCTGCCGGTTCGCGCGTGTTGCGTACGGTGCGTGTTCGTGCGGATGCGGATCGTGTGGCTGGTTCGTTGTGTTCGGTGTCGTTGGATTCGTCTCGTTCGTTGTATGTGAGGGCTGCGGCCGGTCGTACGGTGCGCGTGCAGGTGGTGGAGCCGAAGGGGTCATTGATTCCGTTTGATGCGGTTCGCGCGAATGTGCGTGTGCCGTTTTCGGTGAGTCCGTTGCGTGTGGCGTTGTTGGTGTTGGTGATGGTGTTGGTGGCGTTGTGGCGTCCGGGCTCGCGCCTGTGGAAGGTGCCGTTGAATACGTCGAGTGTGCGTCAGCGTGTGACGTTGGGCGCGTTGTTGACGGTTCCTGGGTTGGTGACTGTTGCGGCGGTGGCGTGGCAGTTGGTGTCTGCGGTGCCGTTGAGTTTTCATACGGATGGCATGTATACGTATGATTACGATCAGTATGATCATGTGGCTCGGGCGTTGCTTGATGGTCATGCGTGGCTTGATTTGGATGTGCCCGACGCGTTGCGCGATGCGGATAATCCGTATGATGTGACGACTCGTCAGCAATTGCTTGCCGATGGTGTGAGTCCGGTGTATTGGGATTATGCGTTTTTTGATGGTCGTTGGTATTCGTATTTTGGCGTGGTGCCGGCGTTGCTGTTGTTCGTGCCGTATCGTGCGATAACGTCGTTGTGGGTTGATGGTGGTCTGATGATGCCGTCTGGCGCTGCGGTGCCGCTGCTGATGTTTGTTTTTTTGGTGTTCGCGTGCCTGTTGACGATTCGCGTGATCGAGCGTGTGCGTCCGCATGTTTCGCTGGCTGCGGTCAGTATGTTGTGCGTGTTTGTGGTTTTGGCGTCGAACGCCCCGTACTTGTGGTATCGGACGAATTTTTATTCGGTGCCGATTGCGGCGTCCTTGTTGTTGAGCACGTTGGGCTTATGGCTATGGATGGGTGCGGCGCACCCGAACGCGGCCGATGCCGGTGGCGATGGTGGTGCGAATACGGTCGAATCGTTGTCGCTGCCTCGTTTGGCTGCCGGTTCGGTGTGTATTGCCGCGAATGTGGGTTGCCGTCCGTCGTTTGTGGTGGTGGCGTTTGCCGCGTTCCCGTTGTTCTGGCCGCAGATTCGTGCGATTGTGGGGCAGTTGCGTGCCATCGCGTCTGGTTCCGGCGTGCGTGGGCGTGCGCGCACCGTGTTGCATGCGTTGCGCACGCCTTTGGCCGTGCTGGTGCCCGCATTGGTTGTGGTGGTGCCCTTGTTCGCCTATAACATGGTGCGTTTCTCCTCGCCGTTCGATTTCGGTTCGTCGTATCAGCTGACGGTTACGGATATGACGAGTTACCATCAGTCGTGGTCGAATTTTGTTTGGACGGTCGCATATTACCTGTTTCTGCCGTTGCGTTGGACGGATACGTTCCCGTTCCTTGCCGTCGATCCCGCGCCTTTGAAGGATTGGGGGTTTGCGGAGGCGATGCCCGGAGGCCTGTTCGTCATGGTTCCGCTTGCTTTGGCTGCGTTGGCTTGCCCGTTCCTACGTAAGCGCATGCGCGTTCGTGGCCATGCCGGCATGTGGCCCACATTGGTGATGTTCCTGCTGTTGGGTTTGCTGATCGTGGCTCTTGACGCGCGGCTGGGTGGCCTTGGATGGCGTTATATCGCCGATTTCGGCTGGCTGTTTGCGTTGGCTTCGCTTCCTTTGATGCTTATTGCGCTGGATTGCGAACGTCCGCGGCTTCGCTGGCTGTTGCGCGTGCTGGTGTTGGCGCTGCTGTTGTTCACGTTGTCGTTGACGGTGTTGTCGTTGTTCCTGTACGGCCGCGACGACGAGTTGATTCGTAATAATTCCGGTTTGTTTCATGACGTGCAGTCGTGGTTCACCCTGATGTAAGTTACGGCGTTTTCAGGGTTATTTCAGGGTTTTATCACAATTTTTCCAATAAATCATTCGGCTTGTTCCGAGTTTTGCGGATAACAGTGGCGATGTAACTGTTCGCTGTGAGATGAACCCTTGTTGGAGACATCAGTCATGAAATCGCTTCCACTTTTGTCGAACCATCCTCGTGTAAGACGCTGGACCGCGGCCGTCGTCGCATCAGCCGTCGCATTGGGCGTCTGCCTCGCCAGCTACGACAATGTTGATGCGGCCATCAAACAAAACAGGATTGAACGACTGAACGCACGTATCGAGAACGTGTACACAGCCGACTATCAGGATATGGCCGACGACAAGCTCGAGCAGGAAAAAAGCAAGTCCTCCGCAACAGAGGATGACATGTTTGTCACCGAAGATCCGTACGGCACCAACACCACGTCACTGTATGTGTATTTCACTACCGACGACGCGGTTGCCGTCTCCTATACCGTGCATGCAGACGGCTATACGGATTTCACCCGTGACGCCTATCAGGAATCGCAATACAGCAAAACCCACGAATTCCAGCTGCTCGGCCTCATTCCCGGCGAGAAGAACACCGTCGCCATCACGCTGACCGATGCCGACGGCAAGTCCCGCACGCATGCCATCGAACACAGGGGCGCATCCCTGCTGGGCAATGAGGAGGTGCAGTTGGAGAAGACCGTCGCAGCCGATTCAGGTGAGGATCTGGGCGGCGGCCTGTATGCGATTCTCGGCAATGATTCCGACGAACAGGATTTCATGTTCTACTACGATACGAACGGCGTGCTGCGCGGTGAGATTCCGGTGCTCTACTATCGTTCGCACCGTCTGCTGTTCGATGATGACGGTCTCATGTGGTTCTCCTCGTCCACGCATCATATGGTGGCGATGAACCGTCTCGGCAAGCTGGAGAAGATCTACGATCTGGGATCCGACTTCATTCTGCATCATGATTATGCGATGGATTCCAACGGCGACATCGTGCTGCTGGCCACCGAGCTCGGCCGTGACGACAACGCCGTGCAGGATCAGGTCATCAAGCTCAGCACTTCCACCGGAAGTGTAACCCGCTTGGTGGATTTCGGTGAGCTGTTCGCCGACTATAAGGCCTCCACCACGCATGCGGGAACCGACGAGTCGGATTCGAATGCCAAGAATCGTTGGGATTGGCTGCACTGCAATACCATTCAATTGTTGGATGACGGTTCCGCATTGTTCTCCGCCCGTGAGACGTCCACCATCATCAAGGTGGATGATTTGGAATCGGATCCGACGCTTGATTATATGATCGGCGAGCCATCCGTGTGGGCCGGCACCGATGAGGCCAGCAGTTTCCTGACGAAGTCCGGTGATTTTTCGGATACCGGCGGCCAGCATTCTATCACGTATGTCGCCGATGATTCGCTGCCTGACGGCCAGTATTACATGTATATGTTCGATAACAATTTCGGCACTTCGTTGACGCGTCCTGATTTTGACTGGTCGGTGATCGACGGCATTTCGACCGAATTGTCGTCCGATACGGCAAATTCGCGGTATCGCAAGTATCTGGTCAACGAGAATGCCGGCACGTACACGGAAGTGTCATCGTTCGACGTGCCATATTCGCCGTATGTCAGTTCCGCGCAGGAATTGGATAATGGCCAGATCCTCATCGACTCGGGCATGAAGGGTCTGTTCGGCCAGTACAACAAGGATGGTGATCTGCTGGCGCAGTTCAAGATGACGTTGAACAGTGCGTACATCTACCGCGTGTACAAGTACGATTTCTCGGGATTCTATTTCGCCTGACACGTAGGCATTCGCGAATCTTGACGGGACTGGAATCTGAACTCCTTGTAGGGGTTTGGGTTTCCGGCCCCGTTTCGTATGCAATGGGTTCGGTACGCCCGTACAATGGTTACCATGGGTTTTTTCGATTCGCTGTTTTCATCCAAACGTCCCGAAGCGACGCATGACGTCACGTTCACGCTCGATCAAGCTGGCCACACGTATGAGGATGGCAATGTCGGTCTGGAACCGACGTCGTTGACGATCACTCCGGAAAGCAAACGTGTGGCCGTGATCGGGTTGAATGGTTCCGGTAAGACCACGCTATTGCAGCTGTTGGATGGCGCGTTGACAGCGACGTCCGGTTCGGTGCGTATCGACGCGAATGGTGCTGCGTATGATCCGTCGGTGAAACGTGATCTGAAACGTATCGAATCGATGATCGGCCGCGTTCGTCGCGAGGAAATTCCGAACAGTTATTACAAAGCGGATTCCATTCGCGAGGCGATTGATGAACCGTTGAAGAAGCATAAGGTGCCGGAAAGCGAACGCCAGGCGATCATCGGCAATCTGTTCGCGCATTTCGATCTGGCGGCGGTCGCGCGCGAGCCTGCTTCCGCGTTGAATAGCGAGAAGCGCCATCTGCTGGCGATCGCTTCCGCATTGAGCTTCTCCCCCGCGGTGATCGTTGCCGACGAGCCGACCAAGGGTTTGGACGAGGTGACGTCCGCGCATGTGGCGAAAGCTCTGTTCAGTTACGACAAGCAAGTGGTGTTCGTCACGCATGACACGGAACTGATCACACGCGCGGAATATGCGATCGACCGCACACTGGTGGTCGACGATCATCAGGTGGTGTTCGACGGTGATCCACATGAAGCCGTCGCCTTTTACACAGATCTCATCCGAGCCAAATACGAGGCTTCCAAAGCCTGATTCATATTCCAATCGATCGTATTGCCCGAATGGCGTCGTTGTGCCGCTTTTGGCGTTAATTGCGGCACAACGGCACGATTCAAGCGATCATTGTGTTGACGGTGTCAAGCACCACTTGCACATTATGCCGGAATTCGTCGGATTCCGGCAGTAGCGAAATAGCAAGATAGCCGTTCGACGTCATATCAAAGAAGTAACCGGGTTGGCCTGAAATTCCATGGCGTTCGATCATGTCCAATACCAACTCGTTCTCGTCAAGTACGCTCGGCACGCGCAACAGCACGTTCCATCCGCCCTCGGCACGCAACACACTGACCATGCCGTTTTCGTCGGCGTCCAGCATGGCATGCAATGCGGTGAGATTGGCTTGCACGCGGTTTTTTATGCGCGTAGTCTGCGCTGGAGCCGCCTGCAGCATGAGGGGAATCTGTTTGGCGATGATTTCGCTCATCGGCAGATAGTCGTCGGCGATCACGTCGAGCCGGCGCTTGGCTTCTTCCACCTCTCCTGCCGGACCGGACACTTGGATCCAACCGACTTTGGCATGCGGCGCAGCCAAAGTTTTCGAAAACCCGTCCAATGCGAAAGTCAACGCACCCTTCTCCCCCGCAAGACGCGCGTTGCCGTCGAACGGTTCCAGATCGTAATCGTAGAACACTTCGTCGGCAATGATGGCCACCTCATGGTCGTGACAAAGCCGCACGATGGCTTCACGTTCCGATGGTTTGACATATGAGCCAGTCGGATTATTGGGGTTAATGAGCACCAGTGCTCGGATACGTTCGCCTTCTTCACTTTCGAGTGCTTCGCGAAGCTCGGCCACGTCGATGTACCAGGATCCGTCGAATCGCTGCTGGTATTCGATCATGTCGACGCATTCGAGTCGTGCGATCGATTCGATGAGCGGATAGCCGGGTTTCGGCGCGAGCACAGCGTCACCTGCATTGCAGAGCAGTTTGATCAGCCATGAGTACGCTTCGGACGTCGAGCTCAATATGTATAGGTCGTCGGCGGTAGCGGTATTGCCTTGTTCATGCAGGAATGCGGCCAGCGCTTCGCGTGCGTATCGTTGCCCGCGTGGCTCCGCTCCGTAGATGTCCGGCAATAGTTCCGACGCGAGCGCATGTTTGGTTGGATTGGAGTCGTTGAGTTTGCCGAGTGTGATGCCGTTTGCTTTGGCTTCCGCTTCGGCTTTGGCGATGGGATTGGGCTCGCTGATATCGACTCTGGAGGAAAAACGCATGGTCTCCACCATACTCTCTGGGTTGCGCAAGTGTTGCATCGAGCAAGAAGGATGCATTCGTCATGCGATCATCAGAGGAATAACAAGAGCCGTCCGACGGATGAATCGGACGGCTCTCGCTTATATGAAGGTTAGGAACCTTTATGGTTCACGATATCACTTCTGCTTGATGCTTGCGTAGTACGCAGCGCCGATGATGCCAGCCTCATTGTGCAGCTTGGCTGCGACGATCGGGGTCTTGATGTCGATGTACGGCAGGAACTTCTCGGACACGCGGGACACGCCACCGCCGACGACGAACAGCTGCGGATCCAAGTAGAACTCCATCAGGGAATAATACTTGGTCAGACGCTTGGCCCACTTCTTGTAGCCCATATCGAGCTTTTCACGAATGGAGGATGCCGCGTACTTCTCGGCGTCACCCTTGCCCTTGAGCAGTTCCAAATGGCCGAGCTCAGTGTTCGGAATGAGCTCGCCGTTGAAGATCAGCGCGGTGCCGATGCCGGTGCCCAGCGTGGTGGCGACGACCAGGCCGTCCTGGCCCTTGGCTGCGCCGAACTGCTGTTCGGCAAGACCGGCCGCATCAGCGTCGTTCACCACGGTGACCGGACGGCCGCAAGCTTCGGAGAACACTTCGGTGACGTCCACGCCAACCCAAGACTGGTCCAGATTGGCCATATAGCCGAGCTTCTCGCCAACATGAATCGGAGCGGGGAATGCGATGCCGACCGGAGCGGACTCAGGAACCTCAAAATGCTCGAGCTGCTGGCGAACGATTTCGCCAACGGCCTTCGGAGTGGAAACCTCCGGGGTGAGGATCTTCAGACGCGGTTCAGCAAATTCGCCCTTCTCGAGGTTAACCGGGGCTGCCTTAATGCCGGAGCCACCAATGTCAACGCCAAATGCCTGTGCAGTTTCAATCATCTTCGACCTCTCCTATCAAGGTACATAGTGGGTATATCGAACCGGTAAACGCCATAGTAACTCGCCCCATGCCCCAAAACGCGCCGACAATACACAATTGGTGAATACGATTGCATAATCTGTCGCAATGAAACGCAAATATTTGCGATTGTTTTCTGCAAACGATTCGCCCCATGCCAACGCAACGCATCGGCATGGGGCGAATCATAAGAAAATAACCGTCTGAAGACGGTGTAGCCACATTACTTGAGCGGCGGCATCGGCTTCCAATCCGGATCATGCAGCAGCTTGCGCGAATCCCACCAACCCTTGACAATCTGCACCAAGCCGGTCTTGGCATGCTCACGGTCCACCATCACCAAGCGAATGACCTCCTTGGCGGCGGTCAGCAACGTGCCAAAGCCGAACATCAGCGGACGGTAATCGCCGAACGACATGAAATAGCGTGCCATGTAGCCACGGTTGCGCATGATGTGGTAGCGGTTCATGTCGGAAGTGGAGTTGAGCTGACGCACGCCGGCGATATCCCAGTTACCGATCTCGCGCGTACGTCGCAGGATCACGTCGGGCACCACGATCGGATTGGTGACCTTGCTGGCGCGATATCCGTACATCGTATCGTCCCAGTAGATGAAGAAGCGGGGATCCGGCAAACCGATCTGTTCCACGATATTGCGGCGGAACAGGCCGCCTTCAAAGCATAAGGTGTCCATCACACGATAGCCGGGACGCCCGAACGCGGCCGGAGCGATCGGATTGGGAATGCCAAGAGGCACGATGAAATCGTACTGCCAGTAGAACGGGCCTCCGTCGTAGTCGTATCGGCTTCCCTGGATCACATCATGGCTGCCGGTCCACTTGGCGAGCCTTTCGATGGCCTCAGGCATCACGGCCACGTCGTCGTCCATCACCCAGAACCACTCCGCACCCAGCTCGTATGCCTTCTTCACACCTGCGGAGAAGCCGCCTGCGCCGCCGAGGTTGTCGGATTGCGGCGCGTACACCACACGGCTTTCGTTGCCCGACTGGTCGGCGATGGTATTGCCCCACTGCGCGGTGACCGCTTCACGGAAATCGTCGACCATGCCTTGGGTCGCCTCGCTGTGCTCGTTGTCCACGACGACGATACGCCATGGCGCCACAGTGAGTTTTTCGATGGATTCGAACAGGGTGGCGAGCAGCTGCTGACGCCTGTACGTCACCACGACGATAGCCAGCTTTTCGATGGTGTTCTTCGCAACTTGCTTTTCAGTCATACGTTCCATTCTTGCACTCGCCCTCAACCGAACATCGCCTGTGTTCGCATCATGCGGCACGATTCCATTCGACGGACGGGCTCTTGCACATTTCGTGCGGCTTTGCCATAATGTACGGCGTAATGCAGGGGAACCCGTGTTCGTCGGGTTGAGATGGGCCAAGTGAGGCCTGAACCCTTTGAACCTGATGGTTAACACCAGCGTAGGGAGGCATGTCTAGTGACTGCTGTGACATCAACAACCGATTTCGATTATGAGTTCGACGCCGCCAAAGGCATCCAACGCGACAATCTTCCGCCGTTCGCGCAGCGCATGCGCAAGGCCGCCGACCTGGTTTGGGAGGAAGGCTACCAGCAGCCGTTCATCCGCGAGCTTGGCGAAGGCACACTGCAACGCGAGCGTTTCGCCTTCTATCTGCTGCAGGATTTTCGTTATGTGAACGATTACGCCAGAGTGCACGCTTTGGGATTAGCCAAGGCCACCGACCCTGAAATCATGACGTTCATGCTCAAGGTGCAGAACGGCGCCCTGCAGGTCGAGACCGAAGTACACCGCTCCTACTTGGCCAGCTATGGCATCACCGAAGAGCAGATGAACAATGTGCGCCAGTCGGCCTTCGCGCGTGCCTACACGTCGAATATCCTTTCCATCGCCTATGGCAAGGATATTCTCGACATTCTTGTGGCCGTGCTGCCGTGCGCCTGGGTGTATGCGGATTATGGTTATCGTCTTGCCGCCGAGTTCGCGGACACGCTCGACGACAATCCGTACAAGAGCTGGGTCGACATGTATAAGACCGACGAGTTCTGGCAGGATTCCGTGTGGCTGCTCGATCATATCGAGAAACTGGTGGCCGACGCGAGCGAGGAGCGCAAGCGCGAGCTGATCGACATTTTCGTGACCGGCGTGGAGAACGAATACATGTTCTGGGCCAGCGCGTACGACATGCAGTACACATGGAAGCCCGAATGGAATCAGGCGCGCTGATAGCACTCCTTCATGGGGTTTCCTGACTTCCGATTGTTTATTTTCATTGCAGCAAGGCGGGTGTCTTCTGATTGGTTTTCAGAAAGCACCCGCCCTGTTATGTTTGGTCGCGTCAGTTTCCCGCTTTATTCGCGTACGAGGCGGATATGTTCCACGTCGTCGCGATGGGAGCGGCGGTAGAGCACGAAACGGTTGCCGATGACCTGCACGAGTTCCGCGTTCAGTTCTTCAGCCAATCCCTCGCCTGCTTCCTTGGCGGTCAGACCGGATCCGTCGAGCACGGAGCACTTGATGAGCTCACGCTTTTCGATGGTTTCGTCCGCCTGCTTGATGGCGTTTTCGCTCAGATCGTTCTTGCCGACCTGGATGAGCGGATTGAGCTTGGTGGCCAGGCCTCGCAGCTGCTTGACCTGCTTCTTGGTTAATGCCATAACTTGTTCCATTCCTATCTATGATGCTTGCTCAAGAGTAGCGTGAGGACGGTAAAATCCGCCGACTGCCTTCAGTTTAGTCCAGCGATCAGAACCAACGCAGCCACATATGCCACAACCACACCGCCCGCGGCAATGTCTCGTTTGGCGATGCTCATCACGCGCCAATGTGTGCGTGCGATACCCTCTTCATAGCATCGCGCGTCGAGTGCGAGACTGAGATTGTCGGCATGGCGTATCGCCCCTGCGAACACCGGAATGATGATGGAAACCATCGCCTTGATACGCTGCACGAACGTTCCCGTTTCGATGCTGCCACCTCGAGCCGCCTGTGCGTCCGCAATGGCTTTCGCCTCGCTTCCCAGAGTGGGCAGGAACCGCAGTGCGAGGCTCATCACCAGTGCGATCTCCTGCGCGTGCACGCCTATTTTTGCGAAGGGTTTGAGCAAGGCTTCGAACGCGTCGGTGATGGCCGTAGGCGTGGTGGTGGCGAGGAACACCACTCCGACGATAATGACCGCAACGAATCTGCAGGCGTACAGTATAGCGATACGCACACCGTCGTCGGTGATTGGAATCGGTCCGATGTTCGTAAGAACGTTGCCGGATTGTACGAAGAACACATTGAGCAGTCCGCAGAACACGAACAATGCAAGGAACATGTGAATCGATTTGAACAGTTGTTTCACGCCGATGCCTGATGTCGCAACGATCATGCCGGTCAACAGTGCGGCCACCAGTAACTGCCAGAAAGAGCGGATGGCGAATGCGGAGAACATGACCGCCAACGCGCCCACCATCTTCACGCGCGGGTCAAGCCGTTCCATAAAACTGCGGTTTTCACGGACGTCTCCCTTTGCATGTCCGGAGCCAAGCGTGTGCAGATTCTTCGAACCTGCCGATTCGACAGCAGAACCAGGCTCGGCATCACGAACTTTTCCACCAACGTTCCGGTCAGCGTCAAGCGCGATCGTCCGGTCGGCAAGTACGTCGATTTCCGCTTGCGAATGGGAAATGATAAGTACGGTGACGCCTTGGGAATGAAGGGTTTGGATGAGATCGTGCACGCGGGTTGTGGCCGCTTCATCAAGTCCCGCGGTCGGCTCGTCCATAATGAGAATCCGCGGTTGGCATGCGATGACGCCCGCTATGGCAACGAGTCGTTGCTGCCCGCCGGAAAGGTCGAATGGCGAACGGTCGGCAAGATGTTCAATATGCAGCAATGCCATGGCTTGGCTGACATGTTCATCCACTTGCGCTTCATCAAGCCGTTGGTTGCGCGGACCGTAGGCGACGTCCTCGGCTACGGTTTCGGCGAAAAGCTGACGTTCGGGGTGCTGCATGACGTAGCCGACGGTGGCGCGCAGTTTCTCGCGGTCCGCACGCTTGAGCGACTGCATATTGCCGTTGGCGCGTTGGCGTGCGACGGGAATGGTGTTGACGGTAATGCTGCCAGATTGCGGCTGTTCCAGCGCGCAGAGAAGACGCGCGAGGGTGGTTTTGCCTGCACCGTTATGCCCTGTGATGGCCACGGTTTCACCCTCATTGATGGTTATGGAAAGCTTATCGAGCACAGGCTTGCTACTGTTTGGATATTGATATATCAGATTATGGATTTCAATGATTGGTACAGCTGATGTTGGCTTCGATGCGCCATTTGCAATATTGGATTTGGCAATTGGATTGTCTTCTTGCGCTGTGCCTGATTCGTCCATTTCCGGAATACTTGCAGTATTACCGCGAGCGCTTTGCACGATACGCCCGTTATCCAGGCGAATGATGCGGTCGGCATTGACGAATTCGTCACGATGGTGGGTGACGAGAATGATGGTTGTGCCGTGCTGCTGCAATTCGTCAAGAATATGCATGATGTCGGCACGGCCTTGCGGATCGAGCATGGCGGTAGGCTCGTCGAGCACGAGGATTTCGGGATTCATGGCAAGCATGCCGGCGATGGCGACGCGCTGCTGTTGGCCTCCGCTCATTCGCGTGGGATCGGCTTCTCGTTGTCCGCTCATGTCGACTGCGTCAAGTGACATGGCGATCCGCATATCGATATCATCATGCGCAATGGCGAGGTTTTCCGGACCGAAGGCAACATCATCCTCGGTGACGGTGGTGACGATCTGATCTTCCGGATGTTGGAAAACCGCCCCGATACCATGCCGGGCGCTGCGGTAAGCGTCAGCGTGCGCGCCGGTTTCATCGAAGACGTTGTTTCCCAACAGCGTGACATGTCCGGCATCGGGTGCGGCAAGTCCTGCGATGATGCGTGAGAGTGTGGATTTGCCCGACCCGTTTGGTCCTGCCAAGCATACACGTTCTCCTTGGCGAACGGTCAGGTTCACGCCGTCGAGTGCCCAGGTCGCGCCGGAGTCGTAGGTGAAACGAATATCGTGCAGTTCGACCGCGATGGTGTTCGTGGCGCTGTCAGGGTTCATGGAAAAAGTCTTTCATATAACGGAAGGAACCTTCCATAGGTCGGAAGGTTCCTTTCTATTCATCAATATGGTGAACGAGGCTCAGCGGTTCAACAGGTTGGAGATCGGCTTGTAGATCAGGAAGGTGACCACGCCATGGATGGTGAATTTCAACGCGTTGAACGGCAGAAGCGCCGGCACGATCAATGCCACGACCTGTGCGGTGGTCATATGCGCGTAGAACGGTGTGACGATTATATTGCCCACAATCGCCATCGCCAAGGCTGCGATCGCACCGACGATGATGCCGATGACCGCGCCTTTGCGGGTCTTGTTCCTGCGGTAGATCAGTGCTGCCGGCACGGATAATGCCAAAGCCACGAGCACGGCCATAAGCGTGCCCCATGGGTTGGTAAACAGGTGCGGCAGGAAACCAAGCACGCTGACGATTACCGCCGCCGCTGGCCCGTAGGCGAAACCTGCCACCAGGCTGACAATGCCGGATGGATCATATTTCAGCCATTCAACGCCTGGCACAATGGGAAATTCCACAAAGCTGACGGCCACCGACAGCGCCACGAACAGCGCATACATGGCGATGCGTTTGGTGGACCAGCGTCCAGAGTCGGCCACGCCTGTGGAATGCGCGTTGTCGGGGCGCGTCATGCTTTCGCTGGTGATTTCGGCGTCGTTGTTTTGGGTATTGTTTGGTGAGGATACACTCATGTTGAGCCCCGTTTCTTCCATCCGGACTTTGACCGTTGGCTCCGGATTCTCACCGGATCAGCCGCTTTCGCGGGTCGCGGGCTTCGGCATGGGACCGTTATGAACGTCAGTCGTACCGTTACCGCCAGTAAGGATTTTCACCTTCCCTGAAACTTGCACGATTATATATACGCCTATCGTCGGAAATATGCAAACCGCGTCTCACTGGCGTCTATTATCAGCAGGCATCAATCTTTAATCCGGAAACCATGATCTTAGCCTCATATGCCTTTTGCCTATGGCATGAACGTCGCCTCATGGTGTGTTGCCGCAGTGTGCGCTTTGCCTGTTGCTTTCGTATCGTGTGCGTTCAAGCAAGCGGCAGGTACGTTGATTGTTATGCCAGCAGGTCGAGCAAGTCGTCTTTGCTGAGTGTGCCGACGCCTCCAGATGCGGTGCCGTCGGTGAACTGTTGGGCAAGCTCGCTTTTCTTCTCCTGCAGTTTGAGGATGCGTTCCTCAATGGTGTCTTTGGCTACGATCTGGTACACGTTCACATCCTGCGTCTGTCCGATGCGGTGCGCACGATCGGTGGCCTGGTTCTGCGCGGCCGCGTTCCACCACGGGTCGGCGTGCACCACTACGGACGCACCCACAAGGTTCAGCCCCGTATTGCCCGCTTTGAGCGAGATGAGGAACACGGGAACATCGTTGCCATTGAATTCATCCACCAGTTCCACACGGCGTTTCTTCGGTGTCTCGCCGGTGATGGTGTAGAAGTCCACGCCCTGTTCAGCCAAACGTGTACCAATCAGGTCAAGGAATGAAGTGAACTGCGAGAATACAAGCACTTTCTTGCTTTCGTCCATGCACGTGGATACGAGTTCGCAGATGGCGTCAAGTTTGGCGGAAGCGTTTTTCGCATCCGCATAGACGAGTCTCGGATCGCAACAGATTTCGCGCAACAGTGTGAATTCCGCAAGGATTCGAATCTTCTTCGTATTGAAGTCGGCGTCCTTGGTTTTGGTCAGGGTGGCGCGCAACCGTTGCTCGTGCGCCGCATAGAGTTTGCGCTGTTCGCCTTCCAGTTTGACGGTGAGCACGTTTTCGAACTTGTCAGGCAGATCGGTCAGCACGTCTTTTTTCAGACGTCGCTTAATGAACAGTCCGACCAAAGCCTGCAGTTTGTCAGCCATGACGGAATGTTCAGAACCGGGTGCCATGATCGGCTGTTCGTATTTTTCTCGGAACTTCGTGTAGGTTCCGAGCAATCCGGGCATGAGGAAGTCGAAGATGCTCCACAGTTCGCTCAACCGGTTTTCGATGGGGGTTCCCGTCAATGCGAACCGGTGTTCGGCGGTGATCTGTTTGACGGCTTTCGCCAACTTCGTGGCATGGTTTTTGATGTATTGCGCCTCATCGAGCGCCATCAATGCGAACCGGCAGGCGGCGTAATCATCCACGTCGCGGCGCAATAAATCGTATGAGGTGATCACCACATCGGTACGCTGCATATCGTTGGATTCCGAGGGGTTCTTCCATTGCTGTGCCACGGCTGCGATGAGCTTGCGCCGTTGCGCTTTCGTGCCGGCCACGACTTCGATGGTCAGATCTTGCGTGAATTTCTCGCATTCGGCGGCCCAGTTGTATACCAAGGACGCCGGGCAGACGATCAACGCGGGACCACTGCCCTTGCGAGCTTCCACCAGCGACAGCAATTGCACGGATTTGCCCAAACCCATTTCGTCGGCGAGAATGCCACCGAAACCTTTGTCCCACAAGGTGGAAAGCCATTGGAAGCCCTCCACTTGGTACGGACGCAACACGTTTTTGAGATTGCTGGGTACTTCATATCGCTTCGAATCGATGATTTTCACATCGTTGACATAGTCGACGAACGATTCGCTTTTGCCGTCGTCATCAACTTGAGCATCCAAGAGGAACGCCCGATATCCGGGAATGGTGATTCTTCCGGAATCAAGCTGTTTCTCATCAAGGTCAAGATCTGTGGCAATCTGATCAAGTTCATGCAGATCGGCATTCTTCAGATCAACGAACGTACCGTCCTTGAATCGATGGTAGCGGCGGTTCCTGCGGTAGGAATTCAGCAACGCGCCGACCTCGTTCATCGGCACTTCGTCGGCTATCGGCGAAATCTCAACCAGATTCGAGTCGATGGACAGTCCGACCTTCACCGTAGGGCTGCCTGGCATCATCATGCCGTCGAACGCGGCTGTGGAGTACACCTGCCCGACCGAACGCAAGATATCCACGCCTTCGGTGAGCAAGAGCAGAATAGTCTGTTCGTCTTCCTCACGAATCCGCGCCATGTCAATGGAACTCCATGTCGGGAAAAGCTGGCGAACCACCTGCACCGCGAATGATTCGCGAGCCGTATCTCGTCTGATGAGCGCCGCTTTCGACCGCGAGTCCGGATTAATCACGCCTCGTAGCGCTTTGGCGGTCGGCACCAACTGGAACACGAAATCGCCGTATCGTGCCACAGCCTCGCAGGTGATGCCCTGCAGATCACGGTCCAAGTAGAATTCGATCTGGCAGTCGACTCCCATCCGTTCGGCGACTTCCTGCGGAATGTCGAAACCAATGCCCGCCTCGGTAAGTTTTGGCAGTATTGTTCGTGCGAACATGGGCCAGTCGTTTTCCGCAATGAACACACCATCGCTAACGTTCGACGCGCACAACGTCATCAACGCGTCCACTGCGGGAAGGATGCTGTCGGTGCAACGGAAGAATCCGCTCACTGGCATCATATGGGAATCCGTCGGAGTGCCGTTATGTTCGGCACTCATGAGATACACGCCCCGCTGCCCGACAATCCGATCCGTGATGGTACGGTTCGACGTGATACGCACGCCCGACGAAGCGCCTTCCTTCACATATTCGGCGATGAACCGAAATTGCGGATTGCCATCAAATATGGCGATAGTATGCGATCTGGACTCCCCTGGCGTGGTCACTTCGACGTAGTCCGGAGCGGTGTCATCCGTATGGGCGAAATCATCCGGAGTGAGCTGCCGCGCCCTCTCACGTTCCTCATGCTTGGGAGCTTCCCCCAGCCCACGTGCTATCAGCACGTCTTCGATGTAGTCCTGTTGCGATTCCGCTCCGAACAGGTTCAGCAGATCGCACAATTCCCCATCGGTAAGCATGATTTCACGTTCGATACGCACGTCTGGCGCGTAATAGTAGTTGTTCTGCAGCTGTGCAGCAACACGTGAACCAACAACGCCTTGCAGGAATCGGAACAGCCGCAGCGAGAACGGTTCGAGCATATCCGGAGTGTGGGTGAACGAGAGTTTCTGCCCGTATGACACGTATGCCCCGTCGTGCATGTCGGCTACGAATTTGGAAATGCTTTTGATGATATAGCTTACGTCGCCGCAGCCGATTTTCAACGTCAGGCTCCACAGCTCACGGTTCATGATCAGCGTGGGCTCCAGACGCACGCTTCCCGGTTTCACTATGATGGAACCGCTCTTGCGTTTTGTTTTCGTGGCCCCTTGCGTAATGACGCCTCGTTGCGCGTCGGCGAGACGGCTTTTCGCGTCAACGATGCGCTTGAGCACGTCAAGCTGCGCGCTTTGACCGGTATTGTCATTCTTCGCATCCAGCGCACGCATGTAGTCGGAGAGGATAGGCGAGGTCACGTCACTTCGCTTGAATCCGCGGAACCGTTCGGGCTGGTCAAGAAACAGCAGCAGCATTGCGGCGACATGCTTGCACATGCCGGTATAGCGGCGTCCCCCAGCCGGATCCGAATCGAACTCGTCATCGTCCTGCACATGACCGAACGTCGATCCTGAACCGAAATCATCATAATCATCGACATAATCGTATTCATCGTCATCATCATCGAAACTGCGATATTTTGGATTGTTGCGGTAGCTGGGCGAATATGCCGACGAATACGTGCCATAACCGTGCTGCGAACCGTTGAACGCGGGGCACGAGCAATACCTGGCCAAGAAAAGCTCATCATGCAAATCAAGCGTGGCCTGCACTTCGTATCGGCTGGACGGTGAGGTGGTGCCCCGCATATTGGCATGCAGGGTGATGCGGTCGGAATCGGAGTTGTTCAGGCAATGCAGATCCGACATTTTCGCACGCCACTGGTTGGCGATTCCACGGGCACGCTGCAATACAGGCTGACTACATTCGCTGCGTAGTTCGTCGGAAAGCCATGACAAAGTATCCGCCAACTGAACCCCAATCGTTCGCACATTTGTTCTTATGAAAGAGTATCAGCACAGCGGAACAGGAAAGCCGTGGCTGCAATCCCAGCCACGGCTTCGCTCCATACAGGTTATATCAGCGGCAACGCTTGGTGAGCGGCTGCCATGGATCGAGTTCCACCGGTTCGGATTCCAGCAGCGGCCCGATCTACGCTGGTTGGTAATGGAGCCCTGCTTCAGTTCTATGGAGAAGTCACGCGGCAGCGAGCGCTGACCCTTGTAATCGGTGGTATCTTCGAGCACGCCCACAGATACCGTCGCGTTGACCGTGGAACCGACCGATAATACCGGTGCAGGCATGAGAACCGCTATAGCCTGCGAAGCTGCGCGATATCATCGCGCAGCTGGTTGACGGTGTCCGTCAGTTCCCGCACATTGTGGCGCAACTGTTCCGTTTCCGATTCCGCCTCATCCGCGCGCTTGTCGGTCTCGTCACGAACACGGTCGACAATCCATGAAGCCAGCGTCGCGGTGACGATGCCGATCAGGGCAACGCCGGTTATCATCAGTCCGATGGCGATGCATCTTCCCTGCCATGTCACCGGGGACAAATCGCCATAGCCGACTGTGGTGACGGTCACGAACGACCACCATATCGCTTCACCGAAATCGGTGATGGAAGCGCCCGGAACCCCACGTTCCACATCCAATTCGGCAAGGGCGCCGATATACATCAGTAGTGTCACGCTGCAGCATGTGTACAGTGTGATGCGACCACGCACCGCCATGCCACCGGTACGATTGAGCACGTTGAGCACTGCCACCAGACGCAGCAGTCTCAACGGCCTGAAGACGGGCAATGCGATGGACACCAGCATCAGCAGATTGTCTTTGAACCAGGTTTTCTTATCTTCCGCCAGCAGGATCGAAACGACGCAGTCGGCGATGAACACCATCCAGATGATGTTGATCACCATTTCACACAACAGGATATGCGTCCTCGCCAGAACTTCCCACGAATACGCGAACAGGAACACCAACGCCAATGCCGTCATGAACCATTCCGTCGCACGACGCCATTTGTTCAATGTCATACCCTTCCTTTCTTCCCGACTGCCATCATACGGGTCTCCCCGCACGCGCGACCGTCAGCTTTTGATGGGCATGCGATTGTCGAGCGACTGACCGTTGGCGTAGCAGCGGACGTTGCCTAATGCAATGGAGATGATACTGCGTTCGGTGATCTCAAGATGGTTGCCTCCCGCCACATGTGGGGTGATGAGGCATTTCGGCTCGCACCACAGCGGTGAGTCGGCCGGCAGCGGTTCCGGTTCGGTCACATCGAGCGCAGCACCACGGATTCGTCCTTCCGCGAGCGCGTCGGCAAGCGCCTGACTTTCAATGGCGTTGCCACGGCCCGCGTTGATGATGATGGAGTCAGGTTTGAGAGATGCGATGCGTTTCGTATCGAGCAGGTGGCGTGTTGCCGGGGTGGATGGTACGCACATGGCGATCACATCGGCATATTGCAGCACGTCGTCGAGGGAATCGAAACCGACCATATGATCGACGCCCGGTGCTTCGACGGCGGGATTACGGCGAATGCCGATGGTTGTCATTCCGACGTTTTTGCAGAGTCGTGCGAAGTGTGATCCGATGTCGCCGGTTCCGATGACGAGCGCCGTTTTTCCGTTGGGGCTGATGGCGCGGCCCGCATCATGCCATATGGCATTAGCGTTTCCTGCCGCGTAGATGTGCAGGTTCTTCATGATGGCCCACATCATGGCGAACATGTGTTCGGAGACGCTTTGTCCGTAGGCTCCGGTGGCATTGGTGAGCATGGATCCGGGCTGCAGGATGCCGGGTCGCTGGTATTTGTCGACGCCGGCACTCCAGGTTTGCAACCATTCGAGTTTGGGGCATTGCGCGCATTCCTCGGGCGCGATGTTGCCGATGACCGCGGTGGCTTTGGCTTTGAGCTCCTCCGGTACTGCGGCGGTCCAGCTCATGCTTCCCCGTTGGGCCGAATCGCCGACGAATTCCTGTGGTATGTCTTTCGCGGCACGTATGAATTGCGCACGTTCGGATTCGGTCAACGGCAGGCAGTTGACGATCAATTTGCGGTCGTTCCATATTCCCATGCGTTTTACCCTATGACAATCGTCGGATATAGGGTTTCACGTTGGGTTCTGGGTCAGACGCCGAGTTCGTCGGTGTCAAAGATGATGGTGACCGGACCGTCGTTGGCGAGCCGCACGCGCATGTGGGAGCCGAATCGTCCTTCTTTTACTTCGAATCCTTGCGCGCGCAGGGCGTCGTTGAATCCGTGCCATGTCTGTTCGGCGTGCGCGGGCGCTCCGGCTTTCACGAAGCTTGGGCGGTTGCCTTTGCGCACGTCCGCGTATAGCGTGAATTGGGAGATGGACAGCACACTGCCGTTCACGTCGTGGATGGAACGGTTCATTTTGCCGTTCTCGTCTTCGAAGACGCGTAGATTGGCGATTTTGCGGGCGAGCCAGTCGATTTGTTTCGCTCCGTCCGTGTCTTCCACTCCGACGAGCAGCACATAGCCGATGCCTATATGCTGTGGTTCGAATGTGGTGTCGACTTCTCCGCTTGTCTCGTCGACCACGTCGACGGATCCTTCGCTGACCTTCTGCAATACGATGCGCATATTCCGTCCCGTTCTTTTCATCCGGCGTAGTCGACGATGGCTTGCGTGACCTGTTTCAGGTAGTCGAGCGACGTCTGCCAGTCGTCCGGCACTTCGATGGAATGGTTGGCACCAGCGTACGTGCGCACATGGTCGGTGAGCAGATGCGCTTTGGCGTCATCGTAGTATGGGTCGGCGTCACCTGCGCAGATTAGCGGCATCGGGCTGCCGGCAGTTCCCGGTAGCGGCGCGGGAATGACCGACTTGTGCTTGTCGAATGGCGGCGGGTTGAGCACCGGGGTGAGCAGCACCACACGTAATCCTAGTTTTGCGGAATGCGGATATGAGAGTGTGGAGAGCGATTTGGTGACGACCAGCAAATGCGGCTCCTCACCCGATTCGGCAGCATGTTCGAGCGCCGCCTTGCGCCATTCGTCGACCACGCGTTCCATGCAGGCGATCATTTCCGGAAACTCGACGCTTTCCGTCAGTTTCAGGTCGAGCCGGTCCACGAACCATCCGTTGGCCGCAAGTGCCTGCGCTGCCCAGTACAGCAGCGGTCGGTCTACGGTGTATCCAATGCCCGGCATGATGAGCACGTGATTGCCGGTTTCGGTGTTCTTCACACGGTTCTTACCCCATGGGGTGACCGCCGGTGTGACGTTTTTCGTTGTTGGTTGCGTGCCGTTCTTGCCCATGCTGTGTTTGATTCGCCTTTTCGTGTGTTCCGTCCGTCTTGGCCGGTCGTTGCGGCCGGCGTCGTTTCCCATATTGCATGCTAGGCGGCGCCGGCTACAATCGTTTCCGTCAGTTCACCGTGTATTGGTTGTTATGGATTTTCGTGTCCATGTCGTTCGTTTCGGCGTCGTAGATGTTCCAGCTGGGTTCCTCATCCCGTATTTCATGGCGGCCTCTTTTCGGATGACTACGTTCATTGTATGAAGCATTGAACGCACAGCGGTCGAAACGGCCAAAACATCAGCCGAGCAGCTCATACACATTGCGCATGGCGAGCAGCCCGTCCGTCATCCACCGGTAGGCTTCCGTCATGTCACCGGAGAAATCCACATCACGACGCACCCAAAGATGCCAGTTTTTCTTGTCGGATTCCGGCTCGTCCCACATCACCTCGCCCAGATTTGCCAGTATCCGTTCAACGGAATCCCTCATGGTGTAGAGCTTCGCGTACTGGAACGTGTCGGTGAAGTACAGGTCGACGTAATATAGCCGTCTCGAATGTTTAACGCCCCATCCGGGTGGCAGATTTCCGAACCCACGCCGAAACTTGTCCATGTGTCGCTGTTTGTCTTGCGGCCGGATGGATCGCCATACACGTCGACAAAATCAGCCCGTGTTGCGGCATATTCGTACAATCCATTCCAGAAACTACGCCGCAGCGAGATATTACTGCCGACTTACCGCAATTCGTTCAAAGTTCTGCCGTCCGCGACTTTCCACACTGTCCACCCGTTGACTTGCTTGCCCTCGCCGGTTTCGAGCATTCTGGCACGGCGAAACGCGCCGGATGGACTGTCGAATATCTCGCCGTTGGCCAAGCGGATGCGATGGTCTTCGGTTACGGTAGCCGCGGCAGTTACGCCAGCGTAACAGCTTTCCAGCACATCTCCGGCCGCGAGGACTCCGCGTTTGCACAAATCAGCGAAATCAACGGCATTCTGTTCGCGTTCCCCCTGGTTCACGTTCCGATTGCGCAGAGTCTGCATAACCTCATTCCCCGCTGTGGGGCGTGCCCACACCTGCAATGCAAGATCGGCAAGTCGGGTGCCTCGCTGCGCGATCGCCTGTTCGTTCCATCGCGAAGCATCGTGCAGTTCCACGGAAATGGATAGGTATTCGTTATCGTATCCGCCGACCGCACGGTTCTTCTTCTGTTCGAACGTTCCGTCGGAAAGCTCCGAATTGTACGCGGTCAGTGTCAGATTACCCAGACTGTTCACCAATAGCGGGAATCGGTCGAGGTCTGCGAGCATATTGCGCCATTCGGCGTGCGCCATGGCGTTCTGCGGCATGATGTGTTCGATGGTGCATTCGCTGAAGGACCGCGGATCCTTGGGGTGGTTATAGTTCTCCAAGCCGGCAAGCAGATACTTGCATCGCCAGGCCGGCCGGTACAGGTTCTCGCCGAGCAACGCCTGTCTGAATTCACTGTCCGTAGGCATGCGTGTGGCTTTGGCGGTCTCGGTGATGAGTAGTGCGGCGAAGGTTTCGGCCAAATCATCTTCAGCCGAATCAAGTCTGACGATCAGCGACGGAACGAGCTTGTTCAATCCGTTGCTGGACACCGAGCAGACCATTCTACGGAACAGATACGATTCAAGATCCGCGAGCATGCGTAGCAATCCGTCATTGCTTATGCGATGATGCCTCCATATCGCGAACATGTACATAACCAACGGGTCTGTAACCGTGCTATCCAGTTTTTGAATCAGGTCGAGACGTTGGTCCACGTTCATGTCGCCACCGCCAGCGGCGACAACGCCTTTGATAGCGGCATAGTACTTGGCGTATTCCAGCATGTTCTCAAGAAGATTTCGCACGCGTTCCATGCGTGACGAGGGACTGTCGGCCGCAAAACGTTTGAATTCCGCATACATGGCGTGACCTTTGAGCACGGGCTTTTTCAATGTGACGACCATCCAGTCGTGCAGGAACGCATCGAATGAGAGGTTGCCGAGAACACGTTCCATGGGCAGCCAGTAGTCGGCGTATAGGGTGTTCTGCTCGGCCATGGGGCGCCCCATGAGCATGTAGTTGCGTACCAGATCGGAAGTCTCCAGATCAAGCCCGGTGGAATTCATTGATTCGAATACCAGTTGCGGTTCGTCACGATCTTGGTCCAAGGTGACAGACACGACTTCGAGACGCTGCAAACCGTTCCACACCACGTTCGCATCATCGATTGCGGCGACCAGTGAACGGAACAGATCGAGGTTCGTTTCCAGCCGGGAACCCGTATTGGCATGGTTTGGCCGATCAGGGGCGACCACATGGTCGCACATGCTGTGCAGCACTTCCCTATCGTCGCCGGAAAGCGTCAACTTGTAGTGGCCTTCGCCGGTTGCGTACTTGTCGACAATATAGCCACGGTCGATGAGCATGTCTGCGGAGAATCGCAGGTTTTCAGGGCGCTCTCGGGCATATTCGGCCAGTGCGATAAGCAACAGGGTCACCGAGGTGAGGCGCTGCTGGCCGTCGATGAGCAGACACCGGCTGACACCATCCGGGCCGATGCCGCCTTCCTGCATCCACACGATCGACCCGGTGAAATGCGTTCTCTCAGGATGCCTGCCAGCCGTTACAATGTCGGCCCACAATTGCCGGCACTGCGCCTCACCCCATGAGTATCTGCGCTGATACACCGGTACTGTGAACCGAAGCGAACCGGTTAATAAGTCCAGCAGGATTTTCTTTCCAGCGTCCATGGTGTTCCTCTTCCCTACCCCACATGCGCCGAGACGCCAGTTAGCAGCACACCTTTTTTGGCGCGTGTCATGGCTACGTAAATAAGGCTTCGCTCTTCCTTGTAAATCTCGTTCAACGCGGCCGGATCAGCACCGGCAGACTGCAATGCAGGTTTTGGCGGGCATATCCCATCGTTCACGTCAACCACTACAACATAGTCGAATTCCAGTCCTTTGACTCGATGCATGGTAGCGATACGGATTCCCTGCTTTTGCCTGTTTTCCGCTTCTCTGCCAAGCCGGTACACACCATATGGCAGGCCATCATCGAGCGTCTTATACCACTGGTCAATACAGTAGCGACTTCTCGCCACCACGCACACATTACGCGGATCGACGCGCTCACTGCCGGATTCATCATCATCCGTCTCATTAGCCGGGCCGCACAGCTCGTAAATCCATGCCCTTACGGCGTCCATTTCATCCGATTGGGAAGCAAACCGTCGCGTTTCCGGAACAGGACCGTTCATCAGTGACCGGCTATCGCCAGTCGGGCTTTCCTCTCCGTCCAGGTCATCGAACGTTGTGGCCGGTGACTCATCCCCAATGCCACGAACAGCCGCAAACACCGAGTCCGCGACATCGGCACCGGAACTGCGGAAAATGGAGTCGGCGGCACTACGAATCTGCTCGGTGGTGCGATAGTTGATTCGCAATTTGCGGGCACGCCCCTGGATACGGATGCCGCATTTCGACAACACCGCAGTATGCCCGTAGATGCGCTGCTGCGCGTCACCGACGATGAAGATGTCGTTATCACCCTCGTCCACCAGAGCGCGAATCACACGATATGCCGGCGCGGAGAAGTCCTGTCCCTCATCAACCACCACATGCGCGTATTTCCTCGGCGCATCGCCCTGCGTGAGCAGAGACACGGCATTCTGCATGGCCGTGTCCACATCGTACGCGTCGTTCGACTGCATGATGCGCCGATATGTTTCCACAACCTGCCATACGGCAAGTTTCTGGGCTCGATTCAATCTCGTGCCACGCCCCTTACGCAGCACGCGCATGTAGTCGGCCGCGTTCCGTACCTGTTGCGGCACAATCACCTGGCTGAGCTCGCTTTTGAAGAAGGAGACCGTGAGTTTCGGATCGTTCACGCCGATGGAGGCGATGGCCTTGCGCCACGCGTCGTCAAGATCGTTACCGTGATCGAAACTGCCGTCATACCAGATTTCGCCGGAATAACCATGGCTCGTCAGTAGGTCTTTCACGAGTTTGTCGAGATTGACCACGTCGATGGCATTGAATTCGTCTGGCGTGCAGATGAGTTTCAGGTTCGATGCAATATCGGTGGCAAGATTACGCGAGTATGTGGTGAACAGCACTTTCTGACGGCTATCGCTTCTCAGCAGTCTTGCAGCGAGACGTTTCGCGCGATGCATGGCCACCACGGTCTTTCCCGTACCGGCACCGCCGAGCAGGCGGAACGGACCATGGTAATCATGTTCCACATAAAGACGCTGCGATGGATGCAGGAACACACGCCACTGTTCCAATGGCGCATCCAGAATACGTTTGAGATCCGCCTCTCCCTGCACGACCACGAAAGACTGCTGCGATGCATAGCTTGATAGAGCGGCACGGAAATCCTCCGGGTCCGCCTCTTCACCAGATTCGATGGACGATGCAGGCACCTGCTGCTCAAGCCCCAGCCTGTCACTGGTCTTGCCTTCAGTCTCATCAAGCAGTCCGAAGACCTCGGACTTGGGAAGTCCTTCGGCCACAAAAGTGAGGTACGTGAAGGCATCTTCCGGAAGTCTCGATCCCCACCGATCGAACGCTTCCCACGTCTTTCTCGTGCACATGACCGGCACATACATGTCTGGCACGCCGAACCGGCGCATATCGTTATCCGTCAATGCCAAGTAAGTATCGGGAAGCGGACCGGTATGCGGTTTGGGAACCGCCTTTGGCACGTTATTCGTAATGGCCGGAGTTGTAATGGCCGAAGCCGTCCCCCGATTCGCACCAGTATCTTCTGCAGGATGGGGAACAGATTCCAAAGCGGTGAAATCAGGCTGGACGGCCTTTACAGCAACGCTCTCCCGCCCAACTTCGCTCTGGGAATCTTCACGCATTGCCGTGTCGATTTCCTCTTGAGAAACCATATCGTACAGCTGGATGGCCCTCGTGTTCGGGTTGACGTCGAGTTTCTTTGTTTCCGCCCATTTGTAGGCATCATCGTGGTCGCCAACGTACAGCAGGACGTACACATTGCTGCTTTTCTGGAAAGCGATGATGGCGCGATACCGTTGGTCGATGCGCGCGGAATACAGTTTTTCGTCCGCCGCATTGGCGATTCGTTCCAGATTGATTCCTGATGATCGGGGATTCGTCTGGAATTTTGTCAGAAACGTCGTGGCATGTTTCTGCGCTTTCTTTGGCAAATCGAACAAGCTGCCCATAAGATCACGGCCAAGCGCGACCACGGGTTTGTTCATCGTACGTATATCTGCCATCAACGTTCCTCACCTTCCGTCAGTGAAGCGAACACCTTGTCAAGGTCATCGTTGTTTTCTGTAATGATAGTCCAGCCGCGCTTGACGAATTCGTCGACGTTCTCTCGGTCGGATTGCAAGTCGTAGGACGGGAAAAACACGATCTTCCCATCCTCCCATGCAAGTTCCGCCTGTGCAACGATTTCCTCGTTCGCATCCAGCAGTTCGTATCCGAGCGCATCCGGTGCCGGTATGCCAGACTCGATAAACCGTGTGACGGCCTCTTTGGTTTCATCCGTGCAGTACGCGTAGGTCGGATCCGTCAGAATATCGTTCCATGCGGAGTCATTGCCCTCATGCACGTCAGGAATATTCCGCAGACCGCTGCGAAGCGGCTCGTACATGGACTCGTCGCGTAGTGCGGCATCACCGACGGCATGGGAGTATTCCGAGAATTGCATCACGTTCGCAAAATGCCAGAAGGCCGCCCACTGCGTTTTGAACGCCTCTGCCTCGTTCTCGTTTAAAGTATTCAACGGATTATAGTCATCGTTCTTTGCTTTCGCGGCATCACGTTGAACGTCCGAGAACACCATGCCGACATGGGGTTCGGTGGTTCGCATATCCTCTCCAATGCACAAGCCGGATTGGAATTTGAGTCTCGTGCAGTTCAAAGGATTCCAAGACGAGCAGATCATGAACACCGATTCGTTCTCGCCGTGCAGTGTTTCAATCCTATGCAGAACATCTACGGCATGAGGTTCGACGCTCTTGTTCCGCGGGTTCAGGGCATAGCTCATCGCCAGCGCCTGGGTGGTGAATATCCGTTCGGCATCCGGTTCCGCAAGATAATATTCCAGCAGGGCCATTGCCGGAACCTCGCCGGGATCGAATTCGTCCGCCCTCCTGCCAATCGTGCCCTTGTAAGCCGCCGGAGACGGCATGGCTTTGGGCGTCAACAGCGGATCGGCGAGCTGCGCCGCATCCTTGCCCTGCACGTATCCGATCACATCGTCATAATCCAAGGACCATACACGGTAGCCTGCCCGACGAAGCGCTTCCCTCTTCAGGGAATCCTGGGCGACAATGCCTGCATGATATTGCAGCCCGTCGGTGAAGATGGCAACCGGCTTTCTTCCGTCATGTTTGACTACATCGCCGGATTCGTCGATATTGCTGACCGTCAGCACGAAATCGGGTTTGCAGGGAATCGCGACTCCATCGGCCGGTCCCAGCGAGACTTGCGGTTCGACGCTCCATACGCTTCCGTTCACAGTGACGGAATATCCGGGTTTGCTATTGATGAATTCGTCCTTGACGACGGCACGGCGGCCCTTGGCATCGTCGGATTCCGCGAAGGGATGGGCATGCATGCACCGGAGCGCTTCGACGAACTGCTGTTCGAGCCCGCTATCGAACAGTTTGTTCGTGGTGATCTTCGAAACAGTCTTCACACGGCTCCGTTTATTGGACGGGTCGAGGATGACCGTAAGCATTGCCAACGCTGTCTTACGGGAAATGAGTTTCAGATCCCGGCTTTGCCTGTATGCATACAGACATCTGTAACATCCGTCACTGTCATTCTTTGCACATTCGCAATGCTCCATGACTTCCTTAGCCTTGGCAAGCACCTCGAACATCGTGTCTGGGTCGGACAGTTGCTTAAGATAGCCGGTTCCTCCGGGTACTGTGTCATATAGCGCAAGATAGGTTTTGCGCAGTCCGGAATTGTCCGGCAACGGCTCGTTCATGAGCGTCGCCTGCAGATGATCCACATTGCCGAAGCGTTCACGCAGCCCAAGCATCACCGCTGCGGTCAGCGACTCCGCGGCACCGTCCGCACCTTGGACGTCGGCAAGTCCCGGCACAAGCATGCGCAGCACTTCCGATTTGACCTCACGGTACAGGAACAGGCACGTGCCGTTCCGCTCCGATTGCTCCAACTGCCGTTCCTGCGCCTTCTTGCGTTCCGGACAGAAGTACGCGTGCCTTGATTCGCGTTCACCAAGCAACGCACCACATTTCAGACATACGTTGAAACCATTACGAATCTGCTTGCTGCCGGCGATTTCTACCGAGCATCCCTTGTCGGAGACTTGCCCGAAGTTGATTTCCCGGATCGTCCCCTGCGGCGTGTAGTCGAACCCGAAGTTCGTGATTCCCTTGAACTGCCATCCCGATTGGATGTCTGCCGGATCAATGTCCACCATCGTGTCCTTCAGGAACTGGGTCTTGGGCCTACTGTCGGAAGTATCCTCGACCAGACTCTCGCTATAGGTCTCGTCGGATATGACGGTGTCGATACGCAGCATCGGTCTTTTCTGACCACTATCGGCCCACTGCATTGACCCGCAAGAGGGGCAGCTGGCAAGGTTCTCAGTGCTGGAAGCAGGCTCCGCATGCGAACAGTTCGGGCATAGGCGCCACATTGCCAACTCGTCGTCAGTGCCGCCTCTCGAACACAACACGCGACGGATCTTGTATTTGCGTCCGCCAGCGAAGAACGTGTTTCCCGGCGCCAGTTCCGTGATGGCCGTGGCCGCCGGTCGTACGAAATCGCGCGTGGCCTTCTCCCTGCGTTTCGTTTTGTCCTGCACGGCAGGTTCGATTCCGTGTGTCGCATCGGACGGTTCCTTGTCTTCTTTGAGAATGGTGTGAAGGGTCACACCGGTTTCCGGGAACGCGTAATTAGGTAGGATGCCCTCGTCGGAAAGGTAGTTGAACGTGTTGGTGTTCAGAATGCTTTTGACGATGCGGCCAAGATTGTGAATCTCGTCTTCGCATTCGCGCTGCTGTTCTTCGAACGACGAGTCGGAGGGCTTCTTCTTGAGCTCATCAAGCAGCTGCTTCGCGTCGTTCTTCTGCGATTCAAGCGTTCTGACGGTATCGCTGGTCTTTTGGAATACGTCGTAGACACGTCTGGCCATGGTGCTGCCGTCTTCCGTACCGCGTACGAATCCGTCAAGTTGCGTACGGAGCTCCTTGGAGAACGAGAACATTCGTCCGAATCCGTCAAGCAACTCGCCGGAATGCTGGCCTGTCCAGTTCAGGAAGTTCACCGGGAACCCGCTGGAACCGCTCTCGTTGACATTATCCAGGCAGTTCTTCAATTTGTCGGGCACTGTATCGGCCGGATCATTGCCGGCGTCCAGCATGGCATGCACCCAACGATCCAATGCGTAGGCGGTGAGCTGACGTTCCAATACCGCTGTCGCGTCGAGGAAGATGTGCGGCGGATTCACCGCGCCTCCAAGCATGTCCTTCGGCCGCTGGTAGAAGTACGTGTCGTGTTCCTTGGTGTTGGCCACTGCCAAGATCAAGGAGTTGCCGTCGCGTCGCCCTGCGCGACCGGCGCGCTGGATGTACTGGGCTTGGGTAGGCGGAATCGACGAGAGGATCACCGTGGAGAGATCTCCGATATCGATGCCCATCTCCAAGGTCGGCGTGCAGGCGAGCACGTTCACATCGCCGGGCTTGCGGTTCTTGCGCTTGAATTCCTCTTCGACCTTGGCTCGGTCGTCGCCGTTGAGCAGTCCCGTGTGCTCGGCAGCGTGGATGCGCTCAGACGGCTCCCCGCGGTATAGCTTGCCGTAGTAGCGCAATTCCAGAGCCTCGGCTTCGGGAGTGCCGGCAACCAGTCTGCCCGGGCATTTGCGGATGCGGCAACGCGCTCCGTTCCACGCGTCAAGGTTCTGCGTGGCGCACGAATAGCTCCGGCCGCACGTGTCGCAGATCAGCTGCGTGACCTTGGAGCTGACCGCGCAACCGGACTCGTTGAGTCCATATACGGTGCGTTCCGTCTTCATGCTCGGGTAACGCTGCTGCGTGACGAATCCCGCTTCTACGCATTCTTCAAGTACGATTCCCAACAGTTCGTGGTGGATGTCGCCTTCAAGGGAGTCGTCGGTAAGGTACCGGTCTACGATCCGACGGTATGACGGCGAATCCAAGGTGTCGAAAACGCCTTTGCGCACTGGCTCCTTGTCCGACAGGAAGTAGGGCATGCCATCCGCGTACATGCCGGGCATCCATTTGATGTTCGCGTTAGAGAGCAGGAACTTGTTGCCATCATTCTGCAGGAACTGGTCATAGGTCACGTCGAAGAACGCGCCTTTCATACGCAACTGGTCGAGGAACGCCATGATCAGTCGGAGCCAGTCGGCCTCCATGATGGAATTCTCGTGCAGTCCGATCTCGTTATGGCAACGTTCCGCAACGGCCTGTGCCACACGTTTCAGGAGACTCTGGTCGAATGCTATTGCGGCGCAACCGGATTTCTCCAACGTGCGCCCGGTACGGGAGCGCATGCCGAACTCCAGCAGCGATTCCAATCGGAGCCTGCGCCCGATCCAATCGAGCAGCTGACGGCGACCGGGCCCTGCGGGATTGCCTTGCAATACGGTTTCGTATTCGCGCATCCATGTCATGTTCGGTGCGATGAACCGCACAATGTATTCGTTTTCGTCCGGATAGCGGCGACGGTAGTAGCTGTTCTGGTTATTGAGATACTCAGCGAGAGAGGCACCGTCTTTGCGTTCCTCGCGCATGTAGTCCATGGCGGAGTTACGCAGAGCGAATCGCCAAGTGCGGGAGTTGAACACGCTGGCTCGGTAGGAGGCGTCCTGCACGCTGTCGGAGAACACAATGGCCTTGCCGTCGTCATTGAAGGAGTCTCCGGAAAGTTGGGTAAGCATCACACTGACTTGCGTGGTGGTTCTCACACCGACCATGGCGATGTCCTGTTCGCTGCCGCAGAACGGACACTGATAGTGTTTGCGGTTGCCGGATACAAGCTTCATGCCCCTAGCGACCATGGGTATGCGCTGCTCTCCACAGGCCGGGCATTCACGTTCCGTGGATTCAAAACGTTCTACGGCCTGTTCCTTCATGCATGTATTGCAGAACCAGACCATGGCTCCGTTGTCGGCATGCGGGTCAAGAACATAATCCATGGTGCAGGGTTGCAAGGTCACCAACGCATTGTCGGCATGGTAGGCGAAATACTCGTTGTAGAACGTTCGTGGGTCACCCATGCTGATGCCGCCGTCTTTGCCGGCAAGTCCAATCCATGCAGTCCCTCCGCAATCACGGCAGTTAATCACCGGCATGCGGGTCTTGAGGTCGTCTTTGGACAGTTCGACGACCGGACGGTAGCCGATGCTCCCCTCCTGCGAGGTGATGTTGGCGACCACGCGGCCGAGTTCCTTGACCCATAGTTGTACCTGTACGTTCAGGAATGGACGTGTGTGGCCTTCCGAACCGGTGCGCGCGTGGGAGACGAGTGCTATCAGCGCGTCCACGCAGGCCTTCTGTTGGCGTGGATGCAAGGCGTTGAACCTTGCATCCATGATGGCGAGTCTGTCCAGCAGTTTGCGATCGATTTGCTGGGGTTCGTCGCAGATGAACGAGGACAGGCTGGCCAGGAACCTTGAATGGCGGAGGGATTCGGCGAGCCGGATGCGTGCCTTATCTGTGGAGCTTGGCTCTGTGGGAGCTTCGTCAAGCCATGCTTGAGCCGCAAGGGCAAGATATTCGCTGGGGTCAACATCCTCTTCGAGTTCGATGAGCCGGTCAGCTTGCGCGGCAGTGGGCATGGTGTCGTCGTAGTCGCTGGTGACGAAGAATTCGTCGACGCGAAGACGATCCTCGGTCACCACGGATTCCGGTGTGAACGTGGTGTTGAAGATTTGGCTGGCGTACGCGCAGACGTCACGTACTGTCTCTTCGGTGCCCATGGTGGCCGACGTGCCGACGAAGCACATGTTGTCGCTGGTGGTGTTCAGCCTGTCGGTGAGCCTGCGCAGCAGGCAGGCTAGGTCGGTGCCCTGTGCGCCGTCGAAGGTGTGCAATTCGTCCACGACGAAGTATTTGAGCGTGTCCGGATCATTGCTGTCCCAGATCCGGGAATCTTTGGGGCGCACCAGCAGGTAGTCGAGCATCTTGTAGTTGGTGAGCAGGATGTCCGGCGGGTTCTTGAGCAGTTCCTCATGACTGGTCACGATGTTGGTGGCGGTCATGGCATGATTGTCCTTGTCGCTGCCGCCTTGGCTCATCTGGCCCACATACATGCCCGCGGTCACGTTGTTGCGTAGTTCCGGACTGTCGTGGATGAGTTCGGCCAATCGTTTCGCCTGGTCGGTGGCGAGGGCGTTCATCGGGTAGACGAGGATGGCCTTGATGCCCTTGCGTCCAAGTCTACGCTGCCGGTAGCAGTAGTCGAGGATCGGGTACAGGAAACATTCGGTCTTGCCTGAGCCGGTGCCGGTGGCCACCAGTGTGGATTCGCCGGCGGCGATGCGTTTGAATGCGCGCATCTGGTGCGCGTATGGCCGGTACGAGGGGCGCAGGCATGGGAACGGGAATTCCGCGTGTTTGCCGACCACTCGGAACGGCAGTTTGACTGATACGAACGGCTCTTGGGAAAGCATGCTCTCTTGGTGGGCGAGTTTGCGGATGGAGCCGCGGAACGGCTTGTTGGTCATGGGGAACGTGGTCTCCACGTAATCGGCGAGTCCGGACTGGATATGCCGTGCAAGCACCATGGGAATCATTTGTTATCTCCGTACTTCTGTGTGAAGAACTTCCACGCGGTTTTGTAGTCCTCTACGCGATCGCATTTGTCGAACGGCGCCACATATTCGATGGTCCGCTCGTGTGGCCCACCCGGCTGGGTGTCGTCTGTGATGGTGCGGGTGAACATCTTGTCCGCAGGAGCGTTCTTGATCTTCTCGAAATCAGGACGTTTGAAAGTCAGATCACCATAGTTCTTCTTGGAGAACACGATTCGGCCGTTGGCGTCGTACCAGGTGTCGTCCTCGTAACCGCTGAGCACGGTGAAGGTCAGGCGGTAGATGTCGATGAGCTCGTCCAAGGTGATGCCGAGCGCCATGGATGCCAGCACGTCCAGTTCCACCAGCGCCTGCCGGCGTTCGTAGTCCGTGCGCAATGGCGTATGCCAGTTCCATTCATCCGTCAATGAGGTGAACGTATCGGCGGTGAGTCGAGAATCATCCTTCGCCCAGCTCATAGACATGTACGACTCGTCCCAACAGGATTGCCAAAGAGCCGCATATGGCTTGGTCAAGCAATTGAGCAGTAGCCCACGGAGGCGGATTTCGGGAGCAAGAAACGTCTCAGGCACAGGGAGAAGACTTAAAGTTGAAGCATTCAGATTCGCCTTCCCGATGGAACGAACCAGAAAATCATACGGTAACGACGCTTCGAGGCCGCTCATGAGCGCGAGTAACGCGTAGCGCTCTGGGTGCACGCCATAGCCTGCTATGGCGTTCACCCAGGCTACGCCTGGGTGAACGCAGGACGCTGCAAGCGTTCTTTCCGTAGCAATGTCAATCATGCCCCTGCAAATAACTCGATAAACAGAGTCAAACCGAGAACCATTGTCCATTTTGGGCACTCTATCGGTATAATCGTCATCAGTACATGCCTGAATATATTTTGTCCGAGGAGAATAATCTTCCGGAATATCAGTCAAATCAACAAAGTCATAATCGCTACTTGTTTTGCAGTTTTCGCGTGCCGTATGAAGGATAGGATTTGCAACACCAGTAAATGGGCCAGTATAAATTATTCGCTCATCCTTATTAGGAAAATGAATGCAATCACGAATAGTCCCATCCTTACGAGCATTTGTTTCATGCCACATGCTCGAATACGAAATCGCTGATCCATAATCACGCAAACATGTTGGGACAGTTGACATTTTCTCCAGAGCCGACAATAGAACCTTGGAGTAAATGCCTACTATTGGAGTCGATTCCCAAGAATCTTTCTTTTTATCTCCGACAAGCTTGGAGAACATTCCAAGTTCTTTTTTCCCAATATGAATAACTCGATCACGATGCCCGCGAGTAGCCCAGTTGCCATACTCATCTTTCATTGGCAGAACTGCTTCACAAAAACCATCGGGCGCATAGCATTCATCAATTGATTTTGAATCCAATAAATCCCATATAGAATCAAAAGAAATCGTTTTACTAGACGAATTCTTATATATATTAAGGCTAAACGAACGCTGCCCATCAATACTCGTAAAAATATGTAGTTTATTGTTAAAATGAAAGTGCTTACGCAGCTTATAGAAAAGTGTCCTGCGTAGAATACCTGCATTCGTATCGTTATACACACCTTCCGGATGCACGAAAGCGCTCACTCCGTCATACTTGCGTGTGTAATCCCATGCATTCGGCAGGAAGCACCGGAACAGGTTCGTCTGTTGGCCTTGCAGCAACGGATAATTGCCGATGGCGTTGTAGAACGCCAGCTGGCCGGCCGTTGCCACATATTCGCTGATGAACGCGTCATGCGTGCGCTGGCTCTTCAGCAATTCGAGTAGTTTCTTGTTCAAATCAGATGCGCTGATGGACTGGACCGCATACTTCGGGTTCACGTCGGAGATAGCATTAGCTGCCTCCCACTGAAGCTTCACCCACGGCGGATTGCCGATCATGAAGTCGAAGCCACCGTCCTTGAATACGTCGGCGAATTCGAGCTCCCAGTGGAAGAAGCGCTGCTTCTTGGCGACTTCCTTCACCAAGCGAAGCCTTTGCGCAGGCTCCCCATCACCTCTGCAAAGCTCGTCAAGGTCCACAGCATGGTCATACATGTAATCACGTTCATGGCTGTCATCCATAGCATCCATAAGCGTGGGCTGACCATTGTCCATCGGCATCAGCGTGAATCCCTCTTCCTGTGGAATCTCGCCGGTGAGGATCAGCGACATTTCCGTAAGGTACTGCGCCCTCGTGGGAAGCAGGTTCGCTTGATCGATAGGCCAGAACCACAGCGAGCACCAGTAGTCCATGGCAAGTTTCAAACGAGCGTATTCGCTGGCGTTCTCAGCCTTTTCCGAATGGTAGGCAATGCGAAGCATCTCATCTTTCTCGCGAATGGTGAGGTTGTTGCCACGGAAGTATTCATTTTCGATGCCAAGCGACCCCTGCCCATGCTTCTGCTGGTTTTCCAAAGCCTTCGCGGTCTTTTTGGAAACGTTCGCGTCAAAACCGTAGATAATCAAATCGTCTTGAGTCGCCTTTTCCAATTGCCGACGCGCTTTGATCTGGCCGCACCATAGTTCGTCGATGGTCTTTGACAACGACCTCATCAGACCAATCTCCGTCTGGGAATAAGGCTTCTTGGCGAATTCCTTCTTCCAGGCCTTGATGGTTTCCAGATGTTCGGATTCTATGCTTTTGACGGTCTTGTCATCATACTTGCACATGTCCGGATCTCCGGTCAGGAACTGGTAGATGCGCTTGACGGATGACGAACTCTGGTTGAACCCGATATGCGTGGGTTCGACCTCATACCAGTGGCGGTTTTTGGTAGCGCCGGCCAGATTCGATTCCGAATACCCGACGCGACGGCCGCCAATCAGCGAATTGCCACATTGCAGCTGGGTGCCGAACCATGGTACGAAGGATCCTTCGCAAATGGTGTTGAGCCATAGGGACACTTCTCCCAATTCCACTGCCACGGGGTTCAGGTCGATGCCGTAGATGTTGTGGTCGGCGATGTACATCTTAACCTTCTGCAGTTCAGCCTGCCTGCGTTCCGCGGGAATCGCCGCCTTCTGGCCTTCCTCAGCAACCCGCTCCTTCTCCCTGCGGTTCAGATACATAGTGGCCAGCTGGTTGATGGTCTCGTTCAGGAAGGTCGCAGAGCCCATAGCCGGCTCGCAGATCTTCAGGCTCAGAATGTCGGCGGCTTGATGGACACGTGGCTCAATCTCCTTGAGCGCGTACTTCACCAGGCATTGCGCAAGACTGTCCGGCGTATAGAAGGAGGCCGACGTTTCACGTTCCCGGCCTGCAAGTCGGTAGATGAATGTGCCCGGCTCGTAGGTGCGTAGCTCGCCGGCATGCAGGCTCTTGTCCGGGTAGCGTACACGCTCGGCCTCCGAATAATTGTCGAGTTCTCGTTCCGGCACAAAATAGCCGACTTTCAAAGGGTCGTAGGAATCCTTGGCTCGTTTGACCTCGTAGAGTTTCTCCTTGGCGATGAAACCACGGTAAGACAGCAATGCCTCATACACGGCACCCATCTGGCTGATGCCCAGGGCCGCATAGGAGATGCGCTGCCTGCGTTTGACTCCCTTACCCGTCTTGGTGACGCTCATCAAATCGACGATGCGCAACATTACGCTGTCGCGGAGTGCGGCATGTTCGATCAGCGCGGTCCGTTCCGGGTCGAAGATGTGCGCCTTGAGCGGTGGCACCATGAACACCGCGTTGGTGGCCTCCTCGGCGGACAATCCTTTGAACTGTTCGTCCGTCTTCGGATACCCATTGAATACCAGATCGTCGAGTCGGCGCAATGTGTACGCTAGATAGGTGGAATCGCCAGCCTCATCCATGCGGCCACGCATCTGTTCCGCAATATCTCGCAAGCTGTCCAGCGAATAGCCGGTACGGTAGATGTCGGATTTCATCGGCGCATAGCCGAGCGACGGCTTCGCCTCGATGAACAGGAGGAACAGCAGACGGTACATGTATCGCAACGCCTGCACTGTCAGGTCGCCCGCGTCGATTTCGTCGATGCTCCGCCCCTTATTACAAGTCCAGTCGTGGATGACCTCATTACCAAGAATCTCCACACATTCACGTAACGCGGAACGCAGATTGTCAGACACCTCAACCGCGTTCTTCGCAGACGTGTCATCAAACGTGTCAAGCAGACTGTCACCTTTGTTCGGGCAGAGACTATCACGACGCAACAGCACAGCCATCGCCGTATACACATGATCCTGATGGCGGCTGAAGATCTCGTCCAGGTCAAACAGCATGCATTTCTTGTCATTCCATTTACGGCGGTCGATCAACGCTATCTGATGCAACCCCATGAGAAGAATCCACCGTGCCGGCTCGTCGAAATCGGCAAGCAGCATACGTGCATATTCCTCACAGGAGGTGCCGTCCTTGCCAGAGCCGTCTTCGATGGGGCTTTCCAGAACGCCTGCCTCCGCATTATCGGACAGGCTCATCAGAACTTGCAAGCGCGGAGCCCCATCGGAATCATTGACCTGATAGTAGACAGGAACAGACTTCCCTGAAATCCGGTCGGGCAATCCCTCGTCTTTGGCTTGATTCCCCTCCTGCGTATAGCCGAGTGCGGCGAGCATGTCGTCGATGAAATTCCGTACCCGTTCAGCTGGAAACAGATCGTTCTCGTTGTTGTTGATGACTTCGGTGAACGACTGGCGCATGTCCTTCAGCAGTCGCGCTGGGCGTTCCTCAGGAGGAAGCTGTTTCCAAGGTGTGGAGGCATTCTTCACTTCATCCGGAAAATATTCCTTCATATAGTACGGCGTGTAGAAGTCGTTGACCGCCTCGATGCCTGGGAACGTCTCGTTCAGTTCCTTCGCCATGGTCTCCCCCTCTATTCCTTACCTACGAATGCGGCCGCAATGCGGATTACTGGTTCGCCGGAGGCGTCCAATGTGTCCTGAACCCAGTCGGCATATTGTTCGAGCATCCGATCAACCTGTTTTGTGTTTTCCTTGGTGTTTTTGCCTTGGGATTGCAACAGTGCCTTGCGTGCATGGGACCAACGCTCGATGCGGTCCATTTGCCGAGTCACTTCTTCATCTGCCTGCGCACGATATTGTTCACCGCAATCGCTGAGCATGCTCTTGCCGCGCGATACCGCATCCTCCAACAGCAGTTGTGCCGCATCTATCTGTTCGGAGCTGGCCGCGGAATCCTCTCGATTCACATAACGACGTTCAGTGGTTCCCGGAATCAAGTTCCCACGATATCCGGTGATACGCCACACTTCCTCAAGTGGCAGTATGCCCATGCATTCGCCATCAAGATACCGTACACCGAACCATTCATCGATCACCGGGGATGCGTGCCTGTTGGCGACCATGCCGTTCATCAGCATAATCGTCTCATCCGCATGCAGGTTTTCGTTGGTCACGCCAATAATCGGAGCCTCGTCACGTTGGTACAGCAGTGAGGAAGCCTTCAACCCGACCCATTCCGTGATTGGATTCAATTCCCACAGGTATTGGACCCGACTCCATGACTCGTCGTTGATACGGGCCAGCAGACCGTTGGCTTGGTCTTCGCAGTATTTCGCGTCATCACTCCATTCAGCGATGTTGTCTCGCAACACCTGCGTGTTCGGCACACGTCTGCGCAGCCACGCGCGCAGCGGGCTATCCCCTTGGAACTCCACCGCGAATCCATGAGCATCACGCAACTGACGTTTCGATTTAAGACCAGCCGACTGCCGGAACTCCTCGCAGGAGAGCCCCTCATCCACATACTCGTAATCCGACATCAGCGTAGAGGAATCGACTATGCCGCCATCGTCGGCGCTCCCAGTCACGCTCTCCCCTGCGGACTCGTTTTCCTCAGTGCTCGTAGTATCGGAACCATCCAGCGTAGTGAGGTTGAAAAAACTCAATGGATCGAAAACATCGTCATCCGCCACAGTCTCAACGTCTCCGGAACGTTCGTCCGAATGATCGATGTCCTCATCAGGAATACAAAGTCTGGCTGCGAAATTCTCCGCCGATTCACCGGACTCAATCGCTTCGCGGGTGAAATCTTCCTCCTGATCGACGTCGAATTTGCCCATGAGCAAGGACGGATCGCCGATATCCTTACGTGCCTGGTCTTCCTTCTGCTGCAGGATCTCGAGAATATGCGCGTCACCTTGAATCTTTGCATTACGCGAGTTAATCATCATGAAACGAATATCAGGCTGTTTACGCTGCCCATAACGGTCGATGCGTCCGTTACGCTGCTGAAACACCATCAACGACCACGGAGTATCGAAATGGATGAGTCTGTGGCTCAGATAGTGTAGGTTCAAGCCTTCGGAAGCCACGTCGGAGGCCACGAGAATACGTACAGACGAGGACTTCGTACCGAAATCCTCGACGATTTTCTGCTGTTCCACATCGCTCATGCCTCCATCCATGGAGACGATAGCCTTCTTCGGTAGTTTGAGATCCTGCCGCAAGTGCTCCTCGAGATAGTTCTTCGTCTCGATGCGTTCCGTGAAGATCACGATACGGTCGTCGGCGTCTTCACCGTTATGCCAACCGTAATCGGTGCTGCGCAGAAGCTGTAGCAGTCTCTGGTATCGGGAAAACTGCATCGGACCGATCTTCTCCAAGGCAGCCTTGAGCCCTTCAAGCCTGTCGATGTCTCCGGTTTGGTCGGACGCATCTTTTTTGGCAAGCCGCTTCACTCGCTCGTCGATGGTCTTGATGCACGCTGCCGGCGATGAAAACAGACTCTTCTCAAGCATCGTCTTGAACAGGAAGGAATTGCTTCTTTTCTGATGCATATCCATGACGAGTTTCATATCGGTCAAGTAATCGAACGCCTCTTCCTCGGCTGCGGTGGCCATGCAATTCTCCTGCGTCACCTTGCGCTCCGGAAAGCTGCCTGACACCTCGGCCATCACGTCCTTCTTGAAACGGCGAACGTACAGGTGTTCGACATCCTTCTTGTCGTACCGCTCCGGATCGGGCAGAGTGGTTGGGTCGAGCATGTTCATCAACGAAGCGAAACTACGAGCGCGGCCGTCATGAGGCGTGGCGGACAACATAATCAACGTGTCGGAACGGGAAGCAAGGCGTTTGGCGAGCTTGGCGCGCTGCGCACTACGGCCGTTGACGGCACGGTCGGCGACATTCTGAGCCTCGTCGATCACGATGATGTCCCAATACGAGGCATCGAGTGCCGCGCCATATTGGATGTCCCGTTTCAACGTATCAATGGAGATGATCACCTTGTCGTAATAGGAGAACGGGTTGGCGTTCGCAGGAATCTCGGAACGAATCTGCTGGATTCGCGAGGAATCCAGACTAATCAGCGGGATGGTGAACCGTTCCCACATCTCCTTCTGAAACTGGACCATCATGCTTTTCGCCGTTACCACGAGAATACGGCGGCCCTTGCGGCGCTTGATGAGTTCCGACATCAGGATGCCAGCCTCCAAGGTCTTACCAAGGCCAACGGCGTCAGCGATGAGAATTCGCTGACGAGGTTGGGCGAGCGCCTTCTTCGCCGGAACAAGCTGGTATGGCAGGGAGTCCATGGCAGCCTTGTTGCCGACATGAATCCTCGCATCGGTCGGCGCAGTGGCACGTAACAGACTCTCGATGAACAGATGCGACTTCGCGGCCCTTGCCGAGGTGTCGGGAATGAAACGCGTCTTCACCGGATCGACAGGCGTGATTGTGTCCAAATCATCAAGGAACGTGGCCGTCATGTCCCGCACCAGAGCGGAGATACCGGTGCATGAAACGGCATGGTTACCAAGACTGTTCGGCTCGACTTTATCAACAAGCCACTCCTGGCCGCGGATCAGCACTCTCATGCCGGGAGAAAGCAGTTCTCGTTCCGAATGTGCGCCATGCCTCATTGCCGTGTGCCCCCCATATGCTCTCAATCCCAATGTTTTCGCATATATTGTATGTCATTAGGGGTTGAAACCTTCTGCTTTCCCGCATGAATGTTAGATACACGTGTGTTTTCGTGCATTGATACTTGGAATCATCTACATCTTTCGATTATCACTTCCCGAATCCTTACCTCCCCATCGCAGCTTAATGCAACAAATGCGGATGCCGAACAAATCTACCGACAGAAGAGAGTAAATCATTTAATATAGCTACACTGGTACAACATGACCGAGAAGAGCAATGCAGCAGCTGAAAGTGAAATACCAGAGCTCAAGCCTCTATACCCCCAATATGACGAATCGAGCCACTCACCCTATGTGAAGAGGCTTGAAAAGGCGTTGCAGGGCGAGGATACGAAGATACACAACATAGCTCTATCAGGTGTCTACGGTTCCGGAAAAAGCAGCATTCTTGAGAAAGTCGTTAAAGACCTTGAGGAAGAGCGCCCTCATACGACTAGGACAATCTCACTGGCGCCTTTGGCTGCACAGCTTAAGGAACAGGATGATAGGAAGGTCAATTCCGTCTCAGATGAAGGTGATTCCACTCCGGAAGAATCCGGCACTTCCCCAGAATCTTCCAAACCTTCATCCATAACCAATCTCATTCAAAAAGAGATCATTAAGCAACTTCTATATGGAACAGACCCCGAAAAGATTCCGGCATCACATTTCCATAAGATGAACGAAATCGGATTAGGAAAGCAGATACTTTCCTCTCTTGCTTTCGGCATGCTGTTACTGTTCATTCTTAATATCTATCAATGGCCTTACAGCTATATTCAAAAACCGTTGACATGGCTACCAATCCCAACAAGCATTACCAAAATTCTTGCTGAAATCGTCATAATTTGCCTGCTATCAATAGCAACGTTCGCACTATTTCATTATTTCGGAACCCGCATCCATCTAGCCAAAATAGATGTCGGAACAGCAGGCATTACCCTGGGAGAGAACTCGGACTCTTATTTCGATCAGTATCTTGATGAGATCATATATATCTTTGAAAAGACAGGCATTCGAACTGTATTTTTTGAAGATCTTGACCGTTTTCAAGATGCTCAAATCTTTGATTCACTACGCGAGCTGAATCAGACCCTCAATAATGATCCAAAGCTGCAACACACAGAATCAACAATCCAGAAAATCAGTCAACGATTGCATTTCTCTCATTCCGCAAAAGAAAAGAATTCTCAGTCCAGTACACCTATACAGTTCGTATACGCTATTCACGATGCGATATTCAGTAATCAATATGTTTCAGCTGACGCACAAATAGCCAATCAAGAATCTTTGGCTCATTCCTTCTCCCGTGCAAAGTTCTTTGACATCATCATTCCAGTGGTGCCATTCGTATCGGCAAGTAACTCATACCAAATCGCACTAGAAACATTGGAAGATGTTCTTGATGCGAATGACCCCCAAATGATTAACCTTCTTGAACTCGTTGCAGATACAATTCCCGATAAACGCACCTGGATTAATATTCGCAATGAGTTCATTGTCTATAGGGAACATCTATTTGTTCAATCCCCAGAAGGAAGATTCACCTCTAAACTCGGTCTCGAAGAATCACATCTTCTCGCGTTCATTATATATAAAAATTGTTATCTTGATGATTCAGTAAAAATACATGATGGTAAGAGCAAACTCGATTATTTTTATAATAACGCTAGAGAGCTAGCAAAACAGAAACTGTCTAATTTGATTGATCAAAACCACAAGTTGGAAGATCAAATCAGCAGATTTACAGATGAATCAAATGCTGAAAAACGTGCACTCGAACTTAAAGCAAAGCTCTGCCATTTTATGGCCCTAATAGCAGACACTACAGAAGACAACGAGGATTCACTGAGAGTAGGACTCAATGCGAATAATGCATCAGACGCTTCCACACCGCAGGCATGGAGAGAACTGACTGGATGTGAAGAAACAGATCAAGTTTATGTTGAGTATGGTTCTCGTTGGGCAAGAACAACTCGGCTAATCCCATACAGCCTGTTAAAGAGAGTCATAGACACCTCACTTGATATCGGTCAATGGGAAGAATCGCAAAAGATAAATCTTACGAACAAAAACGCCGACTTATCAAAAACGATCGAAGACCTACGTTCTGGCGATTGGGCCTTTATCCTCCAATTTGAAGAGTCACAAACCAAGGAATCACAGACATCTCTCGGCAATGATTTTTACACCCTGCTAGGCGGAAATACATCCTTGCTATACCGACTTATCTCTCATGGATGGATCGGTCAGGACTATATGCTCTATTCCACGATATATACAGATGAAGGTATAACTAGGAACGCGCTGAACTTTATTCTTCATCATATCGATGGCAATAATCCGGACTATCAATTCAAACTTGACGATGAGGACTCTGAAGATGCCCTCCGTCGGATTAGGCGTAAAGATAAAGCGATATTCCGGCAACATCGAGTATTGAATATTGACTTATTGCACTACATGCTATCGCGCCGCGATGATTCGGAGACCGACCAGAATACCAACCAAATCATCGAGATGCTATCCCCGTTGGACAACGAAACCTCTGAATTCGTTTCAGCATATCTGGACCGTCTTGCCGATGATGCCAATCCATTGCTCATCAAGATGGCAAGCCACAGTCAGAAGTTACTTAGCTTCCTAGCTCAACGAGGAACAACAGGCACTGACATGCTTTGCCAGCATCTTGATGTGGCGTTCCATCATCTATCAAGAGAAATCCAATACACCGTAGACGGTAACCTAGCTGATTTTCTTCAGAACCATTGGCGAAGCATCTCAATCTTCAGGGATTCCAATATCGCTCCGGCACTCGTTGAACCTATAGTCCAGATTCTCAACGATGGGAAAGTCAGAATAGACTCCCTCTCCGAGCTGGGTTATAAGGATTCAAGTTCTGGATTGCGATACCCCTGCGTGGAACAGAACCTATACGTATTTTCAAGAGGTAATCTTAAAACCGCGTTGGACACCATAAGCCAATCAGATAATAATCAGGATGGTTCATATAGTGTCTGCAATAGACTTCCTGCGCTCAACATGATTATGCATATCAGCAGAACAGTGTATGCGAATGCGCTTGGGCACCTTGAGAAATATTTTGATCTTCTGACCAAAGATGAATATGCATTGGATTGTTCTTCCAATCAGAATATCGCCGATGACCTGCTCCACATCCTTGACGATATTCGTCAACAAGCCAATGAAGAAGAGGATACAGAAAAGCTTATCCTTACGCTGCTGAATAGATGCTCGTCATCTGCCCGTCTTCCTCTTTTTGAGGATCGTTTTGAGGATTATACCGATGCACTCATGGAATGCGATGCAGTTCATTTCACTCCGACGAACCTACAGTGGGCTTTCGCCCATGACGCGCTCACCGAACATGAATCCTCAATGACCACGTGGATCCAAAAACATGACTCTTTCGAGCAGGGCTATACAGATGAGAATCTTGATAAAGAGAAACTTGCTGAAGATACAATCAATCTTCCAGCCACCATTCTGAATAGTGACAAGAAAATACGACTTCTCCAAGAACTCGAACTCGACAGTCCTATTCCCACCTCATCCATCGAGCTGGATCATCAAGACCTTGAGCATTACCCTGAGATATATGCTCAGCTCCTCAAGAATGGCCTTGTTGCCGACACGGCAGAATCCTTTGAATCCTTAGAGGGACAACCCTGGCCCGTGCAGGAAGCTTGGATCAAGGAATCGCAGAAATTCGGCGACTATCTTGGTGATGTAAAGCTCCACCCCAATGAGGCGTGCCATATCGTCTGCGCTGAGGATCCACAATTACAGAGATTCGCAGGAATTATTATGGACAATTTCCGCGACTACACGGAAGGAGCCAACGAGACAGAGCTTCTCAATGCATCCGCTGCGCTAATCAGGAAAGGAAAGAACATCGACGAAGCAACACGTCAGGATCTTGCCGAACATGACGGTGGATTAGACAATACCCGTTTCCTTCTCGATGCCGAACCTGAACGTCAGTCAGCAATCGCCATGTTTGCCGATGCTCTTGAATATGCAGTTACGCATGGACAGACCGAAAATGACATTGTTAGAAATATGAAGCAAATTTTCCAAAAACTTGGAGACGAATATCTGAAATTCATTAACCCTAATAGCAAATGCATCAACCTTCCAAACACTGACGAAAATCAGCAGATTATCAAAACTCTATGCAATTGGAAGCCTCAACTCATACCGCAGATCGAAAAAATCGATGAGAAAAATTTAATCAAGATTAGACGAGATCAAAAACTCTGGAACGGATTCTTCAAGCAAGATAAGTAACCTTGCAGCCAATACTTGAGTCCATTAACCAATTAGACTACAAGTAATCTACTTGAGCGATGGGGCTGGGAGCAGCAGACAATTCAGCTGCCGCTCCCAGCCCCACCTTTTTCAGTCGCCTATCTCAATCGCATAAGTCGCGACTTCATCTTTCACTGCAAAGGAATCATCTACGCCACTGTTTCGCTTTTTCATGAAGTTCCTGCTCATCAAAAGCCTCACCGCAGCAATCTGCCAGACGCCGAAGCACATCAATCTCTTGGCTTGTAATCTTGCCATCGACCGCTGCCATAACAGTACATGCACGATAAATCGGAGCAGCGTCACTAATTTGACTCAGCATGCTCCAGATTTTGGAATAATCCACTTCTACAGTGTTGCGTATTTCATCTAACGTCTTAGCTGAGACACCTGACTCGCTACTGATCAAAGTCAGATAATGAAACAATGTATATTCAGCCTCATCCGGCTGTGCACCATTTGCAGCAATAATCATCCAAGCGGCCCATAATAATTCATCCAAGCAATGCTCCGAAGCATTCACCATGCGCTTTGCGGATTCAATCATCTTGGCCTCTTTGCGCATGATTTCACGGGCTTTATTTGCCGTTACCTTCGTCATCCAATAATTCACACCCGTAGACAGCGGTATGCTCACCACCGGAATTGAAATTTTGATGATATTGCGCTGCAATAAATACTTGCCGATAACCGGAAGGCTCTTGGCTGCGACGAGTCTGGGACCTGAAAAAATCGCTTTTACCACTGGTCGGACCACAGCCGGGACCCCTTTTAGAACAGCATTACCGGCATCCTCTCCAACCTGTATGGCAAAAGCTATTCTGATCAGTTTCCACAAATCTTCAGGATCGTCCAAATCCAGTGGAACGCCATATAAAACTGCAATATCATATGCCAAACGAAGCTGCAGCTGAGAAGCATAAACTAAATCCACACCGAACGCAGTAAGACCAGCTGGCCCAGTAACAGGGGAAGCACCACCAGCTGATCCTAGGGTCGCAATAACAGCTGTGGAATACGCCGCTGCAGTCAAAGACCCCTCTATCCCCGCATATTTGGCCGCTAATTTTATTCGGGCTTGGACAATTGCATCAGGAGGAAGGTTGGGATATTTTCCCCTAAAATAGTCAGCATTCACCTTCTGGACATACTTATCAAGAGAGAAGGTCAGCAACTTCGCAAACCATTCTCCATTTTTGAATTCATCAATATTGATGCCCTTGACGAAATTCTTAATATCCGCAATTTGATTTTGAACCGCCTTACGTGTGTCCTTGTCACTTTTCGCTTCCTCAAACAGCGAATCATCGGAAGTCATAGAGCCAACCCTCTTCATTCGTATTTCTTTGTCTTCCCATCAAAGTGTAGCCTGTTCCACTTTCCATCCATTGAATCCGGGTTAGCCATGTTCTCCCTACTCTGATAAGACGCACTACGCTTAACGCCCATGGTATCTGCTCACTTACTTGTTCGATGGATGATATGCGAACAATGCGCATTTACCATAAGCCATGTTTTCTTCGCGAGCGCGAGGGACTTCCAGCAGATAGATTCTGCGTTCAAGTCAACGAATCAATCAAGGCCATTCGCGCATTTGCGCGCATTTGCACGTATTTGCACGCACAAATGCGCGCACTCAGATCTTGATCACATACTTCGTCATTCGTACGGCATGTTCAATCGCCAAGGAAACCAACGATGCTCCCATGAAACTCCTTGGCAGTAAAACGCACAACGAGATATTGAATCGGGGAATACGCAAGCTGCAATCGCGTCATTGTAATCCGAATCGCGTCGCAATCGCGTCATAATCGCGTCATCAAAATCCGAATCCCGTCATAATCCCGTCATAATCCCGTCATGATCGGGTAGTGTCCGAAAAACATGGCTGTAATGAAAAGATTCCTCCAACACCATGAGCCAGCAGATGCCACACTGTTACGGCATGCTTCAAGTTACAATTAGCTCTTATGACTTCGACGGATAGAGGTGCAACGAAAACACTGGATGAACTTATGCAGCATCTGTGCGATAACGGCATCGCGTGTTCTGGCGAATTGCAAAAAGAGAATTGAAAAACCGTCCTATCGACGTGCGGCATTCGTTTTCATGCTAGGTTAACAATTTAATTGCGGTGGAAGCCTTCGGGCGACACCTAGGAGGAGCCGATGCGTCGCCTTCTCCTTTTTAATATCTCCAACCCATCGGGTTTTTCAGTCATCTATCTCAATCGCATGAATCGTGACTTCGTCGTCTTCCGAGGACTTAGCTTTTCTGAATTCCGGGCGGAGTTCCATACCGGTCTCATCGAACTCACCATTTAGATCGCGCACGAGCACATCGGCCAATCGACCACTCGAGTTCTTGGCCATGTTCTCCTCACTCTGATAAGACGCACTGTGTTTAATGCCCATGGTATCTGCTCCTTCATTCGTTCGATGGATGATATGCGGCATGTTCAAATCGCCAAAGAATGTACAGTCCTATCCAAGGCTACGTTTACGTCCTGAAACGCGGTGGGTCTCTTCTTCTCTGTAACAACGGTAGAGCATTCCTTGAGACACGCTCGAATCGACCAAGCGAACCAACTATGCTATCGTAACTAATAACAGTAGCCTCCAAGCCTCTTAACAATGCTCAAATCCGGGGGCTCTTTTTTTATCAAGTCGCACAAGGATACGCCATGACGAAGCAGCCAAAAACAATACAGGAAATGATGACGCTTTTAGTCGAAGAACGCGGCTTGGATATCACCGGATTCTCCGAATTCAGCACCGTCCTCCTTGATTGCAACTATTACAGATTGTCCGGCTACTTCCGAGCCTTTCAGATTGATCCTTCTCATGGCAATAATCGCTTTCGAAATGGAACGCACATTAAGGATTTCATGATTCCTTATTTGATGGATGAACAGCTACGTCTACTCATCCTTCGTGGAACATCATCCTTAGAACAAACGCTTCGGGCCCATTTTGCTTACTACCTTGCCCAAAATGAAGGTGCCTACTCCTACACTGATCTCAGTTCATATAAAACAATCAAATATCCTGACGGCACCGAAGCCAGAGAAGTTCTAATTGAGAACATTCACAAATGGCTTGAACGTTCCAGCGAAGTATGCATTCGCCATTATCGGAATAACAACGAGCCTATTCCCATATGGGCGGCGGTCGAGGCGATGCCCTTTGACACTCTCTCAAAAATGATTTCATTGCATACCAACACAACAGCTGTTGACGAACTCAATCAGTCGCTTTCTCTAGGGAAAAATCGTCAACGTGCTGCGCAAATCATTCACAGCATGGTGTATCTACGCAACATTTGCTCGCACCATTGCCGTCTTTGGAACAGGGAGATTGTCCTTCCTCCCCCAGTCCTTGATGCCACAGCTGAGCGCTATGGCTCATATGCTTATGAAGACCGCTCCGTCTGGAAATCTCTTATTGTTCTCATGGATTTAATCGATGAAATAAAAAAGAATTCCACATATTCATCCATGCTTATAAAACAAGCTGAGTCGAATGATAACTATTTCTGGGGATTATGTCATCCTAAACGGTGGCATTAGACACAGCCACCTGACCAATATTTGTCAGCTCCCCGAATCTCATTGTCATGAGAAAGCCCAGTATCGAAGAAAATGATAAATATGACACACCTCAGATAATGCGGAACATCGGATTGGAGGTTATGGAATTGACGAATATCACACGCTGCATTTCAGCCAGTCTGTCCTGCAGTTCAGTGGTAATGTATCGTTTTTTCACCAAGTCGATCTCCCGACCAAAAGTCGATGCAAGATCATCACGCAAAGCCCACTCATCAATCATTGGATTGGCGGTGTCGTCAAACTGATAGATGAAATCGATATCCGAATCCGCATGTCCCTCCCCTCGAGCCATGGAACCGAACAGGTACAGTTCATTGACATGATGCCGCAGCGCGATAGGACGAGCAATCTCCGCTATCTGCTGAGGCGTGGTGTCCCGCGAAATCGCGTCAAGCGCATCCTGATAACGCCGGGTAAAAGCCTGTGTCGGATTCCCCCTCACCGCGCGAGACAGCACAGGAGCGGTCACGCCCATGGATTCCGCCACGCTTTTCTGCGAGAAACCTAATCGCTTGCGCTTTTCGTTAAGCTCATGTATTGTTCCCATACCGATATATTAGCTTACAAGCTAATTACCGTCTAGAGCGTCAAACAGGGACGAACTTTATCCGTAATAATCCTCATCGCAAGCCATTGGCAAAGACCGAGGCTTCTCGCTCACTTTCGAACCCATCTGATGAACATGCACCTGATTGGCGCCCCCCAGATATTCGTTAAAGGATACGACAAAACATACGCGGTGTATCAGCTGCGGAAACATCAGTTTTTTGTTTTTCACGGAATTCCTCTGATTAGCCTCCATCAGTATGCATGCCCCGCAATGCTTCATCCCCTCACAGCCCCACATGCGCCGCATGATCGCGGACCGTGCTCTCCTCATCCAAGCTGACAGGTAGGAAGCCACTCGAATCATCAATAAAGTCACAAATCAGCTGCCACTGGCGACGGCTGATACCGATACGCTCGTCCGGTCTCACCATAAGCACCGGTGCCGCAGGTTCCAGCGATTCAATCTGCATCTTCGCCGAGAAACAGCATTCCTCGTCATCAATCCAGACAATCGGCAACGGCTCCTGCTGTCGCCGTTCGAACCGGACACGTGACATAATCTCCGCGAGCTTGCCGGTCCATCTCCGCTCGTTAGTGACCGGGTCGTACCAGACAACAGTCCGTTCAATTCCCGGATCCCAACCAAGCATGGGGTCAAGCACCCTTGAACAATACGGTTGCCATGTGGTCAGCCAGTTCAATTCAACGCTGCCGGAAAGGGCCAGGTCATGCATCATGCCGGCAAGCTCGCGCGACCAATGCACACGGAAGCGCCCATGCCCCGTACGCACCTGCTCGTTGCCCGTCAGGGGAAACGCACGCTCGGAATCGTACAGTTCCTTACGTGGGTCACCTTCCTTCAGCCATTGCGTATGGCCGACCCCTCCCCGCCGAAGCACCTTATCATCGGGGAACGCGTTCAGCACACCGTCGAAATCCGTGTAAATCACCGCTCGAACCATCCGCACCTCCCGGTAAGCCCCAATCTGCCTCGTCATGTAATTATTCACTACTATCTACCGGACAAATCAAGCCGGCCCATTTTCGCTAGTTGCTTTATTTGTGGCACTCGAACGCCGAAACCCGAAGTACGAGCGTTGGAATTCCAACGCTCATACTCGCCATAATCGCCAAACAATGCCACAAACAAGCCAACAAGTGTTTTGGGGAGGGCTATTCGCGTAATGTTGCGCTCTATCATTGATAAAGGCATCCAGCAATCGCATACCGTAAGGAATCACATGCGCTATTTCACTTCGGACACGCATTTCGGCCACCCTCTGGTCACCGCACTGCGCGGATTCCTGAACAATGGCAGGCTCCGCGCCGAATACCGTGATGTCTGGCAGGCGCAGGGACGTGCCGCCGCTCACGCGTGGATCAAACAATATGTGCGCGACAATCAGACGTCGTTCAAAGCGATCTGCGACATCGCACGCCATGAGAACACCATCATCGGCAACATCAACGAGCTCGTCGGGCGCGACGACGAGCTCTGGATTCTCGGCGACCTCTCCTACCGCTGCACCGTCGAACACACGCTCGACTGCCTGCGCCGCATCAACTGCCGTCATCTGCATCTAATCATCGGCAACCACGACCGCAACTTCCGCTTCCGATTCAATGACATGCTATACGAAGACGTGTTCGAGACCATTGATGACTACTGCGAAATCGACATGGAACTTCCCGTTCTCGATGAATCCGGCAAAATAACGGTGGCGACCACGCAGCAAAGCATCGCCATGAGCCACTTCCCCAGACTCTCGGCATTGGCCGAAGAACACGGCGACTGGCCGAGCAACTGGAACGAGTTCGCCGATATGGCGCCTACCACCGAAGGCTGGCTGCTCTACGGCCATACGCATCAGGACGTTCCCGACGGCACTGATCCGCGAAGTGTGAACGTGGGACTCGACGCATGGGATTTCAAGCCCGTCAGCGAACAGCAGATCCTCGCCTGGCTTGTATCCCGGTGCGCTGACCAATCAAAGTGAATTCCACCCTGAGCATGTATCAGCGTCCAGAGGCGAAGCGATCCAGGACGCCGGATCGCAACAAGGCACGGTACAGGCCCCATGAGCCAAAGCCAGCGAACACCAGCGCGCTCAACAACTCGCACGCCGTTCCAATGAGCCCGCGCGGACTGAAGAATGAGAATGCTTGGTAGTAGAAGAACAACAAGTAGAAGTTGCAGACGACGCCGACCGTCAAGGCTGCCAGAATGGTGACGCTGAGTATCCGACGACGATAACGGAACAGTGCGAACACTGCTTCGGCGGCGGCCGCTCCGACGGCGATGTCGATCACACGCCATATCAATGGTCTACGTACGTTTTCCTCCACCGTTGCCGAAGACCGTTTTGCCGTCTTCGTGGTTTTGTCATGAACAATCGTTTCAGGAAATGGCTTTGCCATAATGAATCCGCGCTTTGGTTGACGCCGCGCACCGTGAATTGGAGATCGCGGCAGTCGCCGTGGGCCGTTCCTCGACCTGCGCGGCCCGGGCAGGAACAACGGACGTCATTACGAGCGATTCATACCATGTAAAGCAGGGACTTCACATTCCGAAAGGAATGCGAAGGAATCGTCTACATCATCCACAATATGACGGTCTTATCCGTTATCGCATTTATTCTCAGACAGGGATTGAGTGGTGGACTTAAGAAAAAGGCAACACGCATTAAGAGATTGGCACGAAGACGATGGGGCAACGGTTGGGAGTCGTTCTGTGCGTTGCATTGGCTCTGTTGTCGGCGTTCTATGCGTTCGTCGTGTGGAGAGGTCATTCCGGCACCAGCTTTTGGATGGTCTGGCTGGTCATCGCAATCATTCTCATCCTACTCGCGATCTGCAGCGACCGACTGGTGGTCAAATGTTCCCTGTCTCGTACAGAATGTCATTATTGCTCTGATCTTTATCGGCATTGTGGCGTTCGGCACTGTGGAGGGGTGCATCATCAGCAGAATGGACGAGCACACCAATCCTAATCTCGACTATGTGACGGTGTTTGGAGCGCAGGTGCGCAAATCAGGTCCGAGCAAAGTGCTGCGGTATCGTCTTGACACCGCAATCGACTATCTGAACGAAAAATCCGGACACCATTTGCATCGTCTCCGGTGGCAAAGGGCCGAATGAACCGGTCGCGGAAGCGCAGGGCATGACCAACTACCTTGAATCGTACGGCATCAAGAAAAACCGCATCATCAAAGAGATGGAGTCGAAGACCACGCAGGAAAAACATCTCGAATAGTCGTGCTCTGATTACAAAGCCCAATGCCACGATCGGCATCGTGACCAATGATTTCCACATGTTCCGCGCATTGCAGATCGCGCATAAAAACGGACTAATCGGAGCTGAGGGCATTGCCGCCAACTCACCTCGCGAAATGCTGCCAAACAATATGCTCCGCGAATTTTTCGCGGAAATTAAGTTCCTGTTTTCGCGACCGAACACTCCTCTACCAATGCCCGCAGCAGGTGTTCGTCACGTTTGCGGATAATCTCCCGTCCCGTCTCGCCTTTCACAGTGATGGGCAGAAACGTTCAGCAGCGCCCCTCGTACAGGAAGAAGGAAAGCGAACCGTCTTCCAAACCACCTTGAGTAAAGGAATCCCTACGTATGGTACGTTCCGCTTTACGCGTCAAACCACGGTAATCATAAAAACCGTAATCGCAGGTGGTGTCAGTGAAGAGGAAATACTCGTTCATTCCAGCATCACGAAACACGCCAAGCATGTGGTTGAACAGCTTACGACCGACGCCCATGCCCCTCGCTTCCGGGGAAACCACGAACAGCGTTACCTCAGCCTGATAGCTTTTGCCGGCATCTCGCTTCAACATTTCATCGGCCTGCAAAATCGCAATCTGATCGGCAAGTCCTCGACGGCCATCCTTGCTTGTCAACAAGGGCAACGCCAAGCAATTTCGCGTAATAGCATGACGTATCCTCTGCGCTGTGGTAACACGGGATCTCAACGAGCCCAATACCACGCCAAGCACCCGGCCATCACGTTCAGCGACCGTAGCCTCGGTGGTGCGGGAAAGAAAATCATGCATGTCGATTGCCGCAAGTCGGTGCATATTGCGCAGACGAATCGCCTTGCGCAACTTGTACTCACGCAACCCGCGCTCATCGTTCGGAACATTCCCGTTATCATCCGACTCATCATCCGCATACCAAGCTTGTCGAACAAGCTCTTCAAGCGCAGGAAAATCCGTGCGACGCATCGTCCGAAGCATAATTGTTTCTGAAGTCATGCTCCCCCATCCTAGCCGCAGCCATGCCAAAGCTCCGTTCATGGATGGCATAATGCACATAGTATTGCGATAGCAGGAATGCGCAGGATTTGTTGGCATTGGCGTGTGACGCTTGGGGGTCTGGGGTCACGCGCTTAGGATGAGACAGGATTGCGTGCGACGCGCAATGAATGAGAGGTTCATCATGGCAATGTTGATTAGACGAATTACAGGCACTCTATGCTTAGTACTTGCCGTGGCATGCGCATGTTACGCTTTCGCCGTGCGCAATACGCATTCCGGCACGAGTTTCTGGATTGTTTGGTTAGCGTTCGCAGTTTTGTTCGCGATACTCGGATTCGGTCTGCTCTTCCGGTGGTGGACGATATTGCCAAGACTGGTCAGAGGCATCTTGATTGCGGTCGCGTGTATTGGTCTGGTCGCGTTCGGCACGGTGGAAGGTTGCATTGTCAGCAAAATGCATGCGCAAGGTGAACCAAATCTCGATTATGTGGTGGTGCTTGGAGCTCAGGTGCGCAAGTCCGGGCCAAGCCTTGTGCTTCGTTACCGTCTCGACAAGGCTATTGAGTATTTGGACGCGAACCCGAATACCACATGCATAGTCTCCGGTGGAAAGGGACCGAATGAACCGTTCCCCGAAGCCCAAGGCATGGCTGATTATCTTAAAGAGCATGGCATTGACGAGCAGCGCATTCTTGAAGAGCCGGATTCGAAGACCACTGAGGAAAACATTGTCAACAGCAAGAAGCTGATCAGTGACGATGATGCTTCCGTAGGGGTGATCACCAACAATTTCCACATGTTCCGCGCACTGCAGATTGCCGACAAGTATGGTTTGGACAACGCCCAAGGCATTGCGGCTGGCTCTCCCCCGAACATGCTCGTCAACAATATGGTTCGCGAGTTTTTCGCCGAAATCAAATTCCTGCTGTAACTCATGTTTCGGCAATCTCTGTCTTGCCTTGTTTAAGGATGCCGAAACCGAATACGAAATAAATTGAGGGGTGGAATCCCATATGGATTTCACCCCTCAACGCTTTAGAAAGATGACTCTCGCGAGTCAGGCATTAAGCGAAGCTCACTCTTCGGAAGCAAGTTCGTCAGCCACAGCGGCGGCTGCGGAAGCAGCTTCAACGCTCTCAGCCTCTTCGTCTTCAGCGGCTTCACCGAGGAAGGCGCTCAGGTCCAGGGTTTCACCCTCGGACTTGAAGGTCACGGCACGCATGCCGGCGAGCAGGCCCTTGGAACGACCGACTTCCTGCACTGCGGAGCCGAGCTGGCCGTTGCGCATGATGGCCTGGATGAAAGCGTTCGGATCCATGCCGTACTGCTGGGCGATGGAAGCGAGGAAGTTGAACACGTCGGACTGGGAGACCTTGACGTCCAGCTTCTCGGCGAGCACGTCGAGCACCATCTGGTCGCGCAGTTCCTTTTCGACGGTTTCTTCGGCTTCGGCCTTCTGCTCCTTGGTAGCATTGGCCGGATCAGCGGTCACGCCCTTGAGCTGCTGCTCAACCATTTCAGCCTTGACGCCCTTCGGCACCGGAATCTCCAGGCCCTCTTCGAGCTTGGCGATGAAAGCGTCACGAGCTGCGGTGGCCTGACGACCTTCGGCATCCTGGGAAGCGGCCTTCTTGAGGTCTTCCTTCAGCTCGTCGAGGGTGTCGAACTCAGAGGCTTCAGAAGCGAAGTCGTCGTCGAGTTCCGGCAGCTCTTCAGCCTTGACGGAGTTGACCTTGACCTTGACCTGAGCCTTCTCGCCTTCGTGCTCGCCTGCTTCCAAGGTACCTTCGAAGGTGGTCTCTTCACCGGCGGACAGGCCTTCGAGAGCCTCATCCAGACCGTCAAGCATGGTTTCGGAGCCGAGCTCGTAGCTCACGCCTTCCTGGGAGTCGACCACTTCGCCGTCGATTTCGGCGGTCAGGTCGATGTTGGCATAGTCACCCTTGGCGGCCGGGCGATCCACACCCACGAGGGTGCCGAAACGCTGGCGCAGGGCTTCCAGACGGTTGTTGATGTCTTCGTCGGTGATTTCGGCCTTGGCGACCTCGATCTCCATGCCGTCGATTTCCGGCAGTTCGATGTCCGGGCGACGCTCAACGGTGGCCACGAACTTCAGCTTGGTCTCGTCCTTGGCGGATTCCGGAACTTCCTGAACGTCGATTTCCGGCTGGGCCATCGGACGGATGCCCTTTTCTTCGAGAGCCTTGGAGTACAGCTCCGGCACACCGTTGTTCACGGCTTCGCCAGCAACGGCACCGAAGCCGATGCGCTGGTCGATGATCTTGCCGGGCACGTGGCCCTTGCGGAAGCCAGGCACGTTGACCTGCTTGGCGATTTCCTTGCGAGCATTGTCGAGATACGGGTTGAACTCTTCCGGATCAACGGTGACGGTGAGCTTCACCTTGGTCGGCTCAAGATTCCTGACGCTGATTTTCACGCTTGCGCTCCTGAAAAATACGGTTCTTCACATTTCTGCCGTTAGGCAACCTCTACATGATAGCGCGACTCACGGACTCTGCAACCAGCGCGACCTGCCACGCCCTCGCGCCCTGCTCGGTGAGGAATTGCGCAACGTCACGTTTTTGCGGTTCGTCGGTCCAACACAGGTTGCGCAGATACTGCGGTTTGATGATGACGTCCGCGGGGGTACGCGTGTCTTCCGCTATCTGCGCCACCATCTTGCGTGCCTTGTCAAGCGTTGCGAGACGTTCCGGATAACGTTCCCTCCAGACTCGCGTCGCTCGTGGAGCGGATATGCTCTGCGTCTCCTGGTTTTGGGGATTGCCGCTTTCGATGACCGGCCATTCGCTTTCCGGCAGATCAAGCGCCTGTTGGATTATTCTCTTCCACATGCTTGGCTTGATTTTACGTTGGATCGGCGCGTAACGTTCGAACATTTTCTCCTGTTCGGCACCGGCTTGGATGCGTACACGCTCGTTGATGGAACGGACCGCCCTGAATTGCGCGGCGTTATGCGGCTTGCGTTCCGCCACTTCGATGATGGTGCTGTCGGCGAGCAGCAATGTGGGTGCGATATCGTATTCGCGAGCCAGTTCGTCTCGTTTGAGCCACAGGGCTTTTGCCACGGCCAGAGCCTGGCGGTCCTTCATGATCTCAGTGATATGCGAGATGCGCAACCATGGGATGGGATGCTCTTTGCGCGGCGCAGTTCCTTCGCGCAGCGCGTAATCGAATTCCTCCTCAGCCCATTCGATCTTGCCTTGCTTTTGCAGTTCGGCGCGCATGGTCGTTTCAAGCTCGATCAGCAATTCAACGTCCAGCGCCGCATAATTACGCCAGTCTCGGGGCAGCGGCCTGTACGACCAGTCGGCCGCGGAATGCTCTTTCGCAAGCGTCAGTCCCAGATAATGCTCGGTAACGGCAGCTAATCCAAAACGTTTGAGCCCCAGCAGCCGTGCAGCGATTTCCGTATCAAACAAACGTTTCGGCTGCAATCCCAAATCAACGAATCCCGGCAGATCCTGCAACGAATCATGCAGAATCCATACCGCATCGCCCACCGCACGATTGAAATCGTTCCAATCGGCACCTTCCGCAGCCAATGCCTGCGGATCAAGCAATCCTATGCCGGCACCGTCTCTTTTGAATTGCACCAACCAATCGTCATGACCGTATCGGAAGCCAGACGCACGTTCCGCATCCGCAGCCAAAGACCCATGCGAAGACGCCAATGCGCTGCAGTACTCGCGGAATGCCGGTAGGGTGTCGATCACATCGGGCACGCCCTCACGCGGCTCGGCCTGCAACCTTGGCTCGTCAGTCAACGGGATAATCCTCCTCGGATTGCGTCATGGACCGGAGGAACCTAGCCCACGCGCCCACTTGGGCGCCCGCGTCAAGGCCTCCATCGGCATAGTCTAGTGGCGTCCAAGACACACGAATCTCACACCCGGTTTCGGGAGCGTCGGACTGAGTGCCAAACGTCGTGCTTTTCGTGACTGTGACGGTTCCCGAAACATGTTCGACATCGCACGAACCAACACGGTCCATCATCGCATCCCAATACATGGACGGTATCAGACAATCGCCTTCGCCTCCAGACAACGGCAACGCGGCGAAAGCGACGCAACGCCAATGAGAATGCCAGTCATTCCGGTATTTGTGCGAATACAACACCATGATCCAGCCTGTGGAACGCGCCTCGTCGCATTGCATCTCAACTCCAATGCCGAAACTCGCCATGGCGCACGGCACTGGAATCTCACGATACGACACGCTTGGTAATCGAGGCATGCGTTCTACGGAAAGCACGGCATCCCATACCTTGTCTGGCACGCCGGAAGGTCGGGTCAACATTTGTTCAGGAGGGTCGGCGTAGGCGCACGATCCCCTACCTGTGGCACGCGCTTCGTTGGGCGTGCCTTGAGGAAAAGCATAGATGTCCACCATGATTCAAGGCTACGGCAGAGTCGCCGGTTTTGCGGTATTTCACAGCATTTCGCCACGCGTCGAATGTGAAGATTTTTCCGCGTGGCGAATGCTGGTTCAACAATTGCACGAATATTCCTTTTTCCAATCGCTGAGGCACTTTCAAACGATTGATTTGCCGGAATCGTTGGCTGGAATATGCGTGGCTTCCCGTTTAGTAGACGGTGAAGCCGTGCGATTGGAATTGTTCCACCACACGCTGTTTCATTGCCTCGGACGGCCCTTTCTGGTCTTCCAACGGGTAGGGAATGTTGAGCATATGCCATTTTGGACGGCCAAGCTGGTGGAATCCAAGCACATCGATATGTTCCACTGCGTCGCCGAACGACTCGCAGATCTTCGCCACATTCTCAACGTTTTCCTCGGATGAGGTGAGTCCGGGCACGAGTACGAAACGCACCCAGATCTTCTTGCCGGCCTTGGCCAGACGCTGTCCGAAATCGATGGTCGGTTGCAGAATGCCGCCAGTCACCTTCTTGTAGGTTTCCTCATCGCCGGATTTAACGTCGAGCAGGCACAAGTCGATGTCGTCCAGCATGTCGTCGGTGTAACTTGCGCCAAGGAATCCGGAAGTATCGAGGCAGGTGTGCACGCCCATCTCCTTGGCCGCACGGAACACGCGGGAAACAAACGCCGGTTGCATCATGGATTCGCCGCCCGAGAAGGTGATACCGCCATGCGTCGCCTTGAAAAGATCCACATAGCGTTCGATCTTTTTGACCATGGCCTCGTAATAGACGGGCTTGCCGTCACGCATTTTCCACGTATCCGGATTCTGGCAATACTGGCAACGCAATGGGCAACCGCTCATGAAGACGGTCATGCGTGTTCCCGGACCGTCGACGGACGTGTTGATGTCCCAGGAATGCACGAAGCCGATATCACCGCTTTTCAGCGCGTTGATGCGGTCACGCCGGTCCAGTCCGATCGGCGATTCGAAGCCTGACAACCCTCCCATAAGCGTTTGGTTGACGTAGTTTTGCGATTCTCTGAGCATATGCCTTGTTGTGGAGCGAAAATGTACGTTCTCAGACATCGGTGTCCTTTCGTTGTATCTCTCCAATGGTTTCCCCACATTGTACAGGGAAAACCAAGGGGCGAAGCTTTCACGCTCCGCCCCTTGCACTCTACCGCTTCACACGGTGCCGTTCAGTCTCAGTCGACGACGGCGCCCTGGTGGAACGTACGGGAGATCACGTCGAGCTGCTGCTCCTTGGTGAGCTTGACGAAGTTCACCGCGTAGCCGGAGACGCGCACGGTCAGGTGCGGGTACTTTTCCGGATGCTCGACGGCATCCTCGAGCTGTTCCTTGCGCAGCACGTTGATGTTGGCGTGGTACAGACCGTGGCCGTTGCCGGCGTCCAGAATGCCCACGAGGTTGCCGATGCGCTCATCCTCGTCGCGGCCCAAGCCATCAGGGGTGATGGTGTTGGTCAGCGAGATGCCGTCAAGAGCGTCGTTGTAGTCGATCTTGCCGACGGAGAACATGGAAGGCAGCATGCCATGGGAGTCCATGCCGTTCTCCGGGTTTGCGCCCGGAGCATACGGGGTGCCCTTCTTGTGTCCGGACGGGAAGGCGCCGGTGGCCTTGCCGTATTCCACGTTGGAGGTGATGGTCAGGATGGACTGGGTCGGGACCGCTCCGCGGTACACCGGCAGGCGCTTGACCTGGCCCATGACGGTGGAGACAACCCACTTGGCGATCTCGTCGGCGCGATCATCATCGTTGCCGTACAGCGGGAACTCACCCTCGGTGCGGTAGCCGACGATCAGATCGTCATCGGCGCCTTCGACGTACTCGTCCTCATGGCCCGGAGTGGTCTTGGCGTCCTTGTTGTAGATCGGGTAGACCTTGGCGTACTTGCATGCGGACAGGGAGTCGGCTGCGATGGACAGGCCGGACATACCGCAACCGAGGGTACGGTACACTTCCTTGTCGTGCAGAGCCATCTCGATGGACTCGTATGCATACTTATCGTGCATGTAATGGATGATGTTCAGAGCCATCACGTAGGTCTCGGACAGCCATTCGAGAGCCTTCTCGTAGTTGGCCTTGACCTTCTCGTAATCCAATGAGCCGTCGGATTCCGGCTGAATCGGCTCGATAACGCCCTTGTCGATGACCTGCATGCCGGTCATTTCGTCGCGGCCGCCGTTGATGGCGTACAGCAGAGCCTTGGCGGAGTTCACACGAGCTGCGAAGAACTGCATCTGCTTGCCCACGCGCATCGGGGAGACGCAGCATGCGATGGCGGCGTCATCGCCCCAGTGGGAGCGGATTTCCTTGTCGGACTCGTACTGGATTGCCGAGGTGTCGATGGAGATCTTGGCGCAGAAGCGCTTGTAGGCTTCCGGCAGCTTCGGATCCCAGAAGATGGTGATGTTCGGCTCCGGGCCAGGTCCGAGGTGCTCGAGGGTCAGGGTGTTGAGCAGACGGAACGAGGTCTTGGTGACCATGGTACGGCCGTCGTCGCCGAAGCCGGCGTCGGACCAAGTCGCCCAGTACGGATCGCCGGAGAAGATCGCGTCGTAATCCTTGGTACGCAGGAAGCGCACGATACGCAACTTCATGACCAGGTTGTCGATGATCTCCTGTGCGTCGGTCTCGGTGATCTTACCGGACTTCAGGTCACGCTCGAAGTACACGTCGAAGAAGGTGGAGACGCGGCCGAACGACATTGCGGCGCCATCCTGGCTCTTGACGGAAGCGAGGTAGCCCATGTAGGTCCACTGCACTGCTTCCTGAGCGGTCTGTGCCGGACGGGACAGGTCAAGACCATATTCGTTGCCGAGGTTGATCAGCTGCTTCAGGGCCTTGATCTGCTCGTCATGCTCCTCGCGGAAGCGGATCCAGTGCTCGATCTCCGGCTCGGTGAAGTCGTTGCGGTACGGCACGGAGTCCTTGTCACGCTGCTTGAACTTGATCAGGGTGTTCACACCATACAGTGCCACACGACGGTAATCGCCGATGATGCGGCCACGGCCGTAGGCATCCGGCAGGCCGGTGAGGATCTTGTTGTGGCGGGCAACCTTGATCTGCTTGGTGTACACGCCGAAGACGCCGTCATTGTGGGTCTTGCGGTACTTGGTGAAGATCTTCTTGATTTCCGGATCCGGCTCCTTGCCGGCTTCCTTGATGGCCTGCTCGACCATACGCCAACCGCCGTTCGGCATCATGGCACGCTTGCAAGGAACATCGGTCTGCAGACCGACAACCACATTGTCGACTTCCGGAGAGTCGATGTAGCCGGCGCCGAATGCGTCGATGCCAGCCGGTGTGTGGGTGTCGACGTCGTAGACGCGCTGCTTGCGCTCCACGGCCAGATAGTTGTCATCGAGATACTGCCACAGGTGCTTGGTCTTCTCAGTGGCGTCAGCCAGGAAGGACTCGTCGCCCTCATAAGGCGTGTAGTTCTTCTGAATAAAGTCACGGACATCAATGTCCTTCTGCCAGTTGCCCTCAGCGAAGCCTTCCCAAGCCTTAGCCTGAAGCTCTTCCGGGGAGACTGCCGTCGCATCAACTGCTGCCATTTCCACTCCTTCTGGGTGTTGGTTTGGCGACGCATCGTTACGTCGTCGCTAGTTACCGATTCTAGCTGCACGAACCTGTAAAGAACCTGAGTTTGAGAGGAAATAAAAGTGACATATGTCACACTTGCGAAGTATAAGAAAAAATCGCGGTGCCGTAATCCAGACACCGCGATTTCTTATATCGCATCAACTACTTTTCATCGGAAGACCAGCGTTTCCATTCGCGATCCTGTTCTTCCCATTTGATGTTGCGTTCCTGCACGATCTTCCATGCATCGAGCGCGTCTTCCCTGGTTTTGTATGGTCCCATACGATGGCTCGCCGGTGAGATCATGCCCAGTTCAGGCTGTTCGGTAACCGTATTGAAATACCATTGCTTTTCCATATCACTCCTTACGAAGCGCGTAACGAAACAATAGTCCGCCGCTGTTCTATTCGCGGAACGCGTTGGTAATCGGCAAGCGGCGGTCACGGCCGAACGCCAATGCCGTCACCTTTGGCCCAAGCGGGTATTGACGGCGCTTCCATTCGGCACGATCGACCAGTCGCATAACCGTGTCGACGGTGGTCTCATCGAAACCGTCTGCCAGAAGATCCTCACGACCATGCGCATGTTCAATGTACATTGCCAACACCTGATCGAGCAGCTCATATTCCGGCAGCGAATCGGAGTCTTTCTGCCCCGGGCGAAGTTCGGCGGATGGAGCCTTTTCAATCGAATTGACGGGAATCATCACGCCGTCCGGCAACGGCGTTCCCGCAGACCCCTGCTCGTTGCCCACGATATGCAGTCCGCCAATGCCCATGCCTTCGGCGGCAGCCTTGTTGCGCCAGCGGGAGATCTCCCACACACGGGTCTTGAGCAGATCCTTGATCGGAGCGTATCCGCCGACCGCATCGCCGTAAATCGTGGAATAGCCGCAGGCAAGCTCCGACTTGTTGCCCGTGGCGACAGCCAGAAGCCCCTTGGAATTCGAATATGCCATGACAATCACACCGCGAATACGCGCCTGCAGGTTCTCAGCGGCCACACCTTCAAGATCGAGCTGCTTCTGGAAGGAGACGAACAGCGGTTCGATGGGCTGAATGTCGTAGTGCGCTCCAATATTCTTCGCCAGATCGGCGGCATCATCCTTCGAACCGTCAGACGAGTACATGCTCGGCATGGAAATGCCATGCACGTTGGCTCCTCCCACGGCATCAGCAGCCATGGCAGCCACCAATGCGGAGTCAATACCTCCAGACAAGCCCAAGCACACGCCCTTGAAATGGTTCTTGGCCATGTAATCCTTCAAGCCCAGCACACAAGCGGTATACACTTCCTCATCCGGATCAGGCTTGGCTGCGATAGATCCAGCTTTCTGGCGTTCGGCAGTGGTGTCGAGGTCGAAGAAGCTCAGATCCTCCATGAACATCGGCGAACGTTCCAGCAGTGTACCGTCAGCATCAACCACGAAACTGCCACCGTCAAACACCAGATCGTCCTGACCACCCACCTGATTGAGGTAGATCATCGGCGCGTTCACTTCAGCCGCACGGCGTACCGCAAGATCGAGTCGAGTATCAGTCTTACCCTCCTCATACGGAGAACCGTTCATGGTAAGCAGCAAATCAATATGCTGCTCGGCAAGTTCTGCCACAGGACCGCCATCCTGCCAGATATCCTCGCAAATAGCCACACCAATACGTGCGCCATTCACATCAAGCACCATGGACTTATTGCCAGGACTGAAAATGCGGAATTCGTCAAACACACCGTAGTTGGGCAGGAAGTGCTTGTCATAGCCGGCCCAAACCACGCCATCATGCAATACAACAAGTCGATTACGCGGCTTAGACGTTTCACGATCAGTGCCGACCGTGCCAACCACCACAAACAGGTCGCCAAGCCCATCGGCAGCCAGTTCGGTGGCAAGCCAGTTGGCTTTGTTCCACGCGGCTTTGCGGAAGGTGGCCCGCAGGGCGAGGTCTTCGATGGGATATCCGGTCAATGTCATTTCCGGGAATACGACGACTTGCGCGCCCTGTTGCGCGGCGCGGCGGACGTATCGCATGATCTTACCGGCGTTGGAATCAAGGTCTCCGACGCAGGTGTCGATTTGAGCGAGTGCGAAGCGAATGTCTGTCATAGCTGCCTAACCTACCGTTGATTTGTTGAACGTTTTATTTTCTTACGATCGCGAATTGAAAGCGGACCGCACGCGTGTCACGAAAGTTCGTTGAGCACCGTCAGCGCCGCGTTGGCGTAGAATTCCACGCCGGCCTGCAGTGATTCATCCAGACCGACGAAATGCGGGCTATGCCAATCGGGGCAGCCTTTCTCGCCATTGGAACCGATGAAGGCGAACACCGGCATGGTGACGGGCATGAAATCGCAGAAATCCTCCCCCGCCATCGAAGGATGGATTGGCTCGAGCTGCGCATAGTCGCGCACGTTGTCAGCGACGATTTTGGATAGTTCCATGTCGGAGACGAGCGGATTCTGAAAGTCATCCCAGTCGATGTCTGTGGTAATGCCGTAGCCCGCGGCGATGGATTGGACCTGCTGCTTGAAGCGTTTCTCGACCAGTTCGCCGTCGGACTTATGGAAGTAGCGTACGGTTCCTTGGAAGCTGGCCTTGTCCGGCACGACATTCCACACGTGGCCGCCGTGCAGTTCGGTGATGGACAGCACGAGCGGATGGAATGGTGAGACATTGCGGCTGACGATGGTCTGCAAGGCGAGAATCATTGTGGCGAGCGCCTCGATAGGACTGGTGCCCTTGTGTGGATATCCGGCATGTGAGCCGGCGGCATGCAGAGTGACGTGGAATTTCACGCAGCCGGCCATCATCGGGTCGGGGCCTACGGCGATCTGTCCGGGCGCGTAATTCGGATTGTTGTGCGCGCCGATGGCGGCGGATACGTCGGCGAGCAACCCCGCATCGACCATGGCTTTCGCGCCGAGACCGAGCTCCTCGGCAGGCTGGAACAGCAGTTTAATGGAGCCTTTGATGCGCTTGCGGCGTTTTGCGAGCCAGAATGCGGCTCCGAGCATGTAAGACATGTGCAGGTCGTGGCCACAACCGTGCATCACACCGTCGTTGACGGACGAGAACGGCAGGCCAGTATCCTCTTGGATGGGCAGACCGTCGATATCGGCGCGCAATGCGATGCGCGGGCCTGGTTGCTCGCCGCGGATCAGGCCGACCACGCCGGTTTCAAGCGGGTTGTTGAGCACTTCGATGTCATGCGCGCGTAGCAGTTTCTCGATATAGGCACTTGTCTCGTATTCCTTGAAACTGCGCTCGGGATGTGCGTGCAGATAATGACGGATCTCGATGATCTCCGGCGTGATCTCAATATGTTCGCTCATGGTTGACGATTGTAGGCGCAACCGGACGTTTTTCCTATTTTCGTGTTCGTTTTTTGTGCCGACAATGGCGTTTTCCGCAGTTTTTCCCCGTAAGCTGGATGACGTTTTGAACGGATTCACGAGGAGATCGGCATGTCATCGGACATCAAGGCTGCGTTTTTCGATATCGACGGCACTTTGACGAGTTTCGTCACGCATGTGGTGCCGCGATCCACCATCGACGCATTGCATGCGTTGCAGAAAAAAGACGTGAAGGTGTTCATCTGCTCGGGGCGCGCACCCTCCTATATGGGTGTGGTGCTTGACACCATTCCCGTCGAATTTGATGGCATTGTTGGCCTTAACGGCCAGTTCTGCACAACACGCGACGGCCTCGATTACCGTCATCCAATCGACCTGCACGATGTGGAGATCATCACTGACTGGCTGCAATCGCATACCGATGTCGTCGCCAATTACGCGGAAAGCAACTACGGGTATTTCAATCGCATCAACGCCGCTTTGGAACGTACGTGGAACAGCCTTGGCAAAACCGCGCCGAAAATCGACATATGCAATCCGCAGCAACGTATAGGAAACCATCGCACATTCCAGATCAGCCCATATGTGGATAAGGCAACGGAAGCGGAAATCGCCGGCATGTGCGGCAACGTGCGCGGTGTGAGGTGGCATCCCGACTTCACCGACCTGATTCCTGCGGATGGCGGCAAGGCGGTCGGCATGCAGGTCGTGCTTGAGCATTTTGGTTGGTCGAGGGACAATGCGATCGCGTTCGGCGATGGCGGCAACGACGTGGATATGCTACGTTTCGCCGGCATAGGCGTGGCTATGGGCAACGCCACTGACGAACCGAAGACCGTAGCCGATTACGTCACCGACAGTGTCGACGATGCCGGAATCTCGAATGCATTGCATCATTTTGAAATTCTGTAGAAAAGGTTTTTTAAGAGTTTTCTTGCGATTTTATAAGACGGTTTTCGCGAATTTCTGCGTTTTTCATGCCCTTTATAAGTATTTTCAATAAGTGAACGCCGTGTTGCCGTCGATGGTTCCTCTATATTGGTCAATCGTTGGGTCCGCCGCGTGGCAAACGGGCGGCCCGTATAGCGAATTGAGAGAGGAACTCAACCATGCGTAACAAGAAGCTTCTCGGCGCGCTGCTCGCCGTCACCACGCTCGCGACCTTCGGTCTGGCCGGCTGCGGCGACTCTGGCTCCAACGGTGCCGCCTCCAAGGAGGATGACAAGACCATCACCGTGGCGGCCTCCCCGACCCCGCACGCGGAAATCCTAAACAAAGCCATCAAGCCGCTCGTCGAGAAAGATGGTTATAAGCTCGAAGTCAAGGAGTTCACCGATTACGTTCAGCCGAACACCGCCACCGAGGATGGTGAAGTGGACGCCAACTACTTCCAGCACAAGCCGTACCTCGACAACTTCAACAAGGAGAAGGGCACGCATCTGGTGTCCGTGGAAGGTATCCACTTCGAGCCATTCGGCCTATACCCTGGCAAGACCAAGGATTTGCAGAATCTGCAGGATGGCGCCACCGTGGCCGTGCCGAACGACGCCACCAACGAGGCCCGTGCGCTTCTGCTGCTGCAAGATGCCGGTCTGATCAAGCTGAAGAATCCGAAGGACATCAACGCCACTCCGAAGGACGTCACCTCCAATCCGAAGAATCTGAAGTTCAAGGAGCTTGAGGCCGCCGTGGTTCCGACCGTCATCAAGGATGTCGACATCGCGGCACTGAACGGAAACTACGCCATTCAAGCCGGCTTCGACCCGACCAAGGACACACTGGTCACCGAAAAGGCCGACGGCCTGGCCGCGAAAACCTACCAGAACATCCTCGTGGTGAAGGAAGGCAACGAGAACACCGCCAAGACCAAGGAGCTCAAGAAGGCTTTGAAGTCCGACGAGGTGCGCGACTACATCAACAAGAACTACAAGGGCGCTGTGGTGCCGGTCTTCTAAGACCCGCTTCGGCTGCAAGAATTCAATGCCGCAGGTATACTACCCTGCGGCATTCTTGTTATGGAACATCAATAGGAACAGGACATTATGACGATTCAGATCGACCATCTGCACAAAAGCTATGGCAGTGGCACCGAAGCGCATGAGGTGCTGCACGACATCAACCTGACCATCGATTCGGGTGAAGTCTTCGGCATCCTCGGCTCCTCCGGCGCGGGCAAGTCCACGTTGGTGCGCTGCATCAATCTGCTGGAACGTCCCACTTCCGGCAAAGTGCGCGTCGATGGTGAGGACATCACCGACGCGAAAGGCAAGGAGCTGGCGGACGTGCGTGCCGGAATCGGCATGATCTTCCAGAATTTCAGCCTGTTCCAGCAGCGCACAGTGCTGCGCAACGTCACGTTCCCACTGGAGCTCAACCATACGCCGAAAAACAAGCGCGAGGAGCGTGCCCGCTATCTGCTTGACCTGGTTGGATTGGCCGATCTGGCCGACCGCTATCCGAGCCAGCTGTCCGGCGGCCAGCAGCAGCGCGTGGCCATCGCACGCGCGTTGGCCAACAATCCGTCCATCATGCTGTGCGACGAGGCCACCAGCGCACTCGACTCCACCACGACTGCGCAGATCCTTGACCTGCTGCGCCGCATCAACCGCGAGCTCAACGTGACGCTGGTCATCATCACGCATTCGTTGTCCGTGGCACGCAACATCTGCGATCGTGTGGCCATGATTGATGGCGGACGCATCGTGGAGATGGGCGATACGGAGGAATTGTTCTCCAATCCGCAAAGCGACATTCTGAAAACACTGATCACCGATGCGAAAGTGGAGAACCATCGCCATAAGCATGATTCCGCTTCGTCCGATGAGCAGACGGACTCGCCGACCAAGGAAGAGGTGAAGTGAAATGGGACAGATTATCTCGCAATTCATCGCCGATTATGGCGAACTGCTGGTCGAGGGAGTACGTGACACGATCATCATGACCGCGGTAGCGACGCTACTCGCATATGTGATCGGCCTACCTGTGGGCGTACTGCTCATCACCTCAGCAAAGAAGGGCATCCGCCCGAATGCGACACTCAACACCGTGCTCGGCTGGATCGTGAACATCGTGCGTTCCGTACCATTCATCATTCTTCTGGTGGCCATCATCCCGTTGACCCGACTGATTGTCGGCACTTCGCTCGGCGTGCCGGGAGCCATCGTGCCGCTGGTCATCACCGCGGCGCCGTTCGTGGCACGCGTGGTGGAGCAGTCGCTCGCCGAAGTGGACGGAAGTCTGGTGGAGGCCGCGCAAAGCTTCGGTGCCAGCAATCTGCAGATCGTGTTCAAAGTGCTGCTGTTCGAAAGCCTGCCGTCGCTGGTGCGCGGCGCAGCACTGACGTTCATCACCCTGTTCGGCTTCTCCGCCATGGCCGGCACCGTCGGCGCAGGCGGTTTGGGCGATATCGCCATCCGCTACGGCTACCAGCGTTACCAGTACGACGTGATGACCGTGGCCGTGATCCTGTGCGTCATCCTCGTACAGATCGTGCAGACCATCGGCGACGTGATATCCGACCACATCGACCATCACGAGCGCTAAACCGACGCTTTCATGCTCCTATATGCAAGAATCGGGTCTGAATAATTGTGTTCGGATCCGATTCTTGTATGCGAAGACACTGCTACGTGGTGCGCTTACTTGTTGAGTTCAACAACTCAATCTATGATATAACCTGTTTTTGCTCCGCATTTCCCCGACTCGATGGGAGATGATGGGATTCACGGCAAGGGCACTCTACCATGCACCGAAATTCAAATCAGAAACCAATCAGTATCCGGCTTTAATGGCGGTGATGGTCAGCTCGCCACGGTCCGTGTACCCGAGCGCCGTGAAAAACTCGGATATGCAGGGGCGCACAGTGGTCTCGCTCGGTCCGAGCCGTTTGGCGATATCTTGTTTAGTGGCGCCTAGACAAGAAGGAACAATCCCACTGCCATGTCAGGTATGGTAATCTCAAAACACCGTATAACCTCGAACCATCCAGAACATCGATAAACTACTTCAAAGACAAAAGAGGCGCGGCACGATTGCAGGGGCATTGATGACAGGAACACTGCCAAAACAGCATAAAGCGGCGCGCATTATCGAGCATATCGTCCTTGTACTCGCACTGGTCTGGGCCGGCGGCTGTACCCTCATATGGACGCAAATAGACATGCCCCACAGCATTGTGAACACGACATCCTCTGACGGCACCTGCGAAGTGGCCATCGGCGAACTAGGCTCGCCCATGTTCTTCGGCCCAAGCACCATCACGATCAAAGTCTCCTGGGACACCGATTCCAACGTCATCGGAGCCGAGAACGTCACAGAAATCAAGACGGACCTGCACAACGACGGAAAATCATTGGACTCGGACAACTTCACCGTAACCTGGCACGGCAACATCCCAACCGTCACCACCCATGGCGAGGAACAGTCGGACCAGAGCTACACGTTCAACTGGAAATAACCACCCCGGACATCGCGCCTCTCCGAGAATAGTCCTCACGGCCGAGCAGATCCCACAGGGGCATAAGCATGAAAATCATGACTACCATCATCATGCGCGCCTCCGATGATAATCGTGGTCAGCTGTTTTTGGCCTTATTCCAAGGTTTTCAATTTTTGGGAAACCTGCCGATCAGTCTCGTCTTCCACGAGGCACCTACAGGCACCCAAAAATAATCCGGGAACGTTCCACCACCCTGCCGGCGCTCAGCATCTTCGCCGACCGGCATGGAAAAGCGCAATACCCCCTGTGGTCTCATGATGTTCCGCCTGGGTGGTGCCCAGAAGCATTCGCCCGGCAGCACGTCTCCATGGCGGACAATAGACAGAACGATACGCGGCCCATACAACCGTCCCAGCCGCCAATGGCATCCCGAATCCCACAGGCCTATTGCAGACAGCCCAGATCAGCTGGCTCATAGTCCAAAGCCGCCTGCGACGCCACCGTCCCAATGGCAGGAACGGTCAGCTGCGCAGTATGATTTCCGCCCTGTCGGCCAGTTCCCGTTCGCGCACGCCCATAGCAGACAGGATCGCTTGTCTCCGCGATGGCATGGCGGAGGTCGCCCGTGCGACCAATGCGGAGAAGCGACCGAACAATTCCAAGTAATCGTCCTTGTCAAGCAAATAGCCAAGATCACCGATGGCCTGGTACACGTTCTCGTTAGCGCGCCCATCGTACCGGGCACAATAGCAGCGCTCGTCATGCGCGCACAGGTTGCGGTAGAACACCAGTCTGTTGAAGATGCTGTCCAACCGCTTGATGGTGATGCGCCGCGGCCCGTCGTGCGTGTCCGCATACAAACCGGTGAAACTTTCGGCGACCGCCAATCGGACGGCCGGGGACTGGACTTGGAAGAACCATACCGTCTGGCCGAAAGAAAGATCGTTGGCCAGCACCCACAACGGGACCTGGCCGTTGTGGTCTTCCATGCAATGGCGGATATACGCCTTGCCGCCATAGTCGCCCCTGTTGCGCGGGTTGCCGTCCAACTCAAGTATCCGCTTGAAGACCTTGTCGATCAACGCCACGGCGCTCGGACGGCGCCTGGAATCATAATAGTCGGGATTGAGATACGGGTTGACCTCGTCGGGGTGCAGCCTGGTGAACTCATACGCGCATACTGCCTTGAGCGCGGCCTCCGCCCGTGTGATGGCGGAAAACAACAGTTCACGCAACTCACGGTCGAACAGGAACAGGGCGTACAGATCATCGAAACGCGCGCCCGTCCCGTACCGGTCATCACCAGCGGTCAGGCATGCCTTTCAGTCGAGGAACAAATCCTTGTAGCCATTGACGATCGGATAATAGCCCTCGCGCCTGAGCACATGACCCGCACCGGCATCGACAGCCATGCCACGGGAGCGCAAAATGCGCAGCTGTTCGTCCACACTCCTGTAGGGCTTGCGCAACGACATGAATTCGACCTCCCCCAATCCGGCGATGAAAGCACTGAGGCCACCCCGCATCCACGGGATGGCCTCAGCGAACCGAACGAAGTCCAGCTTATTTCGCTGTTACAGCATAGCGCCGATCCCCCACGAATGCAACCCAGCCGGACGTCGAATGAGATGAAACCTCCATATCATTATTCCAAAGGCACACGCCGATCTATCAAGGCCACCACCAGAAAAACCCAAACGCCTCCAAAAAGAGACGACGCACGCCTCCACGAGACTGAATTGCGCCCCGTTTGTTGGACGTTGTTAATTAGGATACAGCCCTAGACCGCGAGGGACATGCTCCGGAACTCCTCCGGGGTATGTCCCCCGAGTCGTATCTGGCGCCGTCTGGTGTTCCAATGGATGATGTAGGCGTCCAGCTCGCGTTTGAACCGCTCGTACGAGTCGAACTCCCGGCCTCGGTAGAACTTCCTTCAAGTGGCCGAAGACCTGCTCGGTGGCGGCGTTGTCCAGGCAGTTGCCCTTGCGGCTCATGGACTGGCGGATGCCGAGGCGTTCGAGCTCGTCCCTCCACCATTGGTGCCGGTACTGCCATCCCATGTCCGAGTGCAGGATCGGCTCCGCGCCGGCGGGCAGGCGCTCCGCAAGCATGGCGAGCAGGCGCTTCTGCTGCCCGAGGTCCGGACTGCGGCTCACGTCCCAGGCGACGATCTCCTTGCTGGCCATGTCGTGCACGGGCGCGAGGTACTTGGAGCCGGCGACCTTGAACTCGGTGACGTCGGTGCCGAGCTTGGAGAACGGACGGGCCGCGTCGAAGTCGCGTTCGGGCAGGTTATGCACGTGATCGCCCGTCTCGCCCCTGTACGAGCTGTACCTCCTCCACGGGTTCCTGGAGCGGATGGCGCATCTCAGTCCCATGCGCCGCATGACCCCGAGCACGCTCTTGGCCGACACTCGTTGCCCGAACTCGTGGACCAGGCACATGCGCACCTGTCGGTGGCCGCCCCGTTCGGCGTGCGTCCCCAGATCTCGCCGACCAATGGCTCGAGATCGGCCCGCGTCACACGCTCCGGATGCGACAGCTGATAGAAGTACGTGAATCTGGCTCGCTATCCTCAGGAGGTGGTCGAGCCGGTGTCCCCGCCCTGCGAGCAGTCGGACGACGGCGCTTCGCTCGCGCCGCGTGACTTGGACGCCCGCAGGGCCCGGAGTTTTTCCAGGTACGCGACCTTCGCCTTCAGGTAGACGACCTGTTCGGCGAGCTCCTGCTCGCGCGTCGGTTTGGGTCTCGGCTTGGATTTCGAGCCTCTGGGCCTGCCCTTGGGCCTCGGCCCGAGCGCCTCCGGACCTCCGGCCCGGTACTCGCGGCACCAGCGTTCCAGGGGTGTGACGCTCGCGATCCCGTGCATGGCCATGGCCTCCGCCTTGGCCATGCCGTTCTCGACGTGGTCGCGCGCCGCGGCGACCTTCGTCTCCCCCACGTATACCGTATAGTCAGGAACGCTTTTATACCTGTTCTTATCTTCCGCATGAACCACATATACCGTTGGATAATGAAGACGCGTTCTCTCGGACATTGATACCCCCTTTTATCCCTATCTCGCTTATGTATGGCAGATACACCTCGGAAAAGCGTACTTATGGGGTATGCGAACAGCTGTCATGACAACCTGACCTGCCATATATAAGCGAAATGGCTCAGGATAAAGCACGGAATCTGCCATACGTAAGCGGGATAACCAAGCTTAAACGCTCGTACGACACATTTTTGTGCACAAGACATCCCTCCGCAAGCGTCATCCGACCGCCTGGTGGCACGTTTCATATGCACAGAGAAAACACAGCCCGCAAACGCCACACTCGAAACATGACGCCAGTGGTTTTAAGGTAGAACCACGCCGATTCTGCTTGCTGATTAAGGTAGGCGATACGGGCGTTCTCTAGCATTCGTTGTCGACGGAAGTCCACTTGACAGATTGCATATTCCTCCCTTTCGGGTATGGAGGGAATGTTCGGGCACTGGAGTGAGCATAACGTAATCATGAGAGAGCAGACAAAATAACTACGGCAGCTTCGATCTTGCGCGTTCCACCCCTCTCGGTCTTCCCTCGGCGCATCTCTACGAAGTGCTTGACGGTAATTTCTTCCAAGGTGAAATCAGCTAGTGGGGGCAAGTGTTTCTGTATCTGTGCATTCTTGGACCATCCGTGTTCATGATCAGTCTCGGGTCGAATCTGGTCTTCTCCGACGCCAACCCTCGCAAGATTGTAAAACGAGGCTGCACCACGCTCATCGCTTTTCTTCTGTTGAATATCGTGCGCGATGGGATTCCCGATGTAGTCGTTGCATTGACTGGCCACCCCAGTACTCTCGACACGTTTGGATACGATATCTTTGCGTCCGATATTCTGGGATTTGCGGGTTTCGTATTCCTGTTTTTTCGCACTCGTCAAACATTTTCACATTGCTTCATTGGCTACGCCGCTGATTTCGTTATGCATGTTGACGGTTAACGATCTGATTCCACCATTGCATTTATCTTCGCAGTTCGCTGCGGCCGCATGGGGAAACATTTTCTATGTTGATGATTACAGCTGCTTCCCACTGTTGAGTTGGATGATTTTCCCCGCTGTCGGATACGCTTTGGCATCAGTGTTGCGCGATGCCTCTGATAAGGATTTGTTCTGGAAGCGCGTCATCGCGGTGCGTACCGTCGTGTTGGTTGCGGTGACCGCCATTGCACAATGTCCATTGGACTTTACGTGCAGAAGCGGCTTGTCACACGCGCTTCTAAAGCCTGATTTCGCATGCGCACATCCGCAAAGTCACGCAAATACTAGTTAGCGCAACACTACTTGGTGAGATTTGTTCCCGATGTTTTCCGTATAGTACCTTAGGTCACCCCTTTTTGGTATTTTTTCATTGGATATGCCACACGAGGAATATCTTTTCGGAGTATACGAGATTACGGAAAATATGGTCAACCACCATAAAATGATTAATGCTGCAATCGCAACGCTTGCGACTTGCGCCATGTTGCTGCCGGTAGTAGGCAGCGCCAATGCTAATGAATCCTCGAATACCGCCGTACTTGGTGCCGGCTATACGGCCACCAAGATTTCGCACCCCAATGCAGGGCTGGGCGAAGATGACGGTATCGTAAACGTTTTGAATGGCGAATCCACTGATGATCTCACGCAGGGTTTGGCCGAGCGTGGCCAGAACTATTCATGGTCTTCGGTCGGTTATGGCGACTGGATGTACGTGGGCACCTGCTATTCCGCAATGGGTTCCACACTGAAGTACATGGCCAACACCATGGGCACCACCTATGCCAGCATCAAGGCTGCGCTGGATGTTGCCTTCAATGGCGAACTGTTCCTCGACAATGGCGAGAACCACAGCTTGCTGCTCAAGATCAATGTCAAGACCGGTGAAGTAAAGATCATCGTCAATGCGATTGGCGGAGAACATGCGGTCAACGGCTATCGTGCCGCCGTCGAATTCCATGACAAGCTGTACTTTGCTGCCGCCGCAAAGGGTCAGCCGTACCTGCTGGAAGTTGATCCGAACAGTGGTGATGCCACTGAAATCGTGTATCGTTCCGCTGCCATGACCACTGGTCTGAAGAAGGGCTACACTGCTGGTATTCGTGGCCTGACCGTTGTCAATAACCAGCTCATCGCCAGCATGATCACCGACAACGGTGCCGCTATCGTGGCTTCCTCTAACCCATCCGCAGGTCAGGATTCTTTCGCCACCATCGCCACTCAGGATAAGGGCTTGTACAACTATCCGGCATGTGCTGTGACCGACAACGTGTTCGGCGGCTGCGTGTGGGATATGGTCGGCTTCAAGGGCAATCTGTATGTCACCATTGTGACCGGCAAGGGCAAGAACACCAAGCAGTCCTTCGCTCTGCTCCGTGGCACGCGGGATGAGAGCACCGGCAAGTGGGCCTTCAAACCACTGGTCGGCGATCCGGCAGATGGCGCCAAGTACGAGTGGGGCTTCGGAGCGAGCCGTTCCGGCGCAGCCAACATGGTGGTGTACAACGACCACCTGTACATCGGTGGCTACAACGATCCAATGAACGCTTTGGAGAAGGCCATGCAAATGGATTTCTCCGATCTGTACAAGGATCTGGAGAGCCCGGTCAACCTGTGGCGTATGGACGTTGACGAAGACGGCAACGAAAACTTCGAAATGCTCGCCGGCGAAGCCAACAACAAGTACTTCGGCGATTCCAAAGGCACCATCGATGGCAATACCATGCTGTCCGGCTTGGGCGACAGCGACGAGCAGAGCCGTCACCTGAACCAGTATGTGTGGCGTATGCAGTCCTACAACGGCAAGCTGTACGTCGGCACCTTCGACATCAGTGATCTTGCATACCCGGCAACCCAGTTCGCCAACGGCGACATTCTGAAGCGAACTCCGGAAGAGTGGAAGAAGCAGATCGAATACATCAAGATCTTCTTCGACTCTCTGAAGAAGAATGACCAGAACGGCACTTCCGGTACTATCGGCACGGATTCTCAGGAAGCCACCAAGCCTACCGAGTCCGACTCTCAGGAAGCCACCAAGCCGAGCGATGATGACATCATGCCGCTGAACGAGGGCGACGAAACGTCCGAAAGCGATCAGGCCGCACAGGCAGTTGAAGAAGCCGGCAAGACCGACGAAGTGGCTGCTGACGTGGCCACCATGCAGCAGCTGCTGGAGGATATGGGCGCTGACCTCAGCTCCAAGCAGACCGACGTGGTCTCCCCTGACGGCGTCGCTCCACAGTCTGCCGAAACCTACACGCTCGATGATCGTTACCAGTTCCTCGCATCCCTGCAGCGCCTGCTCGACCTGTACAACAAGAACAAGCAGTATCTGCCGGAATCCATCACCAACGAGCTCGACAAATGGCTTACCGAAGAGACTCTGGAGAACTTCACCGACTTCGTAGGTGTGCTCAGCTACCTGCATTACTCCAACGATGAGACTCGTGGCTTCGACCTGATCGTCTCCTCCGATGGCACGAATTTCCAGACCATCAGCCGTAACGGTTTCGGAGATAACAACAACCACGGTCTACGCGTGTTCGCCGTCACCGATTCCGGTCTGGCAATTGGCACCGCAAACCCGTACCATGGCACTCAGGTGTGGCTGCTGAACGATGGTGAAATCAAGAATGCTGAGCTGACGAATGGCGATGCATTCGACTATGACAAGTATGATAGTGACAAGAAGAGCGTCAACGCCAATGGTCTGACCGTTGGCATCAACCCCAATGGCAATACCGTGGAAGACGTGCAGTACGACTACCAGTCACTGACCGCCGGCACGGATTACACCGTGACCGATGACGGTTCCATCGTGTTGAGCAGCGCATTCCTCAATGGTCGCGAAACCGGCAGCACCGGTTCCGTGGTGGTGTTCTACAACCAGGGTGCACGCGTGCGTTTCACTGTGACTATCAAGGACAGCACTCCGAACGCACCGAAGAAGGATGATGACAAGCAGAATACGAAGCCTGCCGCACACAAGAAGGCAAACACTGCCAACACCGGTTCCAACGTAATCGGCGTTGTTGCGGTGGTCGCTGTTCTGGTTGTTGCAGCAGGGGCATTGTTCGTGTTCAAGCGCAAGCGTTCCTGAATTGCCAGAGCCTGTTCTTAGGATTCATTCCTAAGTTCGTCCGCATATAACAATCCCGTATGATCCGGTTCGCCGGAATCATGCGGGATTTTTTATTTTGCAGGGATCGCCTATCTCACGTCATGTCAAACTGCTATCACAAGCTGATTTCAATGTGCGATATGCAACCATGTGGAAGTTCTGATACGGAAACCATTGAACACTGCGCGTAATCCTACAAATAACAGATTCACGGCAAGCCACAGCAACGCCATACGCAGCGCGGAAGAAGCCTGCATCGCATCGCATATCCAACCAATCACAGCAAGACAGGGCACATATATTGCAGCCGTCGCCGTACACGTCAATGCAAGATACCGGTAATCCCCTGCCCCAATCAGAATGCCATCAACAGCCCACATCCAACCAGCCAACGGCAATGTCACGCCAACAACCACCATACCGACAGTGAGCAAATGCTGAATCTCAGTAGACTGCGAAAACAGCGGGGACGCACACCATCCGGCAATCATCAAACCAATACCGATTACCGTTCCTCCGCATAATCCTGCCTTGCCAGCGATTCTCGTCAAACGCATGGCCTCGTCCTCTTGACGCGCACCAATCTGCGCGGCAACCAACGTCTGACCGGCAATGCCAATGGCATCAAGCATGTTCAACACAAAATTCCAACTGGAATTCACCACCTGATATGCAGCCAACACTTCCACACCCATATGCGTGGCCAGCACCACATTCGCCACCAAGCATGCGCGCAACGCAAGCGTACGCAAAAACAACACCGCACCATCGCCAGCACTGTTCAACACTCCTGACAAACGCGGCCGTAAACGGGCACCTTCCGCACGAGTCCACAACACCGCAGGAACAATAAGCACCACTGCCATGAACCATTGCGAAATCAACGTGGCCACTCCAGAACCAAACACACCCCAACCGAATCCGAGAATGAACAGCAGATCCAGCAACGTATTGAGTATCGCACCCACCATAGCAGCTACCAACGTAATGCGAACCTTCTGCAGCCCGCGGAAAATACCGTTGGCCGCATACACCAGCAACATGCCGGGAATGCCGAACACCACTGCGCGAACATAGTCAACCGCATTATGCAGCACACTCTCCTGGGCTCCCATAGCCATGCACAACGGGCGTGCGATAGCGAACAGCATCACAGACACCACCACGCCAATGATTCCAGCCAGCCACAGACCATCAACGCCTGCTTCCAAGCCTTCTCTTCGTTTGCCAGCGCCCAAAAGACGCCCCACCTGCGATGTGGTGCTATACGCAAGGAACACACATAGCCCCACAACAGTGAGCACAATGGTTGACCCGACCGACAAACCGGCGAGCGCCTGCCCGCCAACATGTCCGACGATGGCGGTGTCGATGAGCACGAATGCTGGTTCGGCGATAAGTTGTCCGAACGTTGGTATGGCCAGTGTGAGAATGGTGCTGATGGTGGTGCATGATGCGTTGTTTGCGGTATCTGTTTCGTGAGTATTCTGCGAAGTTGATGTGATCATAATCGTAAGCGTCTGGCGTGTTGGGGACTACATGTGCAGTGTAAGGTCACGTGTTTCGCTGTTGTTGTTGATTGCTCAGATTATGACTATGTCTGTTTTGCGCTGTTGAGAATGCCATTGAAGGTTTTCGCTGATTATCTGCATAAAGGTAGAGGGGCATATAATTCCCGAACCGCTCGTGACGCATAGTCCAAGCTCCTGCGAGACCCATTCGACCCCATCCAAACCCTAGTGGATTCCCGAATCCGCCTTCGCAGTAATACTTCATGTGACCGTCGAACTTAGCCCCGAACGCGTCAATGGGCTACCGCCTGGTCTCAAGCCCATGAGACACTAGGAACCATGACTACAGTTATCATGCGCACCACTGA